>NZ_MVAG01000081.1 GCF_002177115.1 Chryseobacterium mucoviscidosis | reverse complement strand
GCTCCTTTTTCTTCAAATTTCACAATATCAAAATAATCCACTAAGTATGGTGGAAGCAAAAACTTTAGTAATTCTTGATCGTTTAGCATTATACAAAGATAAAACTACTTAACATTCCTCCCCAACTTTTGAGACTGATCCAGGACTATCGCTAGTTAACCCAGAAGATATAATATTTGGTGCTGGATTAATTAATATTGATAAACCTGTTCCTCCACCAACTTTAAAATTTGTATTAGAAGTTGATGGATGAGCAAATCCTATTAGCTTAATTGTATGAGTACCTGCAGATAAAGTTGTAGTTGCAATACAATTAAATGTATGTTGAACCGCATTTGAAGAGTTTGTCCAATCAATAATAGCATTACTGCTATAAGAATTATTATTGTCAATTTGGATATTAACTTGTGCTATACCATTTTTACTATAAGGGAAATACCTCCCATCAGCAACAACTAAAACTTGTTGACTTTCGACCAACGTAATTGTTTTTGTAATTATTGAGGTTGGACTTGATCCACTAATTATGACGTCATTATTAATTTTAGTAAAAGAAGATTGAGGATCTCCTGCAAAAACAATTTGATAAATCATGAAATTGATAAAGAAAAAAGCTTTTTCATTTCTATGTTTTTTAATTTAATATGTAATGTGTTTATAATTTTAAAAGTATAACAATATTTTGAATGTCTAATCATTTTTTTTATAAAGTTCAGCAATCAAATTAAGAACTCTTTTTCCTTGTTCTTCTTTAGAAAAAGGATGCAGTGCATTTTTAGAGTTATCTCTTAATTTACTCCATAAAACTTCATCAGAATAAAGCTTCAGAATATTATCAGCAAAAGCATAAGGATCGTTAATATCGCTTACAAGAGCATGAACATTATTCTGTAAATTCATTCCTTCCACACCTATTGGAGTTGTAACTATAGGTAATTCAAACTCCAGAGCCTGTCCGATTTTTCCTTTTACGCCTGCACCATATCTCAAAGGCGCAACAAACAGCCTGGAAGAATTAAACCATTCATCTACAGATTCCTGATATCCTAAAATTCTAAATTTTTGTGAATTGTATTTTTCGGCTATTTCCAATGGTAATTCCGGACCTATTACATTTACGAAAACAGAATCATCTTTCTTCCAGACCAAAGGCATTATTTCTTCATACAAAAAATTCAAAGCATCTAAATTTGGAAGATGTCTGAAACCTCCAATAAACAAAAGTCCCTTTTTTGAAGAAAAATCATTATTATTAATTTGACTAACATCATGAAAATTACTCACAACATGTACTTTCTTGATATCTACTCCATTTTTGGATATAATTTGTTTTTCAACGTCACTGATGGCAGCTACAGCATCAGAGGTCTTCATAGCATAATACTCTAAATCTTTCATCTTCATATTTTTCTTTTCCATCTTTTTAGTTACAGGCAGATATTCTTTTTCTCTTTCAACACGCAAATAGTGAAGATCTACCATATCATAAATGAATTTTTGGTGAGTGATATGCTTTTTCAAAAGAGAATACCAATGTTTAAAACCATTAGGTCTGAATACCCATATAAGATCAATAAGAGGTAACTTATCTATTATCTGCTGATTAACTTTAATAACTTTATTTTTTGGAGAGACGTAATCCTGAAATACTTCTATTCCTAAAGATTCACAATATTTTATATATTTAGGATCTGATTCATTAAAAGCAGGAACTCCCAGTAAAATTTTATTTCCGTTAGCTATCAAGATTTTAAAAAGTTCATCGAGTCTTCTTGAGCCACTATCCTGATCATATTTCGGCATAGATTCCTCCAAAAATAAAATAGTAGGTTTGGTATAATCTTTATAAACATTCAGTTGCTTTTGATTATTTATATTCAAAAATTTTTCATGAACAAACTTTGAGTTCCATCTTTTTTTGAATTTTACAGCATTCGCTTCAAGCAATTTCTCTTTATTACTATCGTTTCCTGTATAACTGATATTCTCAAAATGCAATATTTCAGATTGTGGCTGATAATAAATATCTAAATTCTGTATGTATTTGAGACGCTGACAAAAATCTGTTTCTTCATAATATGCCGGTAAAAATTCTTCGTCAAGCTGGTTAAGATTTCCTGATTCGTCTTTTTTTCTGAATAATAGACTACAACCTGAGCTATAATCTACTTTTCTTAGAAAGTTATACGCCGGATTATCTATAGAATCAAACCTTCCTAAATTTACAATTTCACAGTCTTTAAAGATTAGACAGCCTGCTTCCTGCAAAAGATTATTTTCAAAAATCATTTTTGAGCCTACTGCACCTACATTTTTTCTTGTTTTAAAAACCTCCAGTAAAGAACTTAGATAATTTTGCTGAACTTCTGTATCATTATTTAAAATATAGATATATTTTCCCCTCGCATTCTTTATTCCTTTATTTATATTTCGTAAAAAACCTAGATTTTCTTCATTATTCAACAAAATAATATTCTCTATTTTGGAAAGATAATCAAGCGTATCATCCGTACTTTTATCATTAATGATAATAATTTCTTTCTTAATATGCTGATCATGATTATCTATTGTATACAGGCAGTTTAAAGTGTAACGTATTTGGTTATAAACAGGAATAATTATAGAAACCTCGATATCCTCCGAAGGCTTATTAAATTTAAATTGATAATTTTTAAAGAAATCCAATTCAAAGTGATTAGCTTTTATTGTTCTTTTGTTCTTTATGAATAAATAATCTTTTCTTAAGTTTTTAAAAAATCTTTTAATTCCCATTTTGGTCAAATATTTCGCAATATTATAATAAAATTTTTTAATTAAAAAGCAATAAAAACTATAATCGGAAATTAGAAAAAAGAATTTAAATTAATTTGACAACAAAAAAAGCTTTTCTATATTCGCAAAATAGATTTTAAAATGAAAAAAATAATTAAAATAGGATATCTTTTATCATATGACTATGAGTATATTTTCAATTCACTTTCTTTGGTATATGATTATGCAGATGTAATCTATATATGTTTTGATAAGGATGGTAAAACATGGACAGGACAAAAACTTGAAATTCCTGAAAATATTTTTTCTAAAATAAAATCATTGGATATCCAAAATAAGATCTCATTTTACAGTGACAGTTTTTATATTCCTAACACCCCTCCTCTTGATTTAGAAACGAGACAAAGAAATATGCTGGCTGAAAAAATGGGAAAGGGAGGTTGGCATATTCAAATTGACAGTGATGAATATCCGCTTTATTTTAAAGAATTATGTTCTTTTTTAAGAAAGCATAAATATCTTCTAAGAAATCCTCACAAAACACCAGCTAACTTTTTTGTTAAATTCATAACTCTTTTTAGAAAAACTGAAAATGGATTTTTAGCCGTTACTCCTTATCAAGAACCGTGTTTTTTAATAACAAATCTTCCAGATTATTTCAATGCAAGGTATCCTGAAAATCCAGTTACATATCACATCGATTCCTACATCATCCATCAATCTTGGGCAAGGGATGAAGATGAGATCTACACAAAGATAAAAAATTGGGGCCATACGAATGACTTCGATGTTGATACTTTCTATTCTGAATGGAAAGATGTAAGTTTAGATAACTATTCAAAACTTGAAAATTTTCATCCGCTTAATCCTAATGACTGGCAAAGTTTAGAATTTATTAAAGCAAAAAATATCAACGACCTTGTTGCTACATTAAGAAGAAAGATAAACCCAGATACTATTAAATTTCCTCTTACATTAAAAAAAAGATTAAAACTGATGTTTAAGAGTTATTTTTAAGAATCTATAAAAATTTTTTTAAATTTTTCCATAACTGCTTTTGGGTTATAAAATTGAGAATAACAATCCCAGTTTTTTTTAGCATCAGGACGAAAGTTTTTCAGAATATCAAACAGATCATTTTTGTTTTTATATACAATAGCACGATCTCCTAATATTTCCAAATGAGATTTCTCATCGGAATATGCCCAAGTGATGACAGGTTTATTTTTTATTGAAAATTCTCCAATTGCAATCCCGAAACTTTCACCTTGTTTTCTTGCATGTAAAAAAGCATCAGAAGTATTTATAAATTTCACCTTTCGCTCTATATCTGTAGTTGGAGGAAGAAAAATGATATTTCTATAAGATCTGAAAAAATTCCTTTTCACAAATTCTTCAGTTCCCATAAAAATAAAATACACATTCTTATTTTTACGGGCTATTTTTTTTACTGTTTCTTTTACAAAATCTATATCAAAAGTTTCATAACCGCCATATCTTGCAAATACTATTGCCTCCTTAGGAATATTTAGCTCTTCTCTGAAATCACCTTCAATATTCGGAAGATCTACAATATGCGGTACAAAAGGTAATATTCCGTTGCTCATTTTATTAGAGAGCCATTCTGAAACGTAAGCATAGACATTTCCGTAGGGCTCATTATATTTAAAAACAGCATGTATAACGGTTTTTATTAGATTTGTTGGGATATCATTCTCTTTTTCACCAGACTTAATAGCATAAAAAATATCAGCATTGGATTCTCTGATGAATTTATCTCTGTCGGCTAAATCATTATACCCATAAACCGTAAAACGCTTCTCAAACCTTTGGATCGCTTCCGGAATATTATTAGGACTGTTTTTCGGATAAAGAATCACAGACTGATTATTTAGAATTTCTTCATTATAATGGGCATAATCAAAAATTGCATTTGATGTACCTCTGTAACAAAGCTGATTCTCATGGAAAATAATTTTCATATAATGTTTTATATTAAATCTTAATTATTTTAGTAAAAAAGATTACAAAGATATAATTCATAAATAAAAAGGCTACAGCAATCTGTAACCTTTTTATTCTTAATTCCTGTCATATTCATCCTCGAGCCTCACAATATCGTCCTCTCCGAAATACGTTCCCGTCTGTACTTCTATAAATACAACCGGCTTATCCGAAAGGTTCATTATTCTGTGTTTGGCGCCAAGAGGTATAAAAATACTTTCACCGTAAGATAAACTGATCTCCTTATCATCCAGAACGATGGTAGCATCACCTTCAATAATCGTCCACTGTTCCTGTCTTTTGTGATGATACTGGTAAGATAATTTCTGCCCCGGATTTACTTCTATTCTTTTCAGCTTATAATGTGGTTCATCCGCTAAAACATAATATTTTCCCCAAGGTCTTTCTCCGATTTCTAGCATATCTGTCTAATAATTTTTAGCGAATGTAGTCAAAATATTTTTTCAATACTAAAAGTGATATTAAATTTTCAACATTTTTATCATTAAACTGCGCTCTGTATTCTTTGGCTTTTCGTATTATTTCCAAAGCTTCATTTTCATGATCGATGTAATACTGAAGCTTTTCCTCAAGATTTTCATAATTCTCATCAATCCCGATAAAATGTACATCTGGTTTTAAAGTTCCTTCCATATACCATGTTTCCATCTTTAAAGGCGGCGAAACGGCAATAGAATTAGAAGACATGATCCATTTTAAATTCGTGGCAACATCATTTCCTTCAAGGCTTAAAATAAATTTACTTTTTAAATGCTCCCCGATCGAAATCTTAGGTTTTATCCATTCCTTGTTTCCGTTTTTGTTTACCTGTCCCAGATCACAAAGCGGATTGTTAAAATACTTTTCATAAAATCTTTTTCGGTGCTCCTGATGAACTGCCGCTCTGCCAATCATGATATTTTTCTTTTCAGAAAAATTCAGACTGTCCTTTACAGAGACGAAATGTCTTGCTTTGTCCAGATTCAGTAAAATATTGTTTTCATTATTTCCGTGAATAGGGCGGCTTTTCGTTATTTTGGGAAAATCAAGGATGGTATTGACATCACCAAATGCAAAATCAATCTTTAAATCTTTCGGAAAATATCTTGCATACTCATAAGTATCAAAATAGTAGGCTTTCGGAGTTTTAGGCTTCAAAAGATCTGCGATTGTAGTTCCGGAATGATTTACTTGGGTTTCCGATGAAATTTTGTTGTAGTAGTCTACTCTTCTTTCAACTGTTGTAAGCTGTTCTTTGGAAACGGTTTTATAGAGATCATCAATTTTTTTTTCGAAAGATTTTACAGGAAATAATCCTCTTGCAAATCCCTGAATATAAAAAGACAACTTATTCTGTTTTTTAACTTGTGCCATGGTGAATTTAAAACTCCACAAAAATACAGCATTATATCTGTTATTTTTCGAAAAGGAAATTATTTTAATTGATTTTTACACTTAGAAAATTAATCGTTCAAATAGATGATTAAAATTAGTTTATCGCAAATAAATGTACCTTTTTATATTAGTTTAAGTAAATTTGCAAAAATTTTTATTTAAAATGGACAAAGTAAGAGTACGTTTTGCTCCAAGTCCTACGGGACCTTTACATTTAGGAGGCGTAAGAACCGCATTATACGATTATCTTTTTGCTAAAAATCAGGGAGGTGAATTTGTATTGAGAATTGAAGATACAGATACCGCAAGATACGTTGAAGGAGCAGAAGAATACATTGAAGAAGCCCTTGAATGGTGCGGAATTATTGCCGATGAAAGCCCGAAAAAAGGAGGAAAATTCGCTCCGTACAGACAATCTGAAAGAAGAGATATTTACGATAAATATACAGAGCAGATCTTAAAAACAGATTATGCTTACATTGCTTTTGATACCGCTGAAGAACTGGACGCGATCCGTGCTGAATATGAAGCAAGAGGCGAAGTTTTTTCTTATGACAATAAATCCAGAAACCGTTTGAGAAACAGTATTGCACTTTCTGAAGAGGAAGTTCAGAAATTGCTGGATGAAAAAACGCCGTATGTCGTGAGATTCAAAATGCCGATCGACAGAACATTAAATCTTGTAGACATCATTAGAGGAAATTCGTCCGTGAATACCAATACTTTAGACGATAAAGTTCTTGTAAAAAACGATGGAATGCCGACTTATCATTTCGCCAACATCATCGATGACCACGAAATGGAAATTTCTCACGTTATCCGTGGTGAAGAATGGCTGCCTTCTTTAGGACTACACACTTTATTATATGAAGCAATGGGTTGGGAAGCGCCTCAGTTTGCCCATCTTTCCTTGATTTTAAAACCTGATGTTTCAACTTTAATTAATAAAGAAAATATAGATGAAATTACTAAATCTTTCACAGAAGAGTTCGTAGCAAAAAACAATCAGTTTTCTTTTGATGAATCTGCAACAATTATTAAATCTTTCTTTTCAGAAGTAAAAAGTCCAAGATTTAAATCAATGTTAAGCGAAAATGATAAGGACAATGAAATATTAGCTTCTGTAAAACAATTTCTTAAAAAAGGAATTTCCGGAAAACTAAGCAAAAGAGATGGCGATAAATTCGGATTTCCAGTATTTCCTTTGAATTTTACAGATCCTGCAACAGGAAATGTTTCAAAAGGATACAGAGAAAGCGGATATCTGCCTGAAGCATTCATCAATATGGTTGCACTTTTGGGCTGGTCTCCTGCAGATGATAAAGAAATTTTATCTCTGGATGAAATGGCAAAAGAATTTGATCTGAACAAAGTTCATAAAGCCGGAGCAAGATTCAGCAAGGAAAAAGCAGAATGGTTCAATCATCAGTACATCCAGAAAACTTCGGATGATGAATTACTGAATATTCTTAAAAATTCAGATTTAAATTTAACATTATCAGACGATAAATTGTTAAAAGTGATTAAGCTGATGAAAGAAAGAGCTACTTTCCCGAAAGACATCTACAAAAACGGAAAGTTTTTCTTCGAAGCACCCACTTCTTATGACGAAAAAGCATCCAAAAAAGCCTGGAATGATGAAACTTCGGCAATTTTAGGGGAATTGGCTTCAAATCTTGAAGGAGCTGATTTTAATGCTGAAAATCTTAAGCAGAAGGTTCATGATTTCGCGGAAAATAAAGGTTTGGGAATGGGTAAAGTGATGATGCCTTTACGTTTGTCGTTGGTTGGAGAACTGAAAGGACCAGACGTTCCGGACATTATGGAACTTCTTGGAAAAGAGGAGACTATCTCCAGAATAAACAATGCTATCAATAATTTTAAATAGATTTTGATAATTTTTCATAAATTTGAAAGATTTAATTTACTTCAAGAATGGAATATTTAAGTTTCGAACTTCCTATAAAAGAATTAATGGACCAATACCAAACCTGTTCTTTAGTAGGAGAAGAAAGTGGTGTTGATGTAAAATTAGCATGTAGCCAGATCGAGGATAAAATCATAGAAAAGAAAAAAGAAATCTATGGAAATCTTACCCCTTGGCAAAGAGTACAACTTTCCCGTCATCCGGATCGTCCTTACACACTGGACTATATCCACGGAATGGTGGACAAAGGCAGTTTCTTAGAACTTCACGGAGACAGAAATTTCGCAGATGATCCTGCCATGATCGGTGGTTTAGCAACCCTGGACGGTCAGAAAGTAATGATCATTGGAACTCAGAAAGGAAGAACTACAAAAGAAAGACAGCACAGAAGATTCGGAATGCCGAATCCTGAAGGATACAGAAAAGCTTTGAGACTGATGAAGCTTGCAGAAAAGTTCAGAATTCCTGTAATTACTTTGGTAGATACACCGGGAGCTTATCCTGGTCTTGAAGCGGAAGAAAGAGGACAGGGAGAAGCAATTGCAAGAAACATTTTCGAAATGACGATGCTTAAAACTCCTATTTTCACCTACATTATTGGTGAAGGAGCGAGTGGCGGAGCTTTGGGAATTGGTGTAGGAAACAAAGTATATATGTTGGAAAACACATGGTATACGGTAATTGCACCAGAAAGCTGCTCATCCATCCTTTGGAGAAACTGGGATCATAAAGAAGATGCGGCAAACGCTCTGAACCTGACTCCGAAAGATGCTTTAAGAGAAAAATTCATCGACGGAATTGTGGAAGAACCTCTTGGAGGAGCGCATTACGATCCGGAAACAACGTATCTGAACCTTAAAAATTCAATATTGCAGAACATCAAAGCCTTTTCAAAATTCACTGGAAAAGAACTTGAAACCCAGAGACAGGAGAAATTCATTGCGATGGGGCAATTTAAAGGATAAAAAATTAAACCGGTTAAGAAAAATTTTCTTAACCGGTTTTTTGGGGGCTATATTTTAGTAAGAATAATCTCTTTAGGTAATGGATCAGGTTGCTGATCTGCAGGTTTACCATAATAAAAACATCCGGAATCAATATTTTGCGGATAATCTTTATATCTGAACTTCAATTCTGTTTTTGTAGGATTATTAAATCCAATCATAATCGTTCCAACTTTATTACATAATTCCGGATCCATATACATCAACTCATATTTACCACTTGGGTTAATATGCATTCCTTGGATTTTTGAATAAATATCCTTAACTGAAAGATTATCAAAAAGAATTTTTCCATTAGCATCCTTCACCTGAAATTTACCAAATAATAAATCTTTATCATACGGATTTTGCTGTGCAAATGTTTCGTGATACTTTACTTTCTTAAAATTAATTATGAATGTCTTATTATTCCAAGTCCCTTTCCATGTACCCTCAAAGTCGGGGAGTTGGTTGTCTATATCCTTTATATAAGCATTTAACGGTACATTATAGTTTTTGGTTGTTAAAGGGAGGATTTGTTGAGCATTACAAAATAGCGCAATTCCTAATGATGTAATTATTAGTGCTTTTTTCATTATTTTTATTTTTCGAATTTTTGATGGATTTACTTTACTGTTTTGTAAAAATTATATCTGATGGCTCATATGGAAGATTTATTTTTACACCATCCGTTGGGTAATCCGAACAACTTTTATTCGTTACAACGGTAGATTGGGGCTGATAATTCCATTTTAGATGTGTAGAATCAATATATTCAAGAGTGATAAATCCATTTCCTATCAAACATTTCAATCCCTTATAATCAAAGAGAACGGAGCCATCAATTTGTGTTCCCATGCTAATTGCGTTAACCATATCATTTGAAGAATTCATAGTATCTTCAACAATTTGATTATTAACTAAAACTTTATATCGTATTAATAAAACATCTCTATAAAAATGTCGATTAAATAAACTTGTACTTCTGTTATCTTCCTTACTAATTAATAGAGTGATCTGTTTTCCATTGATTGTAGTTTTCCAATTTCCAATAAATTTATTGTACTCATTATTAGTATCTTTAATATAAGAATTGTCGGGAATAATTCTATAATTTGTATTTAAAGGGTATTGCTGCGCTTTACAATAAAACACAAGAAAAATTCCTAAAATTGTTATTAAATTTTTCACTACTGTTTTGTAAAAATTATATCAGCAGGCTCATAAGGTAAATTTATTTTTATCCCTCCGGCAGGGTAATCTGGACAGCTTTTATTAGTAATAACTGTAGATTGAGGTTGATAGTGCCAGTTCAGATGGGAAGAGTCAATATACTCAGTATTAATTATTCCCCATCCTACAGTACATTTTCCACCTTCATAACTAAATGCGACTGAATTATCTATTTCTGTTCCCATACTTATTATATTAGTGCTGTCGTTAGAAGAATTCACTGTGCTTTCTATTATTTGGTTATTAATTAAAATTTTATATCTAATTAATAAAACATCTCTATAAAAATTTTTTGTTAATCGAATTATTGGTCTATCCTCTTGCTTAGTAACATAAATATAGATTTCTTTATCTCCTAATGTAGCTTTCCATGTCCCAACAAATTTATCATATTCATTATTAAGATCTTTAATGTGAGAATTGTTTGGAATAGTTTCGTAATCGGTATTTAATGAATATTGTTGAGCTTTGCAGCTTACAGATGATATTAGTATTATAAATAAATACAAGATTTTTTTCTGCATAATAATTATTTTAATGAATTAACAAGGATTCGGTATTGGATTTCCACTCGAGTCTTTTTGTATTGTTGAAGTATTTCCGTTGTCTTCTTTAATAAGAGTTATTTTCCCAGCTAAACCTATTTTGTCTAGCATGTCAAAAAATAATTTTTCTAATCCTATACTTGATAATGTTTGATATGATTTTTTTCCTTCGGCTTTTAAAAGTTTATAATACTTTTCTGTATAATCTTTAACCGTTGCTGCAACATAAGCTGCTTCTTGTGCTTCCGTCATAGCAGGAGGCAAATCAGATGCCGTTCCTGTAAAATTAATAAAATAAGTGCCACTGGAAGAAATAGTTCCACTATAAGCATTTCCAAGAGCATTAGCATCTTGCGCATGTACAATGGCTAAAAAAGTCATAATATCCTGTGGTGCGAAAATACCGATTGTTCCGGGTTGATGGGTATGTACAGTACCCTGAGAATTGGGACCTATTCCAAATTCTATTTGGTTATCACCATTTACAACACCATTTACTAATGTACCGCTTTTTAGTTCCTGAAAACCACTTTCAATTTTGGTATTTGTATTTGCATATGATTGTAAAGAGGTAAGTTTAGCTTTTATCTGAGGTTTATTTACAATATTTTTCGTTTTCTCGCAGGGCGTCTGGTTGTTCTGCGGATAAGGATAGCCTGTAGATCCGCCACCTGAACCGCCACTGCCGCCATTTCCGTAACCACCACCACAATTACTTTCTGTATCCAGAGCCTGGCAGGGCAATGATGGTCCTGTAGGAAAGCAGTATGTTTCAGAATGAGAGAAGGTAGGTCCTGGGCTTCCGTCATCATTAGTCCATTCTACAGTAGTTTCTACAGTATAGCAGAATGTTTTGGATGTGTTTCCACCTGCTCCTAAAATTCTTCCTGATAATTTGTTTTTAACCCTGTCTGTAAAAATCAAAACCTTAAAGAATTCTTTTGAGCTTTCTTCATCTTTTCTTTTAAAGAAAATTCTGTCGTCTTCTCTGTAGACCAAAAGAATAAAATTAATCTTACCGTTTTTAACTACCGGAACCTCAAGAAACTTTTCATCATAAGTTCCCATGGTAGTAGCATAATCCCAGTAAACATCTCCGAAGTTTGAAGCAAAATAGCTTTTATCTGCATATTCATCAAAAACTTTCATTACATTTTTAATGTACTTTTCATCTTCTTTCCAAAGACTTTTAGAATGGTACTCTGCAGATGCAGGATCGGAAGAAGAATAAATCTCATCGTGCACACAGGAGTGCAGGAGAAAAAGAAACACTGCAATGAAGGACAGCCACGAAATCATTTTTTTCGTCATAGTTATTTGTTGTTTTTTTAATGGGTTAAATATACTGTTTTTTTAAAATTACTCTACAAATATGTGAAAAATAACACTTCCCCAAAAACCTATATTTGCATAAAATTACCCGATTATCGGGTAAAGCCTGTGATTTGAAATAATTTTCTATATTTGTTTTAAATATTTATACCGATGACAAATACCGTAGCTGAGAAAATAAAAAGATTAAGAAAATCCAAAGGGTTTTCTCAGGATGATATGGCAGATAAACTACACATCTCCCAGTCTGCCTATGCACGCATAGAAAGCGGGGAAAGCAATTCATGGGTACATCATATTGAAAAATTAAGTGAAATTTTTGAAATAAAACCTGAGAATTTCTTTTCTGACGAAGCAAACAATTTTAGCAATTTAGATCAATTAGGTGGTTTTGCTTTTCAAAACGTAGGAACAATTACGAATATCAATTCTTTTCTTTCCGAAAAGCTCGTTGAACAATATGAAGAACGTATAAAAGAATTAAAGGAGCAGGTAGAATTCTGGAAAGATCAGGCTGGAAACTCCAACAATCCTGTAAATTAAAAAACCGGTTAAGAAAAATTTTCTTAACCGGTTTTTTTAGCTCTTTTCTCTATTCAATTATTCACTCAGATTCAATTCGATCTCAATATCTTTATTAATCTTTTTCAGGGACGAATATTTGGCATCACAAACCATTGTGGTTAAAATATATTCCCCTTTTTCTACCAATAAAAAGTTTTGTCCGTTTGCCGGAACATCAAGATTATAATATTTTTTTCCATTGATCTTTACAATCAGATTACATTTAGACCTGTTTTTAATATTGATGTAAGCTTCCTTATCCATCGGATCGTTATTAAAAAGATGGGTTAACATAGCTGCTGTCTTTTTATTCTGTTCGCTTGCTCCGGTAGATTTTTTAGCCGATCCGGCAACACTCGCGTAGTTTACGGTTCTTTCCGCTTTGGAAGCATTGGTAGCAATGGTTTTAGAATTGTTCAGGCTGTTGTTATCCAGAACCATCTGCTTTATTTTATCTTCACTTAAGGGTTTAATGGTTGGCTTGGCTTCAGGAGAATTTCCTGCCGTGATGATGGCAATCAGTTTTCTTTTGAAATAATCCGTTTTGGCGTGTCCGGGATTTTGTTTCAGAAATCCGGCAATCACTCTTGCTTCCGCAGTGGTTTCCGCATCACTTTCTGTATAGATGATGGCAGTTTCCTTTTCTACAATGCCTTTGGATTTCGTTTTTTTCTTTTTTTGCGAAAACCCGAGAGTGAAAATGCATAAAAATATGAGGAGAAATATTTTTTTCATTAAGTAAGCATTTAAAAATTTATTAAATATACAAATAACGCAAAAAGTCATTTTTTAGTTTATCATTAAAATCATTATCTTTGCATCGCTTTAAAATTAAGCTAAAAATTAATACTAATCTTAAATAAAAAAAATAATAGATATTATGTCTTATACACCAGCTGCTGCAGACGTAGCAAAATTGAGAAACCAAACAGGTGCAGGTATGATGGACTGCAAAAAAGCTTTAGTTGAAGCTGAAGGAGATTTCGAAAAAGCGGTAGATATCCTTAGAAAAAAAGGACAGAAAGTTGCTGCTAACAGAGCTGACAGAGAGTCTACTGAAGGTGCAGTAATCGCTAGAGTAAACGAAGATAACACGTTAGGTGCTATTATCTCTTTAAACTGTGAGACTGACTTCGTAGGTAAAAACGAAGCTTTCATCGAACTAGCTTATGAATTGGCTGAAATGGCAATTTTTGCTGCTTCTAAAGAAGAATTATTGGCTACAGATTTCCACGGAATCACTGTTGCTGAAAAATTAATCGAGCAAACAGGTGTTATCGGTGAAAAAATCGAGATCGGTGCATTCGAAAGAATTACAGGTCCTTATTTAGGAGCTTACATCCACGCTGGAAACAAAATCGCTGCCATCACTTCTCTTTCTGCAAAAGTAGAAGGAGCAGACGAAGTTGCAAAATCTGTTTCTATGCAGGCTGCTGCGATGAACCCGATCGCTCTTGATGAAACTTCTGTTTCTCAGGAAACTATCGATAAAGAATTAGAAATCGAAAGACACAAACTTGTAGAAGAAGGTAAACCTGCAAACATTATCGACAATATCCTTAAAGGTAAAATGCAGAGATTCTACAAAGACAACACTTTGGTACACCAGGATTTCATCAAAGACAGCTCTATGTCAGTTGCTGACTATGTGAAGTCTGTAAATGCAGATCTTAAAGTAACAGGATTTATCAGAATCAGCTTATAATCTTTTTAAGATTAAAAATATTGATCCCGGTGATTTTTTCATCGGGATTTTTTGTGCTTAAAAATAACAAAACCGTCTAAATATTAACCCATTATTAAATATTTAAAATTTACATCAAATGGAGTTATTTGGATAAAAATCATCATAAAAAATTGATTATTAATGCTTAGATTTGCAGCCCTTATTATTAGACATGAAAAAATTTCTACTAATCTTTTGCTCTTTTTTTTATTTAATTCTTAATGCCCAACTGGATACAGAACACTGGTTTGCGCCAATGTCGGCAAGTTCGCTTCAGGGTACTCCGGAATGCTATCTGTATTTATCCACCAATGAAACGACTCCGTTTTCAGTTCAGATTTACAACAACAATACGGTATTTTCTACTGTTCAGGTGAGTAAAAACAATCCGGTACAGGTTACCATTCCGAACAATTATATGATTGCCTCTACTCCATCCAATCTTTTTACACAGAGATCAATGGGATTACAGGTAAAAGGTTCTAAAAAATTCTTTGCCAATTTCAGATTTGCAGTTCCCAATCAGGCAGAAATCATCACTTCCAAAGGTTTGGCAGGAATTGGGAAAAACTTTTTCGTAGGCGTTGCCCCGAATACAACCGCAAAACCGTACGTTAATTCAACCATCGGATTTATTGCAACGGAAGACAATACAACCGTAACATTATCCGGTTACAATCCGAACGTTATTTTCTCTGACGGTACTTCATCACCCTCAAGAACTTTTACTATCAATAAAGGGAAATCATATATTATTGAAGCGCAGAGTGATTTGTCCTCAAGCAATTTAACAGGATTAGTAGGCGCAAAAATTACTGCCAACAAACCTATCTCGGTAACCAACGGTAATTTCAACAGTATTTATACCACCCAGAATAACAGCAATGTGGATATTCTGATGGATCAGGCTGTTCCTGTGGAAAGATTAGGAAAAACATTTGCCTTGGTAAAAGGAAACGGACCTGCCAATTCCGGAATGGAAGCTGCTTTAGTAATCGCCACGGAAAACAACACCAAACTTACGGTAAACGGAAACCTTTTAGGAAACGTTACTCTGAATGCAGGACAATATTACATTGTTCAGGGAACCAGCTATATCAATCAGGGGAACGGACATTACAACATGAGTATTTCTGCCAATAATAATGTCTATGTTTACCAGCTTCTTGCAGGAACTTCAGGAAGTACAGTATATGCAACCGGCGGAATGAACTTCATTCCGCCTTTAAGCTGTTTTTTACCGAAAGAAATTAACGAAATCGGCTTTATCAATAAAATAGGAAGCAATTCTTTTGATACCAAACTTAATATCATTACCCAGACCGGAGCTAATGTAACGTTTAATGGAAGTGCCATCGGCGCGATCAGCGGACCTTATCCAGTAACGGGTAATCCAGGTTGGGTAACGTATTCTCTTCAGGGCGTTAACGGAAATGTCACAGTAAATTCCACCCTTCCTGTTACGGCAGGAATTGCAGCCGGAAACGGTGCAGTAGGTTACGGGGGGTATTTTGCAGGGTTTTCATCTGTTCCAGCGATTACAAAAACCGGCGACTGCTACGCAGGAATTTTTTTACAGGTTGATAACAATTACGACACTTATCAATGGTTTTTAAACGGAAATCCAATTTCGGGAGCCACTTCTTTCTCAATCAATCCAGAATTGTACGGAGCCGGAGATTATACCTGTTTAATTACAAAAAACAACTGTGAAACCAGATTAACAGGAGTTTACAGCTATACTTTATGTCCTCCGATTTCTACAACAACCTACAATATCGGGTCTTGTAACACAAAAGTGATTACTCCAGCGTTTACGAACTCTACGCAGACCATCGTTCCATCGCTTACCAGTATCATTTCACCGCCAACATCGGGAACTGCTACGGTAAATCCAACAACAGGACAAATTACTTATACTCCCAATCCTTCTGCAACGAACACTACCGATAATTTCATTTATTACGTTCAGGGGAATGGAAATCCTTTCGATTTTGAATATTTTAAAATCATTATTAATACAAATGTTTTACAGGTAAATAACGGTTCTCTGAATTCCTGCGCAGGAACCAACGGAAACGGAACTTATAATTTAACCACAGCCAACGTTTCTTCTGATCCGGGAGTGACGGTAACTTATTTTACCAATTCTAATTTAACCGGACAGATTGCAAACCCTGCGAATTATTCAGGACCGGCAGGAACTGTTTATGCCAATGTAACGTCACAGTATGGCTGTTCAAAAACCGCCCAGATTACATTAGCTTTAAATGCTTTACCGAATGTTAATAATGTTTCTCTGGCTTCATGTACGGGAACAGGTGGAAACGGAATATTCAATTTAATTTCAGCCAACGTTTCTTCTGATCCGGGAATTACGGTAACGTATTTTACCAATTCTAATCTAACAGGACAAATTACCAATCCTACAACCTATTCAGGTCCTTCAGGAATTATTTATGCGAATGTGACTTCTGCCAACGGATGTTCGAAAACTGCTCAGATCACCTTAACGGTAAATTCTTTACCCAATACGAATAATGCGACTTTAGCATCTTGCGCAGGAACCAACGGAAACGGAACGTTTAATTTAACTTCAGCTAACGTTTCTTCTGATCCGGCAGTGACGGTAACGTATTTTACGAATTCTAATTTAACAGGACAGATTGCAAATCCTGCGAATTATTCGGGAGCTTCAGGAATTATTTATGCGAATGTAACTTCCGCAGCAGGCTGTTCAAAAGCAGCTCAGATTACTTTAACGGTAAATCCTTTGCCTAACGTTACGAATGCCACTTTATCTTCGTGCACAGGAACCAACGGAAACGGAACTTATAATTTAACCACAGCCAACGTTTCTTCTGATCCGGGAACTACGATAACTTATTTTACCAATTCTAATTTAACCGGACAGATTACAAACCCTGCGAATTATTCAGGATCGGCGGGAATTATTTATGCAAACATTACTTCTGCGAATGGATGTTCCAGACAGGCACAGATTACTTTAACAACCACTCCATCGCCTAATATTAACACCGCAAATTATAATGCGAGTCTTTGTGATGATAATTTTGACGGTATCGTTAACGTGAATTTTTCAACCGTAACCCCTCAGATTGTTACCAATGCTGCGAATTTTACGGTAAGATATTATTTGAATCAGACAGATGCAAATGCCGGAAATAGCAACACTCTGCCTGTAAACTGGACGTATACAACAAATACAACCGTTTATGTAAGAGTAGATACAGCGGGAGGAAGTTGTCCTCCGGCTTTCGGACAGATTAATTTTAAAATCGGAAATAAGATCACATTGCTTACCAACGTCGTGAATATGGATGTTTGCGATAATGATCTTAACGGATCTGAAAACGTAAATCTTAATGACTATAAAAATTTATTTACCAGTAATCCTGCCGTTACTTTAACTTTCCATACTACTTTAGCGGATGCTCAAAATGGCACTAACACAATTCCTGCAAATCAGACGATTACTTCGCCAAAAACGTTCTATGTAAGATTTGTAAGCGGAACTGAATGTCCGAATACAGGAGTTATTAATGTAACGCTTAAATCGCCTAAAAAATCCAGTCAGCTTACTGACAAAGTGGTTTGTTCCACAGAAAAAGTGGTATTGGATCCGGGTGTGGAATTCAGTTCTTATACTTGGAGTACAGGAGCAACTACTCAGACCATTCTTGCCGGTGCGGGAACGTATTATGTAGATTTAGGTTTTAACGGATGTGTTTACCGTCAGTATGTAAATGTGATGACTTCGCAAGCTCCGACAATCACCAGCATCAACGTAACGGCTTCTAATGCAACAGTAAATGTTACAGGCGGAACTCCTCCTTATCAATACTCATTAAACGGAATTGATTATCAGACCTCCAACACATTTATCGGTCTTTCAAGAGGAATTCATACCGTTTATGTACTTGGAAAAGATGGCTGTTCACCTGTAGTTAAGGAGTTTTTAATTGTAAATATTATCAATGCAATTACCCCGAACGGAGACGGCATCAATGATGTTCTCAATTATTCTGATCTGAAAATAAAACAAAACGTGTCTATTGAAATTTCAGACAGATATGGAGCTGCTGTCTATAAATCTACAGATAAAAATTATATGTGGGACGGAAAATCAGGAGGGCGACCTCTTCCAACGGGAACTTACTGGTATATTTTAAAATGGATTGAACCTGATACAAAACTTCCGGTTTCCTACTCCGGATGGATTTTAATAAAAAACAGAGAATAACTTTTTAATTCACCAAAAAATATTAATCCTGATGATTTTAATTCATCAGGATTTTTTATTAACATTACAATATATTCTCAATTATTAAAAAAATATTAAATATTCAACAATATTCATAATTATAGAAATTACTAATTAAATTTTATGTAAAAAATTGACTTTTAATACTTACATTTGCATCCCTTATTGAGAAATATGAAAAAACTTTTACTAACCATTTGTACATTTCTTTGTTTATTATTCAATGCGCAGCTTGATACTGATCATTGGTTCGCTCCAATGGCTTCAAAGTCTGGCACAGGGAATCTTCAGGGATATTTATATTTATCCACCAATGAAACCACTCCTTTTAGTGTACAGATTTATAATAGCAATGCTCTCTATACAACAGTGCAGGTTAGTAAAGGAAATCCCGCTCAGGTAAGTATTCCAAACAGTTTTTTAATCACTACTAATCCATCGGATTTATTTAGCCCGAATTCAATGGGAGTTTACCTGAAAGGAACAAAAAAATTCTTCGCCAATTACAGATTTTCGGTTCCAAGTCATGCTGAAATTATTACCTCTAAAGGTTTAGCCGGATTAGGAAAAACGTTCTACGTAGGAATGGCACCAATAACAGGTGCTGCAACTTATGTAAACTCTACCATAGGGGTTACTGCTACGGAAGACAATACTTCGGTTGTGATATCAGGATATAATCCGAATGTTGTTTTCTCAGATGGCTCCTCAAGCCCTACAAAAACATTTACCTTAAATAAAGGAGAATCCTATATCGTAGATGCTTTAAGTACAGATTCTGCTGTGAATCTTGATGGGTTAATCGGGGCGAAAATTCAATCTTCAAAACCAATTTCTGTAACCAACGGAAATTTTAACGGAATTTATACCAATTTAAATTTCACCAACAACGATATCCTTATGGATCAGGCAGCTCCTACAGACAGACTGGGAAAAGAATTTGTTGTGGTAAAAGGAAACGGAACCGTAGTTTCCGAAATGGAAACTGCCCTGATTGTAGCCACACAAAACAACACTCAAATTACAATTAACGGCATTGCTACAGGAATCACTTTAAACGAAGGACAATATTATATGGTTCCGAGTAATAATTATATACAGCATGGAACCGGAGATAATTATAACATGAGCATTTCTGCCAATAATAACATCTATGTTTATCAGTTATTAGCAGGAGTTTCTTCTACAACCGGAGGAAATGAATACGCTACCGGAGGAATGAATTTTATTCCGCCGCTAAGTTGTTTCATGCCTAATAAGGTAGACGAAATAGGATTTATCAATCAAATCGGAAGTCAGACTTTTAATACCCGCCTCAATATTATCACCCAGACCGGAGCAACCGTAACTTTAAACGGAAATCCGATTGCTACAGCTAACGGACCTTACCCTGTGAACGGAAATCCTAACTGGGTTACCTACACTGTTCCTAATATCACAGGAACTGTTACCGTAAATTCTACAAAATCCGTAACCGCAGGAATTGCAGCAGGAAGCGGCGCAGTAGGTTACGGAGGTTATTTTGCAGGGTTTTCTTCTGTACCTGTAATTTCAAAAACCGGAGATTGCTATCTCGGAATTTTGCTTCAGGTAGATAACACGTACGATAATTATCAATGGTATCTGAATGGAAATCCTATTCCGGGAGCCACTTCATATTCCATCAATCCTGAATTATACGGTGCAGGAAACTATACCTGTATGGTTTCTAAAAACAATTGTGGTTCTTTGCTTACTGATGTCTATTCCTATACATTATGTCCTCCGATCACAACGACAACGTATAATATAGGGTCATGCAATACAAAAGTAATTACACCTGTATTCACAAATTCTACACAGGCTATTGTTCCGGGTAATACAAGCATTATTTTAGCTCCCATTTCCGGAACTGCAACCGTTAATTCTGCAACAGGACAAATTACCTATACACCCAATACAGGACTTACAGCAGATACAACGGACAGTTTCATTTATTACATAGAAGGAAACGGAAGCCCTGCAAGTTTTGAATATTTTAAAATTATCATCAATACAGATGTTTTGCAGACTACAAATACATCGTTAACTTCATGTGCAGATATCAGCGGAAACGGGACGTTTAACTTAACTACGGCTAATGTAACACCAGATTCGGGAACTACGGTACAGTATTTCACGAATGCAGCATTAACAGGAACTCCGATTGCAGTACCGACAACTTATTCGGGATCGACCGGAACGATTTACGCAAACGTAACATCATCGTATGGATGTACAAAAGTAGCACAAATCAATTTAACCACTACTCCATCTCCAAACATCAACACGAGTAATTATAATGCAACGCTTTGTGATGATAATTTTGATGGCATCGTGAATGTAAATTTCTCAAGTATTACTCCTGTTATTGTAACCAATTCTGCCAATTTCAATGTAAGATATTATTTACTTCAGGCAGATGCAAATGCAGGAAATAATAATACACTTCCTACAAACTGGACCTATACAGCCAACACAACTGTTTATGTGAGAGTAGACGCGCTTACCGGAAGCTGTCCTGCTGTCTTTGGTCAGATTAACTTTACCATAGGAAACAGAATTACCTTAATTACAGGAAATGCAGCAACAGATGTTTGCGACAGTGATATCAGCGGCTCTGAAACGGTAAATTTAAATGATTATAAAAATCTTTTCACAACGAATGCAGGAGTAAGTCTTACATTCTACTCTACGCTGGCTAATGCACAGGCGGGAACTAATGCGATTTCACCGAACCAGAATATTTCTGCTCTTAGCAATACCTTCTACATCAGATTTACTTCCGCTACAGAATGTCCGAGTACCGGCGTTTTAACAATTAATTTAAAAACACCAAAAAAATCTACCCGACTTGCCGACAAAGTAGTATGTCTTAACGATACAACAACATTAGATGCAGGTGCAGGATTTACTTCCTATTCCTGGAGTACCGGAGCCACTACACAATCTATCATTGCGGGAGCGGGAAATTATTATGTAGATCTTGGATTTAACGGATGCGTGTACAGACAGTATGTGAAGATTACAACTGCTGAATCTCCTGTTATTTCTAAAATTGAAGTTTCCGGATATAATGCTACCATTACCGTTACCGGAGGAACTCCTCCATATCAATATTCATTAAACGGAATAGACTATCAGACATCTAATATTTTTACAGGTCTTTCCAGAGGAATGCATACTGTTTATGTTTTAAGTAAAGACGGATGCTCGCCGGTTATTAAAGAATTTTTAGTGTTAAATCTTATCAATGCGATTACGCCGAACGGAGACGGACTTAACGACGTACTGGATTATTCCGACTTAAGAATTAAACAAAATGTTTCAATCGAAGTCGTAGATCGTTACGGAGCTCCCGTATACAGATCATCTGATAAAAATTATACCTGGGACGGAAAAATTAACGGTAGACCCTTATCAACAGGCACATACTGGTATTTATTAAAATGGAATGAACCTGACACAAAATTACCGGTTTCATACTCCGGATGGTTATTAATTAAGAATCGTTAATAATTTTTAAACTTTCTTTTATTTTTCGTTAACATTTATTAAATATTATTTTAAATTTGTAGAAATCATAATTAATTATATATGAGAAGATTTCTACTGTCTTTCGTATTAATATTTTGTACGATCAATACGCTTTTTGCACAAAGAGACACCGATCACTGGATTGCCCCGTTTTATACATCCGTTACAGGGTACAACAATGCTGTATATCTTTCTACGGATTCAACAACTCCGTTTGACGTAAGAATATACAATAACAATAACCTTATTCAGACGGTTTCGGTTGCAAAAGGAGCACCCGTTTCGTATGCTATTGCCGCTAATCTCATCAATGGAACAACTACCGCAGATGCCTTTACAGTAGGTACAAAAGGTTTATATCTTAAAGGAGACAAACCGTTTTACTGTACTTTAAGATCCGCTCAGACTGCGCACGGAGAAATCATTACCTCTAAAGGTAAGGCAGGAATAGGAAAAAAATTCTATGTGGCAGCAACTCCCAGTACAGCAAGCAGTTCCGGTAATAATTTTACAGCAGGAATTCTGGCTACCGAAGACAATACATCGGTTACCGTATCATGGAACACCGCAGGTTTAGTTTTTATCGGAGGTACTCCCGGAGGAAATTCACAAACCTTTACTTTAAATAAAGGACAATCTTATATTTTAGCCGGAAATCATTTAACCTCTGCTAATTTAAATGGCTTCATCGGTGCTAAAGTAGTTTCAGATAAACCTGTAACCCTTACGAATGGAAATGCTAACGGAAACTTTGCAACAAATACTTCTGATGGCTCAGATTTAATTATGGATCAGTCGGTTCCGGTGGAAAGACTGGGGAATACTTTTGCCATGGTAAAAACCAAAGCGACCAATCCAGCCCTGAACATGGAAGGTGGTATTGTTATTGCCACAGAAGATAATACCCAGATTTTTATTAACGGAGCCACAACACCTGTTGCCACAATTAATGAAGGCGAATGGTATAGAATTAACGAGACAAGCTACGTAGAACAAACTGCAGGAAGCGGACATTTTAATATGTTCATTTCAACTTCCAAAAATGTTTATTTATATCAGTTTATAGGAATTCAGGGATTCTCATACAATGGAGGATACAATTATATCCCACCATTGAACTGCTTCCTTCCGAGAAAAATTGACGAGATCGGAAAGATCAACGAAATGCCTGGTGTTTCAGGAGTTACCCTGAAATTAAATATCTTAACAGAGACAGGAGCGGCTGTTACGTACAGCATCGACGGCGGACCGGCAACTACTCCAACCGCTGCTCAGGGACCTTATCCTTTAACAGGAAACACCAACTGGGTAACCTATGCTATTGATAACCCGACAGGAAATGTAGTAGTAACCTCAACGAAAGCAGTAACAGCCGGAGTAAACGGAGGATACAGCACTGCAGGTTATGGAGGATATTTTGCAGGATTCTCTTCCATCCCGATTATTGCGAAGAAAACAGGCGAATGTGTCCCGGGAATTATTCTTGAGGTTGACGACAGCTATGAAACCTACCAGTGGTTCCTGAACGGAAATCCGATCACCGGAGCAACACAAAACGTTTATACGCCTACCGTAGCTGGAAACTATACTGTGAAAGTAACCATGGGAACCTGTCCGCCTGTTACCACTCCCATCTATAAAGTTTTTTCATGTGTAAGAAATACAACAGCAGCTCTTAATGCCTGTGCAACGAAAGTCATTACTCCAGCTTTCTCGCTCACCACAACACAGACGCCTGTTGCAAGTACGGTAACCATTCTTACCTATCCGACAAACGGAACGGCAACGGTAAACGGTGCAGGACAGATTACCTATATTCCGAATCCGGGATATTTAGGTCCCGATAATATTGTTTATCAGTTCTGCGGAAATGCGCCCGAATTTATTGACTGTGAAAAGGTAACTTTAAATCTTACAGTGGTACCGTTTATTTTATCGGACACCACCATCAAAGCATGTCAGTACAACGGAAAAGGGTTCTTTGATCTTACCGCAGCCAATGTAACGACATATTCACCGGTGGTCAAGAAATTCTATCCTACCCTGGCTGACCTGAATGCAGCAACCAACGAAATTACAACTCCTGCGAATTATCTTTCCGCAGCAGGAATTGTCTATGTAAAAGTAACAACCAATGAAGGATGTACAGGAAATGCTAAAATAACTCTGGCTTATCTTCCGACTCCGGTGGTAACAGAAGCCACCATCAGCGAATGTTATCTTGAAAATAACGAAACAAAAGCGGCATTCAACCTTTCGCTTGCCAATGTTTCCACAGAATCGCCGATTACCAAAAAGTATTATCCGACTTTTGTTGATGCAAGCAACGGAACCAATGAAATTCTGAATCCTTTAGCATACGTTTCAGGGAATGCTTCGGTTTACATCAGAGTGTACAATTCCAACGGATGTTATGCAATTGCCAAAGTAAACTTAGTGGTAATTCCTCCGAAAAGATCTACGGTTCTCGTGGATAAGATCATCTGTATCGACGGAAGAACAAATCTTGACGCAGGACCGGGATATCAGTCTTACCTGTGGAATACAGGAGCAACCACTCAGGTATTATCAGGAGTGCCGGTAGGAGATTACTGGGTCATCCTTAAAGACAACGGATGCTCTGTGAAGCAGTTTGTAAGTGTGAAAAAAGCAGTAGATCCTGTGATTTCGGAAATTGAAATTTCAAACAATACGGCAACCGTAAAAGTAACCGGAGGAAAAGCGCCTTATAAATATGCAGTGGATTCGCCTACAAACTGGCAGGATTCTAACGTATTCACGGGACTTTCAAGAGGACAGCATATTTTCTATGTGAAAGATGCCTACAACTGTACCCCGATCTTTGTGGAGGTAACGGTTCCGAATTTATTAAATGCCATCACGCCGAACGGAGACAACAAAAATGACTTCATAGATTACAGCGAACTGGCGTACAAGGAAAATTTAAGCTTCGTGATCTACGACCGATACGGAAATAAAATTTTTACAGGAGATAAATTCAACAATTACAAATGGGACGGTAAACATTTCGACAAGAAAATACTTACCGGAACTTATTGGTATCATATCAATTGGAACGAACCCAACAAGGAAAAAACACCAATTAAATATTCAGGATGGATCCTTGTTAAAAATATTGACTAAGCAATACAAAAGCTGAATCTTAAAGCCACGATTTTTGATCGTGGCTTTTTTACGTATTTATAACCATTTTTTTGGAAATATTATTAAGAACATATTAAATATTCTGTTATTTTTGCAAGAATCCTAATTCTATAATTATGAATAAAATTCTACTGTCTTTTGTACTGATGCTTTTCGGCATGAGTACTCTTTTTGCACAGAGGGATACAGAGCACTGGATTGCACCTTACTATGCATCCGCAACTGGATATACCAATGCGTTATATCTTTCAACAGACTCTACCACTCCTTTCGATGTAAAAATTTATAACAATAATACTTTGCTAACGACCGTTACCATCAGCAAAGGAAATCCTCAATCGTATACCGTTCCTCTCGCTAATATAACGGCTACAGCTTCAGCCGATGCTTTTACGGTAGGTACAAAAGGTTTATATCTTAAAGGAGACAAACCGTTTTACTGTACATTGAGATCTGCACAAAGTGTGCACGGAGAAATTATTACATCCAAAGGTAAAGCAGGAATCGGGAAATTATTCTTTGCAGCTAATGCACCCAATACAACGGCAGGAACCGGATCGGGCAACAATTTTACAGCAGGAATTCTCGCTACGGAAGACAATACATCAGTTACCGTAACCTGGACAACCTCAGGAATTCAGTTCATAGGTGCTCCCGCCACTTTTACAGGAAATACTCAAACCTTTACTTTAAATAAAGGGCAATCTTATATTTTAGCCGGGAATAATAGTACTCCGGCAAACCTTACGGGATTTATCGGAGCCAAAATAGTTTCAGATAAGCCCATAAGTTTAACCAACGGAAGCGCCAACGGAAACTTTGGAGCAGGAGGTTCGGGCGGTTCAGATTTAATTATGGACCAGTCGGTTCCGGTGGAAAGACTGGGGAATACTTTTGCCATGGTAAAAACAAGATCTACCGCTCCTGCCGAAAACATGGAGGGTGGAATTGTGATAGCCACAGAAGACAATACTCAGATATTTGTGAATGGAGGAACGACTCCACTAGCAACAATCAATGCCGGAGAGTGGTTTAGAATTAATGAAACGAATTACATTCAGCAGGGAACAAGCGGACATTTCAATATGTTAGTCTCTACTTCTAAAAATGTATATTTGTATCAATTAGTAGGAGTAGGTACTTCAAACAATACAGGAGGATACAATTATATACCGCCTTTGAACTGCTTCCTTCCAAGAAAAATCGATGAGATCGGAAAAATCAACGAGATGCCGGGAATTTCCGGAATTACTTTAAAGTTAAATATCCTAACTGAAACAGGAGCAGCTGTTACGTACAGCATCGACGGTGGACCGGCTACCACTCCAACCGCTGCGCAGGGACCTTATCCGTTAACAGGAAACACCAACTGGGTAACCTATGCTATTGATAACCCGACAGGAAATGTAGTAGTAACCTCAACAAAAGCAGTAACAGCCGGAGTAAACGGAGGTTTCAGTTCGGCAGGTTATGGAGGTTATTTTGCAGGATTCTCTTCTATTCCTTTAATTGCAAAACAGACAGGAGACTGTATTCCGGGGATTATTCTTGAGGTTGATGACAGCTATGAAAGCTACCAGTGGTATCTGAACGGAAACCCGATCATCGGAGCAACGCAAAACGTTTATACGCCTACCGTAGCAGGAAATTATACTGTAAAAGTAACCATGGGAACATGTCCGCCGGTTACCACTCCCATCTATAAAGTTTTTGCCTGTGTAAGAAATACAACAGCAGCTCTTAATGCCTGTGCAACAAAAGTCATTACTCCCGCTTTCTCGTTCACCACAACACAGACTCCGGTGGCAAGTACGGTAACCATTCTTACTTATCCGACAAACGGAACGGCAACGGTAAACGGCGCAGGACAGATTACCTATATTCCGAATCCGGGATATTTAGGTCCTGATACTATTGTTTATCAGTTCTGCGGAAATGCGCCCGAATTTATTGACTGTGAAAAGGTAACTTTAAATCTGACGGTGGTTCCATTTATTTTAACGGACACAACCATCAAAGCATGTCAGTACAACGGAAAAGGATTCTTTGATCTTACCGCAGCTAATGTAACGACATATTCACCGGTGGTGAAGAAGTTCTATCCTACCCTTGCTGATCTGAACGCAGCAACCAACGAAATTACAACTCCTGCCAATTATCTTTCCGCAGCAGGAATTGTCTATGTAAAAGTGACGACCAACGAAGGATGTACAGGAAATGCCAAAATTACTTTAGCCTATCTTCCGACTCCGGTTGTAACTGAAGCCACCATCAGCGAATGTTATCTTGAAAATAACGAAACAAAAGCAGCTTTTAATCTTTCGCTTGCCAATGTTTCCACAGAATCGCCGATTACCAAAAAATACTACCCAACTTTTGTTGATGCAAGTAACGGAACCAATGAAATCCTGAATCCTTTAGCATACGTATCAGGGAATGCTTCGGTTTACATCAGAGTGTACAACTCCAACGGATGTTATGCAATTGCCAAAGCGAACTTAGTGGTGATTCCTCCAAAAAGATCTACGGTTCTTGTGGATAAGATTATCTGTATCGACGGAAGAACAAATCTTGACGCAGGACCGGGATATCAGTCTTACCTGTGGAATACAGGAGCAACCACTCAGGTATTATCAGGAGTGCCGGTAGGAGATTACTGGGTCATCCTTAAAGACAACGGATGCTCTGTGAAGCAGTTTGTAAGTGTGAAAAAAGCAGTAGATCCTGTGATTTCGGAAATTGAAATTTCAAACAATACGGCAACCGTAAAAGTAACCGGTGGAAAAGCACCTTACAAATATGCGGTGGATTCGCCTACAAACTGGCAGGATTCTAACGTATTCACGGGACTTTCAAGAGGACAGCATATTTTCTATGTGAAAGACGCCTACAACTGTACCCCGATCTTTGTGGAGGTAACGGTTCCGAATTTATTAAATGCCATCACGCCGAACGGAGACAACAAAAATGACTTTATCGATTACAGCGAACTGGCATACAAGGAAAATTTAAGCTTCGTGATCTACGACCGATACGGAAATAAAATTTTCACAGGAGATAAATTCAACAATTACAAATGGGACGGTAAACATTTCGACAAGAAAATACTTACCGGAACCTATTGGTATCACATCAACTGGAACGAACCCAACAAGGAAAAAACACCAATTAAATATTCAGGTTGGATCCTTGTTAAAAATATTGACTAAGCAATACAAAAGCTGAATCCTAAAGCCACGATCAAAAATCGTGGCTTTTTTGTGACAATATATTATCACATTTAAAAACATAATTTGAATATGTTTAGAAAATTCCATTATTTTTGCATGAATCCTAATTCAACAATTTATGAATAAAATTCTACTGTCTTTTGTACTGATGCTTTTCGGCATGAGTACTCTTTTTGCACAGAGGGATACGGAGCACTGGATTGCACCTTACTATGCATCCACAACAGGATATACCAATGCGTTATATCTTTCAACAGACTCCACCACTCCTTTTGATGTAAAAATTTATAACAATAATACTTTGCTAACGACCGTTACCATCAGCAAAGGAAATCCTCAATCGTATACTGTTTCTGCCAATCTTATTAGCGCAACAACCGCTTCGGAAGCATTGCAGATCATTACAAAAGGAATTTATCTTAAGGGAGACAAGCCTTTTTACTGTACATTGAGGTCTGCACAATCTTCTCACGGAGAAATTATTACATCCAAAGGTAAAGCAGGAATCGGGAAATTATTCTTTGTAGCCAACCCACCAAATACCAATGCAGGAACCGGTACTTCCAACAATTTTACTGCGGGAATTCTTGCAACGGAAGACAATACACAGGTTACCGTTACATGGAATACTTCAGGATTGGTCTTTTTAGGAGGATCTCCTTCCGGAACCAATACCCACACTTTTACCCTTAACAAAGGGAAGTCTTACATCATGGCAGGAAATAATGGCACCGCAGCAAATCTTACGGGATTTATCGGAGCCAAAATAGTTTCAGATAAACCCATTACCTTAACCAACGGAAGTTCTAATGGTAATTTCGGAGCTTTAAGTTCAAGTGGTTCAGATTTAATTATGGATCAGTCGGTTCCAGTGGAAAGACTGGGGAATACATTTGCAATGGTAAAAACAAGATCTACCGCTCCTGCCGAAAACATGGAGGGTGGAATTGTGATAGCCACAGAAGATAACACTCAGATTTTCATTAACGGAGCTACTGCACCTATCGCAACAATTAATGCCGGAGAATGGTATAGAATTAATGAAACCAATTACATTCAGCAGGGAGGAGCAAGCGGACATTTCAATATGTTTATTTCAACTTCTAAAAATGTATACTTGTATCAATTAGTTGGTGTAGGAACAGAAAATAACACAGGAGGATACAATTATATTCCGCCTTTGAACTGCTTCCTTCCGAGAAAAATTGATGAGATCGGAAAGATCAACGAAATGCCAAGTGTTTCGGGGGTAACCATGAAGCTTAATATTCTTACAGAAGCAGGAGCGGCTGTTACGGTGAATGGAGCAACTCCAACCGCTGCGCAGGGACCTTATCCTTTAACAGGAAACACCAACTGGGTAACTTATGCTATTACAGGAATTACCGGAAATGTAACGGTAACCTCCACCAAAGCGGTAACAGCCGGAGTGAATGGAGGTTACAGCACGGCTGGTTATGGAGGTTATTTTGCGGGATTCTCTTCCATTCCTTTAATTACAAAACAAACCGGAGACTGTATTCCGGGAATTGTTCTTGAGGTTGATGACAGCTATGAAACCTATCAGTGGTATCTGAACGGAAATCCTATTCCGGGAGCCAATTCAAACAGTTATACGCCGACAGTAGCAGGAAATTACACCGTAAGAATTACAGTAGGATCTTGTGTTCCTGCAATAACGCCTGTCTATAAAGTGTATACCTGTCTTCAGCAGTCTACGAAAGCGCTTACGGTTTGTGAGGGTTATCAGGCAGTAGTTCCTGCCTTTACAAATTCTACACAGACGTATGTTCCGAGTACGGTAACGATTGTTACGCCTCCAGCAAATGGTTCTGCTGTTATTGATCCTAATGGAGTAATTATCTACACCCCAACTTTTGGTTTTACAGGTACAGATACAATAGTTTACAAATTCTGTGGAAACGATCCTGATTTTACAGATTGTGAGCAGGTAACTTTAACGTTTACCGTTTCTGCAAGTCCTACTGTAACGGATGCAACACTGAGATCATGTTTTATTCCGTCTAATCCTGCTACGGCATTATTTGACCTTACAACGGCTCTTGTATCTACCACTACAGGAATTACCAAAAAATATTATCCTTCTTTAACGGATGCACAGCTCGGAACCAATGAAATCCTCAATCCGGCGAACTATATTGCTCCCAACGGAGTCGTTTTTGTGAAAGTAAGCAACGCAAACGGATGTTTCAGAATAGCTAAAGTTACTTTAATTGTTCTTCCACCAGTGTATTCCAGTGTTTTACAGGAGAAGATTATCTGTATTGAAAATAAAACAACTTTAGATGCAGGTCCAGGATTTACAGCGTATTTATGGAGTACAGGTGCAACAACACAGTCAATCAGTAACGTTACCACAGGAACTTACTGGGTAGATCTGAAAACAGGAAATTGTGTAACGAGACAGACGGTAAAAGTCTATGCTTCGGAGCAGCCTGTTATTTCAAGCATTGATATTTCCAATAATACCGTTACGGTAAATGTATTGGGAGGAACAGCTCCTTATCAATACTCTATTGATAATATTCATTGGCAGGATTCCAATGTATTTACCAATGTTCCGAGAGGAAATAATATATTCTATGTAAAAGATTCTTACAACTGTAATCCAATGCAGGTAGAAGTTACCGTACCGAATCTTATCAACGTGATTACTCCGAACGGAGATGGCGTAAATGATATGATAGATTATTCTGCATTAGGAAACAAGAAAAATTTTGTGTTCAATATTTACGACAGATATGGTACAAAAATGCATGAAGGAAATAAGGAAAACGGATATAAATGGGACGGCTCAGTAGGCGGTAAAAAGATACCTACAGGAAACTACTGGTACGATGTAAGCTGGAATGAGCCAAACGGCAAACAGACCCCGATTAAATATTCCGGATGGATCTTAGTGAAAAACAGAAATTAATTTTAAATATTTCTTTAAATAATACTCTGAAAACCATGATTTTGATATCATGGTTTTTTTTATTTTTTTAAGCTCAGAATGCTTTTTATTATTAAATTTGTGTTAAAGGCAATATCTGAATGAAGAAAATTTTATCTTTTCTGTTTTTACTTCTCTTTTTCACCTCTACTCTGGCACAATTGGATAGAGAACACTGGTTTGCACCCATGGTAGACCGCACAGGAAATTCAAACCCCAATCAGAAACTATATCTTTCTACTAACCGTACCACCCCTTTTCCGGTAGAAATTTATAACAACAATACTTTAATTGCCACAGCAACGATCAGCAAAGGAAATCCTCAAAAAGTTGATATTTTAAGAGATTATATTATTACATCACAGCAGACAGATCTTTTTACTCCAACAACAAAAGGACTTTATGTAAAAGCAGAATTTCCCTTTTACGCCAACTTAAGATTTTCAGTATTTAATCACGCTGAAATTATTACATCCAAAGGAATTCCTTCCACCGGAAAAACTTTTTACGCAGCCAATGCTCCCCTCTCTGTAAGTAATTCTATCCTGAATTTTATGACGAGCGTTCTGGCAACTGAAGACAATACCACCGTTACCATAACAGGATATAAACCCACTGTACAGTTTTCCAACGGAACAACGGGAGCAACCAATCCTACCATTACGTTTAATTTAAATAAAGGGCAATCCTACATCATCGACGGAATCGGAAATATTACAGGAAACTTTGACGGATTTATAGGTGCTAAAATTACAGCCAATAAAAACATTAACGTTACCAATGGAAATTTCAACGGACAATATGCAGGAAACTATCCTCAGAGTTCTGATATCCTCATGGATCAGTCGGTTCCTGTAGATCGTTTGGGAAATGAATTTGCTTTGGTAAAAGGTAACGGAAGCATCGGTTCGAATATGGAAGGCGCTTTGGTAATTGCCACCGAAGACAATACGGAAATCCGTGTAAATAATGAAGTTGTTCCTGTTGCCACTTTAAACACGGGACAGTATTTCATGATTCCGGACTCCAAATATCAGCTTCAGGGAAGCGGACATTATAATTTATACATCAAAACAACCAAAAACGTCTATATTTATCAGGTTCTTGCAGGTGCAAGTACCGCAGGAAACGAAGTGGCAACCGGTGGATTCAATTTTATTCCTGCATTGAACTGTTACTTACCGAAACAGATTAACGAACTTGGATTAATTGATGAAAACTTTGTGTATTCCAACGGGAATCCGAATGGTATTTTAAATATTCCCACAAAATTAAATCTCATCACAGAAAGAGGTGCAGTGGTTACCGTAAATGGAGTTACCCCTCCGGCTACAACAGGGCCTTTCAATATGACGGGAACCCTGAATTGGGTAACTTATGGCATTCCCAATACTGCAGGAACCGTAACTGTTGTTTCCTCTAAGGCGATAACTGCGGGAATTAATGCAGGAAGTGATGCTGTCGGATACGGAGGTTTTTTTGCAGGATTTCCTACACAGCCTGTCATTTTAAAATCCGGTGGAGACTGCGCTCCGGGAATTATTCTCACAGTAGATCCTGTAATTTATGACACCTATCAATGGTACGTCGGTGGAGTTTTAATTCCGGGAGCAACAGGAGCTTCTTACTCACCCACTCAGTCCGGCTATTACACCTGTTCGGTAACGATGGGAAGCTGTGCTCCATTAATCACAGCACAGTACAAGGTACAGAACTGTACAAAACTGTCTACCGCGACCTATGATGTCTGTACCACAAAAACAATTACTCCTGCATTTACCAGTTCTACCCAGACTCCGGTTCCTTCTACAGTTGCCGTGCTTACGGCTCCGACTTTAGGAACGGCAACCGTAAATGCAACAACAGGAGTTATTACTTATACCGTTACGAATCCCGGAACTGCAGGAACAGACACTTTCACGTATACATTCTGCGGGAACAACCCTGATTTCCCTGACTGCGAAACTGTAACCGTTACCATTAATATTCAGGTTTTAACGGTGAATAATGCAACATTAAAAGTCTGTGATAACGGATCGGGACAGGGAATATTTAATTTAACAACAGCCAATGTTACCACTAATTCTCCGGTAACCATTACCTATTATACTAATCTGTTGGATGCCCAGAACGAAACTCCGGGAACCGCAATTACCAATACGACTTCTTATACCGCAACGAACGGAACCATTGTGTATGCAGTGGTAAAAAATACACTTGGATGTAAAGCTATTGCCCAGATTACGCTTAATCTTTATCCTTTTGCCAACGTTCTTAATAATTATACCGGAACTTTTTGTGATGATAATCTGGACGGCGTGGTGAATGTAATTCTGCCTAACATCACCCCTCTTGTTTTAAACAATCCGACTTATTTTACGAATGTAAGATATTACGCCAACTTAGCAGATGCCAATGCCGGAAACGCAAATACATTACCCAATAACTGGTCTTACACAACCACCACTACAATTTATATAAGAGTAGATTCTCCGGACGGTTGTCCTCCAGTTGTGAAGCCGCTTGTTTTTGTTATCGGAAATAAAATTTCTTTAATTAAAACCACACACGCCATCACCATGTGTGATGATAATCTGGACGGTACAAAAGTGATTGATCTGATGCCTTATATCAGTCAGTTTACAACAGATCCTTCTGTTACCGTGACTTTTCACCCTACTCTTCAGGATGCACAGAACAACACGGCGCAGATTGCAAACCCAATGAATTTATCGGGAACCCAAACGGTTTTTATAAGATTTGAGAAATCCGGAGTCTGTCCTAATATTGCTTCAATTACTGTTACGATAAAAACTCCGAAATCGTCACTTATTCTGAAAGATAAAGTATTTTGCCCTAAAACATTAACTACTTTAGATGCAGGACCGGGATTCGACAGTTATCTATGGAGTACCGGAGCAACCTCCTCTTCAATCGGAAATGTTGCGCCCGGAAATTATTGGGTAGATCTTACTGCAGAAGGCTGTACTTACAGACAAAGTGTAACCGTTACAGAATCTTCTCTTCCGGTTATCACGATGATTGAAATAAACGGAAGTACCGTAACGATAGGAGCAAGCGGTGGAACTCCGCCTTACGAATATTCTCTGGATGGCGTAAACTGGCAGAGTTCAAATGTTTTCATGAATGTTCCGAGGGGAAATCATATTATCCACATTCGAGACACCAATCAGTGCGAGGAAGTAACCAGACCATTTGTTATTATTAATCTTATCAATACAATTACGCCTAATCTTGATGGCTATAATGATGCTATAAATTATTCTGAATTAATGAATAATGACAACATTATCTTTAGAATTTTTGACCGTTATGGAGCAGAGGTATTTCGAGGAGCGCCTTCCAACAGATTTACCTGGGACGGAAGAGTCGGAGGAAGACTGGTAAACACAGCAACGTACTGGTATTTCATAAGCTGGACGGAATTTGGAGGTACAACCACTGTAAAATATACGAGTTGGCTTTTGGTAAAGAATTATTAATCGGAATGAAAAATCATTAAAAATTTTCACACATTTTATATTTAAATGCATCCTTATAACATTCATTAACAATTCCTCATTAAAGTTTAATATAACTTTAACCTGTTTTCACTACTAAAATAGGTATAGCTTGTTGGTTTTCTGCGTAATTTTGCGGTATTATATGAAGAAGTTATTTACTCTGCTGCTGTTGGTTTTTCTGGCAAAAATTAACGCACAAACATACTCCGGAGAAGTTTTTCTAAAAGATAATTCTGTTTTGTATCTGAACCAGATGTATGTTACGAATCTTAATACCCTGAAAACTGTTTTAAGTGATTATAATGGTGATTTTTCTATTTCTGCCAATCCGGGAGATGTGATCCGTTTTACGTCGATTATTACAGAGCGAAAAGATATTAAGCTGACGCCTCAGATGATGGATCAGAAAAATCTGGTTGAGCTGAAAGTAGCGTATCACGATATTCAGGAAGTCATCATCAGCAGGTTTAAGCCTACCGGAAACTTACGTTATGATGTAAATTCAATCAGAAAAGAAGATAAGGCTTTAGCGATTAAAAAAGTCATTGGTCTTCCGGAACCTAAAGGAGACGGAACTCCGCCGCAGCTTCCTGTTGCAGGTCTTCGCGATGGTGGTCTTACCTTCAGCCTAGAAAGCATTTATGATATTCTATCCGGAGAAAGAAAGAAAAAACAACGTTATGTAGCCTACGAAAGAATGAATAATTCTGTAACGCAGATTAAAAATTATCTGGGAAAAGATTATTTTACGAAATTCAAAATTCCTGAAAACTTAATTGATAATTTCCTGCAGTTTGTATACACTTCAGAAAATATTGAACCCTATGTTCTTGCCGGAAACTTTGAAGCTGTAAAAATCCCTATAGAAAAATATCTTCCGATTTACCAGAGAAGATTAAGGAATTCTCACCTTCAGGATGTTCTGAAATAAAATTTCTCATTATACAAATAAAAAAAATGTACATTTTCCAAGTGGGATGTACATTTTTTTGTTTTACTTAAAATAATTTTTAAATTTAGAAAAAATTGATTGTTCATTACAGTTGGTGTAATTTTCGCTGCAATTTTGGATACTAATGCCTTAAAAATAAATCAATTAAACGAGAAAATATTTTACTTTTACACTTTAATACCAGTGAATGAAAAAGTTATTTATATTTTTTAGTATGATTCTGTACATCACTCTTTCCGCTCAGTCGAAAGGGAAAGATTACAGTGAAATTTTAAAGAGTAAAAATATTTACGAAATTAATGCTTTCCTGAGAGATGCTCATCCCGATGATCCGCGAAGATCTATACTTAAGCCTCGTGTTATGGAAATGATGAAAGAATACATAAAAAATGCTCAACCCGGTGACCAGAAAGTAAAGCAAATGCAGGACTGGCTTGCTATGCTGAAGCGAAGACCTTCTACCAAAATATCTTTTGATGAGATGAATGCCCTCATCAAGCAGAAACAGATTGCAAAATATCAGAAAGAATTGCAGGTGGGGCAATCTGCGGTAGTGTACACACCAAGCAATCCTAAAAACGTATACATTGCTCCTGCTGCTCCTTCCACAACATCTGCAAACACTAAACCTGTTGCTGCCATTCCTGATGCAGAAGCTTCTGAATTTAATATGCTGATGGCGGAAAATCCGACGGAACATAAAAACAAAACGGTAAAAATCCTTAACTCTCTTTTCGATAACGACCCCAATGCGAAAGAATGTATCGTGATGATTGAAAATAAATCTGACTGTAATATTATTGTACGAATAGAAGGAATCGGGACCACGAAGTACAGGCTTCCTGTTCCTTCGCACGGCGACAATTCGATTGTGGTACAGAAAGGTGATTATCTTTTCACCAGTATTGTTTGCGGAGCTCAGTACGCCTCACAGAAAACCATCCAGAAACCCATCATGGTTGCATTGGGAAGTTCTATGAGAAAATAACGCAGTTAGCTGTTATTTTCAGGTTTAAAAATGAAGCATTTGCTTAAAATTAGTTATTTTTGCAGGATTTTATAAATGTCTCATGGGTAAAAATAAATTAGCAAGATTCGCAGAAAACAAGATATTACCAAATGTTATTCAGCCAACTAGAGAAGATGCTTTAAATGGTTTCGATCTTAAAGGAAAATGGAGAACAGATTTCTTTAAAAACGACAATCCTATTGTTTTAGAATTAGGCTGCGGAAAGGGAGAATATTCGGTAGGTCTTGCAAAAACATTCCCTGAGAAAAATTTTATAGGAGTTGATATTAAAGGGGCAAGATTCTGGTTCGGCGCTAAAGAAGCCGTAGAAAACGGTATGAAAAATGTGGCTTTTCTGAGAACCCAAATTGAGCTTGTTGATTATTTTTTCGGAGAAAATGAAGTGGATGAAATCTGGATTACGTTTCCTGATCCGCAAATTAAATATAAGCGTACAAAACACAGATTAACGCATCCTGACTTTTTAGAAAGATATAAGAAATTCTTGAAACCCGGTGGAATTATCCATTTAAAAACAGATTCGGAATTTCTTCACGGCTACACTTTAGGATTTTTACAGGGGGCAGGTTATGAAATCATTACTGCACACCACGATATTTACGGAGCCTTGGAGTATGATCCGAATACACCGCATCTAAGGGATATTAAAACATATTATGAAGAGCTTTTCTCTGCCAAAGGAAAAACAATAACTTATATTAAATTCAGAATTAACTAACAAACAAAAACACACGATGAAAAAAAAATCAGTATTTCCAGACACTTTACAAATTTAACTTATCGGTAATTTTTAGGTGATAAAATTCACATAAACAACTAAAGGCTGTACTATTTTACATCCTTGTATTTTCACGTATAAACACAAAAAAGATAAGTTATGAAAAAAGTAATGTTGATTATTTCGACGGGAATTCTCGTATGCTGCAGCAGCGTTCAGGAACAAAATAAATCCCAGAATATTTTAGAAAGTAAAAACATCAGCGAAATTGAAGATTTCCTGAAAACCGCACATCCGGATGATCCTAAAAGAAACGTATTAAAATCTAAAATAATTGCCTTGAAAAACTCGGAGTGGACCAAAGGAAAAAAGGATGCCAAACCGATGGAAGCAAGACCTGTTATTTCTGAGATCTCCACTACTCTGATGAAGAATTCTAATGCACAGGAAACAGAAGAATTTAAACGCCTGATTGCTTCTACACCCGCTGAACATAAAGAGAAAACCGTAAAACTGCTTAATGCGATGTTTAATGAAGATATCAGCAGCAAAGAAGTTATTCTTTTGTTTAAAAATAATTCTGACTGTAATATCGTTTTAAGAATTCAGGGAAAAGATTTCTATAATCTTGCAGTACCTGCAAAAGGAGAAAATTCTATCGTAATTAATAAAGGAAGTTATACTTTAACGAGCCATGTCTGTGATGTTTTATATTCCTCACAGAAAGAAATTAAGAAAAGTATTTTTTTAACCATTAATAATCCTGTTCAGACTGGAAAATAAATTACAACGGGCGAGTAAGTAAAAGTTTTAAATTTACGTAAGAAAATTTTGTTATGAAAAAGCTTTTTTCTTTTACGGTTATTATGATCATTGCTTTAAACAGTTGTGAGACTACTCATTACAGGACAAACAACGATGCTGTAAAAAATCCTCATACAAATCCAAATACTGTTAGCAGAACCTCTACTGCCAATCAAACAGAATTAGAATATCAGACTTTAATAAAAACGTACAAATCCGAAACGGCGGCAGTTTTAACGGATCTTTTAAACGGCTCCGAAGACAGCCCGAATACGTCAATTACTGTTGAGAATAATTCCCGCTGCAATATGGTTCTTACGATTAGCGGAAATAATTATTTCAAGAAAATTCCGATTGGCGCCAACAAAATAGGTTCGGCAATGGTTCCTAAAAATCAGAATTACAATATTTCCGGAATGGTTTGTAATTCGGTATACCAGAAAACAAAGTTTATCAGTTCGTCTTATAATGTAACGCTTTCCAACTAAGAAAAAATATTTTATCAAAAATAAGTGATATATTAAATAATTTATTATATTTCGATAAAATCATTGCGGAATCCGAAAAGCATACAGAGTAGGAAAATTACAAATTAAAAAACTATGAAAAATTTGAAAAAAGTTTCAAGAAAAGAATTGAGAACAATTAAAGGTGGTTACAGAAAATGTAGTGACGGTTGTAATGAAGAAACTGAAATATGCTGTTCAGGTGTTTGTAGAATAGGTGTAGATAATCCAAATTTTCCAGGAATGCTTGTTTGCCCTTAGTAAGATATAAACAAAAAATCGCCGAATCTTTGATTCGGCGATTTTTCTATAGTAAAGAAAATCTTTAATTATTCAGCATCAAAGTCAGCATCTTTATCAGCAGATACTACTTCTCCTTCTTCTTTAGATTTTTCTTTATCAGCTTTTCTTTGAGACTGACCTTCTTTGATAGATTCAGAAACTACGCTAAGAATCATATCGATAGATTTAGAAGCATCATCGTTTCCTGGGATAACGAAGTCTACTTTTCTTGGGTCAGAGTTTGTATCAACAATACCGAAAACCGGAATACCTAATTTCTTAGCTTCAGTTACCGCGATGTGTTCTCTCATGATATCTACTACGAATACAGCAGATGGAAGTCTCACCATGTCTGCGATAGAACCTAAGTTCTTCTCAAGGTTAGCTCTTTGTCTGTCTACCTGTAATCTTTCTTTTTTAGATAAAGTTTCGAACGTTCCATCTTTTTTCATTTTGTCGATAGAGTTCATTTTCTTAACAGCCTTTCTGATAGTAACAAAGTTTGTTAACATACCACCTGGCCATCTTTCTGTAATATAAGGCATATTAAGTTCAGAAGCGTGTTTTGCAACAACTTCCTTCGCCTGCTTTTTAGTAGCTACGAAAAGAACTTTTTTACCTGCAGAAGTTAATTTTTCTAAAGCGTTACAAGCTTCATCCAATTTAACAGCTGTTTTATGTAAGTCTACAATGTGAATACCATTTTTCTCCATAAAAATGTATGGAGCCATATTTGGATTCCACTTTCTAGTCATGTGACCGAAGTGTACACCAGCCTCTAAAAGGTCTTTTACATTTGCTTTTGCCATGTTTTTTGTTTTTGTTAGTTTACTTTCCGTCTTTTAAACAATCAACAACTTCTTTAGATGGGAGAAGCGTTTGGATGCTAAACGTAACGGGCAATTGGCGTTTTGCTTTTTGCTTGTGGCAATTGGCTTTTCGCCGAGATTAAGTTTAAATAAAAATTAATACATTTCTGTAGCAAACAACCATAAGCCATTCGCCAACAGCAAATCTTAACGTTTTGAGAATTGGAATCTCTTTCTTGCTTTTTTCTGACCTGGCTTCTTTCTTTCCACCATTCTTGCGTCTCTTGTAAGTAAACCAGCAGGCTTCAATGCTAATCTGAACTCAGCGTTGATTTCGCATAAAGCTCTTGAAATACCTAATCTGATAGCCTCTGCCTGACCTGTATTTCCACCACCGAATACGTTTACGGTAACGTCATACTGACCAACAGTTTCAGAAAGGATAAATGGTTGGTTTAATTTGTAAACCATTACATCTGTAGAGAAGTATTCTTTAGCATCTTTACCGTTTACTGTAATGTTACCAGTTCCTGGCTTTACATAAACTCTTGCTACAGAAGTTTTTCTTCTTCCGATTTTGTGAACTGTAGACATATTAATTATTTAAATTCGTTAACATTAATTGTTTTAGGCTGTTGAGCTTCATGTTTGTGCTCAGTTCCTTCATATAAGTAAAGATTCTTAAGGATCGCAGCTCCAAGTCTGTTTTTAGGCAACATTCCTTTTACTGATTTTTCCAATACTTTTAAAGAATCTTTCTTTTGAAGTTCAGCCGCAGTCATAGACTTCTGTCCTCCAGGGTAACCTGTATGCCAGATATAAGTCTTGTCGTTCCACTTGTTTCCTGAAAGAGTTACTTTCCCAGCGTTCAAAACGATTACGTTATCACCACAATCTACGTGAGGTGTGTAGTTCGTTTTGTGCTTACCTCTCAAAATCTTTGCAACCGTAGAAGCTAGTCTTCCCAACGGTTGTCCTTCAGCGTCTACCACAACCCATTCTTTATTAGCAGTAGCTTTGTTCGCTGAAACAGTTTTGTAACTTAATGTATTCACACGTTTTAGTTAAAGATTAAACATAATTTTCCCCTAAAAGGGTGTGCAAAGGTACAAATTATTTTTAGAATGCAAAAACATATTTCGTTTAATCTGCTGATTATGTGTTTAAGCCTAAGTACCTGAAAGACTTAATCATATAAAAACAATTAAAAAAACAAGAAAATTCCAATTGAAAAATTTACTTACAAATTTGAAAATCATTTAAAAATCAATCAAATTTCAACAACAAATGTCAATTAAATTTAAACTTCCATCCAAAACCATATCAATATGATTATTTAATTTCTGTAAATAATTATATTTGCTAAAATCCATATTGATATCATGAGCCACGGAAAAATTAGAGAAGATAAAACGTGTCTTAACTGCGGACACATTGTTGAAGAAAGATTCTGCCCTCATTGCGGACAGGAAAATACGGAACCCAAACAGCCGTTCCATTATCTTTTCACGCATTTCATTGAAGATTTCACGCATTATGACGGACAGTTCTGGAAAACAATGAAATATTTACTCATTCGTCCGGGAGAATTAACTAAAGAATATCTTGCCGGAAAGAGACAAATGTACGTTGCTCCTGTAAAATTGTATATTTTCATCAGTTTTATTACTTTTTTCCTCCCTACTCTATTTTCCGGTTCAGAAGAAGAACTTTCAGAAAACGAAAAGAAAGAGCAGATCCTGAAAGAAAAAGAACAGGACGAAAAAATTGCACGATTTACAGACAGTCTGAAATATTCGCTCCAAAAAGATCAACTGATAAAAGAGGATTTATCTAATTCTAAGATGGAAAAAGGACTGGAAATTGGCAGCAAAAAAAATACTCCCGATCCTGAAGAGGATACTTTTACACAAACAGCCGACGGAAAAATGAGCATTCTGGGAGCTACTACCATGAAGCAGTTCGACTCCTTAAGTCTTAAAAATCAGGATAAAAAAGCCGTATTTGCATTTTTAAAACCTTATGCAAAAAAAATATTTCACTTTCAGGAACAGGGATTGAAAAAAGACCAGATCTTTGAAAAATTCACTGAAAATATTGTTCACACTCTTCCGAAAGCATTATTTGTTTATCTGCCGATTTTTGCTTTCTTTCTCTGGCTTTTCCACAATAAAAAGAAATGGTGGTATTTTGATCATGGTATTTTCACACTTCATTATTTTTCCTTTCTGCTGTTAGGAATTCTGATCATCATAACCATTTCGGAACTTACTTCATTACTTCCGGATAATACGATTTTCAACACTTTAACATTTTCAATCTATTCCGCAGCCGTCATTTATATGCTTGTATATTTCTTTATAGCGCATCACAGAGTTTACAAAAATGCACGAAGTATTAGTGTAATGAAAGGAATTCTTTTATTTATTGTCAATTTATTCGGACTTTTCTGCATGTTCCTTCTATTAATGTATGTAAGTTTTATGACGATGCATTAATCGCGCAGTGTTTTATTTGCTCTGAAACTTGCAATTAAATAATACGCCACAAAAACCGTCGAAAATTTAAGAACGGAAGGAATAGCCAGTTCCAGATTAAAAATTAAAGCGCCCACAAGAACCAAGATTCCCATGGCAACAAAAGACAATCCTAATTTTTGAGGCAGAGTAAAATCCGGGGTATCTAAATAATAGGCAACTCCCCATGCAAAACCAAAGGCAATGGCATAATAAATATCGAGCCCGATGTTTTCCGAACTGTAAAAGAAATAATTAATTAAAAAACTTAAAACCGTTCCCAACGCAAAATACAGCAATGCCTTTTTCATACCTTATTTATATGATGCAAAATTATAGAAATTAATGATATCATTCTGTGAAAGATTTTCTGAGAAATCAGCGGCGTAACTTCTAAGCAGTTATCATTTCTAACAAATGTTAGTTTAAATGAGGTTCAAATATTTAATCAAAGCAAATTAACTTAATCATTTACAATGTATTAACATTAAACATCGGGTTTCTATTTTATTATTATATTTGGAAATTCAGAAATTTTCTAAATCTTTTATGGAAACCCAAAAATATACTCCAAAAAATAAAGTCAGAATCGTGACGGCTGCGTCGCTATTCGATGGTCATGATGCTGCGATTAATATTATGCGCCGTGTGATTCAGGGAACAGGATGTGAAGTTATCCACCTTGGCCACGACAAATCGGCAGAAGAAGTTGTAAATACTGCCATTCAGGAAGATGCAAACGCTATTGCCTTAACCTCTTATCAGGGCGGTCATAACGAATATTTTAAATACATCTACGATCTTTTAAGAGAAAAAAATTCGCCACAGATTAAAATTTTTGGCGGCGGCGGCGGTGTAATTCTGCCCGAAGAAATCGAAGATATCATGTCTTACGGAATCGACCGAATTTATTCTCCGGATGATGGTCGTGAACTTGGTTTACAAGGAATGATCGACGATTTGGTTCAGAAATCAGATTTCGCAACAGGAAAAGATGTTAATGTAAAAGATCTGGATTCCATCAGTTTTGAAAATTCGACAAGCATTGCGAAAATCATTTCAGCAGTTGAAAATTTTTCAGAAGAAAAACCTGAGCTGGTAAAAGCAATTGACGAAAAATCAAAAGACTTACATATTCCGATTATCGGGATCACAGGAACCGGAGGAGCCGGAAAATCTTCTTTAACAGACGAATTGGTAAGACGTTTCCTGCGTTCAAACACTGATAAAAAAATTGCGATTATCTCCATCGACCCTTCTAAAAAGAAAACAGGAGGTGCACTTTTGGGAGACAGAATCCGTATGAACGCAATCAATGATCCAAGAGTGTATATGCGGTCGATGGCAACAAGAGAAAACAACGTTTCGGTTTCTCCGTTCATTCATTCTGCATTGAATGTCTTGAAATTAGCTCATCCTGATGTTATTATCCTTGAAACTTCAGGTATTGGTCAATCCGGTTCGGAAGTTTCCGATTTTGCGGATGTTTCGATGTATGTGATGACTCCGGAATACGGAGCTTCCACACAATTGGAAAAAATCGATATGCTGGATTATGCAGATTTGGTTGCTTTAAATAAATCTGACAAACGTGGCGCTCTTGATGCGCTTCAAGCCGTAAGAAAACAGTTCCAGAGAAACCACCTGTTGTGGGAACAGCCATTGGATGAAATGCCGGTGTATGCCACAAAAGCATCTCAGTTCAACGATCACGGAACAACAGAATTATACAACAGATTAGTTTCTAAAGTCAACGATAAATTTGCTGATTTAAATTTAAAAACATTTGTTGAACAGGAAATTACAGACGAAGTAACGATTATTCCGCCAAAAAGAGTCCGTTATCTTTCTGAAATCGTTGAAAACAACAGACAATACGATGCGAATGTTGAAAAACAGGCTGAACTGGCAAGAAAAATGTATCATATTGAAGGTGTTAAAAATTTCCTTTCCAATGAAACCTTAGATGCTGAATATCAGAAAGCTGAAAAAGAACTTCAACAGGAAAACATTGACTTCCTTAAAACATGGGACGATACGAAAGAGGCTTTTAAAGCTGAATTTTATTCCTACTTCGTAAGAGGAAAAGAAATTAAGGTTGAAACCTCAACAGAATCTTTATCTCACCTAAGAATTCCGAAAATTGCATTACCAAAATACAACGACTGGGGCGATCTCATCAAATGGAAAGGTCAGGAAAATCTTCCGGGAAGTTTCCCATACACTGCGGGAATTTATCCTTTCAAAAGAACCGGAGAAGATCCAACAAGAATGTTTGCCGGAGAAGGAGATCCTGAAAGAACCAACAGAAGATTCCACTACGTTTCTGCGGAAATGCCGGCAAAACGTTTATCTACGGCTTTCGACTCGGTAACTCTTTACGGACAGGATCCTGCTTTACCACCGGATATTTACGGTAAAATCGGAAATGCGGGCGTTTCTATTGCCACTTTGGACGATGCTAAAAAACTATATTCAGGTTTTGATCTGGTGAATGCAATGACTTCAGTTTCCATGACCATCAACGGACCTGCGCCGATGTTGTTGGCTTTCTTTATGAATGCAGCCATCGATCAGAATGTCGAGAAATACATTATTGAGCATAAGCTTGAAGCAAAGGTTGAGGAAGTTTTGAAAGCGAAATTCGACGATAAAGGTTTAGAAAGACCAAAATACAACGGAGAATTGCCGCCTTCCAATAACGGTTTAGGTTTAAAACTACTGGGAATTACAGGAGATGAAGTCATTCCTGCCGATGTGTATGCTGAAATTAAAGCAAAAACCATCGCAACTGTTCGTGGAACCGTTCAGGCAGATATTTTAAAAGAAGATCAGGCGCAGAATACATGTATTTTCTCAACTGAATTTGCTTTGAGATTAATGGGCGACGTTCAGGAATATTTCATCAAAGAAAAAGTAAGAAACTTCTACTCTGTTTCCATTTCAGGATATCACATTGCGGAAGCAGGAGCCAATCCGGTTTCTCAGTTGGCATTTACATTGGCAAATGGTTTCACCTATGTTGAATATTATCTGTCAAGAGGAATGGACATCAACGATTTTGCACCGAACTTATCGTTCTTCTTCTCCAACGGTATTGATCCTGAATATTCAGTAATCGGACGTGTGGCAAGAAGAATCTGGGCAAAAGCGATGAAACTGAAATACGGAGCCGACGAAAGAAGCCAGATGCTGAAATACCACATCCAGACTTCGGGACGTTCTCTTCACGCTCAGGAAATTGATTTCAATGACATAAGAACAACACTTCAGGCGCTTTATGCGATATATGACAACTGTAATTCATTGCACACCAATGCTTATGATGAGGCAATTACGACTCCTACTGAGCAATCGGTGAGAAGAGCGATGGCAATTCAGTTGATTATCAATAAAGAGTTAGGATTAGCGAAAAATGAAAATCCGCTACAAGGTTCATTTATCATTGAAGAATTAACGGATTTAGTAGAAGAAGCTGTGTATGCAGAATTCGATAGAATTACAGAAAGAGGCGGTGTTCTGGGCGCAATGGAAACCATGTATCAACGTTCAAAAATTCAGGAAGAATCGATGCATTACGAATGGCTGAAACACACCGGAGAATATCCGATTATCGGAGTGAACACGTTCTTAGGAAAAGACGGTTCGCCAACAGTTCGTCCGGGAGAAGTCATCCGTTCAACAGAGGAAGAAAAGCAATTCCAGATTGAAATGCTTCACAACTTCCAGAAATCCAATGAAGATAAATCAGAAGCCGCTTTGAAAACCCTGCAACACGCCGCAATTAATCAGCAAAACTTATTCGAAGTGATGATGGATGCCGTGAAATACTGCTCTCTTGGACAGATTACCAATGCTTTGTTTGAAGTGGGCGGTAAATACAGAAGAAATATGTAGCTTCGACTTCGCTCAGCTACCTTTTTTACGATTTATAAATCAAACCTCAGGGAATTTTCTTTGAGGTTTTTGTACTTTTATAGACTAATCATCCATTTAAACCGTTAGTAAAATAAAATAACAACCATCATGAAAATATTTTTAAGAAAAAATGTACTATTTGTATTCCTATGTTTATCTTCCATTTTATTCGCCCAGAAGCGAACGGAAGATTTTACGATTACCCCGCCTTTTCAAAAAGCAGAGAAAAGCTATTATAAAACCATTACAATTATTGATGCCAGAATTGATACAACAACCGTTGGAATTGTTCAGCAGGGCGCATTGAATGCAAAAGCCAGAGTGGTTCCTACGTCTCCCCTTTCTGATCAGTTTCAAAATGTTCTAAACAGCATAAACGGAGAAAATGCAGAAAACGGAAATCTGGTTTTATATCTTAAACAATTGTATTTTGCTGAAGTCTCAAAAGCATTTACTGAGTTGGGATACTGTTATTTCCAGAGTTTCCTTTTTGCAAAAAATGATGACGGAACCTATTCTTTACTTGAAAAAACAGATACTGTGACAGAGCATAAATCAGCCGATGTAACGAAAGAAATCCTAAGAAAAGGCAGCGAAATGCTGGGAGAATTCATTACCGAAAATGCAGCGAAAAAACCTAATACAACAGAGCGTTACACATGGGAACAGCTTAAAAATTTTGATGATGTCTATAAACAATCAATCAGCCTCTTCAATTCTTCTGAATTGAAAGACGGGCTGTATAAAGATTATACTTCTCTGAAAAACCAGCAGCCTCAACAGGAAATCAGCAGTGTTAAATTTTATGGAAGCCAACCCAAAATCAACAGAATATTTGAAACAGCAGACGGAAAAGAAAAAGAAATAAAGAAAGATGATGTATATGCCCTGGTTTACAAAGGAGAATTATATGTTTATCTTCCTATCGAAAATCTTTTCACGAAGGCAGAAAAAAGAGACAATGACTATTATTTCGTCGGAAAATTAAGATCCGGAAGTCCCAATATTGGAAATTTAAGCATCGGAATGTTTTTCGGCGTTATGGGAGTCTTAATGACATCAAATCCGGCTTATCCTTTTGAACAGAAAATAGATTATATTAACGGAGCATTTATTCCCGTTAAAGAAATTCAGTCGAAAAAATATTAACAGTAAATAAATTCAGGTAAAATTCTAATCTTGAATCTATATGAAATATTATCCTTCAAAATCTTGGAGGATTTTTTATATTTGATGCCAATTAAATAAAAACATTCCATGAAAAAAATTCTTTTGCTGTTCGTTTTTTGGCAATCCTTTATTTTTGCTCAAAAGAACAATGAGTTATTGGTTTTAAGTGCAGTCGTTAAAGACAAGGTTATTCCCAATGCACAAATTATCTTCCAGAAAAACGGAGAAACTTCAGAAACTGTCAATACGGATGCTTCAGGAAAAGCCGTTATTCCTCCACAGTTCGTTGATGCCAACAATGAGATCACTTTAATCATCAAAAAAGAAGGCTATTCCACACTGGTTACAAAAGGTCCTTTTGGCGGTCTGACGTATGCTTTAAGCCCTGTTATGGAAGATCTGGACGGAATGAGAATTGTTTTAAGCTGGGGAAAATCTCCTTCTGATCTGGATTCGCATCTTTCCTATCCGAACAATCATATTTGCTATTATCACAAAGAAGGAACCAACGCCAATCTTGATGTAGACGATACAGACAGTTTTGGTCCTGAAACTATTACGATTGAAAAAAGAGCTCAAAACAAGAAATATATTTATGCAGTTCATGATTATTCCGATAAAAACAGAATGGATAATGATAACCTTTCCAATATAAGCAATGCAAAAGTTTATGTTTATATAGGAAATACCCTGATTAAAAGTTATGATGTGCCAAAATATAAAAAAGGGACAGTTTGGGTGGTTTTTATGATTGATGAATCCGGAAACATTATTGATATCAATAATTTTGAAAATTCTGCTTCATGGGAAGGCGTGAGAAGCTTATTAAGCAACTACCGGTATTCTTCAACACCAAGTAATTCTATCACCGAAAACTACAGACAGAAAGCGTTCGACATCAATAAACAGGGCGAAAATTTTTATCATTCCAGCAGAATAGAACAGGCGGTTAATTCTTATCAACAAGCGTTGGAATATAATCCTTTCGATGGGCAGATCTACAGTAATCTCGGACTTGCATTCAGCAAAATCGGAAGAAACGCAGAAGCGATCTGGGCAAATCGTGAAGCCATTAAATTTGCAACCGACAATACGATTAAAGCAAATTCTTATTATAATATTGCGAAAATTTACGAAAACAGCGGACAATTTTCTGAAGCCCTTTATTATTATGGTTTAGCGAAAGAGAATAAGGAAAATCCGGTCTACGATAAAGCTATTCTGAGAGTAAAATCAAAAATGAGATAATGAAAAAATTACTTTTATTGTTCATTTTGGTTTCAGATTTTATCTTCTCACAAGGTCCATCCAGCATTGCGACCGCCAATCGTGATCTTTGGAATTTACCCATGAAAAGCAGTAAAGATTTTGATGTTGCTTCCAAAATGGAAATGTTGGTGTTTCTGGAAACATTCGCTGAAATTAATGCTTCCAACGAAACGGAATTATTCAAAATTTTAGCCGTAAAAGACGGAACTTCCGAAGGGGTAAAAATCTGGAAAAAACAGACTCAGGATCGTCTGGTTCAAAATTTTAAATGCTTAGACGCTAATGCGCTTTCGGAGGTAGTTTCTGTAAAGACAAATCCCACTTATCCGGAACTGGTTTTGGTAACAAAAAAGCTTTCAGAAAGATTGCCTGAAAATCTAAAAAACTGGTATCAGAATTCTAAAAGTTTTTATAAAACATATATTTTAGAGTGCCTTCGGCTGGCTGCAAAATCCAATAAAAGGACAAGCGAAATCAACACATTAGATCCAACCGAGAAAAATGGTTTTGAATTAAATGACAAAAACTATCTTCTCACGTTCGATGATGGTCCGACTCCAAAAAACGGTCATACAGATCAGTTGATTAACGTTTTAAAAGAGCAAAACTTAACAGGTATTTTCTTTTTATCGGGAGATAAGTTACAACAGAGAATTGCCGCAAACGGCAAAAACAGTGTTTCATCTATGTACGGAGAAAACTGGATCGGCTCTCACAGTATGGTTCATAAATCGCATCAGTATCTTCCCGACTGGAAATTACAGATCGACGAAAGCAATGGTATTATTAAAGATGTTTTTGATTTTAATCATAAGACGTTTTATTTTCGTCCGCCTTATGGACAAAGAAGCAAGGAGATTATACAATATCTATTAAAAAACAAGCAGCCTGTTCTTTTGTGGAATATCGATTCGCAGGACTGGAGTGAAAAAATATCTTCACAACAGGTCTCTTCAAGAGTTATTACGCTGATGCTTTTATGGAGAAAGGGAATTATCTTATTTCACGATGTTCATCCTAAAGCTGAAATTGCAGTTCCTGCGATTAATGAATATTTTAAGGATTGTCCCGTTAAATGGCTAACACCTGAAGAAATAAAGTAACAACAAACCCCTCACAGAAATTCTATGAGAGGTTTATTTTATTTCAAAAGGACTTTAGTTCTGGCTTAGCAAAACAATATTCAGAGAAGCGTCAGAAATATTAGCCGTTGCTCCGTCAGAATACATATAAAGCCTTAACTGATCATTTTTGTTAAAATAGGCAATTCTTGTATACAGCATTGTCCAGCGGTTTCCGGAATTCGTGTCCCAGATTCCTTCGGGAATATCTGAATTTACAGTATGTACCGCCTGAAACACATTTCTACTTGCGCTTCCATCTACAAGTCTGATACTCGATTTAATGAGATAAGTTCCCGAACTTGGCACAGTGTATGTGTTGGTTGCCGGAGTCCAGATTCCACCGCCTACATTTTTAGTTACGGTTGAAAGAGGAACTGTGGTAAAACCACCGGAATTGATACTAGCCGCTGTTGCAGAACCATTTCCGCTTCCCAGTGAAGCAATAAAAACCGCTGTTCCTGTTTTAGCAACTACAGATTGCCATGCGGTACCATCAAAATAGTAATATCCAACCGTCGCGATCTGTGCTGTTGCAGATACCGTGGAACCTCCTGTAACATCCGTAATATAAAGTAAAGCACCTACATGATTAGAGTTATACCCTGTCTTTGCATTTAGCTGAGCCAACGTTATTCTGGGCGCTCTCATTCCGTCCGCTTTGCTAACGGTAGAAGCCACACCATTTACATCCAGAGTCATTTGCGGTGTAAGCGAATTGATCCCAACATTCTGAGCATTCGCCCGACTCAGAAATACAATCGATAGAAATAAAAAAAACTTTTTCACGGCACAAAAATTAGCAGGTGCAAATATATAACATTATTACCCACCATAAATCCTTACAACTGACTAAAATAAAATTATATATGAACTTTTATTAACATTTAATTAAAATAATCTAATACAGTACAAACAACCATAATTTCAATAAATATGTTCGATTATCAACTGAATTCTGAATCAATCTGATTATTTTTGAAAAACATTACCTCAACAATGAAACCGAAAGCCATCTTCAACTGGAGCAGCGGAAAAGATTCTGCTTTAGCGTTATATAAAATTTTAAAGGAAGAAAAATTTGAAGTCACCTCTCTGCTTACAAGCATTAATAAAGAATTTCAGAGAATCTCCATGCACGGCGTTCATGTTTCATTACTGGAAAAACAGGCAGAAAGTCTAGGCTTTCCTTTAATTAAAATGGAACTTCCCAAAGAACCTACAATGGAAGAATACCGTGAACTGATGAGCAAAACGATGAATGATCTGAAATCTCGGGGCATTACCCATTCTATTTTCGGGGATATTTTTCTGGAAGATTTAAAGAAATACCGCGAAGATCAGTTACGCTCCATCGGAATGAAAGGAATCTTTCCGTTATGGAAAATCAATACAACCGACCTCATCCGTGAATTTTTAAATCTTGGCTTTAAAACCATCGTTGTATGCGTGAACGAAACCTATCTCGATAAAAGTTTTGCCGGAAGAATTATTGATGAAGACTTCATTAAAGATTTACCGGAAAACGTAGATCCTTGCGGAGAAAATGGAGAATTTCACACTTTTACTTTTGACGGACCTCTTTTTAAAAATCCTGTTGAATTCGAGATCGGGGAAATTGTTAAAAAAAACTATCCGAAACCGAAATCTGATGAAAACAGCGAAGATGATGAATATGTTTTCTGGTTTTGCGATCTGATTGTAAAATAATTCCGTTTTTCTGCACGGTAAGAGACTTGATTACAAACTGTTCAACAAAAGCTATTCTTTGTACAGCAGCAAATACTCCATTCATTACATCCCAAAACCATACACTAAATTTTTCACCGAAAGTGATCTTGTAAAAGATATTTTTATTGTTTTTGTAAAATAAGGATATTTCAAAATAAATTTATTTTAATTAAATATTTATCATTCACCGACACATTTTTACTGTTTACCTCAAATTATTTTTTCAATGTTAACTAAAAATTAATTTTGGAATTTAAATTAATTTGACAATGAAAATAGCAAAACCTTTCAGTAAAATGATGTGTTTGCTTTTATTTGTGTTTGCTGCAGTTTCCTTTGCACAGACAACAATAAAAGTTACCTATTACACGGGTTCCACACAGAACTACACGATTGAAAACAGCGGAAAACTTTACTTTTCAGGCAGCAATTTGTTGGTAAAAACCGCGAGTTCCGCTTCCGATATTTCTATCCCGACCGGTATTATCCGGAAAATTACTTTTTCGTCAGCTATTTTAGCCACTCAGGAAATCGGGATAAATAAAGACCAGATCAGGTTATACCCGAATCCTTCCGCAGAATTCATCAGAATAACATCAGACAAAAAAGAATCTTTAAAAGTGAAAATCTATTCTGCTGAAGGAAGACTTGTTCTGTCGGGAACTTATCAACCCAATGAAGACATCAATATCAGCAGCTTCAGAGAAGGCTTTTATCTGGTGCAGGTTAACAACACAACTTTAAAACTGATCAAAAAATGAGAAAGCATTTATATATAGTAATTGCGTTTATTTTGTCTTTTGGATTAAAAGCCCAAAGCAATATTGTGGCGCATAATTCGGGAAACAATATGTATGCTTCCCCTACTCCGGTTGTCGACAGCATTAAATTTGACTCAAATTATACAAAATTTCACATTAACGGAGCTACAACAAGTTTAGACTTACCGAAAAGCATCGTTGACAGTTTAACGTTCTCTGCTACTGCGGTTAGCTTAACTAAAATTTATATTATTTACAAAGGTTCGGAAAATGCAACCATTATCAATCCTTATTCTAATCAGGGGGTTACTATTACGGCAACAGGCGGAACGGTGAATGTTGTGTCCACTGCAACCATCAATAATTTAGAATACAATTTACTGGGAACAAGCACAACAGGAAGTCTCACAATGAGCTCTTCTCTTCCCGCAAGTTTTGTAATGAATAATTTAAATCTTACCAATGCTTCCGGATCTGCCATTAATATCACCGGCGGACAAACTCATACTTTTACCCTTCAGGCAGGGACAACAAATTCGTTAACAGACGGTTCTTCAAGCACAAAAAACGGGACATTACAAACCGACGGAAAAATAATTTTTACAGGAACAGGAACTTTAAACATCAAAGGAATTAAAAAGCACGGTGTTTCCACTTCCGCAGGAATTGAAGTTCAGAACGGAAATATTACAGTAACTTCTGCCACATCAGACGGTTTTCATTCGGAAGGTTATGCAATGAGCAGCGGAACGGTAAACATCACAGCAACCGGGGACGCAATTGATGCAGGAGATACAGCAATCTCTATTTCGGGAGGAAATGTAACCGCAACTTTGGCTTCAGCCGATGTAAAAGCGATTAAAACAGGAACTTCAACCATCGGAATTTCGGGAGGCACATTTAATTTAACTTTAACAGGCGCACAATCGAAAGCCATCAGTGCAAAAGGAAACATTACTTTCGACGGAGGAAATATTACTGCCACACTTTCCGGAGCAGCCGTTCTTACCGCTTCAGGAAGCGGATATGACCCTTCTTATTCCACAGCCATAAAAACCGATGGAAATGTTATTGTAAACGGAGGAACCTTCAATCTTTCTTTAGCTTCTACGGCAAACGGAGGAAAAGGAATTTCAGCCGCTCAGAATATCACAGTCAATAATGGAAATTTAACGATTACAACGGCAGGAAACGGAGCTACTTACACCAATACAACAGGCGTTTTGGATTCTTACTCTTCTTCCGCCATTACAGCAGACGGAAATCTTCTGATTAATGCAGGTTCGGTGACGACAACAAGTTCGGGAACAGGAGGAAAAGGCTTAAAAGCAGACGGAACGATAACGATAGGAAGCGCAACAGGAAATCCTGTTTTACTGATTAAAACGACAGGAGCCAGATTTTTAGTATCCGGAACAGATTACAGTCACCCGAAAACTTTGGTCGCAACCGGAGCTGTTACAATCAATAATGGAAACAACACCTTTAATTCTACAGATGATGGGATTCATTCGGATGCATCGGTTACCATAAATGGAGGAACAAATACGGTTTCCGCAATTTCATCTACTTCGGGAGTTGGTGAAGGCGTAGAAGCGCCGATTATTACTTTAGCAGGAGGAGTAAACAATATAACGGCTTCCAACGACGGAATTAATGCAACTTACGGTACAGTTGCTGGTGGAACGGAATCTAATGACAACAGCCATCTGTACATTACCGGAGGAATTAATATCGTAGCAGGAAGCGATGCGATTGACAGCAACGGAAATATTACGATTACAGGCGGAACAACTATTGTAAACGGACCGACAAGCCAGCCGGAAGAAGGAATTGATTACAACGGAACTTTTTTAATGAACGGAGGTTTTCTGATTTCTGCGGGATCGAATGCAAGTATGACTAAAGCAATGGGAGCTGCTTCCACACAGGTAAGTATGTTCCTGAAATCCAGCGCACAGCTTGCAGCCACTTCTATTCTGCATATTGAAAACGCTTCGGGAACGGAAATGGTAACCTTCAAACCTAAAAACGGAGTGTATTATTTTCATTTTTCCAGTCCTAATCTTACAAACAGTACTACTTATAAAGTTTATTTTGGCGGAAGTTATACCGGCGGAAGTTTTGTGGGAGGAACTTCAGGATGGGGATTATATACCGGAGGAACTTATTCTACTTCCGGAGGAACGCTTAAAAGTACCTTTACCACTTCAGCAACCAATACTGTAAATACGGTATCATTTTAATTATCATTTTTAATAATTTACAACCAGCCTCTTAATGAAAATTAGGAGGCTTTTTCGTTACAGAGGCATAAAAATTGCTTCCTGAAAGAAAAACAATAAATGATTAAAAAAATACTTTTCTTTATCCTTATTGCTTCTGTTTCCATTAGTTTAGTTTCCTGTCAAAAGGAGATTCCATTTATTCCTTCCGAAAGAAAAGTGGACAAACAGGCAATTGCAGACAGTACGATCATTGCTTTTGAAAAAAGTCTTCTGAAAAACCAGATCGATTCTGTTTTCAAAAAATATCAGTTTAACGGAAGTGTGGCGGTTTTTAAAGATTCGGTTGAACTGTACAGAAAAAATCAGGGTTTTGCAGATTTTAAGGATCAGTTAAAGATTAATGACAGTACTGTTTTTGCCATCGGTTCTGTAAGCAAGCAATTTACCGCTGCTTTAATTCTGCTTCAGATGGAACAGGGAAAACTGAATGTAGACGATAAAGTTTCAACTTATTTAAAGGAGTTTCAAAATAAAAATTATGAAAACATTACCATTCATCAGCTTCTGAACCATACTTCGGGACTGAATACTTTGGGCGGAAAGCTCCAGTTTAAAAGCGGAACAGATTTCTTTTATTCCAACGACGGTTTTAATACATTGGGAAAAATTGTGGAAAAAGTTTCGGGTAAATCGTATGACGAAAATGTTTTGGATTTATTTAAAACAGCCGGAATGAATCATTCTTCAACTGCGACTTATTTTGAGGGAGAAAACTTTGCCGGAGCTTATTTAGGCAACAGAAAAAAATTCGAAAAGATCCAGAATATGCCGAAAAGACTCGCCAGTAAAGATATCGGAGTTCCTGCAGGCGGAATTTTATCCACCATTAACGATCTTCATATGTGGAATACTGCTTTATACAGCGAAAAAATCCTCCGTCCTGAAACACTGAAAAAGTTTGAATCTAAAAGCGCAGAAAGACATCATGCTATTTTCGGGAAAATGGGTTATGGATACGGAATTATGAGCAACATCGGAAAACCGTCGGCATTTTTCCACAGCGGTTACGTTAAAGGCTCACCTTCATTAAATATCTTTTATCCGGAAACAAAAACTTCGGTCATTATTCTTTCCAATATCGCCGATGAGGAACAGGGAAAAGGATTTACCTTTAAACCTCACGTTGAGATCAAAAAAATTACAGATGCTTTGGAAAGTACCATTTCGGAGATGAATTCTACAAAAGGAAATACAATGAAGATGTAAATTATTCAGCAGAAAGATTCAGAAACTCTTTCATTTTTTCTAATGATTTTTTATGTTCAAAAAAATTAATCATCACGAAAATAATAACAACATACAATACAAAAGGAATTATTAAAGTAATCAGAAGTGGAAATACCGATACAGGATCATCTGTTCTGAAAAACCGGAAAACATATTTATCCTCCCGGAGAATAAGCTGAAAAGAGATATTAAGCGTCAAAACAAAAAGCCCCAGATTCTGCTGATAGATGGTAAAGAAAGATTTTCCCTGATATTTAAAATCTTTTTTTACATATTTTCTCAAATTTTTATTAAACAGCCATAATAAAAAAGGAACTATTACAAAAAGTGAATTATACAGCCTGAAAAGATCACTGTAAGTTTCCTGATCGGTTGAAAAATAGATCAAAAGGAGATTTACTGTAAAAGAAGCCAGCCCGAAAATCAACGATTTTTTAAAAATGCTGCGATACTTTACCTTCGCAATTCTCTTTACAATAAACGGAATCTGTTCTTGGTAAAAAATAGAGTAACGCGTCATTTTAAATTCACTTCCCCATAACTTTTTCGTTTTAAGAAAAGCTTCATCGAAACCCACATTTTCCTCCATCTGAATATCGGCAATCTGCGAGATCATATGATCTTTCACCTCAACTAAAATATCCAGAGGAAGCCTGTGAAAAATAAGATAATCCGTAATTTCCTGTTCGTGTTCTTTTGAAAACATCATTTTAAATTTTAAACTAAAACATTAATTTTCTTTGAATTGAAATACAATAACTGAAGCTGAACCGCCAAAGAATATACCGATAGAAATTTTGAAACATTCATATCCATGATTTTCCAGTTTTCTGCTGTTATAAAAGATCCAAAAGCAAAGATCAGCACTCCGAAAAGAAGATTTCTAAGCAGTAGAGGATGAAAGCTCATGGCGATATAATTGGAAAACTTCATCTTTTTGGTAAGGAAACTGTATGCCAAAAGAATTGCTAAGCTTCCCAACAATACAATCTGAACTGTAAAAAAAACATCCGTATTTAAAAACATTATGAATGTTGCTGCTGTTGCAAGAATGAAAGAAAAAATGCCAATCTTTCTAAACCTCTGCTGTAAAATAACTTTTTCGATTCTGGCTACTTTTTTGAACGAAAGAAAATCTGCGTTTACCATTTCCAACTCATTATTCCAACTGATTTTAGCTTTCAGAAAAGCCTCGGGAAAACTTAAATTTTCAGACAGCATCAGATGACTGATCTGGGAAATAAAATGATCTTTCACTTCAGCTAAAATCTGAGCAGTCAGCTTTTTTGAATTCAGATATAATTCTATTTGATGTTCCTTTTCTTTGGTTATCATATATTAAAAATCGTATTGAGGTTAAATAAATAATTTTTCATTTCTGCTTCCTGTTCTGCCTGCTGTTTTTTCCCTTTTTCGGTTAGAAGATAATATTTCCGGTCTCTTCCGTTGATCTTCTGGATTTCAGACAAAATCATTCCTTCCGCTTCCAGCTTATGCAAAAGCGGATACAGCGCACCTTCCGTCATTTCCAGTTCGCCCTGCGTAAGTTCTTTGGCGCGCTGCGTGATCTGGTATCCATACATTTTCACTTCCTTGGCAAGAAGCTTCAGGATGATGTTTTGGAGGGTTCCTTTATAAAGACTGTTCTTTTTCAATATCTCATCTTTTATACTTAGCAAATCTATACATAATTTTCTTATGCATTATAATTTATTTTAAAATTCTTAATTTCAATCAATGAAAAAGATGTATTTCATCGCCATTTATCCGCCACAAAAAATTATTGAAGAAATAAAAATATTCAAACAGGACTTTGCATTAAATTTTGACAATTCCAAAGCTTTGAAAAATGAAGCGCACATTACTTTGTTTCCGCCATTTTCCAGAGAGGTTGCTTCAGAAAATGACATTCTGGAAGCTTTTCAAAAGATTAATACTGCTGTTTCTCCTTTTGAAATTGAACTGAATGGTTTCGGAAGTTTTGCCCATCCTAAAAATCCTGTGGTTTTTGTGAAATCTGAAACCAACGAACAACTCAATGATCTTTATCTTCGGGTGAAGGAAATATTCAACTTTATCAATTATTCTTTCCACCCTCATGTAACCGTGGGCTACAGAAATTTAACTTGGGAAAACTATCTGAAAGCATGGGAGAAATATCAAGAAAAAGAATATAAAACTAAATTCTTAGTTGACAAAATCACTTTGCTTCGACATGAAGAAAACTGGATTACTATCGCAGAAAAGAAACTGGGACTGCTGTAAAATATGATTCAAAAAATTTTCATTCTTAAAAGTCTGAAAGTTCATATCTTTGAAGCAATGATTGCAGAGAAGATTATTTTAGGAATCGACCCGGGAACAACCGTGATGGGTTTTGGAATTATTTCCATAAAAAAAGGAAAAATGGAAATGATTTCCATCCATGAATTATTGCTGAAAAAGTATCCGAACCACGAGACCAAACTTAAATATATTTTTGATAAAACTTTGGCGCTGATTGACGAATTTCATCCTGATGAGGTTGCTCTGGAAGCTCCTTTCTACGGAAAAAACGTTCAGAGTATGCTGAAACTAGGTCGCGCACAAGGCGTTGCGATGGCGGCAAGTCTTCACAGGAATATCCCGATTACAGAATATTCTCCGAAAAAAATAAAAATGGCGATCACCGGAAACGGAAATGCCAGTAAAGAACAGGTTGCAGGAATGCTCCAAAGTCTTTTAAATCTCAAAGAATTTCCCACAAAATATCTCGATGCCTCCGATGGATTGGCTGTTGCGGTATGTCATCATTTCAATTCCGGAACGATTGCAGATACAAAATCTTATACCGGCTGGGAAAGCTTTTTAAAACAAAATCCGGATCGGCTGAAATAAAAATCACTCACAGATAAATATTTTGTGAGTGATTGATTGGTTTACTTTGTTTTGTATTCTTCGGGGGTAATTTTAAAATCGGCGGTCGGTTTTCCGTTTTTATCATAGTAACTATATACCATGGTAACATCATTATCCCTGAATTCTTTAATCTCCGGCGAAGTTTTAATAACTCTTAAAGCTCCTTCTTTTGCATTGTTTTTAAAAACTTGAATTTCTTCAGGACTTACACTTTCTTTTACATCGTCGGTTAGGGTATAATTATATTTAAAAATTTTTCCCGGCTGTACAGAAACGCTGTCGAGACGCACTCCGTCGGCAAGATTCTGAGGTGTCGTTTTGTTGATGTTTGCGGCAACTTCTTTCAGATCATCATCTATCGATTTTTCTTTGGTACAGGAAGTAAGCGCAAACGCAGCCATTGCCAGAGAAAGGCAGATTACATTTTTCATATTTTGATATTTAGTGATTATACATAAAGATAAGAATATTTTATTTAATAAATTTAATTGATTGATTTACAACAAAATAATAAAACAAACCTATATACTTGGTAAAACATAATACTATCTTTTACATTGTTATGATTTTTAGTAGTACATTTGTATAAATTTTCTATCATGAAAAACAACCAACAAACTATAAATCAGGTGAATCATAAAATAAACTGGTTCCAAAAGTTTCTGATGGTGTGTTCCGGAGGAAACATTCATATTCTGAGAAAAACTCCGAGCGAATGGAACAAATTTGCGGGTATCGGAGGAATTGTACTTTTTACAGCTGTATTCGCTACGCTTTCCGCAGGTTACGCGATGTATACGGTTTTCGATGACATCTGGACAGCAATTGGCTTCGGTGTTTTATGGGGTTTAATGATTTTTAATCTGGACCGATACATCGTTTCTTCCATCAAAAAAACAGGAACATGGTGGAATCAGATTTTAATGGCAATTCCCAGATTAATTCTGGCGACTTTTTTAGGAATTATCATTTCTAAACCTCTTGAACTTAAAATTTTTGAAAAGGAAGTAAACAAACAACTGAATACCATCATTCAGAGAAATAAAAAACAGCTTCAGGGTGAGATGAACGGAAGAATCCTTCAGCAAAGCGGACCTTTTGAGACTGAAAAGAAACAAATCTCCGATAAGATTGCCAACTATCAAAAATCGTATGATTCCGCTTCTGTAGAGCTTGAAAAAGAAATTTTAGGAAAGCAATCCGGATTAACCAGCGGGAAAGAAGGTTTCGGTCCCAATGCAAAACGAAAGCAGGAACTGAAAGAACAGAGAAGACTCGATCTGGAAAATTACCAGAAACAGGTTGCTCCCAGACTGGAATATTTAGATAAAGAAATTTCTAAGGTATATACCAATTTAGAAACAGAGAGAAAATCTACCGAGACTTTTGAGGATAAATTCAATGGTTTTGCAGCAAGATTACAGGCTTTGGACGAGCTGGGAAAAAATTCAGCCATCATCGGTTTAGCTGCCGCTTTTATTATGGGACTTTTTATCTGTCTTGAAATTTCTCCGGTTTTGGTAAAACTAATTTCCCACGTCGGACCTTACGATTATCTTTTAGAAAAAACAGAAAATGATTTCAGATTATATTCAAAAGAAAAAGTGGAAAAAGGCAATGCTTTAACAGATTTCAGGATCGAAGACTTTAAAGATAAACTTCAAAAATAACCTATTATTAGTAACAATATAAGCCTTTCAGAAACCTCTGGAAGGTTTTTTCATTAATATAACAAAAATATGTAGAATAATATCTACCTTTACAACACCTAATTAAAACTAATTTATTCGTCATGAAAAAACTTGTATTAGGATGCACATTGCTATTGAGCATGGCATCTACTTCTGTTTTAAAAGCACAAGCTTCAGAGCCTTTTTTAGGGCAAATCGCATTCGTACCTTACAATTTTGTTCCGAAAAACTGGGCTGCCTGTAACGGACAGCTTTTACCAATTTCGCAAAATCAGGCTTTATTTGCACTGTTAGGAACCACTTACGGAGGAAACGGAACCACAACATTCGCTTTACCTGATATGAGAGGAAGGGTTTTGGTACACGAAGGACAGGCTCCGGGAGGACCTACCAACTACACGATGGGACAAAGCGGAGGAACAGAATCTGTAACACTTCAGGTGACACAAATGCCGCCTCACTCACACACGGTAAATGCTGTAACCGCAGAAGGAAATCAGAATTCTCCTACGAATAATCTTCCTGCCGATACAAAAGGATTAGATAAAGAATACTCTGATGCTGCTGCAAATACAACCATGAAATCTACGATGGTAAACCAGACAGGAGGAGGACAGCCACACGAAAACAGACCACCTTTCGTTACTCTGAAGTGTATTATTGCTTTACAAGGTATTTTCCCGTCACAATTCTAAAATATCAGCATGAAAACTCTTTATCTTTTATGTCTTGCTTTGGGCGGTTCTGCCTTTGCACAGACGATCACCTTTAACGGTTGTCATAATATATTTGATAATCAGAATTTTGTTTTTACAAAAACGGGTGTAGACGCCTTTAATAAAGGGATATATATTACAACACCTTTAGACGGACAACCTTGTGGCGGCTTAGGAACCTGCGAATTTAAAATTCAGTGGAATAATACATTAAGCAGATGGGAATTCCTTGCTGATGAAGGATACGGAACTTTTTCAAGCCCAAACTTAATTTACTATAATTCTACGGGTAACAATAATTTCGTACAAAATCCACCATCAATTACTTTTGGAACCTGGGTTGAGAATACATCATTTACATCACAAGCGGGAGGTTGCGGAGGAAATCTTACGACTTCTAATGCGACCATGACGGGAGATTTGCACAGTACATCTCTTGCGGCTTCAGATGTCAGAAACAATGATTCTAAAATTCAGATCTTCCCCAATCCTGTTGCTGAGATTATTAAAATTTCAGGGATAAAAGACGGAAAATCTGTTCAGATCTATAATATGGCCGGACAAATTGTAAAATCTGAAGAATTTAATGAAAAAGTAAACGTTTCTGAACTAAGCGCAGGAATCTATCTTTTGAAGATTAATACTAAAAATTTCCAGACTCACGAATTTAAGTTTGTGAAAAAATAAAATTTTATTATATGTGATAAGCCTTCGCCAAAAGCGGAGGTTTTTTATTGAAAATTAAATAATTCACAACTTTAAGATTTTTTAAAAATGAGAAAATATTTTTTATATATTTGATATGATACAAATCAAAATTAATCTATTATGAAAAATCTTAAAAAAATTTCAAGACAAAGCTTAAAAAGCATTAAAGGAGGATTCAAAATGTGTGATGCAAACCAGGAAAACTTCGGATGCGGAGATTCATCTATTTTTTGTTGCGGACCTGGAGGATGCAGAAGAATTCAGGATCTTCCGCCAGGATCTTGTATCGTTTCTCCGTTTTAATAAGATTAGAAGCCATTGCTTTTGCAGTGGCTTTTTATTTTTATATAGGCTAAACTGAAGTGAATTTATAAAAAGATTAAAAAGGCTACCTCAACATTGAGATAGCCTTTAAGTATATTTAATCTATTATTACAAAGAATAATTCGGAGCTTCCTGCGTGATGATGACATCGTGCGGGTGAGATTCTTTCAATCCGCTTCCTGTGATCATTACCATTTTTGTATCGTTTTGTAACGCTTCAATATCTTTAGCGCCACAATATCCCATTCCCGCTCTCAGACCTCCTGTTAACTGGAAAATCACTTCTTCCAGAGATCCTTTGCTTGGAACTCTTCCTTCGATTCCTTCCGGAACGAATTTCTTAGCCTCACTCTGGAAATATCTCTCTTTTCCTCCTCTCTTCATCGCAGAAAGACTTCCCATTCCCTGATAGGTCTTGAATTTTCTACCCTGGAAAATAATTTCTTCACCCGGAGCTTCATCAGTTCCTGCCAAAAGCGAACCTAACATTACGGCTCCTGCTCCACTGGCAATCGCTTTTACGATATCTCCGGAAAGCTTGATTCCTCCGTCTGCAATTACAGCTACGTTCTTTGTTTTCGCATATTCGTAAACATTGTAAATTGCGGATAACTGAGGAACTCCAACTCCTGCAACCACTCTCGTTGTACAGATTGAACCGGGACCTACTCCTACTTTTAGAACATTTGCTCCGGCTTCGATTAGATCTTTAGCCGCTTCAGCCGTTACGATATTTCCTCCAACGATATCCAGATCAGGATAAGCCTGTCGGATTTCTTTAATTTTATTTAAGACTCCGATGGAATGTCCGTGAGCTGAATCGATTCCGATGATATCAACACCAGCTTTTACAAGTGCCTCGATTCTTTCCAGTGTATCTTCACCTACTCCTACTCCTGCTCCAACGATTAATCTTCCGCTCTGATCTTTGTTCGCATTTGGATATTCTAACTGATTGTCGATATCTTTAATGGTAATTAATCCTACCAGTTTATTTTCAGCATCTACGATCGGAAGCTTTTCCACTCTGTTTTTAAGAAGAATTTCTTTCGCTTTCTCCAGATTGGTATTTTTATCAGAAGTAATCAGCTTTTCTTTCGTCATGATCTCTTCCACCTTCATCTCAAGATTTTCCTGATATTTTACATCTCTGTTGGTAATGATCCCGATTAAAGTATTTTCGGCATCTACTACAGGAAGTCCGGAGATTTTATATTTCGCCATTGTTTCTTTAGCCTGAGCCAAAGTATGATCTTTTGAAAGGGTAACAGGATCTGAAATCATTCCGTTTTCCGAACGCTTTACACGATTAACCTGTGCAGCCTGTTCAGCGATCGTCATGTTTTTATGAATAAATCCCAAACCTCCGACTCTTGCCAGTGCAATTGCCAGTTCAGCTTCTGTAACGGTATCCATTGCAGCGGAAACAATCGGAACATTAAGCGTAATTTTGTCGGTAAGTCTTGATTTTAAAGAAACCTGATTAGGTAAAACTTCTGAATAAGAAGGGACTAGAAGCACGTCATCGAAAGTGATGGCTGTCTCTACAATTTTGTTATGAATAGACATCTTTACTTTCTTGCAAAATTAAGGTATTTTACCGAAATACGAAAATCGATTTTCATAGTTTAAATAAAACTTAATAATCAATAACTTAAATCAAAAAACCGCTCCTTTTTACGGAACGGTAGTTTGTATAAAAAAACAATTTAGTAATATGATTTGATGATATATTGCTATTTATCGGATGCCGATGAAATCATTTTTGAAATATCATTGGCTGTAAAATTTCCCCGAACATCCACAAAAACCAACTCTTTATCTGAATTTACCGTAATCAGCATATTTTTAATAACATCATCTTTCTGTTTCACCCGGATATTTACATTTTCTCCGTCATGTTTTATGGTTGCCCATTCTTCATAATTATTGTTATTTAAATACTTCGCAAAATCATTCAGCATCGATTTATCTCCGTTTTCAACAGTCAAAACTTTAATTTTTGAAACTTTCCGGATCAGGCGGATTACCTCTTCATTATCTTCACCATCTTCCCTCAATGCTTTTTTAATCATGGGTTTTGCTAAAAACATCGGAACATTAATGGTCGTAAATTTTGCTCCTTTAAAATCGTTCCCGGAATCTGAAAAGTAAGCCATTTTACCGGCTCCCGAAGAAACTATACAGGATTGTAACATGAACATCGCACAGGCGATAAGAAAAAGGTGTTTTAATATTTTCATGGCAATTTGGATTTAAATTAAATTTTTAGTTGATGGGTTTTAAACTTCCGCCTGACATTTTGCTGATGTCTGAAGTAATTTCCGGATTTCCTCTGTATCGGATGGTTCCGCCTGATGAAGCCTTCGCTTTTAATTTATCTACCGCATTTACAGAAAGGTTAGATCCCGAAGTAGATTCCGCTTCCACTTGATTTGCCTGAAATGCTTCGCCTTTACAAACCGCACCGCTGCTTACATCAAAAGCTGCTGTTTCTGCCTCACCTTGAATACTTGCATCTGACCCGCTTGATCCTTTAAATACTAAGCTTCTGGAATTTACTTCAACTTTCACGCTTGTTCCTGAAGACGCTTCCACTAAAGCATTATTTGAAATATTGAATTTCCCTTTTACTACAGAACCTGAAGATGCATCAATGGTAAGGTTATTTTCTTTTACAGAATTAATCGTGGTAAAAGTTGCTCCCGAAGACGCTTTAATGTTATCCATTCTTGGCGAAGAAACGTTGACACTGATGTTTTTAAATTTTAAATTTTTCTGTCCTTTGTTATCAACATACACTTTCAGAACGCCGTTGTCAACTTTTGTAATAATGTACTGAAGCTTATCGGCATCGGCAATTACCTTTACATTGGTAGGACTTTCCTGCTTGAACACCAGATTAACACCCGTACTCACCTGAATTCCAGAGAATTCGCCTACATTTCTGGATTCGCCATTCAGATAAGAAGAGGTATTTTCCGAAGTGAGGTTATTTCTGGTATTGGTAACCGGATTTGTTTTTGTTTCTGTAGAATTGATGATTTTATTGATATCATTCATCGAAAGTTTTCCGTCCAGTTTTACAAGGATATTTTCCTCTCCTCCGCTATCGATGCTCAATAACAAATCATCCAAAATTCCGTTTTTCTCTTCTGCTGAAAGAAATTTTATTTTAGCCCCGTTACTGTTCATTGTCATGATTTCACTGTACTTAAGATTGCTTAAATAAGAAGAAATGTCTTTGTTGATTTGCGACAGTTTCTGTCCTTTCGCAGAACTTCCGTCCTGTGGTTTTTCGGCAATGAAAACTTTCAGTCCGTTAATTTTGGATAATAACGGTTTTATCTGATCCAGTTCAGCATCTCCAAGATCCAGACTGCTCAGCATTCCGAACATCGGTTTGGCAATTTTAATGGATGTTACTCCCTCTACTTCCTGATATTTATCAAAAAGCTGATCTAACTTATCTTTTTCCTGCCCGTAAATATTAAAGAAATGGGAAAAAGCGAGTGCGAATATTATGAATACTTTTTTCATGAGTCAATTTTTTATTTTGGATTATTAGTGCCTGATCAGGTGCATAATCTTTTAAGGTTAATTAATAATCGTCATCCACGACGGTTGGTTTTGCTAATTTTTCACTAACGTTATTTGCAAATATTTGAAATGAATACTTAGTCACATTAATCGCTTCTTCTACATTTTCGATTCTTTTTCCGTTAACGATAACGTAAGAATCTTTATATCCTGTAGAATCTGAAGCTTTAGAGGAGTTATATACATACTTCGGCTTTCTTTCTTTCTTCAGCCTTCCTCTTTTCGGTAAAATTTCATCCAGATAATCTTTCTCGGCAACCGGAGTTTCATGAAAAACTGAATCTTTTTTCGCTCCGGAAACTGAATCATTCAGCAGGTTTACCGCTACCTGTTCCGTATGTTCACTGTTTTCTTCGATGAAATTATCTTTTTGATTCTTTACCTGGTTTTCAACCAATTGTGCCTGATTTTCCACGTTTGCATTTTGATTATATTTAAATATCAATCCAACACTCAAAAGCAAAACTACGCTTGCAGCCATCCAGAACCATTTCGGGAACGATGGTTTTGTTTTCGTATCGATAGGGACGATTGGCGTTATATTTTCCTGAACCTCATCATTTTTTTCTTCCGTTTTTTTCAGAAAATCATTAAAATCCCAGTTCATTTTTTCTTCCTTTAAATTCTGGAAGATTTCTTCGTATTTATCTTGAAATTTGTCGTTGCTCATAGCTCATCAATTGTGAAATTTGTTCTTTTACTTTTTGTCTTGCCCGCATAAGATTCACTCTTACTGCATTTTCCTCCATTTCCAGCATTTCGCCGATTTCCGAGACTTCATATTCTTCTACATCCTTCAAATGGATTACCATTTTCTGTTTTTCCGGAAGCTGATTAATGAAACCAATGATGTGTTCCTTTAAATTATTGACTTCCATACTGTAAAGTTCGGAACGGTGAAGCTGCATATCTGCAAATCCCAGCTTTACATCGTGATGTTTCAGTCTGTTCAGGCACTCGTTCCGGACCGACTTCAGAGCATAGGATTTTAAATTCCCAAACTGCTCCAGTTCTTCTTTCTTCTGCCAGAATTTAATCATAAGATCCTGCACCACGTCTTCTGCTTCATCACTGCTCATGACAAACCTTTTCGCAAAGCGATACATCTCATCTTTGAGAATGAATACCGTACTTCTGAAAGTTTCTTGGGTCATAAGTTTTGTTTCTATAAGTAAGACAACCGGATTTTACATTTTATTACATTAAAAATAAAAAAACTTCAAAAAAATTTGAAGTTTCCTTTATTGATCGTATTAATACGCATCAAAAATATGTTTAAAAATAGCCTTATCCTCATCCGTTAAAGGCACTTTTCTTCTTGCCATTGCCCGTTCTGCAACTTCGTAGGCTTTGTCTAATTTAAATTTCTCATCGCCTTTAAAACCGCCCCAAGAAAAACTTTCAACCAAATTCGGAGGAAAACCTTCTTTGAAAATATTGGAAGCGACTCCAACTACAGTTCCTGTATTCAATTGGGTATTGATTGCTGTTTTGGAATGATCCCCCATAATTAAACCTGCAAACTGTAATCCTGTATCTTCGAAAGATTTTGTTCTGTAGTTCCACAATTTTACGTGACCGTAATTATTTTTAAGATTGGAAGAATTGGTATCTGCTCCCAGATTACACCATTCTCCGATCACCGAATTTCCGACAAAACCGTCATGACCTTTATTAGAATAGCCAAAAATGATGATATTATTCACTTCTCCGCCCACTTTGCAATGAGGACCAATTGTTGTTGCTCCGTAAATCTTCGCGCCTAAATTAAACTTAGACTCTTCACACAGCGCAATCGGACCCCGAAGATTACAGCCTTCCATCACCTCAGCATTTTTCCCGATATAGATTTTGCCTGTTTTTGTATTGATGGTCGAAAACTCAATCTGAGCTCCTTCTTCTATATACAGATCTTCTTTATTTCCCAAAAATCCATTGGTTGAAGAAAGTTCCTGAGAAACTCTGCCTTTCGTAAGCAATGCAAAATCGAAATCTATAGCTTCTTTATTATAGGTAAAAAGATCCGTCGGTTTTTTAAAGAAAATAAGTTCTTCCTTAATGTCCGTCATTTTCTCGATCTGATGCAGAGAAAAACCATCCATATTGATTTTTGCAGCGACTAATTCATCTTCATACACCAATGCTTCTCCCTGTTTCAGGTCTTTGATCTGCTGAATAACATTTTCTGTCGGTAAAAAATTCGTCACCAGAAAAAGACTCTCTTTTTTTGCAGGCTCAGGAAATTTTCCCTGCAGATACATCTCCGTGAAGAAAGAAATTTCGGTGTTTTCTAAAATTTTCTGCCATCTTTCAGAGAAAGTAAGGATTCCGCATCGCATTTCTGCAACGGGACGTGTAAAAGTAAGCGGAAGAAAATCTTCCCAGTATTGTGCATCTGAAAATACTAATTGCATCGTTCAGTTTTTAGTTTAAAATTCAATGTTTAACGTCTAAACAAAAATACAACAAAAAAGTCCTCCGGAAACCGAAAGACTTTTAAATATTGTGGCAACAAAAAATTACTTAGCGAATTTTTTGTATTTGTTCATGAACTTATCAACTCTACCTGCAGTGTCAACTAACTTCACTTTACCAGTGTAGAAAGGGTGAGAAGTTGAAGAGATTTCCATTTTAATCAATGGATATTCTTGTCCTTCGTACTCGATAGTATCTTTTGTTTCTGCAGTAGACTTGCAAAGAAACACCTCGTCGTTACTCATATCTTTGAAAACAACAAGTCTATAATTTTCTGGGTGGATTCCGTTTTTCATAATACAATTTTTAAAAAATTAAAGTTTGCTTTCGAAATAGTAATGGATATTTCTCTGCTAATTTTAGGGTGCAAAAATACAATAATTTTTTAAAATTACAAATAGACGATCAATATTTTTTTCTTCATAAGAAATTCAAAGTATTTTCGTTAAATTTGAAATCTATTTAAACTTTAATTTCGATGAAATTCAAATTATTACTGGCTTTTTCTTTCTGGATGCTTGTTATGGCTGTATCTTGTAATAAGGACGATATCAGTTTCGATGCTCCTTCGCAGGAATTAAGCTTTTCCAAAGACACGGTTTTCTGCGATACGGTTTATCATCAGGTTCGTTCAGAAACGTATGCGGTAAAAGTATATAATAATGAAGACAAAGACATTCTGATCCCTCGAATTCACCTGCAAAAAGGGGCAACTTCTCTGTATAAGATCAATGTGGATGGGAAACCGGGATATGATTTTAAGGATGTCCCGTTAAGAAAAAAAGACAGTCTTTATATTTTCGTTGAAATTGCACCGGAAGCGAGCGGTCCTGAAGCGATTGCCGAAGATAAAATATTATTCCAGAGCCCAGTCGGACAACAACAGGTTGTATTGTTCTCCGTGGTTCAGGATGCGGAATTTTTTATAAAAACACCTACAAATCCGAACATTATTACTTCAGATGCAACATGGAATAACAATAAGGCTAAAATTATCTACGGAGATTTAACGATTGACCAGAATGTTATCCTGAATATTCAGCAGGGTACAAAAGTGTATTTCCACAAAAACAGCGGAATGAAAGTACTTTCGGGAGCCACACTGAACATCAACGGCACTTTAGCCAACAATGTTACGCTTCGCGGAGACAGAAATGATCCTGCATACGATACGATTCCTAAAAACTGGAATTCTATTAAAATGGAAGCCGGTTCTACGCTTAATATGAATTATGCAAGACTTTTCGGAGGAACAAAAGGTCTTGAGATGAAACAGACCAATGCCAATATCAGCAATTCTTTTATCCATACGTTTCAGGAATATGGGATTTATGCCGTTGCTTCTACCATTACTGCAAAAAATCTTGTGATGAATAATTGCGGAGAATCTGCGGTAGGAATTTTCAAAGGAGGAACGCATAATTTTACCCACTGTACGATTGCCAATTATTCGGATCTTCTGCATTCTTATAACCGAAACGGAATTTTAGCCACCAACGAATGGACGAATGCATCCGGAGTGAAAGAATACGGAGCACTGATCTTTAATTTAAGAAACAGCATCGTGTATTCCGACCGTGACAATTCGGTTAATTTTGAGCAGACCCCGCCAAACTTATTTAATTTTACCATTCAGAACTGTCTCATCAAATATTCCGGAACTTCGGAAGCCGGTTTTGATTTCAATACAAGTCCGGGAGTTATTCAGTCTCTTAAAAATTTAGATCCGCTGTTTGTTAATTATTTTGCAGCCCAGATGAATCTGAGAGTAAAACAGAATTCTCCGGCAATAGGAAAAGGAAGTACAACTGTTGCGGCAACCGTTCCAACGGATATCGCAAATGTATCGAGAACTTCAAATCCTACAGTGGGAGCTTATCAATATTTTTAAAAAATGGATTTTGATATTGTAAAAATCGGGGCTTTTGCTGTATTGATTATTGTGTATATCATGGTAAGACAACTTCTGAAAAGATTTGCAGATTTTACCGAGAACATCGGAAATTCTGTCTATCATGAAGAAGAAATAAAAACACTGGAAGCGAAAATAATTGTATTAGAAGAAAAGATCAATAACAAACCATAAATGGAAATTACACATCTGCAGCGGCAAGTTGACGAATGGATCAAAACCATTGGTGTTCGTTATTTCAATGAACTGACCAATATGGCAATGTTGACGGAAGAAGTAGGCGAAGTAGCGAGAATCATCGCCAGAAGATATGGAGAACAAAGCGAGAAGGAAAGCGACAAAAGTAAAGATTTAGGCGAGGAATTGGCAGATGTTCTGTTTGTAACGTTATGTTTGGCCAATCAGACCGGAGTTAATCTGCAGGAAGCTTTTGACAGAAAAATGAAGATCAAGACGGATCGCGACAAGAACCGCCATCAAAATAATGAAAAATTAAAATAGCTGGATGCCGGAAGTTGGAAGCCGGAAGTTTTTAAACCAAACTTTTCACCTCCATCTTCCAGCTTCGAGCTTCCAACTTAGACGAACAATGAAGAAGCTAGAAAAATCAAAATTACAGGAAAACAAAACCATACAGATCAGCGGTTCGAAAAGTATTTCGAATCGTTTGTTGATTTTAGAAAGTCTGTTTAAAAATATAGAAATCGGGAATCTGTCGAATTCTCAGGACACGCAATTACTGAAAAAAGCTCTATCTGAAGATTCGGATATCGTGGATATCCATCACGCGGGAACGGCGATGCGTTTCCTTACTTCCTATTATTCTATTCAGGAGGGAAAGACAACGATTCTTACGGGTTCCAAGAGAATGAAAGAAAGACCAATTAAAAATCTGGTTACCGCTCTGCAAAATCTGGGTGTCGAAATCGAATATCTGGAAAATGAGGGATTTCCGCCTCTTAAAATTCAAGGAAGAAAAATTACGGAGACCAAAGTGGATGTTCCGGCGGATATTTCCAGCCAGTTCATCACCTCTCTTCTTCTGATTGCCGGAAAACTGGAAAACGGACTGGAAATAAATCTGGTTGGCAAAGTGACTTCACGGTCTTATATTGAAATGACGCTCAATATTTTAACCCGATTCGGAATTAAAAGCAGCTTCACAGGAAATACCATAAAAGTTGAATCATTCATCAATTATAATTCATCGATCATGAATTATGAAGTGGAAAGCGACTGGAGTTCGGCATCTTACTTCTACTCTTTTGCTGCGTTGGGAAGAAAAACCATTCATTTAAAAAGCTTTTACAAAGAATCTACACAGGGAGATTCGGCGATTGTAAAAATTTATGAAGAATTTTTCGGAATTAAAACGACTTTCACGGAACAGGAGCATAAATTAACGCTTGAGCCGATTGAAGGATTTGAATTTCCCGAAAAGATTGTTCTGGATATGAATAATTGTCCGGACATCGCTCAAACACTTTGCGTAACTGCAGCAGCCCTGAAAATTCCTTTTGAAATTTCAGGATTGGAAACTTTGCGTGTAAAGGAAACCGATCGTCTTTTAGCTTTACATAATGAACTAAAAAAGCTGGGTACGGAAACAGAATTTACAGATTTGACGATTAAATCCATTAGTTTCAACGAACCTCAGGAAAATATTTCCATTGCAACGTATCAGGATCACAGAATGGCGATGAGCTTTGCGCCGTTTTGTTTAATAAAGGAACTGACTATTGAAGAGGAAAATGTAGTGGAGAAATCGTATCCGATGTTTTGGGAGGATTTGTATGAACTTTTGGAAAAATAGTTCAAATTTGAAATGAGTACTGAATCCGACAACTTTTACAGAATCAATAAGATTGCTAAAATATTCATTATAATTATTTTAGCATTTTGCATATCAGTAAATGTGATTGAGATTATTAGTTTATATGAATTTGTAAATATTCAACATCGTATATTTGTTATTATAATCTTGGCAATATTTATTGCAAGTCTGTCGTATGAAAATTGTTTTACAACAATTTTATTATTAATTTTCAATACATTGTTTTGGAATATTATTATTAACGAAAGAAAAGATTTATCTTGGTATGACGATCCATTCGCTCATTATAATTCTGTTCTAATAAGCTTTGCTAATCAGTTCGGTACTATTCTTAGAATATTTTTATATAAAATTATACGCTCGCTAAACTTTTTAAATAATCTAATAATCTGGATAATAATTATACCATATAGAATTTATAAATTTTACTTACGCAAAAATGTCACAACATAAAACCATCATCATCACCGGAACTTCCTCAGGAATTGGTTTCGTGTTAGCAGAATATTTCGGGAAGAAAGGTCATAAAGTATATGGCTTAAGCAGAAAACACACCGAAAGTCAGTATTTCAAATCGATTCCGACGGACGTTACAGATAATGAAGCCGTTCAAAATGCGATTGCTGAAGTCTTGAAAACAGAAAACAGAATCGATGTTCTCATCAACAATGCCGGAATGGGAATGGTAGGAGCCGTGGAAGATTCTTCAAAAGAAGATATTTTAAAATTATTTAACCTGAATTTGGTCGGAGCTGTACAAATGATGAGCGCCGTGATGCCGAAAATGCGCGAAAATAAATTCGGACAAATCATCAATGTTTCCAGTATCGGAAGTGAAATGGGACTGCCTTTCCGAGGATTTTATTCGGCTTCAAAATCGGCTTTGGATAAAGTAACGGAAGCAATGAGATACGAAGTTTATCCCTGGAACATTCACGTTTGTTCGCTGCATTTGGGAGACATCAAAACAAATATTGCAGAAAACCGGGTGAGAACAAAAGTTTCAGAACCTTACAAAAATGTTTTCGATAAAGTATATGCTTTGATGAATTCTCACGTGGGCGACGGAACAGAACCTCTGGAAGTTGCAGCATATGTAGATCAGCTTTTAAGCAAAAATAAATGGAAAGCACATTATTATTTTGGTAAATTCGGACAGAAAATCGGAGTTCCGTTGAAATGGATCCTTCCGCAGGGAACTTACGAAAATCTGATGAAGAAATACAATAAACTGGCTTAAATTGAGTTGAATGATTGGACGCATTGTCATTCTGAACGGAATGAAATGCAGTGAAGAATCTTTTTGTATTTTTATAGAGATTCTTCATTCCGCTTCACTATATTCAGAATGACAAATTGAAATTAATTCTAAAAATATTTTTTGTACTGTTTTGCGTTTTTGTACAGGCGCAGAAGAAGCATTATTTCCTGATCGATTCTGAAACCAAGGTGAAGAAAAAGGTAAAAGATTCTGCTTCAGCAGTGAAGTTTCTGGATTCTCTGGCTCAGACCAATTACTTTTTCACCCAGTTGAAAGAAGTCAGAAAAAAAGGTGACAGCACAGAAATATTTTATGACAAAGGGAAGAATTTCAACCAGACTTACGTCAATCTTTCAGATTCAATTTCAAATAAAACAAAGATTCAGAAAGAATTTTTCACTAAAAATTTAGATTCAACAAAAAGGAGCATCAACAAAAAGTACATTGATGAAGGCTTTGCATTCAGCAGGATAAAATCCAAATATAAAGGTCAGAAAAACGGCTATCCTGTTGTAGAGCTCGACATCAACAAGAACGATAAAAGAACCATCGACGGTTTTGTGGTAAAAGGCTATACAAGCGTTCCGAAAAGATTCATTAAAAATCTGGAAAAGGAATTTAAGGGAAAAAATTATGATGATAAAAACCTGATTGCCATTAATAAGTCTTTCCAGAGTCATCAGTTTGTTGCTTTGGAGCGTCCTCCGCAAACCTTGTTCACCAAAGATTCCACGAGCATTTATCTTTTCATGGAAAAGAAAAAAACCAACAGTTTTGACGGGGTCATTGGTTTCGGAAACGATAAAACGGATAAATTTACCCTGAACGGAACTTTGAATGTAAATTTCAGAAATATTTTCAACAGTTTTGAACTCATCAATCTTTACTGGCAGAGAAACCCGGATAAAGGGCAGACTTTTGATCTTCAGACCGATATTCCTTACCTTTTTAAATCCAATGTGGGTCTGAATATGAAGGTGAATATTTTCCGTCAGGATTCTACATTTGCCAATGTAAAGGCACTTCCGGCATTTTATTACCATCTGAACTCCCGAAATAAACTGGGACTGAGAGGAACTTTCGAAAGTTCCAGCATCATCGATACGTTGTATGTTCAGGGTAAAGATTACAATAAAAAAGGAATCGGAATCTGGTTTGAAATGGTAGAACCTACCGATATTGATCTTTTCCTTTACAAAACAAAAATAAATGCCGGATACGATTATTTAACGACCACTTATACCAAAGACAATATAAAATCTCCGCAGAATCAGTTTTACTTCTTTGGAGAGCACAATTATCATATCAACGGAAATCATTTCCTCAACATCAAAGCGGAAGGAGCGATGATGGATTCTAAAATCGACTTTTCTGCCAATGAATTGTACCGTTTCGGAGGCTGGAATTCCATGCGGGGTTTCAATGAAAACTCTCTCGCCGCCGATTTTTATTATTACGGCAGTTTAGAATACCGTTATCTCATCGGAAGTCAGGCATTTTTTGATGTTTTCGGGCAGTACGGACAGCTCAATAATAAATCTCTGAATGTGAAACCTAAACTCTACAGTGTCGGGCTCGGTTTTAATTTCTTTATTCCGATCGGGTTGATGAGTTTTCAGCTTTCCAACGGTAACGAGTTCGGAAATCCTTTTAAATTCAATGATATTAAAATCCACTGGGGAATTCTGAGCCGGTTTTAAAAGGTATTTTTAGCTGATTATTTTTAAATAGATAAACAAAAATCTCATGCAAAATTGTGTGAGATTTTTCTTTTCGTTGATGCAAATTGTAAAAATTCAATAATTCAATCATTAATTTAACATATCATTTACATTTATAAAATACTGATTATTAAATGGTAATAATAAAAATTTATTATTAAATATTTTTATATTCAATTTAAAATTATTAACTTCACGAAACTAAATATATCACCATGAAAAGATTTAAGTTCACTTTAGCTTTGTCTTTAGTCGCAATTGCAGTATCTTCTCACGTAAGCGCACAAGACACCAACACAGACAATCACACAATAACGATCTCCGTTCCGGAAGTAGCTTTGGTAGATATTGAACCTGCCGCAAGCAAAAATATTACTTTAGGATTTACAGCACCTACAGAAGCCGGAAACCCTATCGTAGCAAACGCAGCCAATACTACTTTATGGCTTAATTACTCTTCCATAAAATCTGTGGCAGATCCTACCCGCAATGTTTCCGTAAAACTTAATGCCGTCATTCCGGGAATTGATATCAATGTAACCGCTGCTGCCGCAACAGGTTCCGGAGGAGGAACTTTAGGAACACCTTCTGCACAGCTTACTTTGAGTGCTGCAGACCAAACCATCATTTCCGGAATCGGAAGTGCATATACCGGAAACGGAGCCAATAACGGACATAATCTTACCTATGCTTTAGCTGCCGGAAGTGGTCCCGGTGGAGTTGCTGCTTATGCAGATCTTACCGCTGCAGCTACCACTGTTGCTACGGTAACCTACACCATTTCGGATAACTAAAAAAGGAATTTCCCCAAATAAAGACAGGAAGAAGTTGCAGAAATTTCTTCTTGGTCTTGCACAGTCTTTTGTCAAACTTAAAACTTTACATACAATTATGATAAAGCAGATCTTGCTATTTTCTTTTTTGATGCTTCAGTTTGTGTTTCTGAAAGCAGGAATTGTAGTACTGAACGGACTTTCCCATACGTATAAAGTAGAAAACGGAAAAATATACAAAGGCAAAATTGCTATTGAAAATACAGGAAGCCAGTCTCAAAGTGTAAAATTATTTCTTCAGGATTTCAGTTATCAGTCAGATGGAACCATTCAGTATTCTGCTCCTCATACGAACGTTAAAACCAATACAGACTGGATTAAAATGAACACCAATCTGGTTACGCTTAAATCCAAGGAAAAAACAGAAATCTATTATGAAATTACCGTTCCTGATCATCTTTCTGAACCCGGAAGCTACTGGAGCGTTATTATTGTAGAACCTGTGGAAGAAATAAATCCTAAAGAAAATAAGCAGGGTGTAAACATAACTTCAATTATCCGGTATGCAGTACAGGTAATTACAGATCTGGATACTGATAAAGCAAAACCTGATCTTAAATTTGAGGGAATAAAAATTGAAAAAGAAAACGGAAAACAGATTGTAAAGGTTGCCATTTCTAATAAGGGAAATCTGTATTGCAAACCGACGGTGGTAATGGAAATGTATGATAAAAAGAGCGGACAGAAAACAGGAAGTTTTACGAGTCAGGCAATGGGATTACTGCCACAAACCTCAAAATCTTTTCATATTGATCTTGAAAAAACGCCTCCTTCTCTTTATAAGGCGGTTCTTATCGCAACAGACGAAGATGAAAATGCTTTTGCCCTCAATGTGGAATTAGAAGTAAAAAATGATTAAAAACTGTGCATCATATATTTTTATTTTATTTCCGGCAGTATTTTTTTCCCAGACAAAAAATGGTATTGGAAAAAAAGACAGTCTGATGCCGGGAATCACCACTTCTATTCCATTTGCACTGGAAAATAAGTTTTCCGAAAACAAAATTTACAATTTCACTGTAGAAACTTCCAGCCAAAATATCATTCCCATTTTAGCGAAAGGAGAAATAAAAATGTCACCGGAAGAAAAAACAGTTTATATTGTTCCGGTAAAAATTGCATCCGAAACTCCTCAGGGAACATATAAAATTACTCTTCATGGAACCGAAAGCAAAACAGGCGATCAGTTTTCCAATGATTTTGAATTTGCTGTTTCGGGAAATCGAAAACTTTTACTATCGACTTTAAATGCTCCTGAATTTGTAAGAGCGGGAGAAACAATTTTTTCTACATTTCTGCTAAAAAACAACGGAAACTTTAAAGAAAATTTAATTCTGGAAAGTAAAAACGAGCTGATTGATCAGGAAAATTCATTGATTTTATCTCCGGGTGAACAGAAAATAATAACTGTATCAAAAAAAACCAATCCGGATTTAAGTAAAAATGAATCTCAAAACATCATACTTTCCGTTTACTCGCGAGAACATCCGAAAGAAAATCTATCTGCTTATGCAAGTGTGAAGATTATTTCAGTAAAACCATCAGAAGAAGATGTCTTTCACAGGCTTCCTGTTTTTGCTTCTCTTGCTTTTACAGGAATGGAAAACCGCGGCGATTATCAAAACGGATTTCAGGGTGAAATTTACGGTAAAGGCAGTCTGGATAAAGAGAATAAAAATCTGGTGGAATTTCATGCAGTAACGAAAAATCCTGTTGAATTTAATTCTTTCACGAAGTATGAGGAATATTTTGTGAATTATAAAAGACAGAACCTGTACATTCATCTCGGAGATAAAAATTATTCCTCTTCATTTTTAACGGAATATGCAAGATATGGACGTGGTGCAGAATTTAGGTTCGATATCAGGAAAATAAGTTTCGGAGGTTTTTATAATCACCCCAGATTTTTCAGAGAGATTCAGGATGAATTTAATGTGTATTCTAAATTTAAAATCTCAAAAGCGTCTGAGATTACAGCGGGATATTTATATAAAATTCCCCGTAAAGACCATCAAACATTAAGTTTTAGTAATTTCAGGCTGGATTCTGATGCACAGCTTCCGTATGTAACCGGAAAATTTCAATTAAATAAAAACATAGAAGTTTCCGGAGAAATCTCTTACAGCAAAACTCAACAGACAAAGGGAAATGCTTTCATGATACAAACGGTTGCGAATTTTAATAAAATCAGCGGAAATATAATGTATATGCGTACAAGTCCTGAATATGCTGGATATTTTAACAATACGAGTACATTCAACGGAAATATTCAGTACAGGATTTCAGAAAAAATAAATATTCTTGCCAATTTTGTTCAGGATGCAAAAAATTTTCAGCGCGATACTCTTTTTCTTGCTGTTCCTTACAGAAAATACCTTCATTATGGGATTCAGTACAGATATGCGAAAACAGGATCTTTTACTATTTTTAATGGATTTCAGCGATACGAAGACCGACTGAGTCCAAAGGAGTTTGATTATAAAGAACAGTTTTTCAGAATCAGTATCGATCAGCAGCTCGGCATTTTTCAATTCAATGTAGAAGGACAATTCGGAAAAACAAAAAATTACCTTTTGAATTTTTCAGGTAATTCAGGTTTTTATACAGCAAACATCGGCTTTGAAAAATTCAGAACTTCATTCAATATCTATGGAAGTTATACCGTTACTTCAAGATATCAGATGCAAAATCAGAAGCAGGTTTATTACGGAGCAAGAATTCTGAGCAGGATTTCTCAAAAGACAAGTTTTAGTTTATTTTATCAGAACAATTATATGCCTGAAGAATATTTTGCCGACAGAAATTTATTTGAAGTCTTGTATCATCAGGAAATTTTTCGGGGACATGAATTTGATCTCTCCGGAAGATATACTTTACAACGCGGAGAACTGGGAAATAAAGATTTTATCTTTTCTCTTCGCTATACGGCAAGATTAAATATTCCCACGCAAAAAACAGCGGATTACATTACGCTTTCTGGAACGATTATTAATTTAGGCGTGAAAAAAGTGGACGGAATAAGAATTCTACTGGGGCAGTATTTATCTGTAACGGATAAGAATGGAAATTTTGTATTCAAAAATGTAATTCCCGGTGATTATATTCTGGACATCGATCGTTCTACAACGGATATTAATGACATTTCAGACATTAATCTTCCTGCTTCTTTGCATTTAGCCAATAAAGAAAATATTTTCAATTTCGGATTAACCACAGCTACAGGAATTCAGGGAAAAACTGAGTATTCGGAAAATACACAATCCAACTTCATCGGATTATCCAACAAAAAAGACCGTAAGAAAAAAGAAAATATCATCATTGAAGCTACAAACGGAAATCAGATTTATCGCAAAATAGTAATGATCGGAGAAAATTTCGATTTTACCTATTTAAGACCCGGAGAATGGAAAGTGAAAGTTTACAGAAACGGATTGGATAAGAAGTATAAAATTCTCGTAGAAAATTTTAATCTTACACTAAAACCTTCAGAAATTAAAAATGTAATTGTACATATTATAAAGCAGCAATCGGAAATAAAATATCAGCAGGAATCCATTAAAGTAAGTTATAACGAAGTAAAAAATCAAAAATGAATGTTCTGAAACCTTTGTTTTTATTATTTCTCATGATTTCCTGTGATTTTTTTTCTCAAACGACAGGAAGCCGAAATGTTGCTGTTGCCCTACCTGTCGTAACACTTATGGATATTGAACCTTCCGGAACGATCAGTTTAAATTATACTGCCCCAACAGAGGCCGGAAATGCCATAACAGCGCCCATTGCAAATACATCAAAATGGATTAACTATACTTCAGCCATTGCCCCTTCCGGATTATCACGCAGAATCACGGCATCCGTTAACCAGATCATTCCGGGAATCGATATTAAAATTCAGGCAGCAACAGCATCAGGTTCAGGAGGAGGAACATTAGGAGTTCCATCTGCACAGATTACTCTTACAACAGCAGCTCAGACTATAATCAGCGGTATTGGAGGTGCATTTACAGGTAACGGTTCCAATAATGGGCATCAGTTAACAATAAGTCTCGTAACCAATAATTATTCCAGCCTGAACTCAAGATCGAACACGCCGGTTATTATAACCTATACCATAACAGAATAAAGTTAAAATGACTGATTTAAAAAAATTTATTGTTAAAAATATATTCATTGTGATTATGACTGTATTTTCTAAGTCATATTCACAACGCACATTAACTGTCGGGGGAACAAACTGGACGGTAACAATTCCATCTATAACTGAAGCGGGAAGTAATTACCAAGGAACATACGAAAGTTCTCCAAGTCAGATTATATTAGCCGCAAGTGTTCCATTATTACTCAGCAGTGGTAAAGTTAGTATGCACTATACAGCAAATCCTGTCTGGAATCCGAATCTCACTTTAAGCGCAAGAAGAACCGGAGACGGATCTACAACTTGTCTTTTATGTACTATTTCCGGAGGAACCACATACACCACAATTCCACTGACAACAGATATCGAATTATTTAGAATAACTGCTGTGTTGGCTCTCGCTGCTTATTCCAATATTCCCTTACAATTACAACTTTCCGGAGTGTCTGTTACTCTTCCTGCTACAAATTATAATAGCCAGATTGTTTTTACAATAAGTGCTCTGTAGAAATTTTCTTTACCGAATACAGATCATATTTTCAGGAGCTTATTCCCGCTATCCACTTCTACTCCTCGCGCCCAGCTTTCCTAGCTAATGCCTTCTTTCCCCCCATCACGCTGCGGGGTATCAGTTTCTATCGGGGCTATGAAACTGCGAATAGTAATGAGTAATGAAAGATAATTGATGAGTGATCATTGATGAAAGATAAATGATTATATCCTCCGGCCTATTTACTTGTTACTTTTCTCTTGTTACTTGTTACATTGTTCTATTTCCTTTTCTCCTGGTTCTTTTTACTTTTACCTTGGTTCTTTTCACTTGGTTCTTTCCTTTGATAAGGGATAGATTAAGATGAGAGATGGAGAGTTGTACGCAAAAAAAAAGTCTCATAGATTAATTTCTATGAGACTTTTAAATAAAAACTGGCGGCGACCTACTCTCCCGCT
>NZ_MVAG01000241.1 GCF_002177115.1 Chryseobacterium mucoviscidosis | reverse complement strand
CTGGCCTTCAATGCAGTTTTTCCACGTCGGCGAGTTCGCATCTTCAAAGTCGGCCATAAAGACTTTCGCTCCTGAATTTAAAGCGTTGATGACCATTTTTCTGTCGACCGGGCCAGTGATTTCAACCCTGCGGTCCTCCAAATCCCGGGGGAGCGGCGCGACTGTCCAGTCCGCCTCGCGGATGTGCTTCGTTTCCGCCAAAAAACAAGGGTTCTTCCCTTGATCAATTTCAGCCTGCCTGAT
>NZ_MVAG01000228.1 GCF_002177115.1 Chryseobacterium mucoviscidosis | reverse complement strand
CTCAATAGCCCCAACATGAAGAATAATATGAATAGCTGCTCTATTTATTTCCGCTAGTTCAAGATAAATATTTCCGCGCATCGATTAAAGACGATGCATCGTTTTCTGCGATGGGAATAGTCATAAAAGAAAAACCAAGTCGTTTCTGATAACAAAATACAACCGATAAAAATTACCTTATTTTTTAATAAGATATAAAAAATATCTTAACGAAAAATATATTATGTATCGTCAACCCATGCT
>NZ_MVAG01000104.1 GCF_002177115.1 Chryseobacterium mucoviscidosis | reverse complement strand
CATTACTTCGATCCGAAAGTTATCCCGTCCATCGCCTATACCGAACCAGAAGTTGCATGGGTAGGTCTGACTGAGAAAGAAGCGAAAGAGAAAGGCATCAGCTACGAAACCGCCACCTTCCCGTGGGCTGCTTCTGGTCGTGCTATCGCTTCCGACTGCGCAGACGGTATGACCAAGCTGATTTTCGACAAAGAATCTCACCGTGTGATCGGTGGTGCGATTGTCGGCACTAACGGCGGCGAG
>NZ_MVAG01000129.1 GCF_002177115.1 Chryseobacterium mucoviscidosis | reverse complement strand
ATCTTTACGGCTGATGGCGAATTCCTGGAAGATGGAACTCCAGATCAAATCTTCGATAACCCGCAACACCCTCGTCTAAAAGAGTTCTTGGATAAGGTCTTAAATGTATAAAACAAAACTGTAAGGTTCTCCTTACAGTTTTTTAATTGCGTATTGGATTTTTGATTTTTTTGAAAATTATGATAAAATATAGACTATGAAAATGAGAAAATCTCATCCCTAGTCCAACTAGGAAAAAATATA
>NZ_MVAG01000219.1 GCF_002177115.1 Chryseobacterium mucoviscidosis | reverse complement strand
GTAAACTTTTTTTACCGGATGGCTCTACGTATTCCTTAAAGTCCAGTGGCGTTGCTTGGTTTTACGAAGCTTTTTCCCGCTGGCCGCACTCGCTATTTTCTGTATTTTGGCTGCGGCAGCGCCGCTGCCGCAGCCAAAATAGGGTTAGTGCCCGCAGCCACCGCGCCCCGCGGGGCTAGCATTGAAGTCGGGTTTTTAGTATTGGGAAATCTGTTATTTGATGAATTTGACATCTTTTAATACC
>NZ_MVAG01000234.1 GCF_002177115.1 Chryseobacterium mucoviscidosis | reverse complement strand
TAAATCACTATAATCCATTTGACCTTCATCAATAAGATAATAATTTTTCAAAGCAATCAACATATGTAATACATCAAAACCAAAAGCTAAAAATGTTGTCCTTCATCACGAAGATAATAATTTTTGAAAGCAATTCACAACCCCATTATTTGATAACAGATAGGTAAATAGGATGACCTGAATGAGGAACAAAATAAAGATTGAAAGCAATGCACACCCGACTTCTGCTTTAAAAAAAAAAGGG
>NZ_MVAG01000239.1 GCF_002177115.1 Chryseobacterium mucoviscidosis | reverse complement strand
GTATACCAGCTCCGTAGTGATTGATGAGTCTGTTATTCAGGGTATCAAAGATGCAGCTTCTTTTGCACCGCTGCACAACCCGGCTCACCTGATCGGTATCGAAGAAGCTCTGAAATCTTTCCCACAGCTGAAAGACAAAAACGTTGCTGTATTTGACACCGCATTCCACCAGACTATGCCGGAAGAGTCTTATCTCTACGCCCTGCCGTACAACCTGTACAAAGAGCACGGCATCCGTCGTTAC
>NZ_MVAG01000214.1 GCF_002177115.1 Chryseobacterium mucoviscidosis | reverse complement strand
ATCCGCATGATTTGTCAGGGAAATGGAATTGAAAAAGCCCTCTCGGTTGAGAGGGCTTAGCAAGGAAGGGAGGAAACTTATTTCTTATCGTTCTGCGGGAACTTCATTTCGCTGTAGCGTACGAAGTGAGTTCCTTTAATCAGCTTATAGCCGAACCAAATAATCAGGAACAGCGGGATACCAATATACGTTGCCGCTACGCCGCCCCAGTCAATGGTATCTTTCAGGAACGCTTCGTAGTTCT
>NZ_MVAG01000238.1 GCF_002177115.1 Chryseobacterium mucoviscidosis | reverse complement strand
GTATTATCCCTCCAGTGCAGAGAAAATCGGTCAGTTTTCTCTGCCTGCAGTCCGCATGCCTTATCCGACCTACGGTTCGCTATCTCTGGTAGGCCTGATAAGACGAACATGAACTGAACCCCAAAACCTGGACAGTTTCAGTTAACCGGCTTTTTGATACTCAGTCCGGTATTCTACCGGGCTGAGTCCCCCAAGACTGAGTTTTATTC
>NZ_MVAG01000237.1 GCF_002177115.1 Chryseobacterium mucoviscidosis | reverse complement strand
TTATTCCTTTGAAATAAAGTTATAATATTTATACATTCAAAAGATAACAATGATAATTTGCATTTTTAGAGTGGTACAATTGCCGTTGAAATTACAATGGCATTAAATATCTGATTCCTAACAATTATGTTTTTGATTTTTATGCAGATCATATCAACTTTGTTAAGAAATAAAATACAGTAAGTGAGTTTTTTGCTCAGATCTGTATTTACTATAATAAGATGGTTGCTGTTCTTTGCCCGATG
>NZ_MVAG01000080.1 GCF_002177115.1 Chryseobacterium mucoviscidosis | reverse complement strand
TGTCGCAGTGGGGCCCTTGTTAAAAATTTTTTCCGGGGGGGGGCCCCGGGGCCCCCCCCGCTTTTTTCGGTGGGGGGGGGCCCCCCCCCCGCCGCCGAAACTCTAAAATGAGCTCAGACAATGCTGCAATCGGGGCTAGTTTTTTTACCATAATCATTACTTTCTGTCATTGCGAGGAATGAAATGACGAAGCAATCTCAATAAACAACCGATATCAAGATGTTGTGCTTTTCTCCATTCGACCGTAATTTCATCAGATAATAAGTCCTCATTATATTTGATTGAAATAAGATGACTTTTAATGATTATTTAAAAATTCAGGAATATTTTTCAGAATCAATTCACAGGTTTTATTTGTATTTTTGCGAAAGATTCCATTTCATCATGTCGGAAAAATGGTTTCAGAAGAATATAAATAAAAACATACTTAATGTCACTAATAAAAAGCATTTCAGGAATCCGTGGAACCATTGGCGGAAAAGTAAACGATAATTTAACGCCGCTTGATGTGGTGAAATTCGCTTCCGCATTCGGAACCTGGCTTCAGAACAATAAAAATAAAAAAGATTTAACCCTGGTTATCGGGAGAGATGCAAGAATCTCCGGACAAATGGTGTCTTCTCTGGTAACGGCAACTTTACAGGGACTCGGAATTAACGTAGTAGATTTAGGTCTTTCCACAACACCCACCGTTGAAATTATGGTTCCCGAACTGGAAGCAGACGGAGGAATTATTCTCACCGCTTCCCACAATCCGAAACAGTGGAACGCCTTGAAATTACTAAATGATAAAGGAGAATTCATCAGCGGAGAAAACGGAGCTGAGGTTTTGGCTTTGGCAGAAAGCGAAGATTTCAACTATGCAGAAGTAGACGATTTAGGAAAATATGAGACAAGAGAAGATGCTTTTGATATTCATATTCAGCAGATTTTAGACTTGCCGATGGTAGATGCAGAAGCCATTAAAGCTAAAAATTTCAAAGTGGTGTTGGATGCGGTTAATTCTACGGGAGGAATTGCAATTCCGATGCTTTTGGATAAATTAGGATGCGAAATAGTAAAATTATACTGTGAACCAACCGGTCATTTTCCCCACAATCCGGAACCGTTAAAGGAGCATTTGGGAGATATTTGTAAGCTGGTAAAAAAAGAAGGCGCAGATTTCGGAATCGTTGTTGATCCGGATGTAGACAGATTAGCTTTAATCGATGAAAAAGGCGAAATGTTTGGCGAAGAATATACTTTGGTTGCCGTTGCAGATTATTTGCTGAAAAATAAAAACGGAGTGGCAATTTCCAACCTTTCATCAAGCCGTGCTTTAAGAGATGTGGCAAACACCCACAATTCCGAATATTTTGCCAGTGCCGTAGGAGAGGTGAATGTAGTAACCTTAATGAAAGAAAAAAATGCAGTGATCGGAGGAGAAGGAAACGGAGGAATTATTTATCCGGATCTTCACTACGGAAGAGACTCTTTGGTAGGAGTTGCTTTATTTTTAACCCATTTGGCAAAAGAAAATAAAACCGTTTCTGAACTGAGAGCAGGTTATCCAAGTTATTTCATGGGTAAAAAGAAAATCGAATTAACACCTGAAATCAATGTAGATGATATTTTATCCAAAATGGAGAAAGAATATCAGAATGAAGAAGTTTCTACCGTTGATGGCGTGAAAATCGACTTTGAAAATAACTGGGTTCACCTCAGAAAATCAAATACAGAGCCGATCATCAGAATTTATACAGAGGCAAAATCACAGGAAGAAGCCGATAAATTGGGAGAAGATATCATCGCAAAAATTAAAAGTTTAATTTAATCTGAAATAATAGCGGAGCTTTTTAGCTCCGTTTTTTTGTTTAAAAATCGAAAACTTCAAAATTATTGACGATTTGAATCTTCGCAAAAAGCGTTCATCATTATGTTAAATTAACAATAACTCCTCCTTTTTTATCCACAATTCTTTGATGATAATGATCTTTTTACTATCTTTCAGATAGAAATTTACGAAAATAAATGTCAAAAAAAATTCGCAACTTTGCATACATTTTGAATCATAAATTTCAGAAGTAATATTAATTTAAAAAAGTTTGTCGAGGTTTGTAAGTAGATTCAGACATTGGCCGACGAAGGATGTGAGTATTGGAAGAGTATTTTGGAAATGAACTTGTGAAGAAGTTCGAAGAAATGATGGAAAATAATGATGAATTCTACTTTGATACAGAAGAATTGGAAGACATCATTGTTTACTACCTGGAGCTGGGAGACTTTAATTACGCCGATATGGCGGTGAATTATGGTTTGAAGCTTCATCCCAATTCTTTGGACATTAAGATTAAAAAACTTGAAGTTCTTTTAGAATGGGAAGATTATAATGCGGCGAAAGATCTTATCGATGAGCTGAAAGGTTCTTCAATGGAAAACACAGACTTTTTGGTATGCTACGCAAAGTATTATTCGAATTTAGGAAATCCTAAAAAATCCATAGAAATTTGTAAAAAAGCACTGGAGCTGAAGGAAGAAGAGAATTTCCTTCACAACTTTATTGCAGATGAATATGTAAATTTAGGAGACCCCTTTAACGCTCTTAAACATTACAGAAAAGCACTGAAAGAAGATCCTACGGATGAATATTCGCTGGAAAATTGTATGGTGTGCTTTGCAGATCTTAATAAGAGCGAGGAGGCAATTGCCTTTCTGAATGAATATCTGGACGAGTTTGCCTATTCTGAAGTGGCGTGGTTGGAATACGGACAGTTCTATTTCAACAGGAAAAATTACGAAGAAGCAATAAAAGGATACGATTATTTATTGGCGATCAATTCCAACTCTGTAGGAGTTTATGCCAATAAAGCGGCTTGTTATGAAGCTTTAGGGCAGTATAAAAAAGCAATCGAAGTTTACGAAGAAATGCTGGAACTGGAATATACCAAAGCATTTACCTTCTATAAAATCGGATTGTGTTATAAAGCGTTGAAGCAGCCTATCGTTGCCTTAAACTTTTTCCAGAAATCCTTAAGAGAAGATCCGCAGTTCTATCTTGCTATGATGGAGCAGTCGTATCTTTACGAGGAAATGGGCGGAATGACGGAAGCATTGCATTTTGCAAGAGAAGCTACGTATCTTAACGAAAATAACCTTGATTATCAGAAAAGATTAGCATTTCTGTTCATTGATTCAGGTAAGTTCGAGGAAAGCCTTTCATGCCTTAAAAAGCTGGTGGATGTAGAACCTTCAAGATTCTACAACTGGTATGCTTACTCGGAAGTTTTAATGCTTTTGGGAGAATATGAAGAAGCAATTATCGTTTTAAAAGAAGCTTTAAAATCGCATAACAGAGCCGAATTGTATTATCAGCTCAGCAACTGTTATTTCAACCTTAAAGATCAGGAAAAAGGCGTTGAATCCCTTCATGATGCACTTGAGCTTGATCCTTCTTTAGTAACGGATATGCAGAAAAAGTATCCTTTCATTAAAGATGAGGTTAAAAAAGCGAAGGCAAAAGTTAAAAAGAAAAATTAGTCATTTGATTTTCCAATGACACAATAAAAATCCTGCAGAAATGCAGGATTTATTTTTTAATTATATTAGATTTTGTCCTTAAAAAGATGAGTCCGGCAATAATAATACTTGCCCCCAAAAACTGTAAAACCGAAAGCTTTTCACCATCCAGAATTCCCCAGATAATTGCAACAATAGGCATCAGTAAAGTTACCGTTGATGCAAATAATGGCGTTGAAACTTTTAACAGACGGTAATTCATCATCATAGCCAGTCCGGTTCCGAAAATTGATAGAAGACTTACAAAAAACAGTCCCGTCAGATTACTTTCATCAAAACTGAATGTCGAGAAAAATCCGGTAAAAGTTAAAGCAATTAAGGAAGGAAAAAATAAAACAAATCCAAAAACAAAAGCCGATAAAACGGTTGACGAAACTTCCATAAGCTTGGATTTAACCGTTGTTGTGCTCAAAGCATAGCAAAAAGTCGCAAGCAGAAGCAGTAAAATAGGAATCAGTTTAAATTTTCCGCCTTCTCCGTCTCCGCCAAAAGCCAGTAGACAAACTCCGCTGAAACTTATTAAAGTCCCGATAAGCTGTTTCTTTGTTGTTTCAAACTTCCAGATCAGAGCGCCCACAATAATCACGAAAATCGGCATCATGGAGTTGATAATTCCCGCAATACTGCTGCTTACTTCTGTCTCTGCAATCGGAAACAGAAACATCGGGAAAAAGTTGCCCGTGAAAGCCGCCAAAAGCAGCCATTTTAAATGTTTTTTAGGAAACAGTTTATATTTTGAAATCGCGACAGGCATCAGAATAATTCCTGCGATCAATACCCTCAAAGCTCCCACCTGATAAGGACTGAAATGCTCAAGAGATTTTTTGATCAGAATAAATGACGATCCCCAAATGATACTGAGTACAACCAGAAGAATCCATTTTTCTTTATCTGCGTTCATTGTTTTCGTATAAAATTTTTAAAAACTCTTTTTTAGGAATCATTCTGGCTCCCAAACTTTCAAGGTGGTCTGTGTGAGACTGACAATCGATAAGTTCAAGGCTGTTTTGATATTTTTCGGCAAAATAAATAAATCCGGCTTTGGAAGCATTGCTCACTTTTGCAAACATACTTTCGCCGCAGAAAACATTTCCAATCTGTAAACCATAAAAACCACCGACCAGTTCTTCATCCTGCCATACTTCAATGCTTTTTGCCAGTCCGTAATCATGAAGTCTCATGAAAACGTCCATTAATTCATCCGAAAGCCATGTTCCGGTTTGTCCTTTCCTGCTAATTTCCTGACAGTTTCTGATAACTTCTCTGAAATTTTTGTTCTCCGAAAAAGTAAAAGTATTCCTGTTGAGAATTTTTCGCATCGACTTCGAGACTTTGATCTCTTTGGGAAACAATACAAATCTCGGATCAGGACACCACCAGAGAATTTCTTCATCAGGATTAAACCATGGGAAAATTCCCAACTGATAGGCAAACCAAACTCTGTCGATCGAAAGATCACCGCCAAAAGCAATCACTCCTTCGTGTCCGTCATAAACCTGTGGATCGGGAAATGAAATTTCGTTTTCGTCTAATCGAACCATTTTCAAAAAAAATCCTACTTTATAAAGCAGGATTTGTATTTTCAGTGTTATCTATTGTATTAGAAAGGAAGATCATCGTCCTCGTCATCTGCAAAAGGATTCTCGTTGGAAACCGGGGAAGCAGACTGCGATGGTGCTGCCTGTGTAGGTTCTGAAGCATTATCAAATACTTTTTCTACTCTCCATCCTGTAATGGAATTGAAGTATTTTGTTTCGCCTTGTGGAGAAACCCATTCTCTTCCTCTGATGTTGATTCCTACTTTCACATTCTCTCCTTCTCTTAAATTATCCAATAAACCGATCTTATCAGACAAAAATTCTATGTTTATCGGTTGTGGATACTGCTCCTGCGTCAGAATCACCATTTCTCTCTTTTGGAAACCGCTCGCAAAAGTCTGAGCATCAAATATTTTCTTTACCGTTCCTTGTAATTCCATATCATATTAATTAACGCTGTAAAAGTAAGAAAATCAATCGTAATAAAGGCTACGCGAAAAAAAAAATGTAAAAATTTTAATTTTTTTTCCTGAAAAGTTTGGAGGTAAAAGAATTTATCCTATCTTTGCACCACTGAAAACGACAAAACGAAACAAGTTCTTTTAAAAAATAAGTTTTCATCATAATCAACGCGGATGTGGTGTAATTGGTAGCCACGCCAGACTTAGGATCTGGTGCCGAGAGGCGTGGGGGTTCGAGTCCCTTCATCCGCACAGTATGCGAAAATAGCTCAGCTGGTAGAGCACAACCTTGCCAAGGTTGGGGTCGCGGGTTCGAATCCCGTTTTTCGCTCCACGCCTGCCCTGGTGGTGGAACTGGTAGACACGCAGGACTTAAAATCCTGTGCCTCTTTTGGCGTGCGGGTTCAAGTCCCGCCTGGGGTACTAAAACCCTCTGTAATTAATTTTACGGAGGGTTTTTATTTTTTATCAGTTTTATTCTTAAAACTTTAAATAATACATGAAATTGATTTTCTGTGATTCTGAAAATTATTTTTCATTTTCTAAAAAGAAACTTTCCATTCTTCAATTTTTTATTAATTACGCTTAAATCTAATATTTAAGATGCAGTTGAGATTTTCAGGGAAATAAAATAATGCAGATAAAATTTGGTGAAACTGTAATTTTTAATATATTTGAAAAAGATAGATCCTTGCTTTCTTTTTTAAGAAAAGATGATGTTTCGTCATCACTGTAAAATTGCTTAGCTTACGGCACTACATACTATCTTTAATGGGGAAAATGGTACTAGTGGGTACCTTTTCAGTTCATTTTCCGGGAAAATAAAGGTACCCACTAGTACCATTTTCTGGGAGTTGATAGATATAGTCCTTGGAAAATACGAAGGTTTATCCAAACAAGCCCTATAAATGATAGGGCTTGTTATTTATAAAAAAACACAACCATGTCACAAAACCTGAGCAGGCAACAAATTTATGACCGTATAAAAGCTTCTTCCAAAGACAGCTATATTTTAGAAGAAATGAAAAGGCTTGGTTTCTGGCAGGAAACTTCTACGCCTTCTTTGCCGGAGCAGCTTATCCAAAAAGAGGTCGTTTTACAAAAAGAACTGCAGGAATTACTTGCGAAAGACCGAAAATACGGCAATCAGGAAGCAATGCTTCGCGAAATGCGCAAAAAGCGCATGCAGGAAGCAAAAGCTAAAAGGGAAGTAACCAGGCAGAAAAACGAAAAAAAACGTCAGGAAAAAGCAGATCGCTGGAAAGAATTGCAGCAGGAGCAGATTATTTATCTGGGCGAAAATGTTTCCAAAGGGCTTCATCAAATGCAGTCTGATACGGAAAAACTGCATCAGTTTTCACTTCCCGTTTTCGAAAATATTTTAGATTTTAGCCAGAAATCGGGATTTAGTCTTTCCCAGATCAGGTATCTTGCTTTTAACAGAAACGTTTCGGAAAAATCACACTACCATACTTTTGAAATTTCAAAAAAATCGGGAGGGAAGAGAAAAATATCAGCTCCAAAGCCAAAGCTCAAATTATTTCAGCAATGGATTTTAGAAAATATTTTAAACAGAATCTCAGCAGGAGAGGTTGTTCATGGGTTTACACCTAACAAATCAATTGTTACCAATGCAGCGCCCCATCTTGGGAAAGATATTGTGATTAATATTGATCTGCAGGATTTTTTTCCTTCAATAAGTTATAAACGGGTAAAAGGACTGTTCTCAAAATTCGGATATTCTGAACAATTATCTACTGTTTTTGCGTTGATCTGCACACAGGCTCACACAGAAGAAGTTTTGCTGGACGGAGTTAAATATTTTGTTCACAAAGGAGAACGGTTTTTACCGCAAGGTTCCCCCGCAAGTCCGGCAATCAGCAATAGTATTGCCTATAAATTAGATAAAAGATTACAGGGACTCGCTAAAAAATTCGGATTTGCGTACACGCGTTATGCGGATGATCTTACTTTTTCTGCTGATCGTGATTCAGAACAGAATATTAACAGGCTTTTATACTTTGTAAAGCAGATTATTAAAGATGAAAATTTCACGATTCATCCGGATAAACTTCACATTATGAGACGGAAGCATCAGCAAAAAGTAACAGGAATTGTAGTTAATGAAAAGCTGAATGTGGAACGGACAAAGCTCAGAAAATTCAGGGCTCTTCTGCATAATATTGAAGTCAATGGATGGCAAAACCAAACGTGGGGGAAAGCGTATCATCTTATCAATGCTATTGAAGGATATATTAATTTCGTTAATATGGTAAATCCTTCCAAGGCATCTGTTTTTAAAGAAAAATTAAAAACAATTGTAGCAAAACACGGAGTGCCTTTTGTTGAAGTTCAAAAAGTGATCCCAGACGTGGTAGAATTGGCTGAAGTTTTAGAACCGGAACAAGATGCGGTTACACCAAAAGAGGAAAAAACAGATTGGTGGAATATCTTTTAATCTGAACCGAAACACATAAATATCAACATCTTAATTCATAAGATAGATGAAAATCATTAAACAGACCAAACTTTTTTTCCACGAAGGAAAATCAGATAAAGTTTACGAAATAGACCTTTGTGAAGTAAATCCCGATGCATTCATCGTCAATTTCCGTTACGGAAGACGCGGTGCAGCATTGAAGGAAGGCAGCAAAACGCCCACTTTTGTTTCCAGAGAAAAAGCAGAAAATATTTTTGACCAGCTCGAAAAAGAAAAAAGAAATAAAGGCTATCAGTCTGAAATCGAAGTTTTTGTAGAGCTTCCTTCATTGGATGCACTGAATATGAATTCCGCAGAAGGTGTTATTTTAAAACGTTTGGAAGATGCGACACAAGGAATTAATTCTTTTAAAACCGAATGGAAAACCTCCCGGGTTATCTGGAAAGCCGCTCAGATGAAAATCAACGAAGCCGTTCCTTATATATTAAAACTGGCAACAAAAGGCAGTGAAATGCAATTATATGCTGCTGTTTTTGCCATCAGAACCTTAAAAATTACTCAGGCTTCGGAACTTCTTTACAGTATTGCGCGCAGTTCCAGACACAAAAAGTACATCAGAAATGTTGCTTTTGATGCGCTTTTAGCAATAAGTGACACTTCCGGCTTGGAAAAAATTGTTTCAGAATTACTGGAGAGTCTGCCCTCTGAAATAAAAGATTTTATTGATCAGGGAAATTATGATGGTTTAAAACAGTATTATTTCGGGAAATTTAAGAAGAAAGAGAAAACGGACGAGTTGGTTTATCTTTATCTTTTATCAAAAGCATATCCTTCTTTGGTTCGGATGATGGAAGAATTAATATGGAAAATTCCTTTCGCGTCACCGTACTTCAGAAATATTCGGGCAATTTATAAATTAGCCCGTTTTCGGGATGATGCTCAGATTTTAGGAATGCTTTCCTATTTATTTGAAAAAAAATCTCCGATGTTCAAAAGAACAGCTAGTCTGGATAAAGAAGCATGGAATCAGAACCAGTACTTTTACCAGATCGGAACTTCTGTGAATGTAAGAAAAGAGCTTTCCAGTGAAGAAAGCAGAATTGCATTTTCAAATTTCACCAAGCTTTATTTTCAGAAAAACAGTTTTTATTATTTAAAAGAACTGGGAGAGCAGAACAAAGGAAAAGAATATCTGAGATTTGCTGTTAATGTGCTTATCCAATATACCGATGACAGTTATCTTCCGGCTCGCAAAAGCCCTCTAAGTCATTATGGAACTTATAATTGGAAGGAACGAAGATATTATTATACCGTTGTAGAATCTCCCGAATGTTACCGTTCACCGCTTCTTACAATTATACTTTTCGGAAGAGATAAGAATCGCAAAATGGATTCAAATCTTGAATTCTACATAAAAAAAGAACAATTCTGGAGCACGGAATACTATTATCAGGCAAATAAGATCAACAAAGTGGAGCAGGAAAATTCAGGATCATCTGAAACTGCTTCGGATGACAAACAATCTGGATCTTTACATCAGATAATCAATACATTTAAAAATATTTTTGGCTCAAATAAAGAAAAGCCGACACCTTCTCCTCAAAAACAGGAAGAATCTGTTATAAAATCTGAGGAAAATCCGGAAAGACTGGAGCTTTATCCTGAATTTTGGGATGAAATGCCTGAAGCTTACCTGCAGCTTCTGATGCAGGCAAAAATGGATCTGGTAATGAAATTTGCATACGAAAACGTTTCTGTTCACTCTAAATACAGAGATTTGCTACAAAAAATAGATCCTGAAATGATGGTTTCGCTGCTTAATAAATCCTCTGAATATCCTCAGAAATTAGGACTCGAAGTGCTATCTGAAAAACAGGAGGAGCTGAAAAGAAACGAAAGTTTTGTCGCAAAACTGTTGGTGTGCGAGACCGAAGAAGCACGAAATTGGGCAAAAACAGCAATCGATAATAATACAGGATATTTTCTGGCTTCCACAGATTTTATGATGCATTTAATCATGAATTCACGAAAAGAATCTAATGAATTTATCAATAATCTGCTTCAGAGTGCATCTTTATCCGAAGAAAGACAGAAAACACTGCTTGGAAAAGTAATTATAGAGCTGCTTTCTATGGAAAATAGCGATAACAATAATGCTGTCGCGGAATCTGCAACGAAAAAGCTTAAAATAACCACTTTGGATAATTTTTCCGAGATCAGTTGGGAAATTGTTGCCCAGTTATTTACTTCTCCTTTAAATAACAACAGGTTTCTGGCAGGTGAAATCCTGCTTTCGAAGTCTGAAAAATATTCTGTAACGGAAATTCCTGTCTCAATTATTGAGCTCTTGCTGAATAACACCAACGAATCCATCAGACAAAACGGGATCAGTCTTTTAGCACAGTACCCGAAAGAAGAAATCACAAGAAACTGGCAGGAAATTCTCCCCCTGCTTTCTTCTGAATATAAAGAAGTTGTGGAATGTATTTTTTCACAAAACGACCGACTGGATTCTCAGTCTGAATCTCAGATGGAAACGTTTGAAAAGTTGTTTGATCTTCTGATGAAAGAACAGAGATTTGAAAATTCTCATCAGTTGTTTAGAGAGTATCTTGAAAAAACAGCATCAATATATATTAATAAAATTCCGGTAAAATGGATTCTCAGATTACTGTTTGCGGACAGCGTGAAAAATCAGCTTTTTAGCTTCGAACTTCTTAAAAAAGTAGAAGACAATAGTAAATTCACCTTAAAACAAGTCATTGCTCTTGCCAATCATGAATTTTTAGCCGTAAGACAATGGGCTTGGAATTTTTATAAAAAGAATGTTGAAAGAATAAAATCCGACCGTAATCATGCGCTTGGCATTTTGGATGCCAAATGGGATGACAGCCGCGAATTTGCTTTTCATTTCTTCAGCACTGAATTTACAGACGAAGACTGGGATACAGATTGCTTGGTAGTAATTGCAGATTCTGTGCGTTCTGATGTAGAAAATTTCGGTAAAAACCTTATCATGAAATTTTTCAGAAAAGAACACGGATTGGAGTACCTTACAAAACTCAGTCAGCATCCAAGCCAGAATATGCAGCTTTTTGTAACCTCTTATCTTGAAGAATATGCAAGTGATAAACCGGAAAAGCTTAAAGAGCTGGAGTTTTACTTTAGATCTGTGCTTTCAAGGGTTAATAAATCCCGTACAGCCAAAAACAGGATTTTGGATTTTCTGGAAAAAGAAGGGCGAAAGAATAAGGAATCTGCCGAAACCGTAAGCAAAATTCTGGACGATTTGTCGGCAACCAGCGCTGTTCAGGATAAAGCAAAATGTATTGACATCATTTCCGAACTGAAAATGATTTATCCTCAGCTTAATGTTCATCTTCAATTAATCTCTTAAGCCATGTTATTCGATTATAAATTTCACAAAGATACTGCCGTTACCAATTCCGCAACGAGCACACAAATGAGCTTTTCGCCGGATCTGCAGAGAGATCCCACATTTTTTGTAGGAAAGCTGAATAAAAAAATCCCGTTTCGGGAAGCCATCTCTGCACTGCATGATGTGGTGGTTTCTGATCTTCGTTTTAAACCGAAAGACAGGGCAGAATACAAAGAATGGGTTACCGAGCAGGAAAAGCTCTGGCTGAGCGATTATATGGCTGAATTTCAGGTGGAAGAGATCCGGAAGAGAATGGCAGAGGTAAGAGGAGAACTGGATTTGGTATATAAAGAAAAGAACAGGGTTTTAGGTCCTTTCAATACAGCCAAAAAAGCTTATTTTGATTATCTGTACCAAAAAGACAAAGACGCGTGGTTTGTTCTGGATCCTGTTATCACGGTTCATCCCGACGAAGTTTTCTTTGAATGTTTCAGTCAGGACGAATCCACTTACGGAAAACTGAGCAGCAGTTATAATGTTTTCACAGAGATCAGCGAGTTTAAATGCGGAACTACAAATATAGATTACTCGGCTGCGCTTTATAATGAATTCCAAAAAATAAGAGATTATAAGGATACGGAATTTAAAATTGATCCTTCAGGTTTTGAGGCACTTACCACCAATGAAGAAGTGTACAAAGAAGAGAAGATAGATTTGCCGGATTCCTGGGTCAGAGGATTTTTACAGGTAAGTTCAGCCATGACTTTACCCGCGACGACTTTTGATCTTCATCCGATGGATATTTTCAGTATCTGTCAGTTTTTAAGAAGATTTAAAGAAAAAAAAGGACCGAGAGCATTGCGTTTTATCCTTGAACCCGGAAAACCTGTTCAGGCGGTTTTCGAACCGTGGTACGAAACTCTAACATTTCACCGTTCGGTTTATACGGGATCAGAAAGCAAAACCATCAGGATTTGGGGAAGAAGAAGATTGCTGATTCTGGAAAGACTAATCCCGATTGCTAAAAATTTCAGAGTGGTCTTATTAGGAAACGGATTGCCCTCGTTTTATATTGCAGATTTGGGAGATATGGCTTTCACATTGGGACTTTCAGGATGGACGACAAATGACTGGAGCAGAGCCGGAAATTTTGATCTTATGGCTCCCAGAGGAAATGTGGATCTGCTTACTCAGGAAAAAGTTTTTAATACATTAAAAGAAACCTGGTTTGGAACTCCTTCTGAGCTTTCAAAAAAATTAAATCTCAATACGGCAACAATTTCTTCTTCACTGACATCTTATACACAGGCAGGAAGAGTGATTTATGATCTTAATCTCGGATTATACAGGGTTCGCGAGCTTACTCAGGAGCCTTTGGATATGAAACAGTTGCGGTTCTCCAGTCCGCAGGAAGAAAAAGCTAACCAATTGATTGCAGAAGATAAAGTGAAAATAAGTTACATCGCTGAAAATGATATTCTTAAAATTCAGGGAACCATTCAGGAAAGCTATGTAACCTATCAGACGGAAGCTTTTATTGATAAAGACCAACGATTGACCGACGGAAACTGCCAGTGCGGTTTTTACAGGGCAAACGGATTGAGACAGGGACCCTGCGAACATATTCTGGCTTCAAGGATTATGATTAACAGAAAATAATAGAACATAATTTTTTTTTAAAATTTGATAAAGGAGGATTTTTTATTTTTAAATTTCCTCCTTTATTCATGTCCCATCTTTTCCCTATTTTTGTCTAATTCCAAATTTCAAATGAAAAGAATAATCCTTATCGAAGATGAAACCAGTGTAGTGTCCTTTATCAAAAAAGGGCTGCAGGAAAGCGGATATGAAGTTTCTGTGGCTTTTGACGGTAAAACCGGCGTTCAATTGGTGCAGTCGAATGATTTTGATCTGGTGATCCTCGATATTATGCTGCCGGAAATGAATGGGCTGGATGTCTGCAAAGAAATCCGCAAAACCAATCAGAATGTTCCGATTCTCTTCTTAACCGCTTTGGGAACTTCCGAGAACATTGTTTTGGGCTTGGAAAGCGGAGGAGACGATTATCTCGTAAAGCCGTTTAAATTCATAGAACTTGTTGCAAGGATCAAATCTTTACTGAGAAGGAGCAATAGCGGAAATCAGCATGAAAGTGTTGAAGATGAAGAAGATAATGAATATGTGTATCAGTTTTCAGATTTGGTTTTAAATGATTATACCAAAAAAGTGATGCGTGCGGGCGAAGAAATTTCACTTACTTCCACAGAATACAAGCTGCTTTTGTACTTTTTAAACAATCCTGAAAAAGTAATTTCACGAACAGAAGTTTTAGAAGCGGTTTGGGGAGTAAATTATGAACTGGGAACTAATGTTGTAGATGTTTATGTGAATTATTTGCGTAAAAAGCTTGATAATCAGGAAGATAATAAGCTGATTCATACGGTGATAGGAATGGGATATGTTCTGAAAAAATCTTAAGAATGTTTAATAAAGTTGTCACAAATCAGACCAAAACGATGGTGCTTCTGATGTTGGTTTTTACCGCCATCATATTGTTGTTCAGTGGATTGGTGTATTTTTCAATTGTCAACTTTTCTCATCAGAGATTTTATGAGCTCCTGAAAATCCGTACCACCACCATTATTCAGATCGAAAAAGGCAAAGATAATCTGGATCTTCCGGAAAATTACATTCTGAACGGATTAAATGATGAAGAGCTTCCGATGGAACGGGATTATGTTTTTGCAATTCCGGCAGATTCAAACTTTAAGAAAATTTCGGATGAAGTTCATATTCCGGACTATTTTTTTAAAAGCATTGTTAAAAAAGGAGAAGCAAATTTTAATGACAAGGAGTTTTACTACATCGGGCAGACTTTTAAGCATGATGATAAAAATTATATTGCCATCGCATCCGCCAAAAACCATTATGTGGTTTACTATCTCGGTTTTTTAAAAAGAACTTTGATTACCTGCATAGTTCTTTCGCTGTTCTTCAGTATGATCTTTTCTTTTTATTTATCGAAAACGTTATTTAAGCCCATCCTTAAAATTACCGGAAAAGTAAAGGAAATCAGCTCAGAAAATCTGCATTTGCGTCTGGAGCCACAACCCGATAATAAGGAATTAAACGAACTCATCGACACTTTCAACGGAATGCTGAACCGCATCGAAACTTCTTTTGAAACCCAGAATCACCTGATCGGAAATGTTTCCCACGAGCTGAGAACACCGTTAACGTCAATTATGGGTGAAGCAGATGTTGCACTTTCGATTTCCAGAACCAATGAAGAGTATAAAGAAACTTTAGGAATCATTCTGAATGAAGCCGAAAAATTAGACAAAAAAATCAAGGCTTTGCTGATGATCGCACAGACCGGATTTGACGGCAAAATCCAGAAAATGGATAAAGTGCGGATCGATCAGTTGCTTTGGGATGTAATTGAAACCCTCCGAAGAATAGATTCAAGAAACAATATCTATCTCGATATCAGTATGTTGCCCGACAATCCTAAAAAACTGAAAGTTCAGGGCAATGAACAGTTGCTGCATCTTGCGGTTGCAAATATTATTCAGAATGGTTGCAAATATTCTAATTTTCAGCAGGTTAAAGTCTCTTTGGGAGCAACTGATTCAGATGTTTATATTATTGTAAAAGACAGCGGCATCGGAATTCCCGGACAGGAAATGAATAAAATTTACGATCCTTTCTTCAGGGCTTCCAACACCAAAAATTACGAAGGCTACGGAATCGGACTTCCGTTGGCAAGAAATATCGTGAGAATACATCGTGGAGAACTAATCGTAAGCTCGCACGAAAATCAGGGAACGACCGTTCAGTTGCGTTTCCCGAATTTCTACAGTATGCAGACAGACGGAAAAGAGATCTAATATAATCATCGTTAATTTTTAAACTGTTAATTCTTTTTAACAGATTCTAATCGTATTTTAATCTCTTTAATCACATTTTAATTCCGTTCCAAAGACGTTCTAATTTGGTCGTTTTAGTTTTGTATCATCAAAAAAGAATAAATACAAATCTAAATCTCATTAATATGAACAAGACGATTTTAATAGCCACCGATTATTCTCTTGAATCTTTGAACATTCTGAAAAAAGTAATGAGAGAAAAAGATGCTTCGGAAGACCAGAATCAATATAACATTCTTTTGGTTTCGGGGTATGATATGGGAGATTCCATCAGAGATCTTCTTTTTAATACAAAAAGTACCATTTTCAATAAAATCAGACCGCAGGAATTCTGCGATGCGTATGAAATTATCAGGAATAAATATCCTCACCTGATCAATAAGATTGTGTGCGATATTTTCACCGGAAGTTTCCAGAGAACATTCAATAATTATGTGAAAGCGGAAAATATTGAAGAAGCATACTATTCTCCTTCTATTAAAAGCAAAGGAAATGGTAAGTTCGATCTTATTCCTTACATCAAAAAATGTAAAGACCTGAAATCTCAGGAAATTTCGGTTGAAGTTCGCAAAAGCCTTCCGGAAAAAGGAAGACTGGCGGAAATCTTTGTGGAAGCTTAACACTAAAGAACTTTAAAAATTTAGAAAAATGCTAAGGAATTATAGTAACAGCAGAACGTTGGGAGACAACATCAGACTGGGAACGCTGACTGCCTTTACGGCAGGTACTATAAACATTGCTTCTCTGTTGATATTTCTCTCTTTTACCTCCAATGTAACGGGACATTATGCTATTCTTGCGGCAGAAATCAGTAAAGCAAACTGGTCACAGGTTGCGGTGGTGGGAATGTGGATCTTCCTGTTCTTTTTCGGGGGATTTGTGTCGAATTTTATTGTGATCACATTCAATCAGAAAAGTAAATATTTCGCCCATGCAATGCCATTGGTTCTTGAGATCGCGTGTTTATTGTTTGTGGGAATCTACGGACAGTTTTATTACCGGAAAACGCTGGAAGAAACAGAATATCTGGTCGCTTTAATGCTATTCGCAACGGGTTTGCAGAATGGTTTAACGGCAAGTATTTCTAATTTCTCGGTAAAAACCACTCACCTTACAGGAACAACCACCGATCTCGGGATTTTATTCTCCATGTTTACGCAGAAAAAATTCAGAAAAAACGGTGAACTGGTCGGAAGAGCAAAACTGCTGATGAGCATCATGATTTCCTATGTTTTGGGTGCGGTTTTTTCAGGGTTAACCTATTATTATCTTGAATTCAGAGTGTTTTATGTAATCAGTCTGTGTTTGCTGGTGGTTATCGGTTATGATGCGTACAAAATTCATATCAGACATTTCAATACGAAATACCGATACAGCAAAATTTATAAGAAACCGAATCTGATGGCATATTTTTACGATAAAATCCACGGAATTCCGGTGATTAAAGAGCAGAAGAGAGACAAGAAAAGGAAGCTTGTGTTTGATGAATGAAAAGGGTAAAAGTTTACTGTAAAAGATCAAAATTCTTGATAACATTTTGAATATTTTTCGTAAAACGTACCTGAATAAACAGACAATGTTAAATAAGAGATATAAATATCAGTATTAATTTTGTGTAAACTAGCTGTGAATCAATCCTCTAATTGTATAACGCAATTGGGGGATTGTGTTTTTATGAAAACACTGATAACGAGACATTTTGTCTGAATCTTAAGCATGGCTGGAATGTTGATATGTTGATAAATTAATTTTAATTCAGAAGTTTATAGTTTTAATTCTTAATTTGAATGACTATTTTTGTAAGTTGATTTACGTTTTTTATGTCAGATATTATTCAGCTTTTACCCGATCATGTAGCCAACCAAATTGCGGCAGGAGAAGTAGTGCAGAGACCGGCTTCCATTGTGAAAGAACTTTTGGAAAACGCCATCGATGCAGATGCCACAAAAATTGAGTTGATTATCCGGGATGCCGGAAAAAATCTGATTCAGGTTGTAGACGACGGAAAAGGAATGTCTGAGACGGATGCAAGAATGGCTTTCGAAAGACATGCGACTTCAAAAATCCGGGGAACAGAAGATATTTTTAAAATCTCTACCAAAGGTTTTCGTGGCGAAGCGCTGGCTTCGATTGCGGCCGTTTCTCAGGTGGAATTGAAAACCAAGCAGAAAGACGCTACCATCGGAACAAATATTTACATTGAAGGAGGGGTTTTCCAGTTTCAGGATCCCGTTCAGACGGCGGAAGGTTCTAATTTTCTGGTTAAAAATCTGTTCTACAACGTTCCGGCAAGAAGAAAATTCCTGAAAAACAACAACGTAGAATTCAGACACGTTATCGATGAATTTCAAAGAGTTGCTTTAGCGCACGAAACGCTTGAGTTTTCTCTGTTTCATGATGATGAGCCCATTTTCAGGCTGAGAAAAGGAAGCCAGATGCAGCGTATCGTGGATGTTTTCGGAAGAAAACTGCAGCCGCAGCTTATTCCCATCAAAGAAGATATTATCTGGTGTAAACTTCACGGGTATGTTGCCAAACCGGAAGGAGCGAAAAAAACAAGAGGAGAACAGTTTTTATTTGTCAACGGAAGGTATTTTAAAAGTCCGTACTTCAATAAAGCCGTTCAGGAAGCATTTGAAGGATTGTTGTTGCCGGGTTATGTGCCTACGTTTTTCCTTTTTTTAGATATTGATCCTGAAAAAATAGACGTTAACATTCATCCTCAGAAAACAGAAGTAAAGTTCGAAGACGAACATCTGATCTTTGCTTTATTGCGTTCCACCATTAAACGCTCTCTGGGAATTTATAACGTTTCTCCAAGTCTGGATTTCGAAAAAGATCCTCACTTTGATGAAATTATGCACAAAACGTTCCCGAGTAAAGGAAACAGTGGAGGCGGAACAACGCTGAAAATGCCGGAAATCATCGTAGATAAAGACTACAATCCTTTTATTGAAGAACGTGAAGTTGCGCAGGCGGAAATTCAGAATCTTACGGAAATGTACCATCAGAATATTACCGCAGAACCTTCCAAGATCAATCTGTTTGAGGATGAAGATTTTGATGAAGATCTGATGAGGTTACCGAACGGATACTGGCTGTTCAACAAAGGGGATGAAACTTTAATGCTCGATTTGGGAAGAATGCACAGACTCGTGGTTTCTGAAAATACAAAACCTGTAAAAAAAGGAACAACCAATGGTCATGCTTTACTCTTTTCTCTAGAATATCATATGAATGAGATTGAAAAGGCGAAATACAATTCCATTAAAAAATATCTTCCGGAGCTTGGTTTTGAAATGAGCATTGCCCACGAAAGTGTGTTGAGAATAGATGCGGTTCCGGAAGGACTGAAAGAAACGCAGGTTATGAAGTTTCTTGAAAATCTTTTTGAAATTCTGGAATATAAGTCTGAGGAAGAATTTATGCAGTATTATCAGAATCAGTGGAGTAAGCTTCAGTCGAAATCAAGATTCGATTTCATATACAAAAAAGATGCGGAGCAGCTTATCAAGGATTTTACCGCTTTAGGCTTCCCTGAATTTTTACCCAACGGAAAAAGATGTTTCTACGAAGTTCCGTTTAATGATTTTAAAAACAAATTTTAGAAACTATGTTTAACAGTATACCTCCGGTAACAAGAAATATCATTATCATCAATGTTGTTGTATTTGTTATAGCCAATTTGCTGTTTCAGGATAGATTTGTAGGATATCTTGCTGCTTTTTATCCTTTCTCGCCATTTTTCAAATCCTGGCAGATTGTTACACATATGTTTATGCATGGAAGTTTTATGCATATCCTCTTCAATATGTTTACTTTATTCAGTTTCGGACCTATACTGGAAAACAGCTTAGGAGAAAAAAAATATTTAATTCTTTACTTTTTAAGTGGTTTGGGAGCCTTTTTCCTGTTCAATCTGTGGAATTTTGTTGAGGTTCAGCAAATTTCCAACGAATTGCAGCAGTTAGGATTTAATCTGAATGAATATCTTTCGGGTTCCTCTGTACAATACTCAGGTTCTTCACAATCTGTACTTCGACAACAGGAATTGGTTGGAGAACTCAACGGAATTATGGGAACACCGATGGTAGGAGCTTCCGGAGCAATATTCGGTGTTGTGGCGGCATTTGCCACACTTTATCCAGATGCAAAAATTGGAATTATGTTTATTCCGATCCCGATGAAAGTTAAATATGTATTGCCGGTAGTCGTTATTGGTTCTATTTATCTGGGTGTTTCCGGAAATGGAGGCGGAATTGCACATTTGGCTCACGTAGGAGGAGCGATCGTGGGTTTTATTTTGGCAAGAATTTGGAGAAAGCATTTGTACAGATTTAATTAAACATCTTGAAAATTCTTCGTCTTATTTTTCTTATCCTTCATACCGGAATATTTATTTTATTATCCGGAATGTTGATGAATGCGTATGTTTCACCCAAAATATTTCCTTGGCTGAATTTACTTTCTTTAGGTTTTCCTTTATTGATTATTGCTTATATTCTGCTTACTATTTTCTGGATCCTCAGTTGGAAGAAAAGAGCTTTTGTCTTTTTTTTCGCGGGACTGCTGTTTTTCAATCCTGTTTTACGCTGGATTAATTTTTCTCAGCCAAAAAATGAAAAAGCAGATTTAAAAATCGTTACTTTCAACGTTAAAAACGGTGTTTTAGGAAAAGAAAATATCGAAAATTTTATCAACAGTCAGGATGCGGATGTTGTTCTGTTTCAGGAGATGGTTAATAAAAAATATGATTTTAAAGGTCTGAAGCAAAGCAGCAAAACCCTTCTTACTAGCGTTTTTACAAAACATAAAGTCATTGCTGAGAAAAATTTGCTTGATGGCGAATATGAAAACGGCAATGCAACGCAGACAGATATTGAGATCAATGGAAAAACCTACCGGATCATCAATGTGTATCTGCAGCCTTTCAGATTTGATAAAAGTATGGTAAAGCTGAACGGCGACAGTGAAGAAGACGAGCAGAAACTGAAAGATATCGTAAGAAAATTGATTCCCACATTTAAAATACATCAGGAGCAGATTGTTCCGATAAGAGAAAGCATCGAAAGTTCGCCTTATCCGGTTATTCTGGCTGGAGATTTTAATGCAGTTCCTAATTCGTATGAATATTATGAATTGTCAAAAGATCTTGAAGATGCTTTTATGAAAGCAGGAAGCGGAAGCGCAACCAGTTTCCATGATTATAAATTCCCGATCAGGATCGATTATATTTTCACTTCAAAATCCGTTAAAGCTTTGAGCTATAAGGTCGACCGTTCTGCGAAACTTTCAGACCATTATCCTGTTGTAGCGACATTTAAGCTCAATAATTAAATCATAAAAACCGTTAATTTTTCTCGTGTGGTAGGATTTTTGCTGAAAAGCTCTATATCCCTTAGACTGTTTTCATGAAGCCGCGTCCAGTATTGTTATTTTTCCATATTATTGTTGGTATTTTACTCCTGTGTACATTGGGGAACGCATGGATTCCGCCTAATCTGCTTGGAAATCTGAATCTCCTCTCTCTGGGTTTTCCCTATCTTATTTCATTACATATTATTTTTACAGTGATCTGGATTTTCAGGAAGGAAAAAATTGCCATTGCATTCGTTCTGGGAACATTTTTATTTTACAATCCTATCCGAAGATGGATCAATTTTACGCCCAAAGCAGAAAGTCAGAAATCAATAAGAGATATAAAAGTCATTACGTTTAATGTAAAATACGGCGATTTTGGCTGGGATAAAGTAAAGAAATATATTCAGGATCAGAATGCGGATATCATTTTGGTTCAGGAAAAAGATACCAACCGTGCCTTGAGACAGGATCTGGTGAAATATCCTTCGGTTATTTTAAAAACCAAACATAAAATTGTAAGACAGGAAGAATTAATAACCGATAAATCGCGTGGAAATTCGTTCTATGCAGACGTAGATATCAATGGCAAAATCGTTCGGATTGTTAATGTTTACCTTGAGCCTTTCAGGCTGCATAAATCGATGCTTCAGTTCGATGGGCTGAAAAAGGAAGGCGGAAAAATCAATACATTGTTATCGCACATGATTCCTACCTTTAAAGCACATGAAGATCAGATTAAAAAAATCCGAAAAGCGGTAGATCTTTCGCCGTATCCTGTAATTCTGGCGGGAGATTTCAACTCTGTTCCCAATTCTTATGAATATTATAATCTGGGAAAAGATCTTCAGGATGCTTTTTTAGCAACGGGAAACGGCAGCTCTTCAAGCTTTCACGATTATAAAGTTCCATTGAGAATCGATTATATTTTCAGTTCAAAATCAATTATTCCTTTAAGCTATAAAGTAGATAATTCAGTAAGATTATCGGATCATTATCCTGTAATTGCAGAATTTCTGTTAAATTAGTTCCATGAAAAATTTATCTTTTGCAGCTATTATTTTCTCGGCAGTTGTGATTTCCTGTTCAAAAAAAGAACCGGCAGATTTTTACCCCGCAGACAGCCCGAAAGCAAATTATGATACCACCGCAATCGATTCTTTCTCGAATGGCGCGATTTCTGTAGATGTTGCAAGACAGATCAGGATGTCTTCAAAACAGTATCAGGATTCGGTAAAAGAGGCATTAAAACTTCAGGAGCAGGAAAAGAAACTGAAAGAAGAACTTGAAAAGGAAAATAAAAAGAAGGCGGAAGAAGAAAAGAAAAAAACAGACGAGGAGAAAAAGAAGACATCTGAGCCTTCTGCAGAGGTAAAATCTGCATAATATAAATCACAAAAAAACGTTTTTAAAAAAAATTATAAAGTATGAAAAAAAGCATTTTATCTGTACTGATGATCGCAGCCGTGGTTGTGTCATGTACAAAGTCAACATCAAAAACAGAAACTGTTGAAAATCCGGACGGATCTACGACCACTACCACCACTACTATCTCAGAAAACGGAGTGGGAGTAGATTCGGCAAAAATTAATGAAGTGAAAGAAAACACTCAGGCTAAAATTGATGCTGCCGGACAAAAGATTGATAATGCTGCCGAAGATGCAAAAAATAAAATTGATGCTACTGCGGACAAAACGAAACAGGATCTTCAGAAAGCAGGGCAGGACATCAAAGAAGGGGCTGATAAAGTAGGAAAAGATGTAAAAAGTGCCGCAGCTAAAGGAGCTTCCAAAGTTGAAGAAGGCGCTAAAAAATTAAAAGAAGATTTAAGCAAGTAAATTAAATCTTTCTGATAAAAATGAAACCGCAGTATTTCTGCGGTTTTTCTATTTATTAAGTTCCAGTAAAGGATCAATATACTCCCGGTCATTGCTCAGTCTGGGAACCTTGTTCTGTCCGCCCAGTTTGCCTTTGGATTCAAGCCAGCAATAAAAAAGATTAGGTTTTGCAATATGCACAATCGGTCTTTTCAGGGTCATATTGTTGTAACGTTTTGCTTCGTAGTCGGAATTAATCGATTTGAGATGATTGTCAAAAACGTCTATAAAACGCTCTAAATTGTCCGGTTTTTCGCAGAATTCAAAAATCCATTCATGAGCTCCGCCTTCGTTCTCTTTCATGAAAACAGGGGCTCCTGTGAAGTCGGAAACGGATGCATTGGTTTCTTCGCAGGCTTTGGTGAGCGCAGATTCAACGTTAGTAATCATCAGCTCCTCTCCAAAAGCGTTAATGTAATGTTTCGTTCTTCCTGTTATTTTTATTCTGAACGGATTGGTTGAGGTAAAAACAACGGTATCGCCAATGAGATATCTCCATAATCCGCCGTTTGTCGTAATTACCATGGCATAGTTTTTCCCGATTTCCACATCTTCCAGACTCACGACTTTCGGATTGGAAAAATGGAACTGATCCATCGGAATAAACTCGTAAAAAATACCGTAATCAAGCATCAGAAGCATTTCATCGCTGTTGGATCTGTCCTGAATTCCGAAAAAGCCTTCGGAAGCATTATAGATCTCGTAGTAATTGATATTTTTTCCGATAATCTGCTTATACTGTTCTCTGTAAGGCTTAAAGCTGATTCCTCCGTGGAAAAATACTTCAAGATTCGGCCACAATTCAGAAATATTTTTGAAGTCAGTTTCTTTCAGAACCCTCTGTAAAAGAACCATCATCCAGCTCGGAACCCCCAAAATACTTCCTACATCCTCCTTTTTAACTTCGGAAGTAATGGCTCTGAGTTTGCTTTCCCATTCTCCCATTAAAGAAACCTTTTTACTCGGAGTGGTGGTAACTTCTACCCAGAAAGGAAGATTGTCAATCAGAATAGCCGATAAATCGCCAAATTTGGTATTAAAATCCGCGTAGAGTTCAGAACTTCCGCCCAGACGTAAATTTTTATAATTAAAAAGCTGATTTTCGGGGTGATTGTTGGCGTAAATGGAAACCATATCTTTTCCGGCTTTCATGTGGCAGTATTCAAGGCTTTCTGCAGAAATCGGGATGAATTTGCTTTTGGCGTTCGTGGTTCCGGAAGATTTTGCAAAATGTTTGATGTAACCGGGCCAGCTTACATCTTTCTGTCCCTGTCTTGCTTTTTCAATATAAGGCTCCATTTCTTCGTAGGTAACAACCGGAACTTTGTTCTTAAAGTCCTGATAACTCGAAATGGAATTAAAACCATATTTTCTCCCATACTCCGTATCTTCTGCATGAAATAACTGGGAAAATAAGATACCTTTCTGTGTTTCAATAGGATGATCCATGAAATTCTGAATCTGATCTATCCTTTGGCGGATAAACCAATTGACCACAGTATTGAAAAGTGCTTTCGTTGCCATTTCAACAAATATAATAATAATTGGATTTTCAGAGAATTTTTTTGTGATGATAAAATAAAAAAACCGCTACAAATTGTAACGGTTTATATCAGAAATGCTCGTTTACTAGCAATATTCGTCGTAAGCAGCCTGAAGGTTTGCAGCGATTGCTCCTGCAGGATTTCCTTCAATGTGGTGTCTTTCCAGCATATGAACCAGTTCTCCGTCTTTAAACAGCGCTACGCAAGGTGAGCTTGGAGGGAACGGTGCTAAATGTTTTCTCGCTTCAACAACGGCTTCTGTATCGAAACCTGCGAAAACAGTAGTTAAATGATCAGGCTTTTTGTCTCCTGTTAAAGAATATACAACTCCCGGTCTTGCAGCTCCTGCAGCACATCCGCATACAGAGTTGATGACCAAAAGGGTAGTTCCTGATTGTTTTAATGCTTCTTCTACCTGAGCCGGAGTTGTCAAGTCTTCGAAACCTTTATCTGTAAGTTCAGCCTTCATCGGCATTACTAAATCTTGTGGATACATATTTTTGTTTTTTGTAAAGTACAAATTTAAGCAATTCTTTACGTTTCATCAATATATAAAAACTATCGGTTGTTTTAGAAAACAAAATGAATTGAATGTTAATAGTTTAATAATAATTGCAAAATTTTAAATTAAATATGTTAATTATCAAAAATAATTACTAAATTTGAAATGATTCTGAAAACAGTTGACCATGAAAAAATATTTACACTGATCCCTCTCAATTTATTTTCTTTCAGTTTTTGCTTTTTACCGAAGCATGAACTGATGTCATTCAGAAAAAATAAATGAAGCCCGAAACTGAAAAGTTTCGGGCTTCTTTAATCAAATCGATATGCAAAGGTTGAATATCCTTATAAAATAGCTGATGTTTTGGTTTTTAGTTGATGGATAGAAGTACCAATCAACTAAAAATTACCAACGATCAGCAATTATGAAAGCAGTTTTTTCGCCATCTCGGAAATGCTTTTTCCGTCCGATTTTCCGGCTAAAGATTTTGAAGCAATTCCCATTACCTTACCTAAATCTTTCATAGATTCAGCGCCTGTTTCAGCGATAATGTTTTTCATTTCTGCTTCCAGTTCTTCTGCTGAAAGCTGTTTTGGCAAAAATTGCTCAATCACTTTCATCTGAGCTTCCTCCACTTCGGCAAGATCATTTCTTCCCTGCGCAGTAAACTGTTCTGCAGAATCCTTACGCTGTTTTACCATTCTCTGAAGAATAGCAATTTCCTGTTCTGCACTAACTTCTGCACCTCTGGCTTCCGTTTTAAGCAGTAATATCTGAGATTTTACAGCACGAAGAGAATCCAAAGCCACTTTGTCTTTGGCTCTCATTGCTGTTTTTATAGCTTCGTTTATTGTATTTTCTAAACTCATGGTTTTAATTTGATAATTTGAAAAATGAGACAATTTGAAAATGCAATTATTTTAGAATCGAGAATATATAATTTTCAAATTCTCAAATGACCACATTTTCAAATTAAATTTTAGTCTACATCTTTATTTAAAAATCTGTTTTCTCTGATCTGCATATTTCCGTTGTTATCAGACAAATATGTGTTGATATTCTGGTCTGATGCATTGGTTCCTTCAATTGAAATATTTTTTCTCTTGAATGCGGGAACAGACTCAAACTCGCTGGAGCTGTCGAAACTCTGGTAACGAGAGTTAAACTCTTTCAGCTTGTTTCTTCTTTCCATTACTCTTTCCTGATCCACGGTTTTATTCACGAAGGTGAATTCTTCTTCTGCCGGTTTCGGAGCTTCGGTTTCTGTCTTATTTTCAACAACAGGCTCTTCTTTCAGATGCTGAAAGAAATGTTCTACTTTCTGAAACGGCTCTTCCGTAAGCTGATTTACTTCGTTGATTGCTGCAAGTTCTGCTTTTGGCTGTCCGAAATCAGATTTAGGCTCATTCTTTACGGGCTCATTCACGAAGAAGCTGAATTCAACAGGTTTTTCCTCAGAAAATGTGTTATTGAAAGCAGTATTAGACTGTGGTTCTTCTTTTTTATGATCAAAATCAAACTTAAAAGATTCTATTTCCAGATCATTCGGATCTTCTACTTCTTCATCTAAAGTAAATAAGCTGAAAGATTCTTCTTCATTGTCTTCGTTTCTCCAGTCCTGAGTGCTGTTAACCGTATCTTCCTCTTTATCAAAGAATTTTATTTCAGTTTTAGTCTCTTCGTTGCCAATAGTCATTTTTTTTTCAGTAGAAGTAACCCCGAATTGTGGATGGTCGTGGTCTTCATCGTCTAATCTGAAAAGGTTTTTACCCCCGAAATCATAATCCTGCTCCGCATGAGAATGTCTTTCCTCTCTTGTTTTAAAAGGAGACTCTTTTGGGGTATCAAAGCTGTCGTTCAGGCTGATTTTAATTTTCTCTGTGGGTCCTGCAAATTTTTTGTTATCGTTAGAAAAACCTGTTGCGATTACAAGAACGCTTACAGAATCTCCCAATTCTTCGTCTGCTCCAACCCCGAAAATGATATCCGCCGTGTTTCCTGCTTCTTTTTGGATGTGATCCATGATTACTCCGATCTCGTCCATGGTCACTTCTTCCACACCACTTCTGATCAGTAACAGAACGTTTTTCGCACCTGTAATTTTGTTGTCATTCAATAGTGGGGAATCAAGTGCTTTTTTAACTGCTTCTTCGGCTTTATTTTCACCGGAAGCAATTCCTGTAGACATCAATGCCGTTCCTGAATTCTGAAGCACAGATTTAGCATCTCTAAAGTCAATGTTTACATCAAAGTAACCCGTAATAACTTCCGCCATTCCTTTGGCAGCGTTCGTTAAAACTTCATCGGCTTTTGAGAATCCCTGCTTGAAGCCAAGGTTTCCGAATTGCTGTCTTAATTTATCGTTGTTGATGACAATTAATGAGTCAACATTATTTCTTAATTTATCCAGACCGTTTTCAGCCTGTTCCAGTCTTCTTTTCCCTTCAAAACTGAAAGGGACGGTAACAATTCCTACCGTTAAGATTCCCATATCTTTGGCTACTTTAGCAATAACGGGAGCAGCTCCTGTTCCTGTACCACCACCCATTCCGGCAGTGATGAAAACCATCTTGGTATTCTGTCCCATAGCAGCTTTAATATCTTCGATGCTTTCGATGGCAGATTTTTCTCCCACTTCAGGATCGGCTCCTGCGCCAAGACCTTCCGTAATGGTAGTTCCCAACTGTACTTTGTTGGCAACCGGATTATTATCTAAAGTCTGAGCGTCTGTATTGCAAATCACGAAATCCACTCCGTGAATACCTTTTTCGTACATGTGTTTCAGCGCATTGTTTCCACCGCCTCCAACACCGATTACTTTTATGATTGATGAATTTCCTTTTGGCAAATCAAATGAAAATCCTTGTGTACCTATGTTTTCCATAATTAGTTTCTTTTAATAATTATAATTGATAAGCGATAAATGAATAATGATTTTGTTTTAATTAAAAATAAATCATCAATTATCACTGATCTTTTATCATTTATTCTACTTCTTCAAAGAATTTTTTTACTTTTTCCATCAGCGACTGCCCGAAAGTGAGTTTTGCCGCCTTTTTATTCTCATGCTGTTCTTCTCTAGGCTGTTGTTCCTGTATCGGGGCAACTTCCTGCGGAGCGGGTTGTGAAGTTTCAATCGCAGCTTGTGCAGCAGCATTTTCCGGCTGCTCTTTTTCCAAAACAGGAGTGTCTTCTACCGTGTTCAGCTTTTTATCCCTGATTTTTAAACTTTCCATTAATAAACCAATGGAAGTCGCAAATTCGGGACCTTTAAGATACTGATTTTTATCATTCGCCACATACTCATTTGCAAATCCGATTCTGCTGTCGAATCCTGTTGTATAATTGGCAAGCTGACGAAGGTGTTTCAGGTTGGATCCACCACCCGTTAATACGATTCCTGCAATCAGTTTTTTCTTTTGTTCAAAAGCTCCGTAAGCCTTTAGCTCTGTATTTACCATTTCCAGAATTTCCTCCACTCGTGCATTGATGATCTGTGCTAAAGTTTTCAGGGAAATTTCTTTATCCGGTCTTCCGTGAAGTCCGGGAATGGTAACATACGTGCTGTCTTTTTCAAGCTCAGGAACGGCAGAACCGAATTTTACTTTCAGTTGTTCTGCATGTTTCTCGATGATAGAACAGCCTTCCTTGATGTCTTCCGTAATAATTCCTCCTCCGTAAGGGATAACACAGGTATGACGGATGATATTATCTTTAAAGATGGCAATGTCTGTAGTACCGCCTCCGATATCTACAATGGCAACTCCTGCCTCTTTTTCTTCTTTTGTAAGAACCGCTTCAGAGGATGCTAAAGGTTCAAGGGTAAGAGCTTCCATTTCAAGCCCTGCTTCTCTCACGCATCTCGCGATATTGCGAATGCTTCCCATCTGTCCTACAACCACATGGAAGTTAGCCTCTAAACGCTTACCGTGCATCCCGACCGGTTCCTGAATTTCACCTTCGGAATCTACTTTGTATTCCTGCGGTAAAACGTGAATGATTTCTTCTCCAGGAAGCATCACCAGTTTTTTTACCTGATCTTTTAATGCTTCAATGTCGTCGTCTGTGATGAATTTATCCGGATGTTCACGCATAATATAATCGGAGTGCTGCAGAGAACGGATGTGTTTCCCTGCGATTCCTACCGTAACTTTACGGATCGGAACTCCTGCGCTGGACTGTGCTTCAGACACAGCAGCTTTGATTGAATTAATGGTCTGTGAAATATTATTCACAATACCTTTGTGAACACCAAGACTTTTCGCCTTTCCTACACCGAGAACTTCTATTTTCCCGTGTGCATTCCTCCTTCCGACAATCGCAACAATCTTTGTTGTCCCGATGTCCAGACCTACTGAATACTCTTGATTTTCCATTTTTATACCGATTTGATTTTTTCGTTTTTCAGTTCCTGTTTTAATAAGGATCATAGGTTTTTGCCTATGGATATTGATGTTTTTTTATTTTTATTCTATCTTAACTTTTGCTTTAGTTTTCGGTTTTGACGCCGTAGGTTTCTCAGTTTTTTTTGCTTGGGTTACCTTCGGTTTTGAAGGATTCCCCGTTTTCTTAATTTCTTTTTTAACTTCGGCTTTAGGCTTTGGTTCCACACTTTTGGCAACGGCAACCGGAGCTTTTGCCAGTTCTATATTGGCTGCTTTTAAAATACTGTCGTTTTCTTTGTAATTAGGATTTAAGGTGGTTACAATCTGGTTCTGATATTTAATAGAAACCATACTGTATTTTTCCGGATCCTGATACACAAGATATTTTTCTACAAAGGCTTTAAATCCTTTTACTTTGAAATCGATATTATCTAAATCCCCGATCTCGACTTTGTAATTTCCTTCACTGGTAAGAAGATTATAGTCGCCGTTTCGGTCTTTGGATATTCCGATAAAATATTTTTTGCTGAAATCGTCTTTGTCGATCTTTTCAACCAGTTCGGCAAGCTTTTCATACTCTTCTTTTTTCACATTTCCTGTTACGAGCATACATGGATGAGAATAGGTTTTGGAGATCGGAAATTCTATACCTTTTTCATCTACATAAAAATCTCTGCCTTCTTTATTTAATCTGAAAATAGGAACCCTCTGTTTGATGTCTAAATTAAGTTTTCCGTTCAGGTTTAAATAAACATTTGCACTGTCTACCGCCGGAAGATTGTTGATCTTTTTTTCCAGCGCCGGAATATTAAGATCCCCGACTTTTCCAGAAGGGTTTTCCTTTTTTACAATTTCCCGGATATCTTTTTCATCAATGAAGTAAACCGGTGTTTTTTCATTCATTTTCACAGAAATTTTATTGTCCGTAATCTTCTGTCCGCTGAATTTCTTCAAAGAGAAACTCAACAGAAATCCAAGGATGATTACTGTGATGGCAATTTTTAATATTCTGTATTTATTTTTCATTTTTGTTTTTTAGCTTTTTTAACGCTACGGGCGCAAGGTTTTTCTTTAAATTCTTGCTTTTTATTTTTATGTTCGCAAAGGCGTTTCACTCAGCAAATGATAGCTGAAAATATTTTTTATAATTTGTTTACTGCTCTTTTTACTCCATCTTTAAATAAGGTAGAATGAAAATTTAAAATCATCCCTAATTTCATTTCTGTAGTTCTTAAATAATTAAGAATTTGGAAAAAATGATATTTATTAATTTCCGGAACTGCTTTTATTTCTATAATTACTTTATTTTCAATTAATAAGTCAACTCTGAATGCTTTCTCAATAATTAAACCTTCATAATTGACACTAATATCTTTTTGACTTTCAATGTTCAATCCGCTATTTTTTAACTCGTGAATTAAACATTGCTCATAAACATTTTCATAAAGTCCGATTCCCAGTTTTCGGTGCACTTTCATCCCTGCATCAAAAACAATATTTGAAATTTCATTTTCTGTCATTGTGTGTTTTATTTACTCTGAAATGATATTTTCAGCTATCATTTGCTGAGTGAAACGCCTTTGCGAACAAATTTTCGTGTTTTCAAAAAATTCTTTGTGTCCGTTGCGTTATATTAATTAAATTCTCTCTATCCAATCACAGACGGGATCATATAGCGTGTCTATATTTCCTGCCCCTACTGTAAGGAGAATGTCAAAATCTTTTTCTTTTATTTTGCTGAAAGCTTCGCTTAATGTTGAAACTTCTTTTTTATCTAAATTAACTTTTTCCAGTAACCAATCGGAAGTGATTCCTTCAAAATTTTCCTGAAGTTCTCTTGCCGGATAAATATCAAGCAAAATCAGTTCATCAGCTTTACTTAAACTTTCTGCGAATCCGTCTGCAAAATCTCTTGTTCTGCTGAAAAGATGAGGTTGGAAAACGACCAATAATTTCTTTTCAGGGTAAAATGTCCGGATTGAACCCATCACCGCATTAATTTCTGTTGGATGATGTGCATAATCGTCGATGTAAATTTTACCGTTTTCGTAGATGTGTTTTGTATATCTTCTTTTAATTCCTTTGAAATTGGCAATTGCTTTTTTCAGTGTTTCGAAATCTACTCCTAAACTGTTTAAAATAGCCAACGCAACGGTTGCATTTTCTACGTTGTGAATTCCCGGAATTTCCCAGACAAAATCTTTTACCGTTTCGTTTGGCGTATGGAAATCAAAATAAATTTTATCATGCTCCATTCTCAGGTTATCTGAATAATAATCAGCCACTTCGTTTACAGCGTAGGTTTGATGAGGTCTTCCGATTTCAATTCCTTTTCTTACAAAAAGCTGTTTGTCTTCAGGAACCAAAGCTGCAAACTGTCTGAATCCTTCTTCAATGGTATTTTTATCTCCGTAAATATCCAGATGATCCGCATCGGTGGAAGTAATAACGGCCCAATCCGGAGAAAGGTTTAGAAAGCTTCTGTCGTATTCATCTGCTTCCACAACGGAATATTGTGAGCCGTTGTAGAGGAAATTTGACTTAAAATTCTCAGAAATTCCTCCCAGAAAACATGAAAAAGGCAAATCTGCTTCTTTGCACAGGTGTGAAACCAGAGTGGAAGTGGTTGTCTTTCCGTGAGTTCCGGCAACAGCAATGCAGTCTGTATTTTCCGTGATTAACCCTAAAACTTTTGCACGTTTTAATACTTCAAACCCATTGTTGTTGAAATAATCTAAAATGTCCAGTTTCTTAATCGCCGGAGTGTAAATAACTAATGTATGTTCTTTCTGAAGCGAAGAGATTTTTTCATCAATAACATCTTCAAAAACAATATCAATTCCCTCGCTCATTAAAGTCTGAGTAAGTTTGGTGTTGGTTTTATCGTAGCCTGAAACTTTCTTGCCCGAAGCATGGAAATAGCGCGCCAAAGCACTCATCCCGATCCCTCCGATCCCAACGAAGTAAAAATTTTGATATGTTTCTAAATTGTTCATTTATTATAATTTAACTAAAAAGTTTTATTCCAATCCATACAAAAAAAGCTATTGCAGAGATAATTAGAATGTTTTGTCCGTGGCTTCTGTCTTTTTTAGTAAAGCCATAAATTCTATCACCATTTGGTAAAGCTTTTTTATAATACATTAAATAAGCTCCAACAAATACACCTAAAAATCCGGCAAAAAAGGCAGAAGTGTATCCGATTATTATTAACCAAGTCGGACTTTCTTCCTGAGTTGAAAGATCTTTAATTCTTTGTTTATTTATCACATTTAAAAGTTCCGGGCTAATTTCCTTTCCTCTTTGTTTTAATATTTTTTGAGCGAGTAAATAATCAAATTTGTTCCATTCTTCTTTTTTTGTTACAATTTCAATCAGTTCTTCATCAGAAGAATCAAAAAGGTAATAGTCTTGATCTACATTTTCAATTTCTTTTTTAACTAAATCTTCTTCTAATTTCTCGACCTGACTAAAATCTTCTTTTTGAATTTTTAATTCAAACTGTTTTGTGTTTATATCGCCTCCAAAACTGGAGTCTAATTGTGAAGAATTATTTGCCAATTCATAAGCAATATGATTCTCTTCCAGAATTTTTATTAATTCTAAAGCATCATCTTCGTAAATGAATTTTCTATATGTAGAAAGCTCGCGTGGCATTATTTTATCACTTTAAAAATCTCGTCTACAATCTCTTTTGCTGCATTTGGTTTGGCAAAATATTTCAGATTTTCAGACATTTCTTTTCTTACTTTTTCATTTTCGCATATTTCTGAAAGGGTATTCCAGAATTTTTCCTGCATTTCAGAGTCTTTTACCATTCGGGCTGCATTTTTTTCAACCAGATTTATTGCGTTTTTGGTTTGATGGTCTTCCGCTGCAAAAGGGAAGGGAACCAATAACACCGGCTTCTGCGCAACCGCCAACTCTGAAATGGCAATTGCTCCTGCTCTGGAAACAATGACATCTGCTGCAGAATAGGCTGTTTCCATGTCTTTTATAAATTCCTTAATTTGTATTTGGTTGTTGGTTGATAGTTGCTGGTCGTTTGTCTTTCCATCAACTGCCAACTGCCAACTATCAACAATTTCCTTATAATCCAATTTTCCGGTTTGCCAGATCAACTGGTATCCTTTTTCTTTAAGGTTTTCCAGATTGTCTTTCCATCCGTTATTTAATGTTCTTGAACCTAAAGATCCTCCGACAGATAAAATCGTCAGTTTATCTTTATCCAAGCCCATTTTTTCTTTTGCCTGAGTGGTTTCCTGCATTCCCGAAATGATATTCTCCCGAATCGGATTCCCCAGAAATTTTATTTTTTCAGCCGGAAATCCTTCCACTTTCGGATAGGCGGTGAATACGGCTTTTGCTTTTTTACTTAAAATTTTATTCGTAACTCCTGCATGAGCATTCTGTTCCTGAATAAAAATAGGAATTCCCAGTTTACTTGCCTCGTACAAAGCCGGTCCGCTTGCGAAACCTCCTGTTCCCACGGCAAAATCCGGAGCGAAACTTTTAATAATCTTCTTCGATTTGGATAAACTTTTTAAAATTTTAAAAGGCAATCCTAGATTCGACAGAAGATTTCCTCTGTTGATTCCGGAAATATCAATTCCTTCGATTTTATAACCTGCCTGCGGAACTTTTTCCATTTCCATTTTTCCGTTGGCTCCTATGAACAAAAATTCAGCATCGGGAAATCTTTTTCTGATTTCGTCCGCAATAGCAATAGCAGGAAAGATGTGTCCTCCTGTTCCTCCTCCGGATAATAAAACGCGGATGGATTTTGATTTTTGGCTATCTGCTGATTGACTATTCATTTCTGTTTAAATCTTTTTATATTCTTTTTTTATCTTAAGCAATGTCGTTAATCTCTGCTATGCTTTGTTTTTTGCCCATTCCTTCTTCATCGTAAATCTGAATTCTGGAGCTTATGTTTAAAATAATTCCTAACTGCAAATATGTTACCAACATTGAGGTTCCTCCGTAACTTATTAAAGGCAGCGGTTGCCCTGTAACAGGGATTAAATTGACGGCAACTGCAATATTTACAGAAAGTTGTATAAAAATCATTACTCCGAGGCTGAGAACGAGCAAAGAGCCGAAAAATGCGGGCATCTTGCTGGCTATCATTACGATACGGATAATCATGATTAAATATAAACTTACCAGAAAAACCGCTCCGATCACTCCGTATTCTTCTACAATCACGGCGAAAATGAAGTCGGAGGCAGACTGCGGAAGCATTTGTTTTAAAGCACTTTTGCCGGGTCCCATTCCTGTAACTCCGCCGTGTACGATAGCTGCTTTTGCCATCATCACCTGATAATTTTTAGCTTTTACACTTTCGTCATCCACATCGGCTGTTTTTGCTTTGCTGGATGTAAAGGTTTCAATACGACTCATCCACGTGTGAACACGGTTTCCTCCGATTAGGTTTGTGTTTAAAGCCACCAGTAAAAACAAAACAATTGCAATGAATGATGCAGAAATAAATCCTGCAATGTACTTCCAGTGTAACTGTCCGATAACGAGCACAATCACCGAAACCATTAAAATCATCAACGCCGTTGAACCATTATCTTTTGCTACCAAAACAAAAACCAGCAGAATGGGACCGAAGATGTACATGATGTTCTCAATCGGAAGCCGTTCCCGCGTTATTTTCTTGGTTAAATATCTGCACAGATAAATAATCAGCATTAAAAAAGCAAAGGAAGACGGCTGGAATGAAATCGGCGTTCCGGGAATTTTCAGCCATCGTGAAGCACTGGCTCCATCAATGGTCTGTCCTGTGAACATGGTGACAATCAGTAAAATAACCATTAAACCAAGCATGATGCTGCTGAGTTTTCCGATGTATTCGTATTTTACCATTCCGACTACTCTCATGATTCCCAAACCTAAGACCACGAAGAACATATGTTTGATAACGTGACCGGTTGTGGTCCCGTTGTTGACGATATATTCCAGATTCGAACTTGCAGAATAAACCGGGAAAATAGAGAAAATGGAGATCACAAGAATGACCATCCAAAGTACTTTATCGCCCTTCAGGAATTCAAATCTGTTTTCTGTGTCTTGTTCGTTCATATATAATGCTGTTGGCTTTTGGCTAATTGCCATTGGCTTTTAATACCTGCTCTTTAAACTGATGACCTCTGTCTTCATAGTTTTTGAATAAATCAAAACTTGCACAGCACGGAGACAGTAAAACCGTATCTCCTTTTTCAGCGAGAGATTTTGAGATTTCCACTGCTTTTTCCATGCTCGACGTGTCGTAAATAAATTCTTTTTTGTCTTTAAAGAAGTTGATAATCTTTTCATTATCAATTCCTAAGCAGATAATTGCTTTTACTTTTCTTTTGACTAATTCTTCAATTTCAGTATAGTCATTACCTTTATCTAAACCTCCTACAATCCAAACGGTCGGAGTTTTCATACTTTCTAAAGCGTAATACGTTGCATTAACATTGGTTGCCTTGCTGTCGTTGATGTATTTTACACCCTCAATTTCAGTCACAAGCTCCAGTCTGTGTTCAACCGCCTGAAAAGTCATTAATGAATTTCTTATGCTTTCATTATTGATTTCCAATATTTTACCGGCAATTGACGCGGCTAAGCTGTTGGCAACATTGTGCGTTCCCAGAAGAGATAATTCATCAATTTTCATTGAGAAGTTATCTTTCATTTTTACCTCAATGGTATCGCCGTTAATGAAACCTCCTTCTTCCAGTTTTTCTTTGGTGGAGAAAGGAATCATTTTCGCTTTAATTTCTAATTTTTCAAGAATATTTTTGCTCATTTCATCATCTTTATTGTAGATGAAGAAGTTGTCATTTTCCTGATTCTCCGTTATTCTGAATTTAGCCAGAGCATATTCTTCATAGTTATAATTGTACTGATCCAGATGATCCTGTGACAAATTCAACAATAAAGAAATATACGGTCTGAAATTCTGAATATCGTCCAACTGGAAAGAGCTTACTTCCAGAACATAATATTCATGGTTTTCATCGGCAACCTGCTTTGCAAAGCTGTACCCGATATTTCCGCCTAAACCTACGTTTAATCCGTCGTTTTTCAGGATGTAGTAGATGAGAGACGTTGTTGTTGTTTTTCCGTTGCTTCCTGTGATGGCGATGATTTTCGCATCTGTAAATTCCGAAGCAAATTCAATTTCAGAAGAAAGTCTTATTCCTTTCTCGTTAATTTTCTGAATCATTTCTGCCTTTTTCGGAATTCCCGGACTTTTTACAATCCAGTCGGCGTTTAAAATTCTTTCTTCATCGTGGCTTCCTTCTTCGAATTCAATTTCATTCTCGTTCAGAAACTGTCTGTAGTTATCCTTGATGGCACCTTTATCGGAAAGAAAAACTTCCATTCCTTTCTTTTTTGCCAGATAGGCAGCTCCGCAACCACTTTCTCCTCCTCCTAAAACAACTATTTTCATATAATTTTTGATTTAATGACTGAATTTTTCACTTAGGTAAATCATCCAGTTTTTAAATTAATTTTCTATCTCATCTTCAGGGTTATCAGGCATACAATTGCCAGCATTACTCCGATGATGATCATTCTGTTCACTATTTTACTCTCATGAAAGCCTCCCTTCTGATAATGGTGATGTAAAGGGGACATTCTGAATAGTCTATTGTTTTGGGCATATTCCAACCCGAATTTTCTTTTTCTGTATTTAAAAACGACAACCTGAAGCATCACGGAAATATTTTCGATCAGGAAAATTCCGCAAAGTACAGGAATCATGAGTTCTTTTCTTAAAATAATCGCTAAAACGGCAATAACTCCGCCTAACATCAGACTTCCGGTGTCGCCCATGAAAACCTGAGCAGGATAGGTGTTGTACCAGAAGAATCCGATTACGGCTCCTACCATTGCGACCACGAATATGGTGGTTTCACCCATGTTTGGAAGGAACATAATATTCAGATAATCAGCAAAGATGATGTTTCCTGAAAGATAGGCAAACAATCCGAGTGTTAATAAAATAACAGTACTGGTTCCTGCGGCAAGACCATCAATTCCGTCGGTAATATTGGCTCCGTTCGAAACAGCCGTTACGATGAAAATTACAATTGGGATAAAAACAATCCAAGCCCATTCGTGGGCATCTTTATCGTTCATCCAAAACAGAATTCCGCTGTAATCGAACTCATTGTTTTTAGCAAAGGGAACGGTAGAAACGGTTATTTTTTCGGTCGGCATAAAGTTTTGCTCTACATTATTTCTGTTTACCACTTTTGCATCTGCATATTTTCTTTTTACGGTAATATCGGGATGAAAATACATGGTAACTCCGACGATTAGCCCTAATCCGACCTGTCCAACAATTTTGAATTTACCACTTAAACCGTCTTTGTTTTTTTTGATCTTTTTTAAATAATCATCCAGAAAACCTATGGCACCCATCCATATCACGGAAACAATCAGAAGAACAATGTAAACGTTTGTGATTCTGGTGAATAGCAAAACGGGAATTAAGGTTGCCAAAATGATGATAAGACCTCCCATTGTAGGAGTACCTTCTTTTTGTTTCTGCCCGTCCAGACCAAGATCACGCACCAGTTCTCCCATCTGTTTTGCTCTCAGATAGTTGATGATTCTTTTTCCATACACCAAAGCGATGGTTAAAGAAAACAGAACCGCCATTCCTGCACGGAAGGAGATGTATTTCAACAGTCCCAATCCCGGAACGTGGATTCCCATGCTGGTTAAATATTCGTATAGGTAGTATAACATTTCTTTTATTTCAGTTCTTAAAGATTATACATTTTTTTAAAAACGTTATTTCTGTGTTTGCATAACGAATCAATATTTTTCTCGGGATTTTTAATTGTTAGTCTAATCCCTCCAAAAGGCTCATTATATAACTTTAAAATTTCTTTTTTATATTTTTTATCTTTATTCTCAAGATATTTTTCACAAAGGCAAATTGCTACATCAACTTTTGCATTTGATTCTGACACCTCTAAATAACCAAGCTTTGGATTGTCGAGTTCATAAGTTTGTTCACAATCTAAAATCTTAATTTTCTTTTTAGAATAATTATTTAAAAGAAAAACTATTAACAATCCTAATCCAAAAACGACGGAAATTATTAATATGATTTTAGAGGTTTTCATTTACTTTAAATATATCTTATTTTGACATTAATTTCCAAAGTTCATTAATGGTTTCTTTGTCGTCAAAATGATGTTTCACTCCGTTTATTTCCTGATAGGTTTCGTGTCCTTTTCCGGCTACGAGAACGATATCTTTCGGTTCTGCAAACTTTATTGCCATTTTGATGGCTTCTTTTCTGTCCGGAATTGAAGTGTACTTGCTGAAGTTTTGAGGTTCAACACCGGCTTCGATTTCTTTGATGATTGCTGCCGGATCTTCTGTTCTCGGGTTGTCTGAAGTGATGATTGCCAATGTTGATTTTTTCGTAGCAATATTTCCCATTTCAGGTCTTTTTGAATGATCTCTGTCGCCTCCGCATCCGAAAACGGTGATCAGTCTTTCATTTTTTGTTCTGATATCATTAATGCTGTCCAGAATGTTTTCCAATGCATCCGGAGTGTGTGCATAATCTACGATGAAGAAAATTCCACCGTCTGATTTAAAGGTCTCAAATCTTCCGGACACTCTTTTTAGTCTGCTGATTGCCTGTAAAATTTCGTCTGATTCAAAACCCAGCTCGGAAGCAATTCCGAAAACCAATAAGAGGTTGTAGACATTGAATTTTCCGGTGAGTGTTGTCCAGAATTCTTTTCCGTTGAAATTCAGCAGCATTCCGTTGAAATCTACTTCCAGTAATTTTCCGTGATAATCTGCCATTGTCTTCAAAGCATAAGATCTTTTTGTGGCTTTTGTGTTCTGAAGCATCACATTTCCGTTCTTATCATCCACATTGGTGATGGCAACCGCAGAATCTTCCAACTGATCGAAAAATCTCTTTTTCGTTTTCAGATATTCGTCAAACGTTTTATGATAATCTAAATGATCGTGTGTAAGATTGGTAAATCCGGCAATTTTAAAGTGAAGTCCTTCAATTCTGTTTTGGGCAATTCCGTGGGAGCTTACTTCCATAAAAGCGAATTCACACCCTTCTTCAACCGCCTGAGCTAAAATTTTATTGATGGTAATAACATCCGGAGTGGTATGTGTTGCCGGAATGATCTTTTCTCCGATTCTGATTTCAACTGTAGAAAGCAAAGCGGAATCATATCCTAAATTTTTAAATACATCAAAAAGCAGGGTAGAAACAGAAGTCTTTCCGTTGGTTCCTGTTACTCCGATTAATTTTAGTTTTTCTGAAGGATTACCGTAGAAATTGGATGCTAAATGTCCTAAAGTTTTAGATGAGTCTTTTACTTTAATATAAGTAGCATTTTCATTAATATTTTCAGGGAATTCTTCGCAAACGATTGCTATGGCTCCTTTTTCCACCGAAGATGCAATAAATGAATGTCCATCCACAACCGTCCCTCTCATTGCAATATACAAGGAGTTTTCCGTAACCTTTCTGCTGTCGAATACCAATTCTGAAACTTCACGGCTGTCGTCACCATGAATTTCTAATACCGGAATTCTTTTTAATAAATCATTTAACTGCATTTCTCTTTATTTGTTCCATAAGTTTCACTTACGGTTATTCATAATTGAACCCTTCGGGTTCTTTTCTTTTTTTAATTCTGCAGAGACAGATAAATTCTCTGGTTTCTGCTTATGGTTGTGCCTTCTGTCGGGAACTGTTCTTTAATTCTTCCAACACCCTTAAAATCTACACGGTAGCCTAAATTTTCCAACTGTGGAATTACATTTTTACCGATGAGTCCTACCACATTGGGCATCTGTTTATTATTTACTGCGACTTTTACGTTAGGTTCCACCATTTTGTTCAGGTTTACCTTTTTGTCGACAAGCATTTCTCTTTCAATATTCTGCGGGGTTTTCAGGAATGTTTTTCCTGCAATTTCTTTAAACACCGGTGCGGCAACGGTAGCTCCATAAAATCCTTTCGATGTATTCGGTTCGCTGATCATTACATAACAGGTGTATTTCGGATTATCAGCAGGATAAAAGCCTGCGAATGACGAGCGGTATTTCATGGGACCTGGAAGCCAGTATTCAAATCTTGCGGTTCCTGTTTTTCCTGCCATTTTTAAATTTGGTGTGAAAATACTTTTTGCTGTTCCTTTTTCAACGGCTTTTGTTAAAGCATTGGTCATCATTTTAATGGCTTTTTCGGATGCCATTTTGTTGACCATTACTTCTGGTTTTGCCGTGTACATTACTTTTCCGTCCTTCATAATTTTATCAATAAATAAAGGCTTCAGCATTTTACCGTTGTTTGCGACTCCGTTATAGAAAGTGGCTAACTGCAACAGGTTTATGTTTGTAGAATATCCGTAGGCAATGGATGCGAGAGTTGCGGCATTCCATCTTTTGCTTTCGGGAGTTAAAATTTTTGGTTTTGTAATTCCCGGAAGTTCAATATCCATTTTATCGAATAGCTTCCATCTTCTTAAATGATCTAAGAAAATCTGAGGTTTTTCGGCGTAATATTTTGTAATTAATTTTGCCGAACCTACGTTGCTGGATTTAGCCAACACATCACTGATGTCGTACGTGCCGCCGCCGTGACCGTCTGAAATTCTCTGTTTTGCGTACACCCAGATTCCGTTTCCTACATTTACAGTTGTATTTTCATCGATGAAACCGTCATCCATTGCTGCTAAAAGTGAAATGGTTTTAAAGGTAGAACCCGGTTCTATGTTGTCCTTCAAAGCATAATTGTAGGAATCTACATAATCTCCATCTTCAGTTCTTCTTAAATTAACCATGGCGCGGACTTTTCCGGTTTCCACTTCCATTACAATTACGGTTCCGTGTTTTGCTTCGAAGTTCACGAGCTGTTTCTGTAAAGCGGAATGTGCAATATCCTGAATTCTAAGGTCTAATGTGGTATAAACATCTTCTCCGTCAACCGGTTCCTGAACTTTCCAGTAATCAATGGGTTTCCACTGGGAAGAATTGATTCTCTGCTCCAGTCTTTTTCCGTCTGTTCCTCTTAAATATTTAGAGAAAGCGCCTTCAAGACCTGCTGTGTGAACACCGTCGTCCATTCCGATGGTTCCTGCTCCGATTTCTGAGGTAGCCAGTTCTCTTTTATAGTTTCGGTCTACGATAAAGCCTCCTTTGTTTTTGCCTCTTTTAAAAATCGGAAATTTGCGGATTCTGTCATACTGATCAAAATCAAGCCCTTTAACCAAAGTGTAGTATTGGTTTTTCTTTTTTCTCTGCTCGTCAAATTTCTTTCTGAATTCTGCTCTTGGCTTTCCGAACATTTTGCTGAGAGAATCCGTTAAAGCACCAATGTTGTTGGTGTAAATGGTGTCTTTCATCGTTTTGAAATCCAGATAGATGTCATAACGCATAACGGTTGTTGCCAGAATAGAGCCGTCTGACGCAAAAAGATTTCCTCTTGCTGCTTTTAAAGTGGCTTCGCGGTAGTTTTTGTTGATGTAATCGTCTTTAATTTCCTGAACGTTCGTATTCTGAAGAATAACGATGCGCGCAAGGAACATTACAAACACGCACAAAGCCACCACTGCAAAGAGGTAGCCCCATCGTAACGTTTTTTTACGTTTGTTGTCGTATTCATTTTGCTTTTGCATCTGTACTGTCCAGTTTTATTAGCAATTTATGAGGATGGTTTTCGAGGGTCATTAAAGAATCCCGTGCAACCTCTTTCCCCAACTCCGATTCCATTTTTACTTTTATCAGCTTACTTTGTGCGTAAGCGTTTCGCGATTTATATTCTTCTGTTTCTTCTTTGAGTGTGTTAACAATTTTAATTTTCTTATTGACGAGGTGATTGCTGTAGATCATTGCCATCATCAATACAAACAACAGCAGAAAATACTTGTAATGTATTTTAATCTCATCACGGTTCAGGAAGTTACCTTTTATAATGTCTATAAAAGTTAATCTCTTCTGAGGACGATTTGTTGTTGTTCTTTTTGCCACTTTATTTATTAGTAATTGGTAATGAGTAATGTGTAATATTTAAAAATTGCTTATTGCCCATTGCTCATTATTTATACTTTTATTCCTGTTCTCATTTTAGCACTTCTGGCTCTTGAGTTTTCTTCTATTTCCTTATTATCGGGAATGATGGCTTTGCTCTTTACCAGCTCGAATGCTTTTTTATAATTTCCGTAAATGTCTCTTTCGGGTTCTCCCTCGAACATTCCGTTTTTCAAAAATCTTTTTACCAGTCTGTCTTCTAAAGAATGGTAAGAGATGACCACCAGTCTTCCTTCGTGTTTTAAAACGTTGTAAGCCTGAACAAGCATTTCTTTTAAAACTTCCAGCTCCTGGTTTACTTCAATACGTATTGCCTGAAACAACTGGGCATAAAATTTATTTACTTTATGCGGCGGAAGATAACTGAACAGTTTTTTCAGATCTTCTGTTGTATCAATGCTGTTTGTTTTTCTGTGATGAACGATGTCTCTTGCTAATTTTCTTGCTTCTCTCAGTTCACCGTAATAATAAAAAATGTCGGCAAGCTGCTCTTCATCGTAATCGTTAATGACTCTTTTGGCATCAAGACCCTGCATTACGTTCATTCTCATATCCAGCGGAGCGTTGCTTCGTGTAGAGAATCCTCTTTCTGCTTCATCAAACTGGTGCGAAGAAACGCCCAGATCTGCCAGAATTCCGTCCACCTGAGAAACTCCGTAAATTAATAAAGAGTTTTCCAGAAACCTGAAGTTCTGATTGATGAGCGTAAATCTCGGATCATCAATTGTATTTTTAAGAGCATCTAAGTCCTGATCGAAACTGAACAGTTTTCCTTTATCCGAAAGTCTGCTCAATATTTCTCTTGAATGGCCACCGCCTCCAAAAGTACAGTCCACATATATTCCGTCTGGATTCGTCACCAAATCATCAACACTCTGCTTCAGCAAAACGGGGTTATGATACATGTTTTAGTTGTGTTTTTTTACGTTTTTACAACGCAGTTATTCTTCTTCGAACGTGCCCATTACATCTTCGGCAAGATTCGCAAAATCGTCTTCACTGATGGAGATTACTTTTTCGTAACCGTCCTTATCCCAGACTTCAAACAGTTCTCCTGCACTGGTAATTACAATATCTTTCTGAAGATTTGCAAAAACAGTAAGGTCTTTCGAAATCTGTAACCTTCCGGCGTTATCCAGCTCCACAATTTTTACACCTGCCGTAAACATTCTAATGAAATCAGCATTCTTTTTAATGAATCTGTTCAGTTTATTAATTTTGCCCATCACTTTATCCCATGCGTTCATCGGATAAACTTCCAGACAGGGTTGGAACACAGATCTTTTGACTACAAACACCTTGTCGTCGAAGTTTTCCATCTGTTTAATTAAAGATGAAGGAACTTTTAAGCGGCCTTTGTCGTCAATTTTACACTCATATGTTCCAATGAAACTGTTCATTTGGGACAAATTTATATAATAATTTCTAAAATCTCCCACTTTTTCCCACTTTTTACCTTAATGTTAATAAGTTTTATTAAAGATTTAATTTCGATGGTGTAAAAGGTTGATATGTTGGACGTTGATAAACCTCTTATTTACGCCATAATAAATAGATTTTTAAAAAAAACTTTAAAAAAGAGTTTGATATATTATTTTTATTTTAAATTAGGGTAATCAAAATATTTTTGAGGTTTAATTTGTATTTTTGCAAGGCTTTATTAAGGCATTTTATGATATTTAGTACAAAAAAAGAAAAGAAATATACTTTCGTAGAAGCGGGGGAAGGACATCCATTGGTGCTGTTGCACGGGTTAATGGGTGGTTTGAGTAATTTCGATAAGATGGTAGATTTTTTTTCAGACAGAGGATTCAAGGTATATGTTCCTCAGTTGCCGATCTACGATTTGCCGGTACTCAATACTAATCTTACGACATTAGCAAAATATATTGCTAAATTTATAGAAACCCATATTGAAGGTCCTGTAACGATTGTTGGAAATTCCATGGGCGGTCATGTCGGTCTTATTCTTACACTGGCAAGACCGGATTTAATTAAGAATCTTGTTCTTACGGGAAGTTCAGGGCTTTATGAAAGAACTTTCGGGGACAGTTTTCCGAGAAAGAATGACCGTTCCTATATAAGAAAGAAGACTGAGGAGGTTTTCTATGATCCTTCCGTAGCGACCGAAGATCTGGTAGACGAGGTTTTTGCCGTGGTAAATGATCGAATGAAGGGTATAAAAACCGTAATGTTGGCAAGAAGTGCCATTAAACACAATATGCTGAACGATCTGCCGAAGATTAAAACACCTACGTGCCTGATCTGGGGGAAACAGGATAATGTAACGCCTCCTGAAGTTGCGGAAGATATGCACAAATTTATTCCGAATTCAGATCTGTTCTGGATCGATCACTGCGGTCATGCAGCGATGATGGAAAAACCCGATGAATTCAATGAAATTCTTTATAACTGGGTAAAAGATAAAGTTTAAAAAACAATATAAAATAACCATTAAGAGCTTTTCTTAATGGTTTGTTTTTCTAAAAATATTCAACAAAATGGTTATTAAAACAGCAACATTTGTAAAGAGCAGCGGAAAATGGCAGGATTGCCCGGAACCGAATCTTCCTGAGTATGCTTTCATCGGAAGATCGAATGTAGGAAAGTCTTCGCTCATCAATGCAATGATGAATCATAAAGATCTGGCTAAAACGTCCCAGACTCCGGGAAAGACACAGCTTATCAACCATTTCTTAGTGAACGAAAACTGGTATCTTACGGATTTGCCGGGTTACGGATATGCAAAAGTTTCGAAATCGATCAGAAAGGATTTTGAAAAACTGATCACCAATTATATTCTGAACCGAAGAAATCTGGTTAATCTTTTTGTTCTGGTAGATTCCAGACACAAACCGCAAAATATTGATCTGGAATTTATCCAGTGGTGCGGTGAAAGCGGCGTTCCGTTTTCTATCGTGTTTACAAAAGCAGATAAGCTGAAGCCGAATGTTGTGATTAAAAATGTGGAGGATTATAAAGCAGAGCTTCATAAAACATGGGAAGATCTGCCGGAATTATATGTAACCTCAGCAGAAAAGAAGGAGGGTGGTGATGAAATTTTAAGTTTTATCCAGAAAACCAATGAATTTTTGATTAATAATAATGTAAGCTTTGATGAGTAATATTGTCTGGAAAATAAAAACGTTTGACGAATTTACGGTTCCTGAACTGTATGCGGTTTTAAAAGCCCGAATTGATGTTTTTGTAGTGGAGCAGAACTGTCCTTATCCGGATTTAGACGGTTATGATCAGAAAGCAGTTCACATCTGGGCAGAAGAAGACGGCGAAGTTTTGGCAAACTGCAGGATTTTCGATAAAGGAATAAAATATGATGAGGCTTCAATAGGAAGGGTTTTAACCACAGAAAAGGCAAGAGGAAAAAGCTTAGGCAGGCAATTGATCCAATATGCGGTTGAAACCATCGAAAACCGTTTCCACACTTCTGAAATCAGGATTTCTGCGCAGGATTATCTGCTGAAATTTTATGGAGATTTCGGGTTTGAAGACACCGGTAAAAAATATCTGGAAGACGACATTCCGCACACGGAAATGCTCAGAAAATAAAGAAAAGCGAGGAATTGATTCTTCGCTTTTTTGTTGTTGGATTTTTCGTCAAGACGCAAAGTTTACTAAAATTCAGCTTTTTTAAGGCGCAAGAAAATCAAAGATTTTTATTTTTAATAATTCGATTCATTTAAGATTGATATTACTTCACATCCTTATAAAAAACATACCCTTTCTTGCCGGAAGATTTTACCTTTATTTTGTACCATGAACCTTCTTTGGAAAGTGGAATCAGCTTTTCGTTTTTGTAAACTCTTACTAGAACGGGAGATTTCAGAGATGGCTTTTTGTAAATATTGGTGGTGGCAATTCCGGTAATGTATCGGTTGGAACTAAGGTCTACGTTTACCTCATCAATAATAATTTTTTGAGGTTTATTGGATTTTGTTTTTGAAGAAGTGTAGTAATCGGAAGCAGTGTGTTTCTTGATTTTTCTTTTCCTAATTGAACTTCTGCCGGAAGAATAACTTTCTGAAGAGCCGCCTCCGCAAACTCCGCAGGTTCCGCCGCTGCTGCAATGTCCGCACCGCGAACAGTTGGAACAGGCTGTACAATTGGCAGAACCTGTACATCTTCCTTCGTGTCCTATATTGTCGTTTGCTTTAAAGCACGAGTTTAAAAGAAAAGAACCGAAGGCGATTATGATGAATGGCATTAGTTTTTTCATGATTAATTATAATTTTCTAATGTCTGATGAAGCTGATTTCTGTAGTTGTAGATTTCATCCAGACTGTTTAATAAAACTTTTTCTCCGGCATCTTTTCCGTTGTGGAAAGTCTCCAGATATTTATTGGCGGTATTAAAATGCAGTCTGCAAAGCGGCTTACGGTTGTTGTCGTCGAGTAAAATTCCGAAGTAAGAAAGGGTATCTCTGTAAGCAATTCTTGAAGAAGGTATTTTCTCCCGCAGAATAGCTTTTACAATCTGGAAGCCTTCCAATTCTTCTTCCGTGGTTACAATTTTAGACTCGCTGGTTTCATGGATGGGCTGCGAAGTTTTTACATCATCTTCCCGCTGTTCGATCTGTTCATTAATGCTTAAAGCAGATTTTAGTCTGAAACTGATGGATTCATTAATAGAAGTCGTTAATGCTTTTTTGGCGTATTCTTTAAACGAGACCATTCGGTTTGCTGTTAACGGCTTTTCGAAGAAACGGTTCACAAGAAGTTTTACCAGTTCATCGGACGGATTTTCAATTTCCTTTTCGAATTCTTTTCTGATGGCTTTGATGTATTTCAATGCTTCCGCAGAATCCAGAATGCTTTCCAGATTGTAGTCTTTTTTGGTGAAGCTTTCCAGAATTTTGATGGAACTGTCTTTCAGATCTTCAATATTGATGGTGAAAAACGGCTTTTCATCCATAATATTGGGCTTTTCCAGATCCGTGTAGAAATTGTAAACAATCCCATTTGTTAAAACCCCAAATCGTGTTTTGGAAACATGATAATATCTGTGAAGCTGAGAATTGTGGGCATCTGCACTTTCTTTCCAGTGTTTGCATTCGATGATGAAAATAGGCTCGTCATTGTTTTTGATGACATAATCTACTTTTTCACCTTTCTTGGTTCCGATGTCGCAAACGTGTTCGGGAACCACTTCTGTAGGATTAAAAATATCATAGCCTAAAATCTGAATAAAAGGCATCACAAAAGCATTTTTTGTGGCTTCTTCTGTTCCGATCTGGTCTTTTAGCCCGATTACTTTCTGGTGAAGCTGTTCCAGTTTAATTTTAAGATCCATGATTTTATTTCTTTAAAGTTTCATCTGTAATTTCTGCTTTCGGAGCATTCTGTTTTACGGAAGCAATGCCGTTTTCCATTCCGGATTTTGTGCTGTAAAGCTGACTTTTCCCAATGATTTCGCCGTTTCTTGCTTTCAGTACGAAATAATCTTTCTTGTTCACCGCCTCTCTTCTGTCGTATCTGGAATCGTCCTGAGAATTAATTTTTACAGATTCAATTCCTTTTATACAGGATGCTTTCTGAACGTAGCCTTCGCTTGTTAAAATAATTTCACCGTTTGCGGCTTTCAGATTAAACTGATACTCTTTGTTGACTCTTTGTGTGATGACGAATTTTCCCATGGTTGTTGGTTTTTAGGATTTCTACATTTAGTTACAGCCGGAACAGTAAGATCTATCTACGTATTCTTTGCTGTTTCCGGAGTAATAATAACATCCTCCTCTCGATCCAACGAATAATTGCTTTCCGTTATACGTACATCTTTTGCTTTGAGAATAAGTTCTGGAGCTTCTGGTTTTGCTTCTCTTTGTTTTTCTGCTTTTCTTCGCTTTAGATTTCTTTGTTTTTTTAGAGAAAAATTCGGTAGTTGCTTTTGAGTTGCTATGGTCTGCTGATGCGGATATGGTTGTCGGCAACAATAATCCTAAACCTAATACTCCTGTTAATAGTATTTTTTTCATGCGGATAATTTTTAGTTGTTTTTACATTTCAAAAATATGAGCATTAATTTTCGATCCGTTACGGAAAACCGTAAACGCAGAATATTTAATAAAAAAACCTTCCAGAATCTCTGAAAGGCTATTAGTTTTTCGATGAAGTATAGCATTTAGATGATGCCGATGTCTTTGCACATCACAACAAGTTCGATGTTGTTTTTGGCTCCCAGTTCGTAGCGGAGATCATTCAGTCTTTTTTCGATGGCGCTTTTGCTGTCGGGCGTAATTTTATTTTCTTTAAAATACTTTTCAATGTCGCCCTGTTTCCATCCTTTGGCGAGGAGCTCAATAAGCGTAACATCGTATTCTGTAAATTCGAAAGACGTATTTCTTATGGAATTTAAAATCTCCTGCGGAATAACGGTTTCTCCGGAAAAAACTTTTTTAATGGTGCTTCTGAGATCTTTTCCGTCATTTCTTCCCTTGCTTACAAAACCATTGATGTTGTGTATTTTAAAAAGATCATCAATAATCTTCGGTTTCTTCTCAATGGAAAAGGCTATTACTTTCAGGCTGGGCTGAATTTTTCTGACTTCTTCAATGAGCTGTTGACCGGAATTGACTTTCTGTTCAATATGATCTTCATCAAAGGACAGATCTGTAATCAGCAGATCATAGGAATCAGCAGTTGCAGCGGCTTTTATTTTTTGCAGGGCATCATCACAATAATTTACAAAATCAAAATGCGGAATCTGTAATTCGGTAAGGGCATTTACCACTCCTAAATTTCTGACTTCATGGTCTTCGGCTATCAGTACTTTTTTAAACATATTTCGATTGTATTGGTATGGTTATCTCAATAATTAATCCACCTGTTGGATTTTTTTCAAAAGTAATATCTCCTCCAATGCTTTCAATACGGTTTTCCGTATTATGGATTCCTGTGCCTTTTTGCTGCTCCAGATCATCGATTCCTACGCCGTTATCGGTATATCTGATGGTTAAATTTTTATCATTTTTTTCAAATTTTACAGATGCACGCTGAGCTTTGCTGTGTTTTTTCATGTTCACAAGAATTTCCCTTATGATGTAGTACAGCTCGAGCTGTGTGTTGTAAGGAATGTTTTCCCAAATGCTTTCTTTATAACTTACCGGCAGAACTTTTACTTCTTCAGAAGAGTAGGAGGTAATCATATTAATAAAGCGCTGTGCAAAATCCTTTTCAGCGATATTTTCGTGAGAAATATCTCTGGATTCTTCGTACATCTTTTCGATATTATTAAGAATCTTGGTCTTATCCATTTCAGGATTGTTCTGAACATCAATCATCATATGGTACAATCCATTCGCAACCACATCATGCACTTTTTTCGACATTTTGAGCTGGGTGTTTTTGACTTCGATTTCTTTTACTTGTTTTAATTGTTTTTGTCTTTTTATGTACCAATATGTAGTGCCTAATAATAATAAAATTAAAGCAGAAATTCCTGCGCTCTTTATTAAGCCTTGTGAAATTAATCTCTGATTTTCTGCATCTTTTTGTGCCACATCATATCTTACCATTGCAAATTGGCTTTTATGCTTATTTCTTATGGTTTGTAAATTATAATTGAGGGAATCAAACTTGTTAAAATTTGAAAGATATTTTTCAGGCTGTAAAGTTATGATTCTTCTTAGTGCCGTTATCTGATCATCTGGACTATTATTTTGTATTGCTTCTTTAAGCATTTTTTGTGCGTACTCTAAAGACAACTTTTTGTCTTTATCATAATAGTATGTTGATAAAGTTTCGAAACTTGAATTTAATCCCTCTCCATCGTTATTTTTTTGTCTTATTTCTAAAGCTTTATAAAACTCGGGTAATGGATTGTAGTTTTTGTCATCAAGATATTTAGCTTTTGCTAAGTTATTTATTGCTCTGGAATAATTAACCGCACTATCTGCAAGAGTTGCTTTTTCTAAATATGTCTTAGCTAACTTAAGGCTATCTAATGTTATAAGTAAATCACCAATGTTATTATAGCAAATATATGTGTTTTCTTTTCCTTCAACATATTTGATTGCAATGAGATAAAAAGAGAGTGCATCATTGAAATTTCGGAGTGCATTAGATGAGATTGCTAAATTATTATAATTTGTTGCAAGTAAATTTTTGTTGATTTTATCATCCTTTTTCTTAATATATTTATTTGCTTCGAGAGAGGATTCAATTCCACCTAAAAAATCTCCTTTTTTTGTTTGGATCATTCCCATATTAATTAATGATCTTGCTGTTCCTACAGAATCATTAATTGTAATTAAGTCGTTTTTTGCTAAATTGTAATAATAAAAAGCGGAGTCATAGGATTGTGATTCTCTACAAATGAATGCTTTCTGAAAATTTACATTATCTTCAGTTTTTTTATTATCTCTTTTACATGAACTTATTATAAGTAGTATAGTTATTAGGAAAAAATTTTTCATGGATTGGATTTAGTTTTTACAAAGTAAAACAAAAGGACAGATTTATGCAATCTGTCCTGTATTAAATTATGGATTGGTAAAAGGAGGTGGAAGTTGTCCTGTATTTCCTCCAACTGGTCCACCGCTTCCCGGTCCATCCGGATCGACTCCGTCTCCCGGATCAGTTCCTGTTCCCGGATCTACCAATTGAGTGGTTGGCTGTCCGTTATTATTATTTCCATTGTTATTGCATGATGTATTGGCATTATTATTCCCGAACGCTAATGAGATTAGCATTAATATTAAGTTTAACATTTTTTAAAAATTTTATAAGAGTTTGGATAATTTTTCTTCCTCTCAGGAGATAAATCCCGAGCTGTACACTGTTAAAATTTTCGAAGCGCTTCTTAAATTTTTTTTGGGAAGTGAACCTTCAAAAACGGAAGAGAAACATCTGCTTCCCAACCCGGAGTTTTCTTCCGTTTTATCTGGTAATTTTTGAAATCAGTTTTGTAACTTTGTTCTATTCTGTTGTTTTAATTGTTTGTTTCTCACTGATTTCTATGGCAAAGTAACGGCGAAAGGAAGAGCAAGGGTTAGAAAGTTTTTGGAAAGTTTTTGGAAAGTTTTTTCAGTGGGAAGTACGGAAAACCGTAATGATGTTGATGTAAAACTTCATAATTTTCGCACCAATAACCGTTGAATATGTCAAAATTTTTACCTCAGAAAAGAAAACTGCTTGAACAGGTTTTCGAAAAAGCGTCTAATGATACTCCGGAAAAATCATTTTACGGAATTGTAAGTCATCTCGAAAGATCATTAAATGATGACTATAATATTTTTTTGAGTTATAAATCTTTTGAAACCTATTATAAAACAATAGTAGAAAAAGATAAAGATTACAATATAAAGACAACAATTTTAGACGATCTCAGCAGATATTTAGAATATGATAATTTTAGAGATTTTTGTCTTGACTGGAAAACGATTGAATATGCTGTAAGCCAAACTTTATCGAAGATTGTTATCAATATTACCAATAAGCCAATTTTTAATTTGCCGGATGTTTTTAAGAAAAACGGATTGGGGATTATGGAAATGGTTTTCGTTTTATTAATGGTAACAGGAGGCGTCTTTTTTTCTAACAGCAAAACTTCCAAATCTTTAGGATTTATGTCGGGATGGGGTTCTCCTGCGACAGACAAACCGTATATGTATTGGGACAAAGACCGTTATATGGCAACGGACAGCAGTTCGCTGCATTCTCGTGCTGAGGTTGTACCAATGCATAGCTACTCATTTATTAATATGAAAAAGATTATGCGACCGGATACACTTACTGTTGATAATGCAATGGGAAAAGTCTGGTACGATAAAAGCAATAATCATGTAGAATTTTTTACAAGTCTCGGGAAGCATCCTGAAAATGGAAAAGCCTTAAAAGATGTTACCGAACACATCCTTGAAACATATGCCGGAGAAAATGCGATACTGGAAGAAGAATAGGATATATTTGCAGCTATTTCAAAAAAATTCGGGCGGTTTCCAAAGGAAACCGCCCGAATTCTGTTGTTATTGGAGCTATCCGTAATCAGTGATATTAAAAAATCCTTTGTGCTAAAATAAAGCACGATGATGGATCACAGATAAACAATAAATTATTGTTCATTCAACATTCCCAATTCCCCGAAATGCTTTTTAAACTTCTGAATTTTCGGTCCTACCACTGCACTGCAATACGGCTGGGTCGGGTTTTCGTTATAATATCCTTGGTGATACTGTTCCGCTGCCCAGAATTTATCGAATTTCGTTACTTCCGTTACATAGGTTCCCTGCCATCTTCCGGACTCTTTAGATTTCTCAATTGCGGCTTCAGCTTTTGCCTTTTCCGCATCATCTTTGTAATAAATAACAGAACGGTATTGTGTTCCGATATCATTTCCCTGTCTGTTAAGCTGCGTAGGATCGTGAAGGAAAAAGAAAACATCCATTAACTGTTCGTAAGAAATAACGGCAGGATCGTACGTGATCTGTACCACTTCTGCATGTCCGGTTTCTCCGGTGCATACCTCTTCATACGTAGGATGGTCTTTATGACCTCCCGAATATCCGGAAACCGCAGACTGTACTCCTTTCAGCATATTGAAACAGCTTTCCACACACCAAAAACATCCGCCCCCAAAAGTAATCTGTTCTAAATTGTTGTTATCCATAAATTAATTATTGTAATTTCTTGTTTTCTCCTGTGACAGATGGAGAAAAACCTATCAAAAATAAGGAAAAGTTTTTCAATCGGGCGTTCAAAATTCAAATTGTCATGATAGATGAGACAAATTTTTTCAAACACAATTCTCAAAAATATTTTCATCAGATAAAAATCTAAAATCTGCGTTATCCGCAACATCTGCGAGAGAATTTAATAATAGTATTGAGTTAGAATAGAAATCCTTCGACTGCTTCGCGCTCAGGATGACAGTGCCGCAAATTTGTTACTCATAGAGATTAGTATTAGCGGTGTCATGCTGAGCCTGTCGAAGCATCTACAAAGATGATATAAAAACAAAAAAGCACCCTTACAAAAGGATGCCTGTATTATTGAAGAATCTGTGCTGATTTTGCGTTAAAAAATTTAATAGAAATCAACGCAGATAATCAAAATGTTCCGGTTATTTTTCCCAAACCAAAGCACTTGCGCCTAAAATAGCCGCATCCGCTTCGTCAAGTTCACTGAAAACCAATTTTACCTTGTTTCTGAAAATAGGAAGCAGATTTCTTTCCATGTGAAGTTTCGTAGGCTTTAAAATAAAATCGCCTGCTTTTATCACGCCGCCAAATAAAAGAATTGCTTCCGGAGAAGAGAACATTACAAAATTTGCCAAAGCTTCTCCCAGTTTCTGTCCGGTATATCGGAACACTTCAATAGAAATCGGATCGCCCTGTATAGCACATTCGTGAACGGTTTTAGAATTGATGGATTCTTCAGGATACTGATTGAGTAAAGATTCAGGGAATTCGGCTCTCATTTTTTTTGCGGTAATCGCAATTCCGGTTGCGGATGCATAGGCTTCAAGACAGCCTTCAGAACCCGTGCTCCAGTGTTTTCTTCCGCCCGGTTTTACGATGGTATGTCCCAGTTCTCCGGCAAATCCGTCGTGTCCGTAGATGAGTTTTCCACCTGCAACAATTCCGCTTCCAACGCCTGTTCCCAGAGTAATCATGATGAAATCTTTCATTCCTCTTGCGGCTCCGAAAAGCATTTCTCCGATGGCTGCAGCATTCGCGTCATTAGTAATGGTACACGGAAGCCCGAATTTTGCCGACATGAGTTCAGCAAAAGGGATGGTTCCTTTCCACGGAAGATTGGGAGCCTGTTCTATCGTTCCTGTATAGTAATTGGCATTGGGAGCACCAACCCCGATTCCATCAAAATTTTTCTCTTTTCCATGGCTTTCGATCAGGGGATGAACCGCCTCGTATAAAGCGTCAATATATTCTTCTACAGTAGGATAGGCATCTGTGCGGATGTTTCCTTTTTCCAAAACTTCGCCTCTGTGGTTTACCACTCCAAATTTTGTGTTCGTTCCGCCAATATCAATTCCCAGCGCAACGTTTTTTGACAAATCTACTAATGACATTCTGTTCTAAAATTCTAAAAGGCTAAAATTATAAAAAAGATCTTATTATTAGACGATTAACCAAAGATTTATTTTAAAAAAATATTATGTTGCTTTTGGGGTTTTCTTTTTTCTTCTTCCCCACCAGATCATGAAGCCGGTGACTGGTAATGAGGCACATATCAAACTTACAATGAAGGCAATGATCTTTGTGGGAAGTCCTAAAATGGATCCGACGTGGATATCGTAGTTGGCTCCTACCGTTTTTTCGCCAAAATTTTTGTCTTTCATATCGTGGGTATGAAGCAGTTCTCCCGAGTTTTCATCAAAGATTAAACTGCTGCTTTTGTGGTAAGAATAGGAGAGGTGTTTTACATAGACTTCGAAATTCGGATGTTCATGATCGTCCATATGTTCGTGTCCGAGATCGATGGAAAAGTTATACGAATCGGGATATTTTGCTTTTACGGTATTGCTTATTTTGTCTAAAGTTCCTTCGGTTCTCCATTCAATCGGTGCTTTTGTTTTGATTGATGAAAAGTCGGGATAAGCGGTTTTTCCTCCTGAAAAGATGAAATATATTGATGACTGAACGAATAAAAAGGCGTAAAATAATCCGGTGATGGAGAAAATCAGTGCGAAAACGGAAGCATAAAAACCTAAAACGTTGTGTAGATCGTAATTTTTTCTTTTCCAGTTTTGTACATTTTTCCATTTGAAAGAAAAACGCTGTTTTCTTGCGGCTTTATTTTTAGGCCACCACAGAATGATTCCAGAAATCAGCATGAATACAAAAATCAGCACAGGAATTCCCACAACATAGGTTCCCCAAGACTGTTTTAAAAGAAAACTCCAGTGGATCATTTTAACGATCTGGAAAAATCCGTTTTTCTCGTCGTAGGTTCCTAAAACTTTTCCACTGTATGGATTTACGTAGGCAACTTTATAGATGGGAAATTCATCAAAATAATTCCAACCTTTCGGATCGTGTTCGTACCAGTAAAAGAGGTAAGACATCTTTTTATCAATCGGGATATTCACCCAATGCACCGGATATTTTTCTTTTACCTGCTCCACCACTGCTTTTTCCAGCGTTCTTATCGGAAGAATCTGTTTCTGATCGATATTCTGCTCGTTATGATAGATCACGTCTTTTCTCGTCGCATTTTCAATTTCATCCTTGAAAACGTACAATGCTCCCGTTATCGAAATAATGAAGATTAGAAACCCAATTCCAAGACCCAGCCACAAATGCAGTTTTCCCGTCCATTTTTTAAAAGCACTTGGTTTTTTTTTATGATGATGCTTTTTCCTCATTTTTATTAAACTTTTAATGAAAGAAAAGTCAGCCTCCGGAAAGGCTAACTTTTAAGATTGATAATTAAAATTTATATCCGACAGAAAGTCTGAAGTTTCTCGGGGCTTCAGCCTGATAATAGTAGTACGCTCCGTATGGCGATCCCGAATAAAGGTACCTGTTGAAAACATTGAATACATTAAGTCCGACTCTGAATTTTGTGTTTTCCCACGAAAGTCCTGCATCGAATTTTACATAATCATCCATATCTTTCTGCGTTCCGCTATTTGCCCAGTTCCAGCTGCTTCGGTCTGCAAGATAGGTTCCTCCAAAAGATAACCCGAAACCTTCCAGAGTTCCCTGTGTAAAGGTATAGTTCAGCCATCCGTTCATCGTATGTTTCGCGTAACCCGGAATTCTCATTCCTACAGGATTTCTTATAGGATCATTGGATTCTGTAATTTTGTTTTCCGTGAAAGCATAGTTAAAGATGGCATTAAATCCTCTTGTGATTTCACCTTTCAGATCAAATTCAATTCCCTGAACTCTTGTTTTACCCAAATCAATGATAAAGTTTTCAAGAGTACTGTTTGCAGGATCTGCAACCGTAGAATTTCTTTTAATGATGTTGTACAAAGACAACGTAGTATTCCATTTTCCGCCAAACCAGTCTCTTTTCACCCCAACTTCCATGTTGTTTCCGGTAATAGGTTTTGGAATTCCTCCGGTTCTGAAAAACCCTGCCTGAGGAACGAAAGACTGATCGTATAAACCGTACACAGAAGTATTATCGTCAATCGAATAGCTTATTCCGATTCGCGGCGTAATTTTGTCTGCTTCTGCTTTGGTTCCGTAAGAATTTTCTTTCACATTCGTATAACGCGCAGCAAGGGTTAATCTTAAAGCATCATTAAAAAATCCTAATTCATCCTGAATATATAATCCGGTATAATTTTGTTCAATAGTTCCGTATGGAGTTGCTCTGCTTTCCAGCGAAGTACTTGTGTCAAAACTAGCGTATCCGTTGGAAGGCGGGCTGTATGTAGTGGAGTTGATATTAAAAGGTTTTGCGGCTGTGTCTAAATCATGTTTTTGATTCCAGTCTGCCATATATTTTTTAGAGCCGAGATCCAGCCCTGTTAAGATTTTATGAGAAACAGCTCCTGTTTTGAAATAACCGTTAAGAAATACCTGCCCGAATTTCATCACGTTGCTTGCTTCCCAAAAATAAAGCGTTCTGATCATGTCTCCATTCGGTAAAAATTGAGAAGGCCAGATGTCGCTTCCTAAAGTATATTCATTCACATAAGTTAGCTGTGAAGTCAGTTTCCAGTTGCTGTTAAACTTATGCTGAATATTTACATTTACGGTATTATTATCCACATTGGTGGGTGCAATTCCGGGATCGGTCATGGTGTATTCAACCGGTTTTGTGGCGTATCCTTCATAGCTGAAAACATAAGCAGATCCTACTTCAGACATTTTTGCTTTCTGATAAATATATTCTGCTGTTAAAGTCGTTTTATCGGTAAGATTTACCTTTAAGGAAGGATTAATGATGTATCTGTCATTAAATTCATAGTCTCTGAAACTGTTTTTATTCTGAGCCATTAAATTTAATCTGAAAGCCACTTTATCTGTAATTTTAGTATCTACATCAGCTTCTCCTCTGTACATATTAAAGCTTCCGAGAGTTACTCTTGCAGAACCGTTTAAAGATTGTCCTGTCGGTTTTTTGGTAACGATATTGTAAATTCCGCTCGGTTCTTCGTTAGACATCAAAAATCCGGAAGGTCCTTTTATAAATTCAATGTGGTCTACATACGACATATCTTCGCTAAGTGGTCCCCAGTTTGAAGTTACATTCACTCCGTTCATGAAAGCTGCGGCTCTGGAACCTCTCATATTTACTCTGGTGTACATATCTCCCCAGTGTTCCAATCGTTGAGCTCCGGCAACATTTCTAAGAACACCGTCTCCCAAAGTGGTAACCTGCTGATCTTCCAATGCTCTGTTTGTAATGATAGAAACATTCTGAGGAATCTTGATTAATTCTTCGTCCAGACGAATAGAAGAAGAACCTTCCTTTTCTACATATTTCTTGTAATACTTTCCGTTTACAATTACCTCTTCAATATCATTTCCTTTAATTGAATCTTTTTCCTGAGCAAACGTTAGAATAGAACCTAACAGCGAAGCACAGATCAGTACATTTTTCATGAAACCTTAAATTTTTATGCAAATATATTGTTTTTAATTATTCTAAATAAATAATAAAATTGATTTTTGTCATAAAAGCAAAAGGAAAGAGCAACAAAAAACCGCTACAAACTGAATTGTAACGGTTTTTAAATTATTGTTAATTATTCTTATGCAGGGATTTCGCCTTTGTATAAGAAAGATATAATTTCTTTGTTTAACTTCTCGATCATTTCGCTGAATAAGTGGAAAGATTCCTGCTTATAAATTACCAACGGATCTTTCTGCTCGTAAACAGCTCCCTGTGAAGATCTTCTTAAATCGTCCATTTCACGAAGGTGAAGCTTCCAGTTTTCATCGATGATGGATAACGTAATGTTCTTTTCAAAATCATTGATTAAGCTGTCGCACTGCGTTTCATAAGCCTCTTTAAGATCGGTTACGATCGTCATTGTTTTATGACCGTCTGTGAAAGGAACCTGAATCATTCTGAACATTGAACCCTGATTCTGATAAACATTCTCGATAATCGGGAAAGATTTTTCTTTCAGCAAGTTCAGTTTCATCTGATAATCTTCCTGAGCTGCTTTGAATAAAATGTTCGTTAAATCCTGAACTGTTTTATTCTTGAAATCGTTCTCAGAAACCGGAGATTCCATCGTAAATGTTTTGATGATCTCGTATTCGAAATCTTTATAGCTTCCTGTCGCTTTTCCTTTCGCTGCGATAGAATTTGCCACGTCAAAGATCATATTGGTGATGTCGTACTTCAGGTGATCACCGAACAAAGCGTTCTTTCTTCTTTTGTAGATTACGTCACGCTGTTTGTTCATTACATCATCATATTCAAGAAGTCTCTTTCTTGTTCCGAAGTTGTTTTCCTCTACTTTTTTCTGCGCTCTTTCAATAGATTTTGAGATCATGGAATGCTGAATCACTTCACCTTCCTTATGACCCATTCTGTCCATCATTTTAGCAATTCTTTCAGAACCGAATAAACGCATTAAGTTATCTTCCAGAGAAACATAGAACTGAGAACTTCCCGGATCTCCCTGTCTTCCTGCTCTACCTCTCAACTGTCTGTCAACACGTCTTGAATCGTGTCTTTCTGTTCCGATAATTGCCAAACCTCCCGCTTCTTTTACTTCTTTGGTAAGCTTAATATCCGTACCACGACCTGCCATGTTGGTTGCAATGGTTACAACGCCCGGCTGTCCTGCTCCTGCAACAATTTCCGCTTCTTTTTTGTGAAGCTTCGCGTTCAGAACCTGATGATTAATTTTTCTTAACTGAAGGGCTTTTGATAATAACTGTGAGATTTCAACAGATGTTGTACCTACCAGAACAGGTCTTCCTGCAGCCGTTAATTTTTCAATTTCTTCAATTACAGCATTGTATTTTTCACGGTTAGTTTTAAAAACTAAATCCTGTCTGTCGTGTCTTAAAATCGGACGGTTGGTAGGAATTACCACAACGTCTAATTTATAAATTTCCCAAAGCTCACCTGCTTCCGTTTCTGCAGTACCCGTCATCCCCGCAAGTTTATTGTACATACGGAAATAATTCTGAAGGGTAATGGTTGCAAAAGTCTGCGTTGCAGCTTCGATTTTTACATTTTCTTTCGCTTCGATCGCCTGGTGAAGACCGTCTGAATAACGTCTTCCTTCCATAATACGACCTGTCTGTTCATCAACGATTTTTACCTCGCCGTCAATAACCACATATTCATCATCTTTTTCAAATAATGTATATGCTTTCAACAGTTGGCTCATCGTGTGAACTCTTTCAGATTTTTCTGCAAAATCAGAGAAAAGTCTTTCTTTCGCTTCAAATTCTTCTTCTTTAGATAAATTTTTAGCTTCCAGTTCTGCGATTTCAGTTCCGATGTCCGGAAGAACGAAGAAGTTAGGATCAGAATTTCCCTGAGACATGTATTCAACACCTTTGTCTGTAAGATCAACCTGATTGTTTTTTTCTTCAATAACGAAGTATAGATCTTTATCTACGATCGGCATATCGCGGTTGTTGTCCTGCATATATTGCGCTTCTACTTTCTGAAGCAACGCACGGTTTCCGCTTTCCGATAAGAATTTAATTAATTGTCTGCTCTTAGGAAGACCTCTGTAAGCCTGTAGGAGTTTGAAACCTCCTTCTTTTGTGTTTCCTGCAGCGATTAATTTTTTCGCTTCATTAAAAATCGTAGAAACTGTTTTTTTCTGAACTTCAACAATTCTGTCGATAGAAGGTTTAAGAACATCAAATTCCTGTCTGTCTCCCTGTGGAACCGGACCTGAAATAATCAACGGTGTTCTTGCATCATCTACCAATACAGAGTCTACCTCATCCACGATCGCAAAGTTTAGTTCTCTCTGCACCAGTTCTGAAGGTGAAGTTACCATGTTGTCTCTCAGATAATCGAAACCAAATTCATTATTGGTTCCGTAGGTAATATCTGAATTGTATGCTTTTCTTCTTCCGTCCGAGTTCGGCTGGTGATTATCAATACAGTCGATTGACATTCCGTGGAATTGGTACAATGGTCCCATCCATGCCGAGTCTCTTTTCGCAAGATAGTCGTTCACCGTTACTACGTGAACTCCTCTTCCCGGAAGTGCATTTAAGAAAATTGGAAGCGTCCCTACCAAAGTTTTACCTTCTCCGGTCGCCATTTCGGCAATTTTACCGCTGTGTAGGATAATACCCCCGATAAACTGAACATCGTAATGTACCATATCCCAGTTTACAGGAGTTCCTGCAGCGTCCCATGAGTTTTTCCAGACTGCCTGATCGCCCTGAATTTCCACGAAATCTTTTCCTGCGGCAGCCAATTGTCTGTCCCAGTCTGAAGCGGTTACACGGATTTCTCCGTTTTGCGCCCATCTTCTTGCTGTTTCCTTCACCAAAGCGAAAACTTCAGGAAGAATCTGGCTAAGCACTTTTTCTTCAATTTCGTATGATTCTTTTTTCAGAGACTCAATCTTCGTAAAAAGCGCTTCTTTTTCGTCAACGTTTTTCGAATTTTTGATCTGCTCCTGGATCTGTTCTATCTGTGCTGTGATTTTGCTGGTTGCAGATTTAATATTTTCTTTAAACTCAGCAGTTTTCTCTCTTAAACCATCATCAGACAATTGCTGAATAGCGGGTTCAACAGCTTTGATTTTTGTTACAACTTTTTTTACTTCTTTTAGGTCCTGCGCTTTTTTGTCTCCCAAAAACCCTTTTAGAACTTTGTTTAAAAAACTCATAAATTTTTTGCTTTATGCTTAAAAGGATATCCTTTAAGCGTTTTAAATAACACTTATTGTGTAAAAAAATAATATATAAAAAAGGGCAAAAAAGCTCTAAGCAGAGCCTAAAGCTTATTGCTTTTCATTAATATTCGTCTTCGTTCCAAAGATAATCTTCGTCCGTAGGATAATCGCTCCAGATCTCGTCGATGGCGTCATAAATTTCTCCTTCATCTTCGATAGCCTGAAGATTTTCCACTACTTCCATTGGTGCACCAGTTCTGATTGCGTAGTCGATAAGCTCTGCTTTAGTCATTGGCCAAGGTGCGTCACTTAAGTATGAAGCTAATTCTAATGTCCAGTACATAATTTTTTAATTTTTTGCAAAAGTATAAAATTAGCTTATATTATATGCTTTTTTATACTTGATTTTCAATTCTTTTTGTTAAATTTTGTTCACCGTGCGCCTTCAGAAAGTGTTTACAGTACTTTTTCCGGCTTACTGAGGTCATTTTCTCAAAAACCATTCCACAAATTTTTTTATGCCATTTTGGAAGTTTGTGTCAGGTTTGTAGCCAATTAATGTCTTTGCTTTGGCAATATCGGCATTGGTTTTCAGGACATCTCCGGGCTGCATTGGCAGATTTTTGCGGATGGCAGATTTCCCCAAAGTTTTTTCGATGGTGGAAAGCATTTCGTTTAAATTAATTACTTCGCTTTCGCCCAGATTAACAATTTCATAAACATCTGAATGATTTTCCAGATAGCGGATTGATTTTAAAATACCGTCAACAACATCATCAATATAAGTATAATCTCTCGCGGTGGTTCCGTCTCCGTAGAAGGGGATTTCCTGATCTTCGGAAATTAATTTTGTGAATTTGTGGATGGCAAGATCAGGTCTTTGTCTGGGTCCGTAAACCGTGAAAAATCTGAGCTGAATCATATCTATTTTGTATAAATCATGATAAACATGTCCTAAAATTTCACCGCATTTTTTGGTTGCTGCATACGGAGAAATGGGATTGTCTACATTGTCGGTTTCAGAAAAAGGGATCTTTTCGTTGTTTCCGTAAACGCTTGATGAGGAAGCGCAGACAAATTTATTGATATTGAAATCTTTACAGAGTTCCCAGAGATTCATGGTTCCGCGGATGTTAACTTCTTCGTATTCTAAAGGTCTTTCAATAGAAGGTCGGACTCCCGCAAGTGCAGCAAGGTGAATGACGGTGTCTATTTTATGGTTCTTAAATATTTCCTCCAACCCTTTTTTATCGCGGATGTCCTGATAATACAGCCTGTAATTTTCTGATTGTGAAAGAGAAATTAATTTTTTAATATCATCATCTTTTCCGGAGTATTCAAAATCCGAAAAATATTGAATAGCGTCTAAAGTATTTTGAATTTTTATCTGATAGCTGTAGAAATCATCAAAATTGTCAATGTTTATGACAGAATGTCCTTTTTTCAATAATTGCTCAGCAAGATGGGAACCTATAAAACCGCTTCCTCCGGTTATGAGATAATTCATTTGTTGGTTTTTAATTCCACAAATTTATTAAAATACTTGGATGCTCTTTTTATACTTTTGCTATAAATATCATAAATGATTAATTTTCAAAAATTATTCACCCTGCCAAAAGAAGAAGAGGAAGAATTTACCTTTCAGGAAATTGAAGAGGGAATCTACTTTCGCGGGCATAATCTCTGGCTTCTGGTGATCTCTATGGGAATTGCCTGCATCGGTTTAAATATCAACAGTTCGGCGGCAGTAATCGGAGCGATGCTGATTTCTCCTTTAATGGGACCTGTTGTAGGCATTGCATTCGGATTTTCTATCGGAAACAGGCATCTGATAAAGCTGGGCATTTTCAACTGGCTTCTGATGATTATCGTTGCCCTTTGTTCTTCCACTCTGTATTTCCTTGTTTCTCCTTTTCACTCGGAAACTTCACAACTGGAAAGTTTTAAAACAGCGACTATTTTCGACTGTTCTCTGGCTTTGTTGGGCGGTTTTGCCTGGTTTCTGGGAATTGTAAGAAAAGAAGCCATAAAAGTAATTGCCGGAGTTGCGGTTTCTACCGCCTGTATTCCGCCGCTTTGTACAGCAGGATTCGGGATTGCCAACGGAAACTGGGAATATTTCTGGGGCGGATTTTATTTTTACCTCATCAATTGTTTCTTTATTGCGGTAGGAACATGGATTCTGAGTCTCGTACTCGGTTATCAGAAGTACTATATGGAAAAAGGAAAGGCGGCGAACAGAAAGAATTCATTAATTATAAGTCTGGCTTCTGTTATTATTCTGCTTCCGAGTGTTTTACTCACCAAAAAGAAATGGGATAAAGAAAAACTGAAAGAACGGTCTGAAAATTACATCAGAAAGATCAGAGAAAATCATCCGGAACTCGCCATCATCAATTATGAACCTTTTAAGGAAGGAGAAAGCAATTTCCTGAGAATTACGGTACTGAATGACAGTGTTTCCCTCAGTAAAAAAAGGCTTGATGAGCATAATGATCTGGTAAAAGACATTCATCTAATCTGGCAATATTCGCCACATTCTGAAAATATGAATAATCCGGACGTAAGAAAACTTCAGAATCAGATTGATGCTTTGAAAGAAGAAATCAGCAGGCTGAAATCAGAGAACAAAATCAAATAAATTTTAAATTTTTTATATTTACTTAAACTTAATACAATGCAGTTTCAAGGGCAAATTTTAAAGATGACGAGCTTCCACGACGAGCCGATCCAATATTACCTTAATCTTTCCGGTGATCTTATCCACATGAACGAACTTTTTGGAAAAGAACTTACCATAAAACATACAGGTTACCAATGCGTAAACTGTGGCGAAAATAAACCGATTTACAGAATGGGCTTCTGCAAAAACTGCTTCTTTGAAAGTCCTTATGCAAGCGATACCATCATTCGACCCGAACTTTCCACAGCGCATCTTGGAATTGCGGAACGGGATTTGGATATAGAAAAGGAAATTCAGTTACAGCCACATACCGTTTATCTTGCGTACACGGGAGAAGTAAAAGTAGGGGTTACGAGAAATACACAGATTCCTACAAGATGGATTGATCAGGGCGCTACATTTGCGCTGCCGATTGCCAGAACAGAAAACCGATATGAAGCGGGAATGATAGAAGTTGCTCTGAAGCAGCATGTTGCCGATAAAACAAGCTGGAAGAAAATGCTTCAGGACGATTTTGAAGACGAGATAGATCTTGCCGATTTTCAACAGAAGATAAAAGAATATTTTCCTGAAGATTTCCAGAAGTTCTACAGTGAAGGCGAAAACCTGTGGAGATTCGATTATCCGTTTGAAAAGCCTGAAAAAGTAACATCTTTTACTCTTGATAAAAGACCTGAATATACAGGGAAGTTAACGGGAATTAAAGGGCAGTACTTAGGTTTCGATGGAGGCGAGTTTATTAACGTAAGAGGACATGAAGGGTATGTAATTGAATTGACTGTTAAAAATTAATAGAATATTGAATTAAAACCAAATCACAAAAAATGAAAGGATGGGTAAAAAAATTATTTCTTGCTCTCGGAATCCTGCTGGTAATTGTTTTGCTGGCAAATCTTGGGCTTAATTTCTGGCTGAAAACAAGGCTTCCGAAATACATTAAAAACAATACGGATTACAAAGTCTCCTACAAAAGTCTGGATGTTGATCTTCTGTCGGGGAATATTCTTTCGACAGGAATTACCGTCAACAGCAAAAACCCCCAGAATTTCAATGTTATCGGACTTCAGGGTACGATTGACACTTTGAAAATAAGCCGTTTCGGCATTTATGATGCCATTTTCAACAAACAGATCAGTTCATCAGATTTACTGCTGTCCAAACCTAATCTGAATATTATTCTTGCGAAACCGGTTGATACAAAAACCGGAAAGAAGAGAAATCCAGTACGGTTTGACAACATCAGAATCAATGAAGGAAATATCAGCATTTTCAGATTTACGAAACAGAAATTCTTTTCGGTGCAGGATCTTAATCTGTATGTGGAAAATCTTCAGATGACGGAAAAATCCGTAGAAGATAAATTACCAGTGGTTTTCGATCAGTACTCCATTAAAGGAAGTAATTTCTTCTTCCGTCCGGATAGTGTTTATGCATTGGAAATCAATAAAATAGAAACGAGAAACGGACAGATGTCGATTGATCATTTTCAACTGACTCCACTCGTTACTTTTGAACAGTTTAAAAAATATTATCCTAAAAAGACGCAGCTTTTTCAGTTTAATATCGAAAAAATGGAGTTCAAAGATATTGTTCTGAAAAAGAATAAAGTTTCTCTGGCAAACGCAAATTTTTATAATCCTGATTTTAAGATTTACACCACCGATGCAGCTCCGGTAAAGCCTAAAAAACCGCTTAATTTTGATATTGATCTCGAAGATATTAAGCTAAACAATGCTACTGTTCAGGTGATGAAACCTAACGGAGAAAAACTTCTCTATACCAAAAAGGCAAATCTGAACATCAATAAACTGAGATTTGATAAGGAAACAAGAGAAGAGCTGATTCCGGTAGGATATAAAGATTTTCAGTTTTCGGCGCAGGATATTTTGTACTCCGATCATCAGGATTTTAATGTAAAAAGTTTCACGTTAAATCCGAAAAAAGGAGAAATCCGAAATATTTCCGTCGTTCCGAATGGTTCAGCAGCAGGAAAAACCTCAATGAATCTTGTCGCAAATTATATTGGTTTCAACATCAATAAATGGGAGTCCGTTGATAAAAAACTGAACCTTGATGTAAAAGATGTTCTGGTAGATCAGGTGAAAGGAAGCATCAAAGCAGGAGAAGTACAGGCAGCAAAAAAATCAGCCAATCTCAGTGGGATTCAGTTTCCGGTAATCATCAGAAAAGTAGTGCTGAAGAATTCTGATATTACGTATGAGAAAAACAATCAGCCGTTGAGTTTTGCGCGTCTCAATGCAACCATTAATGATATTCAGCTTACCTCAAAACCGGACAACTCAGGAATTGCGGTTGATGTAAAAAACTATGCGCTGACTTCAGGCAATTTCTCTTACAAAACACAGTTTTATCATATGACTTCGGGTGCTCTAAAAGTGGATCAAAACAATATCCGGCTTTCTCAGTTTGCGATGAAGCCTATCGTTTCGAGAGCGCAGTTTATCAAAATGATTCCCGTGGAAAGAGATTTATACGATATTAAAGTAAATCAGATTACAGCAAACGGAACATGGGATCTGTTTTCTGACAATAAATCGATTAACGCTGCTAATGTAACTATTGAGTCTGCCGATGCCAATATTTTCAGAAGTAAAATCCCGAAAGATGATCCTAAAGAAAAACCTTTATATTCCAGATTGTTACGGTCTATAAAAATTCCGATGGTTGTTAATAACCTTAATCTGAAAAACTCTGTTCTCGTTTATGAAGAAGATACGCCTGAAAGTGCGGGACCGGGAAAACTGACATTCAGCAACTTTAATATGAATGTTAAAAACCTCAACTCTGCCAAAATGAAAGGAAAACCGACAAGAGTGGATATTAAAATAGACTGTTCTTTTATGAAGCTTGCGCCGCTTTCGGTCAACTGGAATTTCGATGTTGCCGATCAGCGTGATGTGTTTGCTATTTCGGGAAGAACCACCAATCTTCCGGCGCAAGGAATTAATCCGTTCATCCGTCCTTATCTTCATGTAACGGCAACGGGAACTATTCAGGAAATGCTTTTTAATTTCAGAGGGAATCCGAAAGGGCTGAACGGAAGTTTTAATCTGAAACATAAAGACCTTAAAATTGCGGTGTTAGATAAAAATAACCGTGAAAAGAAAGGGTTTTTAACCGCAGTTGCCAATCTTCTGGTAAAAACAGACTCGGGAAAACTTCCTGAGGATGTACAAGTGGAAGATGTGGAAAGAGATCCTACCAAATCCTTCTTCAACCTTTTCTGGAAAGGAATTGAACAGGGCTTGAAGAAAACTTTGATCGGAATTAACATTGATGGTGCCAAAAAGACGGTTGACAATGCCAAAAAGACTGTGAAAAACGTAAAAGAAGATGTGAAAGGCATGAAGCAGTCGGTAAAAGAAATAGGTCAGGAGATAAAGAATAAGCCCGATCAGAATAAAGAAGAGCAGCCCAAAAAAGAAACTGAGAAGAAAGGTTTCTTGAAAGGCATATTTAAGAAAAAAGAAAAATCCGGGACTGAATAAGTTCCGGATTTTTATCATATTTAAATTTAGAAATTGTAATCATCGCTTTCATCAATGGTGATGGCTCTTAAAAACTGATCGAATTCTTCGCCGGGATAATTGCTGTCTGCTCCGTAAGAATCGATGATCATTCCCATGTTTCCTGCCGTATCTTTTACCAGATAAAGCACTGCATTATCATCAGGATTGCTGTCTCCCTCAAAACGGTACGTTTTCAGAACCGTTAATTCTGAAGGCTGATACACCTTGTCTGAATTTTCAAACTTCATTTCGCACTTTTCATTCATTCTGAACTCACGATGTACTCCTCTTTGTGCCAATTTTGCCATTACCTGACTTAAGGTTGTCATTTTATCAATATTGTCTGTATTTTCCATAATAATATTTTTGTTTTAAACTACAATAATTAAACCATTGATCGCTTTGTTGTGGTATTGGCAAAGATTATATTTTTAAATTTTTTCAATATCTGTTAACAAAATTTATAATGACAGAAAATGTTTGGGTATACTTTTTGCAATAACGAGAATATATAAATCAGACAGAATATGAAAAAAGAAGTCGGAGTTTTACTGGCAGGAGGAGTTGGTCTTTTGGCAGTATTAAGTATCATAGGAATAAAAAAAATATTACACAGAAAAGATAAAAAATACAGTGATGCCTATTCGGATTATCACAGACATTTCGAAGACAAAAACTATGACGATGAATATCATGGCGTAGAATTTTATGCACTGAAGTAGTTAAAAAATATATCCAATCATGTTAAAATCCGGGGCTTTTAAAGTTTCGGATTTTTCTTGTGGAAAACTTTAATGTTAAAATTCATTTTTTTATCATCATTCCACTCTAATTTTACATCATCAATGCAGAACGAAAATATCATAAAAGGTCAGGGCGCACAGCGAAATGTAAGCAATCGTTTCGACCGATATACTTTTGAGCCTGAAGATGATGAGTTTGAAACCATAAAAACTTCCTTTACCGAAGTTTTCCCTAAAAGCATCGTTAATCAGGTAAAAAGCGATGATCTTCCGATGGAATATTCCATGAATCCTTATCAGGGCTGTGAACACGGCTGTTCCTACTGCTTTGCAAGACCTACTCATGAATATTGGGGATACAGTGCAGGAATTGATTTTGAAAGGAAGATCATGGTGAAGAAAAATGCGCCGGAACTATTAGAAAAGTTTTTTCAGAAAAGAGGATATCGACCGGCTCCCATTTTACTTTCAGGAAATACAGACTGTTATCAACCCGCAGAAAGGCAGTTTGAGATTACCAGAAAAATACTGCAGGTCTGTCTGGATTACAGGCATCCGGTTCATGTTCTTACAAAAAACGCTTTGGTTCTTCGCGATATCGATATTCTGCAGCCATTATCTGAACAGAATCTTGTGTCCGTTTCTCTTAGCATTCCCACCATCAATGAGGAACTTCGAAGAAAGATGGAGCCCAGAACCAGCACAGCCAAAAACAAGTTGAAAGCTATAGAAATTCTGTCTGAACACAAAATTCCTGTCAATGTCATGGTCGCGCCGATTATTCCCGGATTAAACAGCGATGAACCTTTAACCATTTTAAAAGCAATCTCTGAAGCAGGAGCGCAAAGTTTCGGATACACTCTGGTAAGATTAAATGATACGGTAGAGCCGGTTTTTGTGAACTGGATTGAAAATGCATTTCCGGATCGTGCTCAGAAAGTTTTAAATCTGATCCGTTCTATGCGGGACGGAAAATTAGGTGAGAAAAAGTTCTTCGACAGACAGAAAGGGGAGGGAAATATTGCAGAAATGATTCATAACACCTTTAAAATAGGGCGAAAAAAGTTTTTCGATGGAAAAGAATTTCCGAAACTTTCCATTAAAGGTTTTACGGGAGCAAAAGATCAGCAGCTGAGGTTGTTTGATTAAAGTTTCCCAAAAATAAAAACCGCTCCAATCAGGAACGGTTTCTTTATAGCTTTTTTACAGTCTACATATCCGTTACAGGACATTCGAAATCTTTGCTACATGCAGCGCATACAATGACGTCTCCGCAAACGTACATACAGAAATCCGGTTCATCCGGAAAAGACTTAATTCCTCCTGCTCCTTTAATTCCCTTTAATTGGCTTTTGCTTAGTTTTTTTAAATTTTTCATATTGTTTTAGTTAAAAATTTGATACTAATGTAAAGATAATCAAAATTTTAATAAATCAAACTATTGTGTAATATTTTGGTTGATTTTTTAATAGAAATAAAATATGAATGAATTTTCCTATATTAGTGAATAATATTTTTAGAATTTTATAGTTAAACACTTATCATAATAAAGCGGTTTCCGAAAAGCTGAAAGAGTAGGAGTACATCAAAACCAAAGACTATGAAAAATTTTAAAAAACTTTCAAGAGAAGACAAAAAAAGAATCTCTGCGGGATATGGTCCTGCGTATTGTATTGAAGGAGGCGGTCCCGGTTCAGGCGGCTGTGGCGCAAATGAAATCTGTTCCGGCGGAAAATGTGTACCGTATCAGGATCCGGGAGGAGATCCGGGAAATCCTGGCGGTGGCGGAGATGTTTATACCTGTATTTGTCCGTGGGGAACATTTACGCAATCTACTCCATGTCCTGAGTTCTATTGTATTACAGGATAATAAAAAAAGGAAGGTGTTTGTTGCCTTCCTTTATTATATACTTTCCCTAAAACAAAAAACCGGGCAAATTACCCGGTCTGTATTTATTTTTTAATCAATCCTAATTCAATTAATCTTTCGTGTAAAAATTCTCCTGCTGTTGTATCTTCATACAATTTAGGGTTGTTTTCGTCTACACAGTTTTCCAAAGCATTCAGTGACATGGAACTCACGGGATGCATAAAGAAAGGAATTGAATATCTTGAAGTTCCCCACAATTCTCTTGGCGGATTTACCACTCTGTGAATCGTAGACTTCAGTTTATTGTTGGTATGTCTCGAAAGCATATCTCCAACGTTAATCATCAGTTCGTCCGGTTCTGCAATCGCATCAATCCATTCACCTTTGTGATTCTGAACCTGAAGACCTTTTCCCTGAGAACCCATCAAAAGGGTAATAAGATTAATATCTCCGTGAGCTGCAGCTCTTACTGCATCGTTCGGCTCTTCCGTGATCGGAGGATAATGGATGGGTCTTAAAATAGAGTTCCCTTCTGCAATTTTATCATCAAAATAAAATTCATCAAGACCAAGATACAGCGCCAAAGCTCTCAAAACATACTGCCCTGTTTTTTCCAGCATCTGGTAAGCTTCTTTACCTACCTCGTTGAATTTTGGAAGTTCTTCAACGATCACATTATCAGGATACTCGCTTTTGTATTGGGAATCATCAGACACATACTGTCCGAAATGCCAAAACTCTTTCAGGTCTCCCTTTTTGAAGCCTTTTGCAGTCTCCTTACCGAATCCTACATAGCCTCTTTGTCCGCCAATTCCCGGAATCTCATACTTCTGTTTCGTTTCCGTTGGCAATTCAAAAAAGTTTTTTACCTCTCCATACAGTTCATCCACCAATTTGTCATCAAGAAAATGGCCTTTTAAGGCTACAAAACCAATTTCTTCATAAGCTTTTCCGATTTCATTTACAAATTTCTGTTTGCGTTCCGGGTCACCCGAAAGGAAATCACGCAGGTCTACACTAGGTATTTTATCCATTTTTAGAAATTTAACGAACTGCTAAATTACAGATTTTTAAATTAAAAATTATTTCGTGTTACGCATTTATCAGTTAAATTTGTATTATGAAAAAATATTCTTCCAAAAGAAGTATTCAGATACTTGCACACCTTCTTCAGCAATACGGAATTTCAGATATCATTGTTTCCCCGGGATCCAGAAATGCACCTTTGGCGATTCATTTTTCAGAGATCGACAGTTTCAACTGTTACAGTATTGTAGACGAGAGAAGTGCGGCTTTTGTAGGAATGGGAATGGCGATGAGCGAGAAAAAACCGGTTGCAGTTACCTGTACAAGCGGTTCTGCCTCTGTAAACTATTATCCGGCGATCACGGAAGCTTTTTATTCCAATATTCCACTTTTGGTGTTAACTGCTGACAGACCAACGGATTATGTGGATATTTTCGACGGACAGACGATCCGGCAGAATAATCTTTTTCATCAGCATTCTTACGGAGATTTTCAGCTTTTGGAAGACGGAAAAGAAAATGCAGAAGACATTAATTTTGATATCATTAAAAAAGCCATTGAACTTTGTATTGAAAAACAGGGTCCGGTTCACATCAATATTCCTCTCGAAGAACCTTTATATGAATTAATTTCAGAATTGCCGACTTTCCCGACGGTTGAAAAAACAATCAAACAGAAAGAATATGAAATTCCTTCTAACCTTATTGCAGACTGGAATACTTCGCAAAGAATCATGATTCTTGTGGGAACCAAAGATCACAGTCCGGAATTGGAGAATCAGTTAACACAATTGGTTAAAAATCATACGGTTGTGGTGTTGAGTGAAGCGAATTCAAATTTATATCACGAAAAATTTTTCAGGCATATCGACCGATACGTTTTTAATTTCACGGAAGAAGATTTTAAAATGTATGCGCCTGATTTGCTGATTACAGTGGGACAAAATGTTGTTTCCAAAAAAGTGAAACAGTTTTTAAGAAAAGCAAAACCCAAACAGCATTGGCATTTAGATCCTGTATGGCAGCCGGATACGTATTTTGCTCTGACCGAAAAGATCGAGGTAAAACCGGAAATTTTCTTTTCTAAATTATTGAAATTCGTTAATCTCGAGCCTAAACCTTATTTTAACCTTTGGGATGTTTTAAGAGATAAAAAAGATGCAAAACATGAAAAGTTCATAAGTTCCGTGGATTTTTCAGATTTTTATTTTTTCAATAAAACGGCACAGATTGTTCCTGAAAATTATAATATTCATTTCAGCAACAGTTCTGCGATACGCTATGCGCAGCTTTTCGACTATGGCAAAAGAAGAATTTACTGCAACAGAGGAACGAGCGGAATCGATGGTTCCACTTCTACAGCAATGGGATTTGCAATCAAAAATTCTAATCCTACCTTGTTGATTACCGGAGATTTAAGTTTTTTCTATGACATTAACGGACTTTGGAATCAGTACATTCCTCCGTTTGTAAGAATCATGATTTTCAATAATGGCGAAGGAAATATCTTCAAAATTATTCCGGGACCGGGAAATGCCAATCCGAATACGTTAGACGAATTTATCGCCACAAAACACCATAAAAACGCGGAATATTTAGCCAAACATTTCGGATTCTCCTACACAAGAGTAGATGAAGAGGTAACTTTAGACCGTGTTCTTGAAAATTTCTTTAAACCGGATGTTCAGCCTAAAATATTGGAAATCAATACGCAGGCTTTGCATAATGCAGATATACAAAAATCGTATTTTAACTTTCTGAAAGAAAATTAAAGATCCAGATATTCTTCATTTCCCGGCAGATTGATAATCCTGTCCAAAGGATAGATGAAGTTTTCGTCAAAATCATTCATCGCGTTAATGATTTGGAAATGAGAAAATTGCTTAATGTTCTGTAAAGTGATCTCGGTTTCTTTTACTTTTTTATGTTTTAAAAGATTTTGTCTCTGTACACCATTCAGAAGATACGTTGAAGGAGTAAACCAGTCTTTTCCTTTTAAAAATAAAAGGTTGGAGTAGGAGGTGTCTGTAATGTGATTGTTTTTAACGATGATTATTTCTTCGGCTTTGGATTTCATCTTCATTTTTTCGAGCTCTTTCCGGTCTTCAAATTTAAAAGAATAATCGTAGCTGTTGTTTTCTACCAACTGAAAATCGTCAATTTCAGGAATCGCATAAGGAATCATCTGAGTGCGGATTTTCTTATCGAGATCATACACGATTCTCAGCTTGAAAAGTCCGTCCTCATCATGCTCAAGATGTTTATAAATTTTGGCAATATCTATGGAGCCTTCCTTTCCAAAATGGGCGAAAGTCTGGTCTACACGCTTTTGATGAAATTCCAATAAAAAAATTTCCTGATCTTCTACTTTAATGCTTTCAATGAATTGGGACATAGATTTTGTTTTTCATTTCCTGATATTCGTCTTCTAACCTGCTCATGTGTGTAATTCCGCCTCCGCTTTTAAAGAAAAGTTCTTCTCCTTCTTTTTCAATAAAACGGATCATTACACAACTGTCGACATTTTTTCCGTCAAACCAACCGCAAACGCCTGTATAATATCCTCTTTCATAACCTTCTGCATCCAGAATAATTTCCAGTGTTTTAGGCTTCGGAGCTCCCAAAATAGAACCTGCAGGAAGCAGTTTTTTCATGATGCTTCCCAGTTTTCCATTAAATTCAGGTTTGATGTTTCCTGAAATTTCGGAACTCATGGCATATAAATCTTTTTGCTTTGTTTTGATGAAATCGATGTACTGAAATTTGTCAACTTTCACATCATCTGCCACCATGCTCAGATCATTCCGGAGCAAATCTACCACCGTGTAATGCTCGGCTTTCTCTTTTTTATCATTTTTAAGAATTTCCGCCGCATTATCCAGAGAGGCGTCAATAGTGCCTTTCATGGGATAGGTAAAAATTTTTCCGTCGTTGATCTTCACAAAAGTTTCAGGAGAAAAAAATACGAAAAAATCTTTATAAAAAACTTTATATTTCGCCGAAGAATGATAAAATATTTCTTTTAGTGTTAAATTCGTCTCAATTTTGGTTTTTCGGGTATAATTTACCAGATAAGAATTTCCGAAGCGAATATTTTTCTGAACTTTATCGAATCCTGTTTTAAAGCTTTCCAAAGTTTCAGGATAAGAAATCCATTCTAATTTTTTGTTTAAATGAGGCTCTGTTTGTACGGTTGAAAAGTTTTGAAAATCAATTAATAAGCCCGAATTTTCAATTTCGTCTTCTTTGAAGATTTCTACATTCTCCGTAAGAAAATCAATGATAAAAAAGTAGGGAACTTTCTGTAGTGAAAGTTCATCCATTTCTATAAATTTTTGATGATTCGCCGAAAACATTCCGCAAAAGTAATTATTGATGTTTACTTTTGCACAAAATTTTTTTAATGGAAAACAAATATCCACAGAAACCGGGATTAGATTTTATACTGAAGCAGGCATTTTTCTACTGGAATAAGACGCTGATTTTTCAGCTGATGTTTTCGGTGCTTTACTTTGCCATATTTTTCACCTCAATGTTTTTCTTTGCAGAAAAATTCGGGGTATTGGAGCAGCAACAGCAACTTATCGAAGCCTATCAAAACGGGATGGATGCTTATCTGGCGAAAGCGGCGGAACTTGGACAAACAGATAATTCTCGGTATTTCAGCTATGCTTTACTGGGAACACTGGTTTTCCTTTACCCTTTAAATCTTGGGTTTTTTCAGATTTTCAGAAAGATTGATTTAAAAGAAAAAATTGAGATCAGTGATTTACTGGCGGGTTATAACGGAACAAACTTTTTTAGATATATTTCGTACGGTCTGTTTTGGTTTTTGATCTATGCCATGATCTTCAATACCTTAATTTTGCCTGTTATCTGGGTTTGCATTACGATTTTTGTAGCACCGATGATGTTTTTCATGAACAGAACCATCTTCGAATCGATTTCTTTAAATTTTAAAGCATTGAAGATGTATTTTCTGGAAATATTTGTGTGTGTGATGGTTGCAGTAATTTTTAAATACATAGGATTTACTTTATTTTTTGTAGGAGGTTTATTTACATTTCCTTTCTGGAATGCGATGATTTATTCGCTTTACAAAACTATTTTCTCCGAAAAGGAATAAATTTGGAGTGATTTTAATATTATTTCTGCCAAAAAAAGATTAATTTGGTAGTAACAACATTAAAAAATCACACCATGTCAGAATTTGATGAATTTGATCAGCAGGGTTCTGTTCCGGAAAGGAATACAGGATCTATTATTTCTCATGCTTTCGAAATCTATAAAGGAATTTTTCTTTATGCGATTGCTGCAATGATCGTTTATGTAATTGGCGATTTTGTATTACAGTCTGTTACAGGTTATAATTCCTGGGAAGGCTTTAGCGGTTTCAGCGATATTGAGGATGGCGATTTTTCTCAATATAATTATTTGACCCGACCGGGAGCTTCTTTGTATTATTCTGTTTCGAGTGTTTTTGGCATTCTGTTTTCTCCTATTTATGTAGGACTAATTTATATTGCCAATAAATTTAATACTAAAAATGCAATAGAATTTTCTGATCTTTTTATAGGATATCGTCAAAATTTAGGAAATATCCTTCTGTACTGCTTATACACTACAATTATTTTTGGTATTTCCGCAGCACTGTGCGGGATCCCGTTCTTGTTTGTTTATCCACTTTTTCTTTTAGGTTATCCTATTCTTTTGTTTGAGAATGCAAATGCAATAGATGCAATCAGCAAGACTTTTAACATCGCAAAAGAAAATTACGGTACGTTTTTAGGTGCAGGTCTGTTGGGCGGATTAATTAGTATAAGCGGAATTGTTCTTTGCTGTATCGGCATCATAGCTACTTTTCCGTTTATCATGATCGTAATGTATTCTACTTACTGTGCCCATTTAGGAAAACCAAGACAAATAATAAACAACTAATGAATAAAAATGAACAAATAAGCAGTGTAAAAATAAAGCAGGTATTTTTGTTGGCAATTATTTTGATATTGGCAGCGTTAATCTGTTATAATCTTGCCTTGTTTATACCATCTGTTTTGGGAGCAATCACCATTTATGTCGTTTGCCGAAAGTATAACTTTTACCTTCAGGAAGAAAAAAAGTGGAAACCCTGGCTTGCCTCATTAACCTTGATGTTTGCCAGTCTTATAATTCTCATCCTCCCGATTTATTTTATAGGAGATCTTTTAATTGAAAAATTAGGAAATGCGCAGGCTTACATGGATAAGTTTAATGTATTTCTGGAAAAAATTCATACTTATATTTTCGATAAAGTAGGGTTTGATATCTTAAGCAAAGAAAATATGGATAAGCTGAAAAGCAGTGTAGGACAGTTTTCCACCAAAGCGCTAAGCGGAACCGTAAATACACTCACCGTAGTAATGTCGGTGTATTTTATTCTTTATTTTATGTTGGCAAAACCTCGTTTATTCGAGAGAATTCTATCCTCTTCAGCGCCTTTGAAAAGATCGAATGTATCTATGATCGGAGAAAAAATGAGAAAGCTGATTATGGCAAACGCCATCGGAATTCCCGTTGTTGCTCTCGGACAGGGAGTTGTTGCTTTAGTAGGATACTTTATTTTTGGTGCGCCAAGTGCGGTTTTGCTTTTTGCATTAACGGCGGCAGCTTCTATGATTCCCGTTGTGGGGGCAGCGATTGTTTATGTTCCTGTCTGCGTTTATATGATTGCGGAAGGAAATACCGGAGCGGGACTTGGATTGGCAGCTTATTGCCTTATTGTGGTAGGATTAACGGATAATGTGCTGCGTTTTACCCTTCTCAAAAAGTTGGAAGATATTCATCCTTTAAATACGGTTTTCGGGATTATTATGGGGATGAATTTATTCGGATTTATGGGGTTGGTTTTTGGTCCTATTTTAATTTCATTAACTTTGCTTCTGATTCAGGTATACAGAAACGAATTTTCGGATGATGATACTCCTGAACTTAAGCTTCCGGGAAATGACAATGCTCTGGAGGACAAAATCGATTTAATGGTATAAGATGGAAGACGGAATAAACCCTGAAATTTTAAAAGAGATCTGTGTCGTAAAAATGCCTTTCGGAAAATACGAAGGAACGGTTCTCGCGGATCTGCCGATAAGCTATCTGGAATGGTTTGCCAGAACAGGAATGCCCAAAGGAAAGCTGGGAATGCAGTTAGCCACGATTTACGAAATAAAATTAAACGGCTTAATGGATTTGCTGACTCCAATTCGGGGAGGAAGTATGAATTTTGAAAAGCCTAAAACGAAAACATATAAATTTTAGCATAAAGTTTCGGCGGCATCGAAGATGCCGCCGAGACTTTTTATTATCCTTTATTACTCCTTCAAAGCAGCAATTTCATCCCTTAATTTCGCGGCTTTAATAAAATCAAGATTTTTCGCAGCGGTTTCCATTTCCTTCTGCTTTTGCGCGATTACTTTTTCCATATCTTCAGAAGTGTAGCTTGCTTTGGCTTCAGCAACTTTCTGTAAAATTTCTTTTTGTGTATATTTTTCATCCGGAAAATCTTTGCTTCTTCCGACAAGGCTTTCAGAAATCTTCTTATTTAAAGCTACCGGAACTTTGCCGTGTTCTTCGTTGTACTGCATTTGTTTTGCACGTCGGTATTCAGTCTCATCAAGCGTTGCCTGCATCGATTTGGTGATCTTATCAGCATACATAATCGCTCTTCCGTTAAGATTTCTTGCGGCACGACCAACGGTTTGGATCATCGATCTTCGGCTTCTCAACATCCCTTCTTTATCAGCATCGAGGATGGCTACTAAAGATACTTCCGGTAAATCCAGACCTTCTCGCAATAAATTTACCCCTATTAAAACATCAAAAAGTCCGACACGCAGATCCTGCATAATCTGAATACGTTCCAAAGTTTCTACATCGGAATGGATGTACCGTGTTCTGATCCCGAATTTGGTAAAATATTTTGTTAATTCCTCCGCCATTTTCTTGGTTAACGTCGTTACCAGAACCCTTTCATCAAGATCCGCTCTTTTCTGGATTTCCTCCATTAAATCATCAATCTGATTCAGCGTTGGACGGATTTCTATAATCGGATCTAAAAGTCCGGTCGGACGGATAATCTGCTCAATATAAGCACCGCCTGTTTTTTCCAGTTCATAATCTGCCGGAGTTGCGGAAACATAGATTACCTGATTCTGAATCGCTTCAAATTCTTCAAATTTCAAAGGACGGTTATCCATTGCAGCAGGAAGCCTGAATCCGTATTCCACCAAAGCTTCTTTACGGCTGCGGTCGCCTCCGTACATCGCATGCACCTGCGGAACTGTAACGTGGCTCTCGTCAATCACCATCAAATAATCTTTAGGGAAATAATCTAATAAACAGAAAGGTCTTGTTCCCGGTAACCTTCCGTCGAGGTATCTTGAATAATTTTCGATTCCGGAACAGTAACCCAGTTCTTTAATCATTTCCAAATCGAGTTCGGTTCTTTCCTGTAATCTTTTGGCTTCCAGTGGTTTTTCAACCGAATTGAAAAAGTCAACCTGCTTTACCATATCATCCTGAATATCGCGGATCGCGCCGTTCAAAGTCTCTTTTGATGTTACAAAAAGATTGGCAGGATAAATCTGAATTTGGTCAAAAGCTCCCGTCACATTTCCCGAAACCGGATCAAAGCTCTGAATTTTCTCAATTTCGTCTCCAAAAAACTGAATCCTGATTGCGTTGTCTGCATAAGCAGGGAAAACATCAATCACATCTCCTTTCACACGGAATGTACCTCTTTGGAATTCATTTAATGTTCTGGAATATAGTGCATTAACTAAAGAATGAAGAAGTGCGGTTCTGGTCACTTTTTCACCAATCGCAATGGAAATTAAAGATTTGTGAAATTCTGTCGGGTTTCCGATACCGTAAATACATGATACGGAAGCAACAATCAGGACGTCCCGTCTTCCTGAAAGTAAACTCGCAGTTGCAGAAAGCCTTAATTTTTCAACTTCTTCGTTGATACTCAGGTCTTTTTCGATGTAAGTTCCGGTTGTGGCGATGTATGCTTCCGGCTGATAATAATCGTAGTAACTTACAAAATATTCAACGGCATTTTCAGGAAAGAATTCTTTAAACTCCATGAAAAGCTGTGCCGCCAAAGTTTTGTTGTGAGCTAAAACCAAAGTCGGTTTCTGTACATTCTGCACCACATTGGCAACGGTAAATGTTTTTCCGGATCCGGTAACTCCTAAAAGCGTTTGGTATTTTTCCCCGATTTCGATTCCTTCGGTGAGCTTTTCTATCGCTTGTGGCTGATCTCCGGTAGGTTTATATTCTGATTGAAGTTTAAAATTCATAAAAATTGTGATGTTATCCTAACAAAAATACGAAAGAAATATTTGACATTGGGAAGTATTTTATACCACAGATTCATTAAAATAAGACGAATGATTATATTCAAAACAAAACAGCATCCAATCTGAATGCTGTTTTATTTTAAAAAAATCGATTCTAATTTTGAAAGTACATCGTTAGCGGAATTCTCATTCTGTAACGAACTTGTTTTCCGTCTTTTTCAGCGGGTTTCCAAACGATGTTTTCATTGGCTTTTTTAAAAGAATTTATTGCTTCTGCATTAAATGCTTCATTGTTTCCTGATGCTTTCACATCCGCAATATTTCCGTCTTCCAGAACAGTGTAGTTGATTTCAGTTCTATACGTTTCTTTGCCTAGATTCATTTTAGACGCGTCAAATGCTTTCGCCATTTTATTCCTCATTTCATTAATTCCTCCCGGATATTGAGGAAGCAGTGTTGCCTCATCTTTTGTTGCCATGTTTTTACCCTCTTTCGGGCGGATGGTATCCTGAACAACTCCTCCATTAATCATGTTTTCACTTAACTGCTCAGTAATTCCACTTTCAGGGTTTAAAGATTCGTTTTTAACATCATCCCTAATTGGTTCATTACTTTCAGCGATCTGTTTTTTCACCGGTTCTGATATTGTTTCCTGTGTTTTTTCGATCATCTTCTCCATCGGAGTGGCATAGGTTTTCTGTATAAATAATCCGAAAGCAATCATTAAAACAGGAATGCTGATTACTTTTTTTAAGTCTGCCAGCTTAGATTTTTTGGAGTTCATCATAATAAATCGTTTTTTGGTGTTTTTGAAATTGAATGTATGGGTAAGGTTATAGTTTTGGTTTGAAATAATTTCTTCCAGAATTAAATTCTGATAGTCTTTTATGGTAAAATCATTTTTTAAGACAGATTCGTCCGCCAGAAATTCATGATTGGTAATCATTGCTTTTTTGTAGAAATACACAGACGGATTGAACCACGTAAAAGCCTTTATGATTTCAACAATAATAATATCAATGCTGTGTTTCTGTTCCAGATGACTCTTTTCGTGAAGAAATATTCTGGAATCTATTTTGTTGTCAATCAGATAGTTTTTTCCTAAATAAATTGTATTCCAGAAGCTGAAAGGCGAAATAGGTTCATTTGTGATGATGATATTTTGATTCTGATAGATCATTTTTTCACCCTTCAGATTTTTAATTTTTAAATATGAAATAATAGTTCTTGTCAGGAAAATCAATGTTACGATTCCGTACAATATCCAGATCAGATTCATCCAGTTAAAACTTTCCTGTTTCGGCGTAATGTCCATAACCTGCTGTGTTGCTTCAATCGTTTTCTGCAAACGATTAACAGGTTTTTGAGCTTCCGATTGAATGGAAATGAACGGAACGGTGCAAGAAAATACAAGGGAAAACAAAAGGTAAAACCTATTGAAACCATACATTTTCTCCTTCTGCAAAAACACGTAATATACGGTCAAAAGCAAGGAAGAACACAGAATTATTTTTAAAACGATCATCATTTTTCTTCGATTTGCTGGTCGATAATTTCACGGAGTTCTTTCAGTTGTTTTTGGGAAAGTTTTGCATTGGACGTAAAAAACGATGCAAACTGCGTTACGGAACTGTTGAAAAAACGGTCAATCATGGAAGTCATTTCTTCTTTGAAATAAGCTCCTTTCGCGATCTTTGGATAATATTCGCGGGAATTTCCATACAATTTGTAGCCAACAAAATCTTTGTTCTGCATTCTTTTCAGAAGGGTGGCAATAGTTGTAGTGGCTGGTTTTGGTTCAGGGTAGGATTCTAAAATGTCCTTCATGAAAACTTTTTCTTTTTCCCAAAGAATTTCCATGAGATCTTTCTCAGAATCGGTCAGTTTTATTTCTTTCATATTCTACGGATTGTTATTTGTTTCTACAAATATAGAATAAAAATTTAAACCACCAAATTTTATGGCATTATTTTTCCATTTGAAATTAAAATAATAATCCTAATTCAATGAAAATCAGTAAATTTTATATTCTAGCAATCAGTTTAATTCTCCTATTTTCATCATGCAAAGAAAATAAACTTAATGCCCAAAAGCTCGGAAAAGACGGAAGCGTAGAAACGAAAGAGCCTAATTCTCCCGAATATAAACCTGCTTTTGCCGGACAGACCAGAATAAAAGCTGTAAAAACCTCAACGCCTTACAAGGTTGAAATTTTAAATAAAGATCTTGGAAAACCCTGGGGAATTGTCAATTTACCGGACGGAAAATTTTTAATTACGGACAAAAGAGGATATATGAAAGTGGTTTCTGCCGACGGAAAAGAAATTTCAAAAATCGAAGGCTTCCCGAAAGTAGATTCCAAAGGTCAGGGCGGAATGTTAGACGTAGCTTTAGATCCTGATTTTAAAACAAACAATATCATTTATTTCAGTTTTTCAGAACCTTATGGAAATGGAAATCATACTGCGGTTGCAAAAGGAAAACTTTCTCAGGATTTAAAAATGATTTCTGAAGTAAAAGTAATTTTCAGAGCAACTCCAACGTACGACGGAGACAAGCACTATGGAAGCCGATTGGCGTTTGATAAAGACGGAAATCTGTTTGTAAGTACAGGAGAAAGATCAGATAAGCAAACCAGAGTTTATGCTCAGAGAACAGATAATTATTTAGGTAAAATCTTAAAAATAACGAAAGAAGGACAGCCGGCTCCCGGAAATCCTTTCATGGGAAAAACAGGATTTAAACCTGAAATTTATGCGTACGGAATCAGAAATCCGCAAGGTCTGGCAATCGATCCGAATGGAAATTTGTGGGATGTAGAAATGGGACCGAGAGGCGGAGATGAGATCAATCTAATAAAACCTGGGAAAAATTACGGTTGGGGAGATGTAACCTATGGAATCGAATATTCAGGAGATAAAATCAACAATGGGACGACTCAAAAAGCGGGAACAGAACAGCCTGTTTATTACTGGGATCCTGTAATTTCACCAAGCGGAGTTACTTTCTATACCGGAAATATCGAAGAATGGAAAGGGAATCTAATGATCGGCTGTTTAAGTGGAGAACACATCAACCGGATTGTAATGAAAGATAACAAAGTGGTGGGTGAAGAAAGGCTTCTGGAAGATCAGAATGAAAGATTCCGCGATGTTCTCAATGGAAGCGACGGAAATTTCTACGCTGTTACGGACAGCGGAAAATTGTATAAAATTTCTAAAAAATAATAGTTTTGTTCAGATAAATAATGGCTTCAGAATTTCCAGAAGCCATTATTTATTATGGGATAAGATTAAAATTTGAAATTAAATCTTGCAAAAGCCTGTCTTCCTGCAAATCCCATCTGTACAGGATCAAAAATACCTCCCGATTCTGTATTTCCGGCTGAAGCCGCCTCTTTTTGCAATGTAGGATATCGGTTGAAGAGATTTTTGCTTCCGATCGTCAAATTAATATTTTTTGAAAATTCGTAGCCGAAAGAAAGATCCGTGGTTACTTTTGGATTGTATATTTGGTAATCGTCCGGTCCGTTATAGCCTACCAAAGTCACTTTATCAAATCTTACCAACTGTAAATTAGCATTGAATTTACTGATCTTATAATTCAGGTTTAAATTGATCTTCGTTTTCGGTGCAGAAGCTAAAATAAAAGCTCTTTCTCTCGGACTGAGATAAATATCCTCTTTTCCTTTCAGCCGGTCGGAAGTATTCACCTTTGTGATCTCCATTTCGTTGTAGTTTCCGGCTAATGTTGCCGTCAGTTTCCCTTTTCCTATATTTTCGTTAAAACTTAAAATCACATCAACCCCTTTAGTTCTCGTGTCTATTGCATTGGTGAAAAACTGAGCCTGATCGATACGGTTTTCAATTAAAATATTTCCGATCGCATCATCATCCTGCGAGAAATTTCCTGTTAAAACAATTCTGTCTTTTACCTTGATATAGTAGCCGTCAACTGTTGCTGTAAATTTTCCGGTGTTAAAAGTGAATCCTGCGCTTCCATTCACAGAAGTCTCCTGTTTGAGCTGCGGAATTCCGACTGCTTTTGCCAGATTACTGTCATTAGATGCCAATTGAATGGTTACAAGACTTCCTCCCTGAAAATTCGTAAACTGCAGACTGTAATATTTCTGAGCCAGAGACGGTGCTCTGAAGCCTGTAGAAAAAGATCCTCGGAATGCAAACTGTGGTGTTATTTTGTATCGTGTTGCCAGTTTTCCGTTCAAAGTGCTTCCAAAATCATTATAATTTTCGAATCTTCCGGCAACACTTACCATCCAGTTTTTGGTAATATCGAGTTCAGTATCTACATACGCTGCAAAATTATTTCGGGACTTGTTAATTTCCTGAGAATATCCGGGAAAACCCTGCGAACCGCCCGGTCTTACATCTCCGCTTAAAGGATTGATTACCAATAATGTTGAGGGAGTATTTGCCGTCACTACATTTCCATTCACATCATACATAGCGTAAGAAGCTTCTTCACCTTTGATAATATTGAATTTTTCATATCTGAATTCTGAACCGAATGCCACATTCATCCCTTCCAGAACCGAAAACTGTCGGGTTGCATTGAAACCTGTTGTATTCTGCAGCAGAGAATGTCCTCCCGCATCAAAACTCGTAGGTGATTTTACGCCTAATGTCGCATTGATGGTATGATCGATCTGATAGGTAAATCTGTTGCTTCCGAACGCATTATACGCATCCACTTCCCAGTCTGCCACTTTAAATTTTAAGCCATTGTCAAAAGTAAAATCTGAAATGCTTGTATCCTGAACGGGATTGAAGCCATTAGGATAAACCTGCGGAATATTTCCGTCTGCATCCGCGCTTCTTGTCCATGCATAAGCGTCTGTATTTCTGTGCGAAAAGCCCTGTCTGGAATAGAATTTTAAATTATCGGATATTGGAATCTCAATATTTCCGAAAAAATAAAAATTCTGTGATTTTGCATCCCCGAATCTTTGTCTCGGAGCATCATATTTTTCAGGATTGGCATTACGAATGGCATATTCTTTATTGACAAATTCTGCCGTAAAATTTCCGAAACCGCCTTTAGAACCTATTTTTGTTCCGTAGTTTCCATAGAAATCAAAAGTATTTCCGTCTATTTTTCGGTCAGAAACCACATCTTGATCTCCCGGACTTTTAAAAAGATTCACCCCATAAAAAGCATTGCCTTCAAAACCATGATTACGGTCATTTAAAATAACGTTGATTACTCCTGCAATCGCATCCGAACCATATTGTGCCGATGCTCCGTCACGAAGAACTTCAATTCTCTTTATCGCACCTACAGGAATCGTATTCATATCCGATCCTGTATTTCCACGGCCTTTTGTACCAAAAAGATTGATTAATGAAGACTGGTGGTATCTTTTTCCGTTGAGCAAAAGCAAAGTCTGGTCTGGTCCAAGTCCTCTCAGTGTTGCAGGATCTACTGCATCCGCTCCGTCTGATCCGGATTGTTTATTGGAATTGAATGAAGGTGCTGAAAACTGTAAAAGCTGGTTGACTTCAATCTGCCCTGTTGACTGGCTTACCTGTTTAATGTCAATGATGTCAATCGGAACCGGAGTGTCTATAACTGTTCTTTTTTTATTCCGGCTTCCTGTAATGGCAACCTCATCAATTTTTCCTTCTTTTGATATGGTGTCATTAATCTGTTGAGAATACAGAACGGAAGATGCTCCAAGAAAAAATGCACTTATGTATTTAATTTTCATATTGTATTAGATTTAAATTGGCAATTATATCAAAAATATTAATTTTTATTTTTAAATCGTTAATAAAATATGGTTTTGTTTGATAAATGTATTTAAATTAAATAAAAACAGTGATTATGTAGAAATGATTATTCTGTATAATTTTAAGAAAAAAATGAATTTCTGAATATTTTTTAATAAAAAGCGGATTCAAAATTTTTTGAATCCGCTTTTATATTTTTAAAAACTATTGATTATTCTGTTCAGTCCTTCAGTGAGGATTTCCTGTGAGGTTGAAAAACAGATCCTTACGTGTCCTTCAGCGCCTTTTCCGAACCATCGTTCCGAGCCGGGAACAATCGCTACTTTTCCTTCTTTTAAAACGTGTTGTGCAAATTCGTCACTCGACATACCGTTGTTGATTTTAGGAAAAATAACAAAAGTGGCTTCGGGAAGATTAGGAATTAAAACGCCCGAATTGCTCAGCATACTATGGGCTAAATCTCTGTTGTGCTGTAAATGCGTAAGAAAATCATTAAACCACGGTTTTGCTTTATCAATGGCAACGCTTGCTGCAATCTGCGATAATGTAGAAACGCCTTCAATAGTAGAGTTGAACATGGATTTTTCTGTGAAATCATCCATTAATTCCTGATCGTTGCATAAGACCGCACCAATTCTCAACCCTGCAATTCCGAATGATTTTGAAAATCCGAAAACGGTAAAACTTTTCTTTTTAGCATTCTCGGAAACAGAAGAGTAGGTGTTGAATTCTTTTTTATCATACACAATATCGCTCCAGATTTCATCGCTCATCACCCAAAGATCATGAGCTGCCGCAATGTCTGCGATCTTCTGTAAAATTTCTCTGGAATATATTCTTCCGACTGGATTATGAGGATTGCAGATGCTGATGAGTTTTGTTTTCGGAGAAATTAAAGAGGCCAACATTTCAAAGTCGATATCTCCGGTTTTAGAATTTACCGCACACAATTTAATGTTTCCGCCCACAGAATCCACTGTCTTTTTGAAAAGGAAATCTACCGGATCGAAAATAATAGCTTCATCTCCGGGATTCAGTACATATTTGGCAACCATATACATTCCCATCGCGGCACTGTTAACAGCCAACACATTTTCTGGTGTAAAGCTGCCTTTTTTACCGGTGTTAAAATGCTCTGCAACACTTTTTTTGAACTCAGGAAGTCCGGAGAATGGGCCATAACTCAAATAGCCGTCCTTAATATATTCTATAATTCCGTTTTCTATTTCTTTAGACATTCTGAAGTCCGGATCTGCTGCGGTTAAAGGGATAATACCTTCTTCCAGAGTTGCCCATCTTCCGTTGTAGGCTTTTCTTTTCAGTGCTTCAAAATTGATATCGTTGTTTGTAAACATTTTATTTGTATGAAATTGGTAAAGTGTTTTTAGGCTGCTCGTTCAGAGGTAAAAGGAATTGTTCCAGCAGGGCTCTTCCGTTTTTGATGTGGATTTCGATTTCAGATTTCCGGTCTTCTTCGTATCTGCTGAAGGTTTCCTGAAGATCATTTCCTTCGGCTAAAAGTTGGGTTAAAGTGAAAGAGTCTTTCAACGCTGAGGTAACGCCCTGACTTGTAAAAGGAATCAGCGGATGTGCTGCATCGCCGATGAAAACGACATTCTGATGATAAAAAGGATTTAATTTTTCAAGCTCATAAACTCTCCAGATGTGTGCGTTTTCATAGCCAGAACCTTCGATAATGGATGAAATAAGAGGATTCCAGTTGCCAAAATTATCCAACATAAACTGCTTGATGCAATCCGGAGTATAATCTTCGTTGATGAAATGTTTGGTGATATCAAACTGGCAGTACCAAAGGATTTTTGAGGATGAAAGTTTTAAAACGCCAAAAGTAAGCCCTCCGTTTTCATGATGAAATTTCAGGAAATTGCTTTCAATTCTGCCTGCCAATTCTTCGTTTTCAATGATGTTTACCACTTCATTTTCCAGAACGGCTTTCATGATTTCATCCTGAAAAATGGTTCTTCTGATGCGGCTTCTTGATCCGTCTGAAACAACAACTACATCGGCTTCTAAAATATTATTTTCATCCAGCGTAATTTGTGCTTTTCCCTCCGAAAATCCATTCAGCGCAACTGTTGAATTGTAAGAAATTTTATCTGAAGGAATTCCTTTGGCAAGAATCTCGATCAAAGCACTTCTGGAAACCACAAAAACATCATCCAGATCTTTTTCGGAAAGAATTTCTCCGCTTTGGTTATAATGGATGTATTTTTTCAGAAAACTTCCTTTCGCATAAAGGTCATTAATATCAATAATGGCTGAAAGATGTTCAATTCCTTCTTTGGGAAGGATAAATCCGTGACCTTTCAGATCATTTGGGGTTCTTCTTTCGTAGAGATGATAGTCGATATTATTTTTTTCCAAATAATTTGCCATACTCAGACCGGATACACCGGCTCCTATGATTGCAACTTTGCCCATCTTTTTTATTGTTGTTAGTTTTGTTTTAATTTGTAAAATTTTCATTAAAAATGAATAATCTGCGAAAAAATTTTATTCTAAAAATCAGATGTATTCTTTAATGAACAGGATAATGTTTTCTTTAATCTTGTAATTCAATCAGATAAAGAAAATGATCTTTAAGAATATCTTTTGCGATATTTTTAAGTAAAAAAAAGATAGACTATTCCGGAGCCTTGAAAATGTTATCATCGGAATGAAACCCTGCAACACCGCCGCTTACCGCAAATTTCATTGCCGAAGCCGCCGTCATCCCTACAACGGGTTTAATGTTTTTTTCTTCGGTAACGATTACCCAGCCAGAAATAGCATAAGAATGGGGAAGGTATACCGCTACATAATTGTGTTTTTCAACGTCTGCCATTTCTTTTTGTGTTAAAAAGCCAATTCTCCATATTTCAGGATTTTCGTTGGTTTTTACCCAGACAGGATCGTTGAATTTTTTCTTGTCTCCTACAAATGAGGACATTACGTCTTTTGTGGGCGTGTAGATGTGTTTTACGCCCGGAGTTTTTTCAAGAAGACGATCCATTGCATCGAAAAAGAATCTTCCGACCACGAATTTATTTCCCAAAAAGCCTAAAAGTGCTGTAAATAAAATGGTTGAGATGAAAACGAGCCCCGGAATTTCCTTTGCAACGGAAGGAATGATATTATCAATAGACGTTACAACATACCAGATAACAAAAATTGTCAGCCCGATCGGACCGATAATCACGAGTCCCTGAAAGAAATTTTTCAGGAAAAAATTGGCAATATTTTCAAACGTCAGTTTTTTCAATCTTATAGTATTTATCCGTGGATGCTTTCGCCTTTTCCGTACGACTGAATGACTTTGGCTTCATATTCCAGCCATTCTTCCCAGCGTTTGTTTACTTTTTCTTCGTCTCCGAGCTGTCTTGCAAACCCGATGAAGGTGGTGTAATGGTTGGCTTCCGAAATCATCAGTTCTCTGTAGAAGGTTTTAAGCTCTTCATCTTTAATATTTTCAGTCAGAACTTTAAATCTTTCGCAGCTTCTGGCTTCGATCATGGCTGCAAAAAGCATTTTATCGACAATAAGATCATCTCTGTTGCCGCCTTTCTGGATAAAATTCACCAGTTCGTTTACATAATCGTCTTTTCGGGTGCGTCCGAAAGTATAACCTCTTTTTTTAATAATCTCATGAACCTGACGAAAATGCTCCAACTCTTCCTGCGCAATCGCAAGAAGTTCCGTTACAATTTCCGGATATTCAGGAAGCATGGTAATTAATCCTATCGCGTTGGTAGCGGCTTTTTGCTCGCACCATGCATGATCCGTTAAAATTTCTTCGATGTTTCCTTCAGCAATATTTGCCCACCTTGGATCGGTAGGAAGTTTCAACTTAAACATGTTTTAAAATTTTCTGTAAAATTAAAATAATTTGCGATACGATTAAAGTTTATTTAAATATTCAGAACGGTTAAAAAATATTTTTCTTAATAATTTAAAAATCTTGGTATTTAATTTGTTTTAACCAAGAAACCAAATTAAAAATATAAACAATGGAAACTATTACCACTTTAAAATCTAAAGCAGGAGCTTTACTTTCAGCAATGCTTATTCTATTCATGTCGGCTTTCAGCTTTGCTCAGGAAACAGCAACGGGCGGCGGAACGGTAACTACTGAACAAACAACCACCACGACAACAGAATGGTACACCAATCCAACGTACATCATTATCGGAGCTGTTGTTTTAATCGTTATTGTTGCCCTTATTGCAAGAGGCGGAAGAAGCAGAGATTAATGAGAAGCCGTTTTGCTTCTTAAAAACTCTAATATTTTCCAACCCCATTCATCAACTTTTTTCAAGCCGGCTGAAATGATGAATGCCAGAATAATATTGATCCCGTAAATTAAAATCATTAAAATCCACCAAGGCATATTTCCCTTCATTGGAACGACTAAAAAGTAAACCAGTGAAGAGCTTATCCCTTGTGCGAAATAGAAAAATATCGCGTTTTTACCAATGTAGGTCACCACATTTTCTTTTGTGATCTTTAATCGGTTATAAAAAACAAAAAGCGTTACCAAAGAGAAGAAAGTCCAGATAATGTACGGGATTTGTGGCGGAAATTTATTTTTATTGATTTTGTAAAATATTTCCTGTCCGTAAAACCCGAACAGTCCTGCCAGTGCAACCGCAACCAATCCGTATAATACAGGAATCATCCTGTCGGGAATTTTCTTGCCTTTCATTCTGTTTCCAGTTAGAAATACAGTCATGTAAAAAGCAACATATCCCACCTGTCCCGAAGGATAAATTTCCGGAAAAATATTAAATAATAAAGTTAATCCGGCACAGAGTCCAATGAACCAGTTAACATGTTTCGGGAAGAATTTTAATATTAAAACTCCGAACACCGTTAAAATATAATAGACTTTTAAATACCAGAAGCTTCCCATTACCACAGGAAAAGTATCTGCATTGATGTATTGGTGAAGATACCAGTTGCCCAAATTTTCCCATTGCGGAGCGGTAGAAATACTTGTGGTAGCATACTTTGATCCGAAGGTTGAATAAAAATTCTGCAGCCATTCCAGAGAAAAGAAAGTGAGCCCGAAAACTTTAAAGAAATAATCCAGAAAGAAGAGGAATGTTACAAAAATCATATACGTGATCTGCAGTTTCAGCAGTCTGTATAATGTTTTTTCGATATTGGAACCGGATGTAATTCCACTTAAGGCATAAAACAGGGCAACATCGAAAACTAAAGAGAAAACCCTTACTTCCGGCTGAATATAAAACTGTCCCGACCAGAAAGCGGTATGGATAAAGATGATGGAAATGGTAGCCAGTCCTTTTGCGAAATCAATATAGAGGTCTCTGTTCATTTGTTAGGTATGATGCTTCAAAAGTAAGAAACTTTACGAATATCAGGATAAAGAAAAAGAGACAGGAATAATGTCCTGCCTCCCGAGAAAGATATTTCAAAAATGATGATTTACTTTAAGTTTTTAAATTCTTCAGCAGAAATTTCGCCGGTCTGAATTTGTTTCAACTCATCAAGATACTGCTTCATGTAAGCATCAAGTTCCGGATACTGGCTGTTTTTTGCCATTTTGTAGGTTCCGTTTAAAACTCCCTGATAATAATAGAAGAAGTTGTAATCGAAATCTGTTGCACTAAGGTTGTACTGTCCTAATAAAAATCCTAAACGGACTGCGGATCTTCTCTGCGGAGGTGTTCCGTGGTGTCCCGGACTTGTGGTCTGATAATCTCCGATGCTCTGTGCAAATTCATAAGCGGCTGCAATCTGTGCAAAACTTGTCTGGTTATAGCCGTTGGGTCTTCTAAGGTAATATCCTGCAAAGCCGTCTGCTTCCAGTTCGTTGGGTCTTGCTGTGGATTCTGTTACCGTAGGAAGTCCGAAAATATACTGTAACTGGTGACCATACTCATGAGCAAGGATCATTGCATTTACAATATCTCCTCCTTTTGCTTTTGCATCATAATAAATGGCATAGCCGTAATAAATTTTTCCTGTAGAATACGAAATGGCATTGTAGGTAGAATTAAAATTTGAGGGATCATTCACAAATCTTAAGGTTGGATTGCTTCTTCCCCACATACTGGCAATTTTTGTCATCTGGGAATTCATAAAGTTGGTGTCTGCAGAATTCTGCAGTGAAGTAAGCAATACAGATGAAGAACTCCAGTACTGATCTACGTAATAACAAACTTTTTCAAGAGCATTCGGCTGTTCCGGTTTCAGGTTTTCTGCCTGTTGTTCTGGCTGTACAGGCGTTTCCATGGTGTCGTCGTTACATGCTGACAAAGAAAGTGCAGCGATGGCTCCCAAAAGAATCGGGAATTGGATTTTTCTTTTCATATATAAATATTTTGGTGAAAACGAAGATATAAATTTAAACGGAATTTCATATCACTTTATTGTGAAAAATTATTCAAAACATAGTTAAAATTTTATTTTAAAAAAAGATTGAATTGAATTTGAACAGATTAGAAAATATTTCTTATATTTGCACCTCGAAATAACTAAAAATCTATAAACAATGTTTGCAATTGTAGAAATAGCAGGGCTTCAATACAAAGTTGAGCAAGACCAGAAGTTGTTTGTAAACCGTTTAAAAGGAGATAAAGGAGGAAAAGTATCTTTTGATAAAGTACTTCTTACTGTAAACGGAGCAATCACGGTAGGCGCCCCAGCTGTAAGCGGAATCACTGTAGAAGCAGAGATCCTTGATCATGTAAAAGCTGATAAAGTAATCGTTTTCAAAAAGAAAAGAAGAAAAGGTTACAAAGTGAAAAATGGTCACAGACAATCTTTAACTCAAATTCAGATTACTGGTATTACAGGATTTGAAGGAGCTAAAAAAGCAGAAAAACCTGCTAAAAAGACAACTAAAAAAGCTGACGCTGAGGCAACTGAAAGCGCAGAATAATTTTTTAAACCAAAAAACCTTAAAATAAAATGGCACACAAGAAAGGAGTTGGTAGTTCCAAAAACGGTAGAGAATCTCACTCTAAAAGATTAGGTGTAAAGATTTTCGGTGGTCAAGATGCTATTGCGGGTAACATCATCGTTAGACAAAGAGGTACTCAACACCACCCAGGTGCAAACGTGGGTATCGGTAAAGATCACACTTTGTTCGCATTAGTTGACGGAAAAGTAGTTTTCAGAAAGAAAGCAAATAACAGATCTTTCGTATCTGTAGAAGCAAACGCATAATTTCAGCGTTTTATAAAAATTAAAAGCCTTGGCAATTTTGCTGAGGCTTTTTTTTGTGCAATGAAGTAAGGAAAAGTTAAAGTTTTTATATTTATTCAATTTAACGGGAAATATTTATATATTTGGTAACTATCAAATAACTAATATATTGCGTAAGCCAAAAAGCAAACAGAGTAGGCGACAAATTAAACCAAGCTAATATGAAAAATCTAAAAAAAACTAACGAAAAGACAGCTTAAAGCCATTGCTGGAGGAGAAAGATGTCCGATTCCCGCAGATTGGTGTTACGAATGGTGTACGTGGACAGCATGGCAGAAACAACACTGTATTAATTCGGTTATTGATGTAATGCCTTGTGACTGCTAAATCTGAAACTCAAGCCTCATATCGGGGCTTTTTGTCAACTTTATAAAATCTATTACTATGAAAAATTTAAAAAAAATCAAAAGACAGGATCTTAAAAATGTAATGGGAGGAGCTGCTCCGGATCAGGGATGTTTACCATGCGATGTCTATTGCAGCATTCCGGAAGGGCAGAGACCTCCGTGTAAAATTGTTTACATTGTAGCGCATTGCAATAGCTGCAAAGGTTATGGTGAAGAATCTTAAGAAATAAAAAAAACTCCTTCGCGCTGAAGGAGTTTTATATTTTAAAAGCCGACCTGAAAACCAGCTTTAATTCCGAAAGTTGAAATATCCGGTCTGTTGAGGTGATTTCCGCGCCAGTTGAAATCCACTCTGAAAATTCTAAGGTTTCCGAAACCTATATTTTCAATCCCGAAACCGTATTCATAATAAACGTGTTCGCTTGGAGCAGAATATTTGAATCCTTCCACATTAATTGCTTTTGAAGCATCGCTTAATGTTCCGTAAGCTCCTCTGATGAAGGCAATTTCTCTTAATTTCAATTTCTTGATCAAAGGAATATAAGAAAGGATTTTTCCGTTAAAATGATGCTCTAAATGCAGCGTTGTATAAGTGTCTGCAACAAATTCATAATAATTAAGCTGTGCAAAAGTATTTTGCGCCAGACTGTACGACTGGTTCCCCGGAATGACGTTCTGCAAAGCCAATGGAACCGTATCGAAGTTCTTTCCGGCTTCAAAGTTGATTAATGTTTTTCCCCAGCTTCCAATTAAGACGGGTTTATAGAACATGAACTGCAGTTTGTTATAATTAAAATCTGAACCGAATAATCCCTCAATTCCTCTTGTGTATTTTAAGACAATAGTCGGAGCCAAAGTTCCGTGCTCATATCGGTCGATTCCGGTTTGTGAGAATTTTGCCCCCGGTCTTGCAATCAAACTTAAAGTAAAATGCGAATCGTTGGTTGTTTTTCTCAGATCTCCGTTTTTGTAATACATCAGATTAAATCCGCTCGGATTTGCCGATTTAATGCTTTGCATTGTTCCATCTAATCTGATCTGGAAGTTTTTCCATGGCTCAATAGACGTAAACAGGTTGGTTTGATTAACGGAGCTTAGAGAAGCATTTTCTCCTCTTGCGAAAAGCGTTGAAGAAGCAAACGTTCTTGCCATAATTCCGTCATCATTCGTGAGCTGAACACCCAACTGTAAAATGTCTCTTCTTGTTCCTGCACCTATTGTAAAACGGTTTACTCTGTTAAACATGAATCTTCCTTCAGCACCATATTTTACCTGTTGGTCTTTAAAACCGTAAGCGGTGTAAAACTGAACTCTCCAAGGATCATTTCTTGTGAAATAAGTTCTTGCTCCGATTCTGATTCGGTCTCCTTCAACATCATTTTTTCCGTAAACGGAGAAAATCGGACCTAAATCGATTCCTTTTGTAATGTTGTAATATCCTGAACCCAACGTTTCATAAAGCTTTACAATACGGTTGAACTTCGGAGTCTGCTGAAGCTTATCAAGCATATCATAAATTCCCTGTTCGCTTTTTGAGAGAGAATCCGGTCTGGCTTTTACCCAGTAAGCATCATCTTTTTCTACGAATTTATCATCATATTCTTCCTCGTTTCTTTTAAAAATTTTATCCTCAAGAGGTTTGTTGAACTGATATTCCGAATAATCGACGGATCTTTTGGCAATAATGCTCTTTGAGGTTTTCTTCTTGGAAAAAGGAGTCATCTCGATCTCCGTTACAAATTTTCTTGGCAGAAAAGTGTTTTCATCGGGGTTGTCGTATTCCAGTTCTGTAGAAATCCCGTTGATGAAGTTTACGTTGATCTTTTGAGTCGATTTCAAAGTTGCCCCTAAAACTGCATAACTGTCGGTATCAATATAAAGATATCCCTGAAATGCTAAAACTTCCGTTCTTTTCGGCTGATAACGGATTTTAAAGGCATTTTCTCCCCGCATGGAAATGGTATCAACCAAATTATAATCATACGTACTGAACCCTGTTTCTCCAACGGGACTTGGGAATCCGATGTCGAAATAATTTAACGTATTATCGTAAATATTGATATCGCGATAAAGGTTTTTTGCCGTTAAAGTAATGATCTGATTGTCCTGAAAGCCTGATGTTTTCTGAGCAGTCAAAAGCCTTTTTGATCTTTTTGAAGGTCTGTTTTCGCCATAGTTTTCATAGATGGCTTCATTCAGGAAAACGGGAAGTCCAATTTTTCCGCTTGCGGTAGAATCTTTATAATCGAAAATAAATTCAAGTTTATTAAAGATTTTTCTCTTCATAAATGCGCTGTCCAGATTGTTGGCATCAAACTGAATTTTCTCGTATTCTTTATAAGTATAGGTATCGAATTTATCTAAACCGTTGTTTCTTTTTCGTTCCCAGACTTTCTGCATGATGGCATAAGCGGGATTTTCTTTTTTGTTTTTGTATTTCGGCTTTTCGTTGTGGATAACAACTTCCTGTATGCTGCTTACTTTTTCCTGAGCCAGTTTTACAAAAATATTGGTGGCGTTTTGAGGAGTTACATCTATGCTTTCTAAAGAATATTTTTTTCTTAAAAACCGAAGTTTATAAATCACGCTGTCCGACTGTACGGAAAAGTTTCCCGAAGTTGTGGTAAGAGCAGCCTTTTCATTTTCATTGATGAAAATATCCACTCCGGAAACTTCTTTATTGGTTTTTGCGTCTACAATTCTGCCGTTTGCCGAATTTTGTGAGTATACGAGATCCGCAAAAAATAGAAATAGAAAGAGGGAGTAATATTTGGAATTATTAATTAACATTTGTTGTTTCTTCAAGCTATTTGCATAAACAAAAATTATGCACTTTTATTATAAAAAAATAAATATTATTTAAACTTTTCAGGGTTTAAATACAAAACTGCAAATGTAATGAAATAACACCATCGTTTTGACGGTGTTATAGTTATTGTTTTGTTAAAATATGATGATGTTTAAACGGATCAGTCTCAAAAGTTGGGGAGGAATGTTAAGTAGTTTTATCTTTGTATAATGCTAAACGATCAAGAATTACTAAAGTTTTTGCTTCCACCATACTTAGTGGATTATTTTGATATTGTGAAATTTGAAGAAAAAGAAGG
>NZ_MVAG01000174.1 GCF_002177115.1 Chryseobacterium mucoviscidosis | reverse complement strand
AACCTCTTGGAGAAGTTCAGGCAATGAGCCATAGCTGCGATTTTGCAGAAGGGGTTTCAAGAACGCGTCACGGGTCCCCAAGGCACTCGGAAAGACCGGGACACAGACTGTATGAGCAGTATCATCCGCTGGGAATCGCGGGGATCATCACCGCGTCCAACTTTCCGGCAGCGGTTTGCCCCCGCAACACACCCCAAGCACGGACCCGCGGCAACCCCACGACCCCCAACCCGCCACAAACCACC
>NZ_MVAG01000235.1 GCF_002177115.1 Chryseobacterium mucoviscidosis | reverse complement strand
AAAACGATTGACGCAGGTTGTTCCCAACAGTATTTTCGGAATTTACTTCCTTTTATTTAATCTTTTCGGAAACATAAAAGATTCTTAACAGGTTTAGTCAAACGTACCTTTTGCTTTAATAGGCGGAATTATAGCATTGCAAGTAAACGCAATAAATTTTGGAATTTAAGCCGGAGTCGGAATGATTGCAGTTTTGGGAATCTGTATTCAGAAAGGAGTCATCCTCATCACAGAATTTAATCAAA
>NZ_MVAG01000232.1 GCF_002177115.1 Chryseobacterium mucoviscidosis | reverse complement strand
CTGACGTGTCGGGTGATACTTTGACGGCGTGGTCAGCGTGATAAACATCCCCACATCACCCTCTGCGGCGGCGTAACGCTCAATACCGGCAATGGTGTTCATCAGCTCCATCCGGCGAATTTCAGGATTAGAAATACTGCCCATCACCTTACTGATAAGGTCGATGCGCTCGCCGGTTTCCCTGTTTTCAAGGTCACACGATTTAAGAAATTCCAGATTTGCCTGGCGGCGTGCACGCACATCAC
>NZ_MVAG01000223.1 GCF_002177115.1 Chryseobacterium mucoviscidosis | reverse complement strand
TACAACCTGTTTGAATTGGTACGACAGGTTAGCAAACTTTAATACGTCGAACCCCTGTTTTGATCAACTCCTGATGATTAATGAGCAGTTTTATGAGAAAAGTGTGGCGCGGATCATGGTTTAATCGAGGAAACAGGCCTTTTCTTGGATCATAAAGTGGTAGAACACATTGCATTTAATTCGCTCTGAGTAAATAAAGATGTCAGACAACTTCCTCACCGTAACGCATAGTGCTGGTACGGTTG
>NZ_MVAG01000061.1 GCF_002177115.1 Chryseobacterium mucoviscidosis | reverse complement strand
GAACGTGCGCTCATGCCTGACCTCCTTCCGCCATCAGGATATGGATGATGTCACTGACGCTGTACCCCTGCGCGTCCAGTGACGCCGCCAGTGCCAGTGAATGGCTGACGGCTTCCGGTGCAAACCGCCGCTGTACCTGAACCACCGCAAACGGCTCACCACCGGCATTCACCAGAACCAGCACCCAGACCTGAGAGACATCGCCCGGTGAACATAACGCCAGGTGGAAACGTTCGTGGGCTGGCG
>NZ_MVAG01000042.1 GCF_002177115.1 Chryseobacterium mucoviscidosis | reverse complement strand
GCGTTCAGCCGACGCCCACGAGCGACCTCCCCCGTCTGAGCCCGCCGACCTAGCTTCTGCTCCACCCCGCGGTGTATTTTTAGAGGGGTACCGAACCTCTTTCTTAGTAGCGGGCACCGGACTCGAACCGATGACCTTCGGGTTATGAGCCCTACGAGCTACGTACTGCTCCATCCCGCGGTATATTTTTATAAACGTTTCCGACACAAACTTTTTCTTAGTAGCGGGAACCGGACTCGAACCGAT
>NZ_MVAG01000106.1 GCF_002177115.1 Chryseobacterium mucoviscidosis | reverse complement strand
TGGCGTCGAACACTGCGGTCATCACCAATGCCAGTACACTCGGAAGTACAGTTGGCTGGAGTGCGCCCATAATATCGAGGCTGAAAATCAGAGACTTACCATCTTCGCCAGTCAGGCTTGGCATCGCCACCAGACCGTGGTACTTCACCGCTGGGTCAAAGATTAAGCCGATGATCGAAATTGCAATAATCACCAACAAGATCCCGCCGGGTACGCGGCACTTTTCCAGACCGAAGATGACCGCCA
>NZ_MVAG01000230.1 GCF_002177115.1 Chryseobacterium mucoviscidosis | reverse complement strand
ATATTGATTCTTGTATTGAATCATTGTTAAAAATTAGGCGTGTTGAGCATTTGTAAAAACAAACTTCAATGTAACTCTATGTTTTGGATGTAAGTATAGAAACACCTCTTGTATTTCAACTTGGATGGTATGCATGGGGTGTATTTCAATAATACCCAGCAATATTTACATAACCTCATAATAATTTTACACATATATGTCTTTTGGAGTAATAAGAATATTAAAAAATCAACCATAATGGTTTGA
>NZ_MVAG01000229.1 GCF_002177115.1 Chryseobacterium mucoviscidosis | reverse complement strand
AGATTGTGTAAAGAACGCGGAAAAACGTGGGAAGGATCAGATCCGGTTTGTGCTTTCGAAAATGGCGTATTTTCGCCAAAGAATTGGAACTGCGAAAAGATGAGTAAATTACGTAGGTTATCGGAGGGACTCGGGAATTCTGATCGTGACGATGATTCTTGCGGTTCAATAGGATACGTGCCTTTAAGCGACAATTATGCGCCGGCAACTTACGAAGGGTACGGGGGCTATATCGTTATGATGTGGT
>NZ_MVAG01000227.1 GCF_002177115.1 Chryseobacterium mucoviscidosis | reverse complement strand
GTGCTGCCTTGCGTATGCTTACCGAAAACGGTCATCAGCCATTGCTGCAAGAAATCGCCCGGCGTTATAACCAGCCGGAAGTAACCGATGCGGTGAACGCTCTACTTGCGCTCGATCCCTTAGATAATCACCCGACAAAAATCCCCACTCTTCCGACCTTTTATCAGCCATCGCTCTGGACGCGCCCGTTATTAAAAGCAAACGCCCAATCACTGCCTGATAGCGCACTCCTCCACCTCGGTGAAAT
>NZ_MVAG01000088.1 GCF_002177115.1 Chryseobacterium mucoviscidosis | reverse complement strand
ATAAAACATAAAACCCACCGCAATTGCAGTGGGTTCTTTATTATTGCTCACGGATTACAAATCCGCGAGATCAGGGGGTTTTCTAAATAAAAAAAAACCACCGCAAAGCGGTGGTTTTTTTTATTATTGCTCACGAATGAATATTACCGACTATTTTTAGGAATTATATTCATAATTTTCCATTTTTCATTTTCATTATTTCTTTTCAAATAATAAATTACGCCGTAATCCATATTAGAAGTAGCTAATACAATTGTCGCTAAATTTTTATTTAAAGTAAAATTATAAACTACAAAATAATCTTTGTTGGGCTTTTCAATTACTATATCTATAACTTTGTTATTAATTCCATATTCTTTTGAATTTTGAACCAATAATTTTTCTTTATCGTATATAATAATAGATTTATTTGAATAGTAATCAATTAAACTATTATAAACGGATTCAGTATTAAAAAATTCTGATAAAAAAATATCTTTTTGCTTATTACTTTTGATATTTACACAGGAAAACAATACAAGTAGTAATAATATATTTAAAATTTTGATAGACTTTTTCATTTATTTTGTTTTAAAAATACTTTGCAATAATTTAAAGTTGGCTTTTACATAATTAATGATATTTCCTGATACTTCAGTATTATAATGTCCTATCCCAATACCTTGTTCTCCTCTTCCAAAAGCTTTATACTCAAAAAAGTTACCTACATCGGTTGGTCTAAATCCTTGATTTTTTAACATGAAATTTGCAATATCTTCATAATTTGATTTTCTTTTGCCTAAATCATCTCCCCAGTGAGCTGTTTCATGGGCAATTACTGCGCTAGTATATAGTAAATTTGATAGCCCTTCAATCGAGTTTGTATCTTTATTAGCTTTTTCAAACCAGTTAGCTAGTGCGGTTTGAATGGCTGCTGTGTTTAATGTGCTTCCTTCCGTTAAACCTCCATGTAAATATTCAGCATCACCAAATGATAAGTCCATTACTTTAAGCTCCATTCCTTTTCCATATGTGAATATTTCTTTTAATTCATCTATTGAAAAGCCACTTGCTGTACTTAAGGCTGACATAAACTTTTCATCCTTAATCATATTAGGTAACTTGTTTTTTACTAAGTCATAGAAAGCCGGAAAATTCTTTTTATAATATTCTTCAGTTCCCTTCGGAAATTGAAAAGTAGGTGAGCTTCCTCCACCAACAAAAGGACTTTCAAAATTAAATCCTGTAAAGGAATTACTATTTCCTGTTTCTGCACTTATAGACATACTTGCTTTATAAGCCGTAAACGCCTGCTGTGCAGCTTCACCAGAATAAGTAACCGCAAAGTTACCATCAGGATCTATAAAACGGATAGGATTATTATAAGCATAATGATAAGGACTCCATCTTCTTGATTTTTCAGACATTGCATCCATGACACCCCATCTTCCAATATCTGCCATATACATCCTTGCGCCGTAATCATACATGCCTGTTTCCTGAAGCTCTTTACCATTGTATTTATGGTTTTTGTAAGTTCCCTGTCCGAACATTGCACTACCCGTTCCAAAATGATTCATCCCAAAAGGGTAATAATCATTTTTATCTGTAATCTCAAGAACTCCTGCGCTGTTTCTTCCGTAAGAAACCCTTACATTTCCTAGATGATCTAAATATTGGTAAATATACTGATCTTTTGTGTAATCGTAAAAACCTTCCGATGTTGTAAAAAACTGTAGATCCTGAGTTTTAATGGCTTGTGGAACAGTCTTAGATTCCCTCGAAAAAGCCTGCATTTCCATGGCTCTTGAAGATTTCTCAGAGAAACTCAACATTTCTACAGGGTCGCCACCGCCGCCATTTCCTGAACTAATGCTAGATAAGTACTGGAATCCGTCCAGATAATCTGTAACATCCATAAAAGTAGTACAATTCATAATACCACATTCCGTTCTTGGATATTTTTTCTGAAGCTTGGTTCCCGCTGCATTATAAAGATAATCTATACTGATTGTTCCACCTCCGTATTCAATTTTTTTAGGAAGATTCAAAAAGTTATAGGTAATGGCTTTGATGTTTTTATCCACCATGCTTTTCATATTCCCATTGATGTCGTACGTAATGGTATTTCCACCGCCTTCGTATCCTGAAGGGTTTTGGGAAATATCATTAATTTTTGAAACCTGATTTTTTCCATCATAGATATATTCAAGTTTATCAATAACCGTTGCCGTAGTATTTCCAAATTCAGGAATAGAAGTTCTGTATAAATTGGTGATGTTTCCGTTCAGATCATACAATAAAGATTCTGTATTTTCTTTATTATTTGGATTATCAGGATTTTGGTAGTAACCTGCCGTTAACCTATTTAATTTATCATAAGCATAACCATATCTTTTGGGAGTTAAAGAAGCATTTTCTTCTTTTGTTCTCCAGTCTATTTCGGCGATATTTCCGTTATATCTCGGAACAACATTTTTGCCTGGAAACAATACAGAATCCGGATTATCGATTCCCTCTTTTTCGTTGTATTTTATTTTATACGAAAAGAGTTTTCCTCCAAGATCAGGCATCGCCATCTGATCTTTATTGATTCCCGTCATCCAGCCACGAATGTTATAAGAATAATCTATACTCTGCAGATTGTTTCCAACTTTTTTATTTTTCAGTTGGGATAATTCATCGTAAAAATTTTCTGCCAAAAGCTCTTCCGGCTTATTATCTACCCGATGATAATGCTGTCGCAATCTGTTTTGGGAATCATAAATAAATCTTTCTTTTATAGCAATTCCTGCTTCGCCTTGTTTTCTTAGATGATAGATATTGCTGTTTTTCACCATTCCGGTAAAATCCAGTTCAGATTCCGTTCTGGTATATCCTCCTAAATGGTTGATAGAATAAGTACCGATCACTCTTCCTTTTTCATCATAATAACTAAAATTCTTTGTCCAGTTATTATCATCTATATTTTTGATATATGATGCCAAAGGTAGAGTTCTTGTGCTTTTAGGTGTTATATTTTGTCCCGGTTGCTTTAGTACTTCCTGATTGATGATGGAATTTGGAATCTCTGCTCCGGTAGGGAGAGATGGATAAGTGTCATAATAATTAACGGTAAGAATGGTCATGCTTCCTGTAGGAAAAGCATTTTTAGAATAATAAATATTTTCGCCATTCTGCACAATAGGATTGGCATTATCCCTTTTCTCATTATTTCCGGAATTGGCAACCATGTTATTGATTGCAGTCTGCATGGCAATTCTGGATGAGGTGTTGGCAAAGAACCCTGAATAGACAATTCTTCCAAATTCATCGTATTTAGAAAATAACCACCCTTTAGCAGCGAAATTATTATTGATGGTTCTTAAGAGACCATCTTGAGACAACACAAGCCTATCCTGTTTATCATACACCATAAAATCCCAATCTTTCCCGGGAAGTTTTTTCTCTGCCAGTCTGCTTTTACTGTCATACTTGTATTGGTAACATAAATTGTCTAAAACAGTCCCGTTTAAAATTGAAGCTGAAGCCAAAGGAGGAATAACGTATACCAATTGTTTATATTCGTTGTAAACGTAATAGGTATCTGCACCGTGATTGTCATCTATTACTTTTCTTAGAAGGATTGTCTGCCCGGAACCGTCTTTAAACTCTATAACCTTGTTTCCATCTTCATCGGTAACGGTGTTCTTGATAAGCTTGCCCGTTCCGTATTCGGTTTCAGGGTGTAGCTGATTATTATAAAGTTTATCGGTAGGATTCCAAGTGGTTGTAACATCATATCTTTTTACATGATCTGATGAATTGTTTACATCATATCCAAAAGTAACAGGTTTTGTATCCCAGCTATTTCCGACCTGTTTTTGTTGTAAAACCCTTTCTAATGGCGATTTCTCAAATGATTTTTCTGTATATACTTTTTCACCAGCATAAAAATTTGTAATATCCTGAACCGGATATGCCGCCATATCTGATGTTTGCGAATAAACAGCTCCATTGGCTGTGGAGTTTTGAGGTACAGGAAGATAAGTTCTTGTTTGCCTTCCTAAATCATCATATACAATCGGGGTAACCAAATCTTTTTCTGATGGTGTAGCCTTTACATTAACTATTTGTTTTGGTCTCCCTAAAAGATCAAAATACTGTACAGTTACCGTCTTTTTTACACAATCTGCATCTAAGCAGGTTGTACTTTGTATATAGTTTTCTGTGCTTGTCTGAGCATGGACTAATACCATTACAAACAAGAATATATTGCTTAAAAATATTTTTTTCATAGTTGATAAAAATTAAGTTATAAAGTATAAGAGATCGGCAAATGAATATTTATTTCCGAGTACTTATTACTCATAAATTATTGTTTGTAGTTATATTGGTATTTTTTCAGCACTTTTCCATTCTCATCAATGATCTGTTCTAATCTATTGGCTTTATCGTATTTGTAAATTTCTCTTATTCCTGAAGGAGGTGTAGAACTTTTCATTCCAATCAAAGGGTCATAAACATACGTTGTAATTTGATAGCTTGAGAATGCTGCATTATTTCTAAAGATATCTAAAGCATCCTGTAAGAGTTTTTCACTGGAAACATCAACATCTGCATTTGATTTTGTAATAATATCTGATGTATATGATGAAATCTGGCTGTAAGTTGCTCCTTCAATTTTAGCTATCGGCAGTGTTTTGTTGTATCCCCAGACTACAGAAACAGGAATTCCATCTTTAGTGGTATACTGCTCTAAATTACCTTTAGCATCATACTGATTGAATACCGCTTCTGAAGATATATTGTTTTGAGAATCATAAGAAACTGTTGAGGTTGGGAAGAAATGAGAAACATTATCAAATTTAGTTTCAGATCTTGAAATCAATTTGCTTACATCCGAAGAATTTTTCTTTACAACCAATGTTGTTTCCAAAGGAATCCCTGTAATATTAGCATTAAGAAGTTTTTGATTATTTTTATCAAATGGATATTGATAACTTGTTTCCTGAATAGATCCATCAAAAGATGTACTTCTTTCCAAACTTGTTTTAAAATTATTGGTATTTCTTATAATTTCTCTTTGTGTTTCCAACACTCCGGAGTCAAAAAAACTTTTTGATGTTACCTTTTCATTTTTTAACCAAGTCGTTTTGATAAGAAAATTTGCGGAGACATTGCTTGGGGCTACTAAATATTGTGGTCCAAATTCCTCAAAAGTATAATCAAAAAGATCTTCGGATAGTTTCTGATTTAGAGAATTATATATTTCTTTTTTATTGATAAGACCTTCTCTTGTAAGATTATAATTTGGCCAAAAACCTTGATTGAAAGGATAATTGCTTGGAGCTTTAAAATAATATTTAGTATAGCCATTATTGTTCCCGTTTGAAACTTTAACATTTTTGTAAATAATTACAGGATTATACATTATAAGTCCATCTTTAGAACCTCCTTCTATAATTTCACCACTAGACGTAGCAGGATTATCGAACATACTATATTCATATTCCTCAATTCCGGATGGCATTGCATTATATGTGTTATTATAATCTACATTTAAAGATTTTATCTTTTTTATTCTTGGAAGTCCTTTAGCCATTTTTAGAACATTTGTTGTAAATGGATCTCCCGTTCTGATCGCTGCTTCAAATGTAACATCAGATGATAAATTAACGAACATATCATTAGTAAATAATTCAACATAATATTCTCCGGGCTCAAATGTTCTAATTTGCTGTAAAGGATATCCCGGGTCGGGATCAACAGGTGTTCCAATTGAATAAGGAGAGAGTTGAAAAGAGCTGCCAACTTTTCTATAAAATTGTAATGCCCAAGTATGATCAGATAGATTTGCAATATTTGCATCTATTGTAATATCACTTGTAGTATTTACCGTGAAAAAATATTTTTTCGTATTTGAATTGATGTTACTAAAAGAAATACTTCCGTAAGGTGTTGTAGGTGCTGGATGTTGAATGTATTCAGTTATAAATGAGTAAGGAATTAAATCGAAATCATATTCTATTATACCTCCTGTTGGTAATTGAATTCTTCTTAAAACAGTTGCAGATATTTCGTCTTCAGACTCAAATCCATTTTGTATTCCCGTATAGTAAAAACTATACTTTTCAATTATATCTCCATTAATATCAACCTGTTGAAACGAATCTAAATTTCTGGTTAATGGTAGTGTATAAGAATAATTAAAATGGTATTTTTTAATAAAACGATTATCAAAGGTTTTTAAAATTATATCATTGATCCGGAAATTGTCGTTTTTTGTATTAGCAACATCTTCCTTAGATGTATTAATTTCTATAATTCCCTGATCTTTTACTTCGATACTCACCAGCTTATTGGTTTCTGTTTCCGTAACCTGATCTACGCCTGGAGGATACTTCAAATCCTTTATATAAGTATATCTTGCTAATTCATTATCATTTTCATCATAAATAGATGTCAGGTAAAAAGCGCTTCTATATTTTCCTTCGGAGTATTTTGGGCCTGTCAATGGATGATTCCACCTCCAAACCGTCATTATATCCAAATCATAGTTTTCGAACTTATATTTTATACCAGTATCACTAGTTACGATAAAAGAATCTATTATTAGTGTTGCAGTATTACTATTTCTAATATATTCTACCTTAGCTGTATAATTACTTAATTTTGTGATTTGAAATGTATTATTAATTGTATCTCTTATAATCCTAAATTTTCCAGTCTCTCCAGGAATGCTAAAATTGTAAATATCATCAAAATAATTTTTTTGATATTTATGGAAAGTAGCATCATCAAATGACTCATCAAAATCATCTATTATTTCTCTTGAAATGACTCCTGTTCCTAATAAAGACCAGCCTTTACCAACATTACTTGCCCATTTATCCTCGGAAACGTTAGCAGTATGATAGTTTAATCCAAGATTTATTTCAACTTTTTTACTGTTAGTAGATAAGTTAATTAATGGATAAGATATATTTGGAACTCCGGTCTGAATTGAGACCGGGATATTTTTATATGCTGTTAAAGAAGCAGCCGTTGGAGTTGGTTGAGTCACTCCAATATTTTGACTTTCCTGTTGACCTAAATATAGGCTACAGCTTAAAAGATATAATGCTAATAAAAATATTTTCTTCATTTTTTATTTTTTAATCAATTTGGCGTTCGCCGTTTTGTCATTGGTCTTCACTACTACCAGATACGCCCCCTGAATCAGAGGCTGGGTATTGATTTTGGTGATCTTATTTTTTGTTTTCACCGTTTCAAGCTTTCTTCCGCCCATATCGTACACCGCAATTTCAGCCTCAAACGTTCCTTCTCTCAAGCCCTCAAACCCAAGCTCCACATACACATAATCCGTTACCGGGTTCGGGTAGATCCTGATATCCTGTTTTTCGATCAGTTGGTCAACCTGTCTGTCACCAAGCTTCACGATCTTCCAGTTTTCTTTTCCCAGTTCTTCTGCGCTGGTTCCTGCGAGTATAATCGATCCGTCACGGTTCAGCTTAATATCAGATAATCTCTCTTCTTTTTTTCGGGATTCTCCTTTCACGTGCTTTCTCCACTGCTCGTTTCCGTTCTGGTCGAGATACAGCATCCAGAAAGTCTCGTCATCATTTTCAATCCTGCCTTCCGCCTGTGTGTAACCGCCTAAAAGAATCCCTTTGGACTTCCCACTTCCATCTTCCTGCTTCCCGGCAATGACGCTCATTCCCATCAGAACATCCCGGTTTTTAAAGCTGTAGGATTTCTGCCAGATTTCTTCGCCTCTTTCATCAATGGAGATTAGCCAAAGATCGGTTCCCTCTTCAATATCAACTGATTTGTTTCCCGATCTTTCCGATCTGGATTCCCCTCCGATCAGATAGCCTGTTGAAGTCAGTGCCAGTGTTCTTACATGATCGTCGCCTTTTCCTCCGAAATTCTTTTCCCATTCTACTTTTCCGTCTTTCGAAAGCTTAACGATCCAGTAATCGCCTTCGCCAAAATTGTTGCTTGTTTTTGGTTGATAGTTGATGGTTTTATTACTTCCTGCCTCCGTCTTCCCGCTTCCTGCCAAAGCTGCGCTTCTGGAATACACTCCCAATAAAGCACCTCCATCCTTAGTGGGAATCATCTTTTCCACTTCATCCAATCCTTTTCCGCCTAAAATCAATTGGGATAATTCTTTTCCGTTTTTATCCAGTCGTACCACCAAAACATCTTTGGAACCGTAGCCCTTCATTTTCGGATCCTGAGCTTGTTTACCCTGAGCGGAGTCGAAGGGAAGGGTTGTATTTCCTGCAACAAAGAACCCCATATCAGTGGTCTGAATCACGGCTCGTGCTTCTTCATCCGAAGTTCCGCCTATGGTTTTCTGCCATAATTCATCGCCAAATTCGTTGATTCTGATCAGCCAGAAATCACTGCCTCCTTTGGAGTCGTCTTTTTTATCCAGCCCTTTTCCTGAATAACTGGAACCTGCCAGAAGAAATCCGCCTTCCTGAGTGTTAACCGTTGCCGAAAGAAAGTCATGGTTTTTCCCTGAGAAATATTTTTTCCAGACTTCTTCGCCCTGCTGGTTGAGTTTAACCAAATGGAAATCGTAACCGTTGTTCTGCTTTTTGTTGTCAGATGCTGGTTGATTTTTGTCAGGACGGATGCTGCTTCCGGTAATTAAATACTGTTGATCGATGGTCGTGGTGATCTGTGAGAGAAAGTCCTGCGTAGAAGACCGGATGTCTTTCTGCCAGACTACTTCCTGGGCGGAAACACCCAGAATGCTGCACAAGGTGAGCATACTCATGGCGAGTTTTTTCATGTGTCGTGTAATTTTAAAAGTTATTATAAGGTGAAAATTAAGAAAGGGAATGCTTAGAAAAATCTGGAAATCCACATTCTTAAAGAGTTGTTCTGAATAGAATCTGTCCGAAATTTATTTGTTTTAATCATGGTTTTTTAGTTTTTTATGAGCTTTTAGCAGCTTGTCTTTATTAATTTTTGTTCAGAATGGTAGAAAGAAAATCTCATCCTTTTTAATCTTCTGCAAAATTACAATCCATTAACGACAAAACATGTCGCTTTATTTTAAAGGATGCAATTTTTTTGAAAAAGGTTGGAAATCATGGTGAAATTTTTTAAAATGTATGTTTTAATATACGCTTCGGCTCCGCTCAGCGTACGGTGATGGGTTTGGTTGCAATGATTTGTTTAAATGGAATCGCACTAAAGTACGCTGAGCGGAGCCGAAGCGTACAATTAAAGAAAGACGGTAATCAAAATTCTCCCGAAATCCTTCGATTGTTGTTCGGTCTTTCTTCGGAAAAAATCCCATTTTTCCGAAGCCGATCCGAAGAAGACCCGAACATGATCCGAAGAAATGGGTTTTCAAACCGGTCAAAACCGGTCAAAAGCAGTCAAAACCGGTCAGAATTTTTTATGATGGTGGAAAATGGACATTTCTGTGGTAATTTTAACCCGTTCATAAAAAAACATCCTTCAAAAACAAGCAAAAAAAACAGATTTCATAAATTCAGTCATTCAAACAAATCAACCAAGCACTACGCTGAGCGAAGCCGAAGCGCACAACAATCATCATCACCCACCCATCAATCATCAATAATCAATCATCAACCATCAACCATCAACCATCAACCATCAACCATCAACCATCAACCATCAACCATCAACCATCAACAAACAACCAACCGCCACTCCTCCACTTTTACCATTAATTAACATTCTCCGCTCTTCCTTTCTTCAAAAGAAATGATTAAATTTGAGAATGAGTTTTGGAAAAGATTTATTAAAGAAAATAAAAACTGCGGAATTGCCGGGAATCCACGCGCACGGTGTTTTCTCGCCTCCTTCCCGCCCTGTTTTTACGTATGAAGAGGTTTTGGAAAAAAAACCAAAGTTTGCTGCCGTAAATATTGTTTTGTACCTGAAAAACGATGAGTGGCATTTCCCTTTAATCCAGAGAACCATTAATGAGCACGACCGACACAGCGGACAGATCTCTTTACCGGGCGGAAAACGCGAAGAAACGGATGAGGATTTTGCAGAAACTGCCGTGCGGGAAACTTCAGAGGAAATCGGCATCGAGAAACATTACGTGCGGATGATCCGTGAGATGTCGCCGATCTATATTCCGCCCAGCAACTTTTATGTGTATCCTTATATTTCGTATACGAAAAAGAATCCGGAATTTATTCTGCAGCAGAGCGAGGCAGTGGAAGTAATCGAATTTCCCATCACCTGTTTTCTCAATCTTCCGGATGAGCCGGAAATGATGGTTTTACCGAGCACGGCAGGAAATGAAGTTCCTGTTATTAATTTCAACGGATATATTATCTGGGGCGCTACCGCCATGATTCTGAGTGAATTCAGCCAGTTGCTGAAAAAAATGTAACTTTGCAATACCGTGTTTAATTGAGAGATGGCGAAGAAAAACATTTTCACCGACGCGTTCGGAACTCCTTATTTTTTAAAAAGATTAATTATTTTTATTTTAGGACTGGTATCTTACAGAAGATTCAACGGCTTTAATAAACTGAAAATCAGCGGAACGGAATATCTTGTAGATCTTCCCGACTCCAATGTACTGTTTGTATCCAACCATCAGACGTATTTCGCAGATGTGGCAGCGATGTATCATGCATTCTGCTCAGTAAACAACGGCTATTTAAATACCATTAAAAACCCGATCTATCTTCTAAATCCTAAAATCGATTTTTACTATGTAGCTGCGGAAGAAACCATGAATAAAGGGATTCTTCCTAAAATCTTTAAGATTGCAGGAGCAGTAACGGTAAAAAGAACGTGGAGAGCAGAAGGTAAAAACGTCAACCGAATGGTAGACATGAGCGAGGTCGATAATATCATGAAAGCCTTGGATAACGGTTGGGTAGCTACTTTTCCTCAGGGAACCACGGCAGCATTTGCACAGGGAAGAAGAGGTACGGCGAAACTGGTTAAAAACCAACGTCCTATTGTTATTCCTATTAAAATCAACGGATTCAGAAGGGCTTTCGATAAAAAGGGACTTCGTGTAAAAGTTACGGGCGTAAAACCAACGATGGAATTTAAAGCGCCTCTTGATATAGATTACGATAAAGAAAATGCACAGCAGATTCTGCATAAAATCATGACGGCGATTGAGCAGACGGAGGACTTCAATGTTCTGCACAGTTATGATGAAGAATTAAAAGCTAAAAAATCAGAGCAAAAAGAGTCAGATAATTAAAGTATAAAATGATGAAAAGAATATTAGGAATTTTATTCGCAATCATAGTATTAGTATCCTGCAACAGCCAGAAAGTGTATTCGGATTTCGACATCAGCTATTCGAAAAGCGGGGGATTTGCACCGATATATGAAAATCTTCTGATTAAAGGAAATACTGCCCATTATTCTTTCGAAGGACAGGGTAAAAAATACAAGCAGGATTTTAAAATTACAGACGAAGATCTTAAAAAGCTGGACAATACACTTTCCCAGAATAATTTCAGAAGAATACAGGAAGACCACCAGAAAATTTATGACGGGATTGCCACGACGATCAACATAAAAAAAGGTCCGAATGAAGGCAGCAAAACCGATGCAAGCTCGGTAATGCCGAATTACAAAACAAACTGGACGAACATTACCAATGCTTTTCAGGAGATCATTAATACTAATGTAAAAAAACCGTAAATAGAGTTGAAAACCCATTTCATCGCGATCGGCGGAAGTGCGATGCACAATCTTGCCATTGCATTAAAAGATAAAGGATACCATGTAACAGGTTCGGATGATGCCATCTTTGAACCTTCGAAATCACGTTTGGAAAAGAAAGGAATTCTTCCCGGAGAAATGGGATGGTTTCCGGAAAAGATTACTTCCGATATCGATGCCGTTATTCTCGGAATGCACGCACATCAGGATAATCCGGAACTGGCAAAAGCCAAAGAGCTTGGACTGAAAATCTATTCGTATCCCGAATTTCTATACGAACAGTCTAAAGATAAAACAAGAGTGGTTATTGCCGGTTCACACGGAAAAACAACGATTACTTCCATGATTCTTCATGTGCTGAATTTCCATCAGAAAGAGGTGGATTTCATGGTGGGAGCACAACTAGAAGGTTTCGACTGTATGGTGAAACTTAGCGAAGACAACGATTTTATGGTGTTGGAAGGGGATGAATATCTTTCCTCTCCTATCGATCTCCGTTCGAAATTTTTGCTGTATCAGCCGAATATTGCTTTGCTGAGCGGAATTGCATGGGATCACATCAACGTTTTCAAAACGTTTGATGATTACATGGAGCAGTTCAGAAAGTTTGTGGCAAGCATTACAGCGGGCGGTGTTCTGGTATACAATGAAGAAGATGCCGAAGTGGTAAAAGTGGTGGAAAGTGCTGAAAATTATTTCAGAAAAATTCCTTACAAAACCCCTGAATACGAAATTGTAAACGGAAAAGTTCACCTGAAAACGGAAATGGGCGATGTTCCGCTTTCGGTTTTTGGCGCACACAATTTACTAAATCTTGAAGGCGCAAGACACATCTGCCATACTCTTGGAATTATGGATGAAGATTTCTATGAAGCCATTATGAGCTTTAAAGGAGCCTCAAAGCGTCTGGAAAGGGTGGAAAGAGAAGACAACGGAACATTGTATAAAGATTTTGCACACGCGCCGAGTAAGGTAAAGGCAGCCGTAAAAGCATTCTGTGAGCAGTTTAAAAACGAAAAGAAATATGGTTTCCTTGAACTTCATACGTATTCCAGCTTAAATCCTGTTTTTCTGGAGCAGTACGATCACGCAATGGACGGACTGGATGAAGCGATTGTTTTCTATTCTGAAGATGCCCTGAAAATCAAAAGAATGGAGCCGATTTCACCGGAACTGATTAAAGAAAAGTTCAAAAATGAAAATTTAAAAGTGTTCACCAACGCGGAAGAACTTCATGCGTACTGGAACACACTGGATAAAACTGAGGGCGTTTATCTCATGATGAGCTCCGGAAATTTCGGAGGTCTTGATCTTACGAAATAACTGTACAGAATATAAAAAACAAACTCCTTTCGGTCTGAAAGGAGTTTTTATTTTATTTGATTCTTTTATAAAAACGTCTCAAAACATCTTTGGCTCCGTCGCCGTCGAAATCCTGAGTGCGGTCTTCTACCACCATATCAGATTCATTAAGCTTTGTGATGTAGTACGGATACTTTTCCTGCCCTTCAAACCAAAATGTACTGTTTGCTTCAACAAACGTATATTTTTGGATTACAACATCTGCTTTTTCGCAGGTATTGTTGTTTTGGGCAAAAGAAATGGAGAAAAGATGGGTAGAAGTAAATTCGTGGGTACTCATTTTCTGACATTCCGTTGAAAAAGAAACAAGAACCTGCTGATTTAAAGATTTGTAAATCTCGGTTTTTTCGACATACCATGTTCCGATTATGGAAGATTTATTGTCTGTGTTCTGATCTTCATCACTTCCGATGCAGGAAATAACAGAGAGCAGAAGAAATGACATGAGTATTTTGTTCATATTGATAAAAAGTATTCTGGCTGTCTAATTTCTTAAACAGAGGTATTGTAAGTCCGCAAAAATAGATGAAATTCACGGCTTATACATATTATGCCGAAAAAAAATCAGATGTTTTTGTTATTCAAAAAATTTTTGAATATTCAGGAGCCCGGATTCAATATTTTTGTAATGGAAATCGCATCCGCAACTGTATCGATGCTGTAAATCTGCATTACACCTTGTGTCACAGCAGCCTGAGCCAAGATATTCTGCTGATTCTGAGCGCTTACTGCATTCTGAAAAAGTATGCCTGTAGAATGTGCCATAGCCTGATAAAGATTTCCCATTGCCACTGCAGGAGCCTCTCCTAAAACTTTTACATTAGCCTGAGTTACGGCATCGGTGATCTGATCATTAACTTTTGTATCCATAATTTTAGTTTTTAAGTATAATGGTAAAGTTAAATGATATTTTTTAATAAAAAAAGAAGCAATAAATAATTATTACTTCTTTTTATTTAAAACATATTTAAACTAATCTCAGAATTAACCGCAAAAGGGACAAAAGATAATGTTAAAGCGAATTTCCAGAATAATCAAAGCGCTTAAAAGAATAAAAATCAAAGATTTTTAAAAACTATGGTGAGCTTTTTCATTGATAATGATCAACTTTAAATAAAAAATTTAGTACATCTTTTGTGACTTTTGTGGTTAAATAAAAGTTTAAACAGACTTTTAATGAAAACTATTTAATGAAATTCCAGATCTTAAATATCCGCTACCGATTTCAGCATTTTCTGCTCCCATTCCGGATCTTTCGGATTGAAAAATAATCTTTTTCCGGTTTCTAAAGAACGAACCACGTTCATTTCATCTTCGGTTAATTCAAAATCAAAAACATTAAAGTTTTCTTCAATTCTGGAAGGGGTAACCGATTTAGGAATCACGCAGAATCCTTCCTGTAAGTGCCATCTTAAAATTACCTGCGCCACCGTTTTACCGTATTTTTCGCCGATTGATTTAAGATCCTGATTATCCAGTAATCCTGCGTTTCCGTTTCCAAGCGGACTCCAAGGCTGCGTAATGATGTTATTTTCCCTGTTGTACACCTGAAGTTCTTTCTGCTGGAAAATCGGGTGAAGCTCGATCTGGTTGATGACAGGAAGTACGGTTGCATCCGCTTTCAGTTCCTCCATTTTATCTTCAGGGAAATTACAAACCCCGATTGCTTTTATTTTCCCTTCCTGATACAGTTCTTCCATCGCTTTCCATGCTCCTTTAAAATCAGAATATGGCCAGTGAATAAGATACATATCCAGATAATCCAGTTGCAGTCGGTCTAAAGTTCTCTGAAAAGCCCCTTTTGCCTGCTCATAAGAGGTATCCTGAACCCAAAGTTTTGAAGTAATGAATAATTCTTCACGGTCTGTTCCGCTGTTTTTGATCGCATTTCCTACTGCGGTTTCATTCTGGTAAATGGAAGCCGTGTCGATCATTCTGTAGCCGGTTTCAATGGCTTTGATCACCGCATTTTCACATTCCTGCATATCTTCCATCTGCCAAACCCCGAATCCTAAAGCCGGAATATCCACTCCGTTGTTCAGTGTAATTACAGGCTGCCCTGTGTATGTTTTCTGTTGCATACTTTTTATTTATCTATTTATAATTTGTTAAATCTCAATATCTTTTCCCATCATCTTCCTGAAAAGTTCTTTGATATGATCGATCTCCGTCTGATAATTGGTCTTTTTCCGGCATCCGAAATAGAGCGTGTTTTTTAATGGTTTTTCGCCTTCCCAGATCAGTTGTACTTCTCCGTTTTCAATTTCTTTTTTGCATAGAAAATCAGGAACCACTGCCAAACCTGTTCCGCCTTTCAGACAACGCACAATTGAATTCAGGTTCGGAACAATGTAATTGGGACGGAAGTTCGGTTTATGTCCGAAATTCAGGATCCAGAACTGAAAAAGATGCTCCATATCTCCCGCTGTTCCGTACCATTTTTCGTTTTTCAGCCATTCTTCCGCGTGTTCGATTCCCTTTTCATTTAAAATAATTTCAAACTCATCTTTATCAACCTCTTTTCCTCCCACAAGAATGATCTGTTCGGAAGAAAATGCTTCATGCTCAATATTCGGCGAAACTCCTTTTTTGGGAGTAATGATTAAATCTAAAATTCCTTTATCTAATTGATCGAGCATTTCGCGGTATTCTCCGAAACTGATGATCAGGTTGAACGGCAGACTGGAAACATACTGCTCCAGTGTTGTCTGAAAGGTTTCAAAACACATGCCGACACTGATGGTAGGCGTGAGTTTCTCCGTCGATTTCTGAAAGTTTTTCTCCACCTCTTCCAATTTTGCCAAAGGTTCGGTAATGGCATTATACAAGACCTTTCCTCTTTCCGTCGGAATCATTCTCCTTCCGGTTCTGTCGAATAATTTATACCCGACATACGCTTCAAGCGAACTGAGATGCAGACTTACGCCCGGCTGGGAAATAAACAGCGTATCCGCAGCTTCGGTAAGCGTTCCTGTTTTGTAAATTGCCTTAAAAGTTCTGTACCATTCTAAATTAACCATAGGTATTACTTTTATGATGCAAATGTACCTAAATAATCATGATTATGATATTTTCAGCATCAATGAAAGCGATAAAGGCGGTCTATATTTAAAATAAAAAACTGATAATCAATTACATATACTAATTATCATTTAAATAATACTTAGGTATAATTTTTATTATTTTTCTTATAGCAATTTAGCCAATACCTTTGTCCCTGTAAAATTTAAACAATCATAAAAGCAATGAAAAAAGTATTAATTATCAACGGAGGACAGAATTTCGGACATTCCGGAGGAAAATATAACCAGACCATCGCAGAGAACACACTGGAAGTGCTTAAAAACTTTGAAAATGTAGATGTAAAGATCACCAACGTAGATGAAGGGTATGATAAAAATGAAGAAGTGGCAAAATTTGTATGGGCAGATTACATTATTTACCACACTCCGATCTGGTGGTTTCAGTTACCGAACGGTTTAAAAAAATACATCGATGAAGTCTTCACCGCAGGACACGCCAAAGGAATTTATATGAGCGACGGAAGAAGCGCCGATAATCCGAAGATCAACTATGGAACCGGAGGAATGCTTGGCGGAAGAAAATACATGGTAACCACAAGCTGGAACGCCCCTGCAACAGCATTTACGCTACCAGGAGAATTTTTTAAGGAAACCAGTGTAGACAATGGACCGTTATTTGGATTCCACCGTATGAATGCTTTCGTTTCTCTTGAAAAATTAGAAAGTTTCCATTTTCATGATGTAGAAAAAAATGCTGATGTAGAAAGAGATATGAAGCTGTACAGAGAACATCTTACCGAAGTTTTTGAAAAAGAATTAAAACCCCAGTTGGCGTAATGAAGATTTATTTAACCGCAGTTATTAAAGCCAGAGAAGAGTACAGAGCGGAAGTTCTGGAAGTTCTTCAGAATATGGTAAAAGAGACCGTGAAAGAGGAAGCCAACGAACTTTACAGGCTTCATCAGGGAATTGAAGATAAAAACCAGTTTGTATTTTATGAAATCTGGAAAAGCAGTGAAAGTTTAGCACAACATAACGAGCAGCCTTACATCAAAGCTTTCAGAGAATTAGTGAATGAAAAGCTTCAGGAGCAACCACAGATTTTTTTAACAGAAATAATTTAAAACACATTAAATAACTGAATTTCAACAGTCTATTTAACAGTAAATATCAGCATGAAAAAATTAACATTACTCGTCCTTGCCATCTTTATGGCAGGATTTATGCAGGCACAAACCAAAAAGTTTAAAAATATGGAAAAGAAAATTTTATTCGTCATTACCAGTCATGGGACAAAAGGCGACACCGGCGAAAAAACAGGATATTATCTGGGTGAAGTAGCTCATCCGTGGGAAGTTCTTCACAAAGCAGGATATGAAATCGATTTTGTAAGTCCGAAAGGCGGAACTTCTCCGGTAGACGGATTTGATCTGAAAGATCCGGTAAATAAAGAATTCTGGGAAAACGAAAAGTATAAAAACAAGATCGATCATTCCATGAAACCATCGGAAGTGAATCCGGAAGAATATAAAGCAATATTTTATGCGGGAGGTCACGGTGCGATGTGGGATTTTGCAGACAACACCGAACTGGCTTCCATCGCTTCTCAAATTTATGAAAACGGCGGTGTGGTTGCAGCAGTCTGCCACGGTCCGGCTGGTTTGGTCAACATTAAACTGAATAACGGAAAATATCTGGTTGACGGTAAAAAGATCAATTCTTTCACCAACGAAGAAGAAGCGGAGGTGAAATTAACCAATGTGGTTCCTTTTCTCCTAGAAGATAAGCTGAAAGAAAGAGGCGCAAAATTTGAGAAATCCGGACTTTGGCAGGTTCACGCAGTGAGCGACCAAAGGGTAATTACCGGACAGAATCCTCAGTCTGCAAAAAGTGTAGGCGAAGAAATTCTAAAGGAATTGAAAAAATAAAAAGACTAGTTTAAACTAATTTCAGAATAAACCGCAAAAGATAATGATAAAGCGAATTTCAAGAATAATCAAAGTGCTCAAAAGAATAAAAACCAAAGATTTTTAAAAACTATTGTGACCTTTTTTTATTTATAATCACCAACTTTAAATAAAAGTTTAGCTGATCTTTTTTGACTTTTGCGGTTAAATAAAAAGTTTAAACAGACTTAATAATGAAAGAGCTTTTCAGATATAGAAAGCTCTTTTATTTTTTACTATTTGCATTAAAATCTATTTCCCAATCGGCATATGGGTAGAAATTGCAATTCTGTTCCACATATTAATGACAATACCTGCCATAATGATATCTGAAATCTGGGTTTCATCAAAAAGCCCTTTTGCCTTCTGATAGGTTTCTTCGGCTAATCCTTTCTGGCTGATTAACGTAATTTCTTCCGCAATCATCAGAATAACCTGCTCTTCCTCCGTATAAAGTTCTTTTGCATCTCTCCACGCATTCAGCAGGAAAATTCTTTGCGGTGTTTCGCCATACTTCAACGCATCTTTCGTATGCATATCCAGACAAAAAGCACATCTGTTGATCTGCGAAGCTCTGATTTTGATTAATTCTTTCTGAATCGGACTTAAAAAGCTGTTCTGAAGAGAAGTTTCCATGCCTATTCCCGCTTTGTACGCAGCAGGATGAACGGTTGTCCAGTTGAATCTTGCACTCATAATATTTTGGTTTAAATTTCTGAGACAAAGTTCCGGTTTGAAGTCTTTAAAAATCTTAAACTGGTTTAAGAACGTAATTTCGCCCTGATTTCACTTAAATATTCCGGAGTAAAACCTAAAAAAGAAGCCACTAAATATTGCGGAATTCTTTGAATAAACCACGGATATTGGGTACTGAAATGCACATACAGTTCTTCGCGTGAAAATTCGTAAAGATAGCGGATGCGTCTTTCTGAAGCGGCATACGCTCTCTGGTAAATCATCCTGAAATAGCGCTCCATAACGGGATGTTTTTTCAGCAGTTCTTCCTGATCTTTTGAATCAATTTTCAAAATGACTGATTTTTCGACCGACTGAATGGAAAAGTTCGAGACAGACTGTCTTTCATACGCAAAAGTATCGGTGATCCACCAGTTTTCAATCGCAAATTCCGTAGTCTGCTCTACTCCTTTTTCATTGATAAAAAATTTTCTGAGACAGCCTTTTACCACAAAATACATCGACCGGCAGATTTCTCCTTCAGTCATCAGATTCTGTTTCTTCTTACTATCCATCGGCTGAAAAAATGAAAGAATGGAAGAAAATTCATCATCGGTTACCGAAATAAATTTTTCCAAATGCTGCCTGAAAGTTTCCATTTTTTTTGAAAATTGTATAACCAAACTTAACTTTATTTTTTTAGTTTTACAAAACAAAAACGTAAATTATGGAAATTGTAGCCAAAATACTCATCGCCGCTGTTGCCCTCGAACACCTTTATATTCTCTGGATGGAAATGTTTGCCTGGGAAACCAAAGGAAAAGAAGTTTTCAAAGCAGCCTTGCCTCCCGAAATGTTTAAACCTACCAAAGGTTTAGCCGCCAATCAGGGACTGTACAATGGTTTTCTTGCAGCCGGACTCATCTGGTCATTCTTCATCGAAGATCCGAAATGGCAGACCAATATCGCTTTATTTTTCTTAGGATGCGTTGCCGTAGCCGGAATTTACGGTGCCATTTCTGCCACGAAGAAAATATTTTTTGTTCAGGCGTTACCGGCAATTCTCGCAATTGCTGCAGTGCTTTTGAAATAAAACCTCTCCCGCCGATTTTATAACCCTTCATCATTTTGAAGTAAAAATTTCCTCTCCAATAAAATAGATGAGGAATACTTGTATTGGTAACCTTCTGCTGTACGCTGAGCGGAGCCGAAGCGTACAGTAATAAGATATTTCTACAATAACCACATCGCACGCTTCGGCTCCGCTCAGCGTACCGTAGAAAATCCACAGCTTCCTATCAATATAATAAACAAAATCACTGCTTCAAAATCTCTTTGAGCTTCTTCTTTAATCCCTCTGTTTTAAACAATCCTTCATGATATTCAGCCAAATTTCCATGCTTATCCAGAATAATCCACGCAGGATAAACCGGCTGACTTTTATTTTTCGATAAAGCCAGAGCCAGCTCATGAATTCCTGAATTTCCGTTAGACAGATAATGGTATTCTTTTCCTAAAAAAACGATGTTCTCTTTTGTTTTTTCGGCTTCAAAATTAATAATATAAAAATGCTGATTGATGAGTTCAACCAGCTCTTTATCTTTATTTAAATTGAATTTCTCGATTTTACAGACACTGCACCAATCTGTATAAAGATGAATCATGATTGGTTTCGGATCTTCCTTCTGCTGAATTTCCAAATCCGCAAAAGTGCCGGTTTTCATCTGCGAAAGACAAAAACACGGCACCAACATTAAAAATAAAAATATCATTAGGCTTTTCATTTTATATATGTTTTTTCTTATAAAAATCTTTTAAACGCAAAGTTTTAATTTTTTCTATTTCATATAAGTGAGCAAAGATGGATCAACAGGTTGATTTGATAAAGCTTTTCCTTACGCTTCGTGAAGCAAATTTATTTGCCTTTGATTTCTAAAAATATTCTTGTTCATTAGAAAAATCTTTGCGTTAAAAATTCACAACTATTTTAAAGTATATTTCACCCCCAAAAAACCTCTTATTTTCTGCATCGGCGCATATCCGTACGTCGTATCAAAAGTATAATGATTAGGATTGCTTACCGGATCATCAACATTTTTATCAAACGGATCAAAAGGCCGCATCAAAGGATCTTTCGGAGTAAAATTGAACAGGTTTTTTATTCCGCAGTACACTTCAAATCCCGATTTAAAACTCTTTGAAATCTGAATATTCGCCAATGTATACAAGGGAGAATACTCCGACCGGTAATCATTCGGTAAAACCGGCAGCCGCATCGATCCGTAAAACTGTCCTGTAAAATCGACTGTCAGATTATTTTTAAACCGATAACTCAGATTATAAGTTCCGCTCCATTTCGGGGCATGAAGCTGCTGCGTTTTTTCATTTTCCCCATCAAACTTCTGATAAACATCCAGATACGTCACTCCCAGATTAACGCTCAAAGGAAAATCAAAAGTATAATCCAGATTTAAAGAAGCTCCTCTCGAAATTCCGTACCCCTGAAGATTATCATAAATAATTTTCGCAGGATCGGTATCAAAATCTCCTACAATTTTATTGCTGAAATACGTATAAAATGCTGAAGCATCCAAATTAATCAAATGATCTCCAACCGGAATTTTCCATACATAATTTACATTTCCGTTGATCGATTTTTCAGGCTTTAAATTCGACTGAATCACCACTTCACGCGAACCCGTTAATGCAGCGTGATCTTCGGTAAACAAATTCACCACACGGAAACCCGTCCCAAAATTGAATCGTACAGTATGATAAGGATTCGGTGAAAATTTCCATGCAAAACGAGGCGAATGTACAGCATGATGAATTTTGTCATAATCCAATCTGTACCCCAGCAACAACATATTTTTCTCATTAATTTCCCACTGATCCTGAACAAAAGCCCCAAAAATAGGCGACCTCATGGGTTCGTTGGTTAATCCGTCCGCAGACAATGTTCCGGGCGTATTGTCATCATAATATGTCTTTTTAAACGTAACCCCCAGAATCAAATCGTGTTTTCCGAATTTTTTATCCCAATACGTCTGGGTAAAAGCCACTTTCTGATTCGCTAGAAAAGGATTATTGCCGTAAAAAGAATTCTGGTCATGAAAATTATAAGAAAACTGGGTGATAATATTCTCTTTTAAAGGCCATTGATAAACCCCGAAAGCTTCTACTCTATTCGTATAAATACTCTCTCCGTATACTTCATTGCTTCCCCGATAGGATCTATTCCACTGCATTTCTCCGCCAAAGCGGTCTTCATATAAATATCTCAGAGCAAAACTTCCCAATCGGTTTTTCTTCCTCCGGAAATTCCATTTGTTAAAAACTGAAATTCTGTTCTGCAAAGCTCCATCTGTAAAATTATCTTTATTAAAATCGAATCTTTTTGTATAGTTGAAATAATTCATACTCAACAGCGAAGCGACATTCTTTCCCAAATTAAATTTCGTGGAAAGGTCAACATTATTTTCACTCCAGGTTGTCGTCATGAGATCGACACTTAATTTGGTTGCAGTCAAAGCATTTTTAGTAATGATATTAATGACTCCGCCCATTGCTTCGGAGCCGTAAATAGAGGAAGCAGGACCTTTCACCACTTCAATCCTGTCAACCAGACTGTTCGGAATTCCGCTCAGTCCGTAAACGGTGGACAGCGAACTGACAATCGGCATTCCGTCAATCAAAATCATCGTGTAAGGACCTTCCAGTCCGTTGATGTGAATATCTCCTGTGTTGCAGACGGAACAATTTAACTGAGGTTTTACTCCATTGACCATAGAAATAGCTTCAAAAATGCTCGGCGTCGGGTTTTTCTGAAAAAATTTCTGCGAATAAATTTCAACATTTACAGGACTTTTTGATTTGCTGATTGGTTTTATCGTTCCTGTAATCACCACATCATCAATATCTCTTGTTTTGATTTTTCGATTTGAAACTTTTACAGAATCCTGCTCTTTCGACCCATTCAAAATCAGACTGTCAGTTTCCTGTGAAAAGCAGAACCCCGAAAAGAAGATTGCAGAAAATAATATTCGCCTCATGAAATTATAATTGTTAGACAAAGCTAACAATTATTTTCCAACTACAAAACATGATTGGAAAAATATTATTAAATTGAATTCATGAAAAAGTGTTAAATTTGAGAATCAACATATAAAAGTAAAATGAGATATCATCAGTCGGGAAATATTCCCCAAAAAAGACACACGATTTTCAAATCTCCTGAAGATAAATTTTACTATGAACAGCTTTTCGGGACGGAAGGTTTTCATGGAATTTCTTCGTTATTGTACCATATTCACCGTCCGACACAGATAAAATCCATCGGTGAACCGAAAGATGTAGCCCCGAAAATTGCTGTTGAAAAAAATGTAACGCCAAGAATGTTTAAGGGAATGAACGTAACTCCCGAAGACGATTTTATGGACAGCCGTAAGTTCTTAATGGTGAACAACGACCTGAAAATGGGACTGTCGAAGCCAAGAAAATCAATGGATTATTTCTACAAAAATGCTGAGTGCGATGAGCTTTTATACGCGCACAGCGGAAGCGGAATCTTAAAAACTTTTGTAGGAAATCTTGAATTTTCTGTGGGGGATTATTTAATTATACCAAGAGGAACGATTTATCAGTTGGAACTGCATTCTGATGATACCATTTTCTTCGTGGTAGAAAGCCACTCCCCGATTTATACGCCAAAAAGATACAGAAACGAATTCGGACAATTATTGGAACACTCTCCTTTCTGCGAAAGGGACATCATCACTCCTACTTTTGTGGAACCTAAAGACGAAAAGGGAGAATTTTTAATTAAAGTAAAAAAAGAAAACCAGATTACAGACTTCATCTACGCAACGCATCCGTTTGATGTTGTAGGATGGGACGGTTATTTTTATCCTTATAAATTCAATATCAAAAATTTTGAGCCGATCACAGGTAGAATTCATCAACCGCCACCGGTTCACCAGACTTTTGAAGCCCATAATTTTGTGGTTTGCTCGTTCTGTGCGAGAATGTACGATTATCATCCACAAGCCATTCCGGCTCCTTATAATCATTCAAATATCGATTCTGATGAGGTTTTATTTTATACGGAAGGCGATTTCATGAGCAGAAATCATATCGATTTAATGGATTTTACGCTTCACCCGGGAGGAATTGTTCACGGACCGCATCCGGGAGCTATGGAAAGAAGCATCGGTAAAAAATTCACAGAAGAATATGCTGTAATGGTAGATCCTTTCAGACCTTTGAAAATTACGGAAGAAGCTTTAAAAGTGGAAGATCCTTCTTACAAAACTTCATGGCTGGAAAGCGAAGACAACCATCTTGAAGACCGTTCTCAGGAGTAATAAAGCTTCTGGCGACTGGCTTCCGGCTTTTAGCACTGAAATTATTATCAAAATATATTGAGGACTGAATATTAATATTTCAGTCCTTTTTTTGAATCAATTTAATTAAAACATGATAAAAATCTTCGAATAATAAGACTAAGTAAAAACAATATGAACTATCTTTAAGACTAAGAAAAATTCATAAAAAATTTCAATATGCAAAATTACATCAGCGCAGAAGAAGCTATTTATACCATTAAAAGCGGAAACCGTGTATTTTTTCACGGAAGCGCCTGTACTCCGAATTACTTAATCGACGAACTAGCGAGGCAATCCCACCGTTTGGATAATGTAGAAATGGTTTCTATTACCCAACAGGGAAATGTGGAAATTGCAAAACCTGAGTACAAAGACAAATTTTTCGTTAATTCTTTATTTGTTTCGTCTCCTGTACGCGATGCAGTGAATTCTGACAGAGGAGATTTTGTCCCTGTATTTTTAAGCGAGATTCCTATCCTTTTCAGAAAAAATATTTTACCGCTTGATGTTGCTTTAATTACCGTTTCCCCTCCGGACAAACATGGTTTCTGTACATTGGGAACTTCCGTTGATGTTGCGAGAGCTGCAGTTGATACTGCAAAAATAATTGTCGCCGTGGTCAATCCTTTAATGCCGAGAACGCATGGTGACGGAATGATCCACATCAGCAGAATTCATAAGCTTGTATGGCATGAAGAAGAACTTCCAACCGTAGATTACGGAGCAAAAGTAGGTCCGGAAGAAATGCTGGTCGGAAAAAATGTTGCCGAATTAATTGACGATAAATCCACCCTGCAAATGGGAATCGGAACCATTCCTGATGCGGTTTTGAAATGTCTTCACAATCATAAAGATCTGGGAGTACATACCGAAATGCTGAGTGACGGAGTAATTGATCTGATCCAGAATGATGTCATCAATAATAAATATAAAGGTTACAACGACAATAAAACCATTACCAGTTTCTGTTTCGGAACAAGAAAACTGTATGATTATGTAGACGATAATACGGTATTTTCTTTTGATGATGTAAGTACGGTAAATTTCCCGATCAATATCATGAGAAATAATAAAATGGTTGCGATTAACTCGGCGATTGAAATTGATCTTACCGGACAGGTTTGTGCAGATTCTATCGGAACGATGCAGTACAGCGGAATCGGCGGACAGATGGACTTTATGAGAGGAGCAGCATTAAGCGAAGACGGAAAACCGATCATTGCCATTACTTCGAGAACCAAAAAAGGAGTGTCCAGAATTGTTCCTTTCCTTAAACAGGGAGCCGGAGTGGTAACCACAAGAGGACATATTCACTGGGTTGTAACGGAGTACGGTACTGCTTATCTTTACGGAAAAAATTTAAGACAGAGAGCTCAGGAATTAATCAGCATCGCGCATCCCGATGACAGGGAAATGCTGGAAAAAGCTGCTTATGAAAGGTTTAAGCAATAATTTTTTCAATATTTCACCCGATTTTCAGTTTCTATGTCCTAAAAAAAATACACCTTCAATTTAACATAATGAAATAGTCGGAAAAATTCAGTTAAATGGCAGTATATTTGCTAAAGAGCTTTTAAAAACAGGACATTGAAAACGATATATAATTCGATAAGAGAAGAGGTTATAAAACATCCCAAAGTGAAAAATTCGGTTCTGGGAAATGTACAGGAATGGAAGCGAAGCCATTATATTATTCTTTCTGAAATCATTAAAGATGAACTTTCTGAGGCTGAAGAACTTAAAGGCGGAAAAAAGTTTGAAATTGGGAATACGATTTCCCATGTTACCCTTCAGCGTTTTTTTGAAAATGATTATCAGGACAAAACGCACAACGATCTCCGGTTTCTGAAAACACTGGATAAGATCTGTATTTTTCTGGGGTATAAAGATTTAAATGCCTACATCCAGTTTGTAAAAGAAAAAAGACAGGGGAATGAAGAAAACAACAACCAGAAGTTTTTCCAGATGGTGTATGATTACTGCGCTACCGTTTTTGAATTTTATAAACAGTTTCCGGATCATAAAACGGAACTCTTCAAAGATTTGGTTTTTAATGAATCCCCCTTTCTGGAAAGAGCATCGCACTTCAGCAAAGAATTGTGCGACAGGGATTTTCATCTGGTAACGAAAAATAACCGTTCGAATTATGAAGTATTCGATATCCATATCGTGACGGATGAACCGGACAAAAAAATTCTGGAATCTCAGGAATTCTGGAATCTTCTGTTCAAAGTAGGAGCAACAGATGAAGAGCATTTTGTAAACCAACTGAATACCCAAATCTATTTCATCCGCAAAATAGACAATGTCTGGAAAATCTGGGATAATTATAATCCCGACGCAGGTAGATTAAACAATATAAAATAAATAAAGCCGCAGGGAAAACCTGTGGCTTCATTTTTCGAAATATTTTTTTTTCATTTGTTAGCAATACAAATCTATAAACATTATTACCAAAACAATAAACTTAAGCATACTTAAATGAACTTTTCTTTACGATTATGTTAAATTAACCTAACGGGTGTTTGTTAATATTTTTCGTATTAGTAAGAAATTCGTAATTTGCATTCCCATAAATATAAAAGTAAAAATAGAAATATGTCAACACTTACATTTGCCGAAAAAATTGCTCAGGCTGAGAATTTTTTACCAATCAACGGTACAGATTACATTGAGTTTTATGTAGGAAATGCTAAACAGGCTGCACATTATTACAAAACCGCATTTGGTTTTCAGTCTGTTGCATATGCTGGTCCAGAAACAGGAGTAAGAGACCGTGCTTCTTATGTTCTTCAGCAGGGAAAAATCAGACTGGTACTTACCACAGGACTTAAGTCTGATTCTCCGATCAATGAGCACGTAAAAAAACACGGTGATGGAGTGAAAATTTTGGCTCTTTGGGTAGATGATGCTTATTCTGCGTTTGAAGAAACCACAAAAAGAGGCGGAAAACCTTATCTGGAACCTGTAACATTAACAGACGAAAACGGTGAGGTAAGAATGTCCGGAATTTATACTTACGGAGAAACCGTTCATATGTTTATCGAAAGAAAAAACTATAACGGTCCTTTCATGCCGGGTTACGAAAAATGGGAAAGCGATTACAAGCCTGAAGATGCAGGTTTATTGTATGTAGACCACTGCGTAGGAAACGTAGACTGGGACAGAATGATTCCAACAGTAGAATGGTATGAAAAAGTAATGGGGTTTGTAAATATTCTTTCTTTTGACGACAAGCAGATCAACACAGAATATTCTGCTTTGATGTCTAAAGTAATGTCCAACGGAAACGGTTACGCAAAATTCCCGATTAACGAACCTGCAGAAGGAAAGAAAAAATCTCAGGTAGAAGAATATCTGGACTTCTACGAAGGTGAAGGAGTACAGCACATTGCAGTAGCTACAAAAGACATTATCCACACCGTAACAGAATTAAAAAAACGTGGTGTTGAGTTTTTATCTGCGCCGCCTGAAGCCTATTACGATATGGTTCCTGAAAGAGTGGGACACATCGACGAAGATCTTAAAAAACTTCAGGAACTGGGAATTCTTATCGATCATGACGAGGAAGGATATTTGCTGCAGATCTTTACAAAACCTGTAGAAGACCGTCCTACCCTATTCTTTGAAATCATCGAAAGACACGGAGCGCAAAGCTTCGGAGCCGGAAACTTCAAAGCATTATTCGAAGCATTGGAAAGAGAACAGGAAAGAAGAGGAAACCTGTAATTTTATTTGTAATATTGAGTTTTGTCAGGATGAACAGTCTTGACAAAACTTTTTTTAAAAAACACATTAATATGAGAAAATTTTTAATAGGAATGTTATTTTTAGGAGCAAGCTTTGGATTAAAAGCGCAGTACGGTTCACTAAATGATATTCTTACCCGACTTGAAGAAAGAAAGGGAGTCAACCAGAATCTGGAAGCGGTAAACATTGACAATAAAAAGTTTGTCTACATTAACGATGAAGCAGACCATACCGAAAGGGATTTTATTGTTATTAAAGGAAACAAAGCGACTTATGTAGAAGTTTTTGACGATAAAGCCACCGGAGAAAGCAGTTCTAATGTTTTTTCAGGGGATATTGTAAGAAACAAAAAGAACATCATTTCTTTAAGAGCGGATCTTCTGGAAAACAAAAAAGTTCCGATCCCCGTTACCAAAACATTGCTTTTAACAAGACAGGACAATATTCTGTACCTGATCGACGTAAATACAAAAGCGCGATGGATTGACGAAGAATCTTTTTCTAAAGTTAAAAACAAAACCAAATCTAAAAAGTAAATATTTTGAACGCTTAAACTGATTAAAAAGCCTTCAGAATATTTAAAATTTAAAATCTAACGGATTTGTATAAAATCCAAACTAAATTCTAAAATTATGAAATCATTTGTAGAATATTCATCAGATTCAGATTTTTCTATTCATAATATTCCGTTTGGTGTAGCGGTTTTCAACAAAGAATACATCGGATGCTGTACAAGAATCGGCGATCAGATCATCGATCTTGCAACGTTATACGATCTGGGATATTTCGAAGAAATCGAAGGCTTAGGCGATAACGTTTTCGAAGCCTATACCTTAAATGAATTCATCGAACTTGGAAAGCCTGTAACGAATGCCGTTCGTTTAAAAATTCAGGAATTACTGCTAGAAAATTCTATCTTATCAAAAGATGAAAAAACCATCGAAGAAGCTTTCTATGAGCTGGATCAGGTAAAAATGATGATGCCGGTTCATATTCCGAATTACACAGATTTTTACAGCAGTATCGAACACGCAACCAACGTGGGAAAAATGTTCAGAGATCTTGCGAATGCACTGCTTCCTAACTGGAAACATCTTCCGGTAGGTTATCACGGAAGAGCTTCCTCTATTGTAGTGTCAGGAACGGAAATCAACCGTCCGAAAGGTCAGATGAAACCCGCAGATGTAGAAAAGCCGATATTCGGACCTTGTAAACAATTGGATTTCGAACTTGAAATGGCATTCATCATCAATAAAAACACCGAAATGGGCGAAAGTATTTCCACCAAAGATGCTGAAGACGCGATTTTCGGGATGGTGGTTTTCAACGATTGGTCGGCAAGAGATATTCAGTCTTGGGAATATGTTCCGCTGGGACCATTTTTAGCTAAAAATTTCGGTTCCTCAATTTCGCCGTGGGTGGTTACTCTGGAAGCTTTAGAACCATTCAGAACCGCTTCTCCTACACAGGATCCTGAAGTTTTGGATTATCTGAAATTTGAAGGAGATAAAAATTACGACATCAATCTTGAAGTCTATCTTCAACCTGAAAACGGAGAGCAAAACCTGATCTCCGAAAGCAATTACAAACACATGTACTGGAACATGACGCAGCAACTGGCTCATCACACCGTAAACGGCTGTAACGTGGAAGTCGGAGATCTTTACGCGAGCGGAACCATTTCAGGAAGCGATCCGAGATCTTTCGGTTCCATGCTGGAATTAACGTGGAGAGGTCAGAATCCGATTCAGTTAAACAACGGTGAAGAAAGAAAATTCATCAACGATAACGATACGGTAACCATGAAAGCCTGGGCTGAAAAAGACGGGGTAAGAGTTGGTTTCGGTGAAGTTTCAGGGAAAATTATTCCTACTGTTTAAATATAAAATTTTTTAGATAATTTTTAACACATAAGTCACAAAGAAGATTTTTTTATCTGCATAAGAGAACACATTAGTTTGAAAATCTACAGATTTTCATTGAATCAAGGCAAAACACAATTATGGAAATTACTAAGAAATACATCAATGAGCTTACGTATAAGATAATTGGTGCATGTATAGAAGTTCATAAAATTGTTGGTCCCGGTCTTTATGAAGAAATATATCATAAATGTTTAGAAAGAGAATTTGATCTGCTTGGCATAAAATATAAAAGTGAACTTGAAATTCCACTAATCTATAAAGATTTAAAGATTGACTGTAAGGTTAAATGTGATTTTCTAATTGAAAATACTATAGTATTGGAAATAAAATCCGTTACAGAATTTCATAACATTCACAGAGCGCAAACAATGAATTATATGAATTTGCTTAAAGTTTCAAAATCAATTCTTGTAAATTTTAATGTTTATAATCTTTATCATGAAGGAACGGAAACATTTGTAAATAAAGACTTTGAAAATCTGTTATAAATGAAAATCTATGGATTTTCAAACTAATGTGTACTAAATATTTTCAATATTTTGAACTTTAAACTTATGTGACTTATGTGTTAAAAAAACAATATAATAATGAAAACACTCATCCCATCAGAAATAACTCCCGTGCAACTGCAAACGGTTATGCAGACTGCCGTTTCGCCGCGTCCGATTGCATTGGCATCAACGGTTGATAAAGACGGAAACAGCAATTTGTCGCCGTTCAGTTTTTTTAATATGTTCAGCACGGTTCCTCCGATTTTGGTTTTTTCACCTTCGAGAAGAGTTCGTGACAATACCATCAAACATACGCTGGAAAATGTTCTGGAAGTTCCGGAGGTGGTGATCGGCACAGTTAATTTTCCAATTGTACAGCAGATCTCTCTGGCTTCAACGGAATATGAAGAAGGCGTTAACGAGTTCATCAAATCCGGTTTAACGATGAAAGATGCAGAGATTATTAAGCCTAAATTAATCGAAGAATGTCCTGTAAATTTTGAATGTAAAGTGCTAGAAGTAAAATATTTGGGCGATCAGGGTGGTGCAGGAAATCTGGTGATCTGTGAAGTTCTGAAAATCCACATCCGGGAAGAATATTTGGATGAAAACGGAAATCTGGATCAGGCAAAACTTGATATGGTGGCAAGATTGGGAAGCAACTGGTATTCCAGAAATAAGGCAGACAATCTTTTTGAAGTTCCAAAACCTCTTGTAACGAAAGGAATCGGTTTTGATCTCCTTCCAGACGAAATAAAATTCAGCAGAATATTCACAGGAAACGACCTGGGAATGTTGGCGAATGTTGAAATCTTACCGGCAGGAAACTATCATTCCGACGAGAATGTTCATCTGGAAGCTCAGAAATTATTACTGGAAAGTAAAATTGAAGAAGCGTGGAAAATTCTGATTTATTAAGGGATTTATGAGAAAATATTTCTTATTATTAATGATATTGCTGGGTTTACAGTCATGCTACTATCCGGTTAGAAAAGATTATGGAATTTACAGCAAATCGCTCGTATTTTCAAAAGATCAAAAATGGCTGATAAACAATATCAATACTACGGTTGATGCGCACCACCGGGAAATGATGACTGCAGAAACCATGAAATTATTTACTCAGTTAAGTGAAGGAAAAGCCTATGATTTAAAAACAGCAAAATCCGAAAACTTACTCAGTCATGATATTCCGTTCAGTCCGGAAACGGATGATCTGGAAGACCTTAAAAACAATTCCGATATCAATTTTCTGGTGAATATTTATACTTTCAAAGTTAGAAACGGTTTAGACCATACTTTAGGCGTACAAGACGAATACAGAAAAAATGAAACATTTGCGATGATGGATGTTTATGACATCAAAACATTGAAGAAGATCTACACCCTTAAAGCCTATTCGGAAGTTTCTGTAGAAAAAGGTGAGAAAGCAACCATCTTTACACCGTCTACTGAAATGATGACGATGAAAAACTTCAGAAGTCTTTTAAAATCGGTAAAAAAGAATGCGATCAGGATCAACAAATAAAAAGGAGTGAAAAATTTCACTCCTTTATTTTTTTAAAAGCAACACTGAGAACGTCCGTTTACAGTGACGATTGTACCATAATCGTTTGGACATCCAGAAGCGATACAAGTACTGTCTCCATCGCTGAGATAGAAATTATAACATCCTACAGGCGGACAAATAGGTCCTTGCCCTACAATACTCTTTTTAGCTTCTCTGCTCAATTTTTTTAAATTTTTCATAGTGTACGATTTAGATTTGTTGATATCACTAATGTATGAAAAATTTTTAATTTGAATATGAATTATTTATAAATCCAGAAAAATCATATTTTCTCTTTAATGAACATAATGCATTTTTCTGTAACTTCATTGAGATCTTTTGGCAGTTTTGACTCTTTCCAAGGTTCTTTTGCTCCAAAAGTATGATTGGCATTTTCAACCAGATGCAGTTCAGAATTTGGGTTCAGAATATGAAGATGTTCTGCGCTTTTTACATTCACTGCTTCGTCTTCCGTCCCATGAATGATTAAATAATGTACTTTCGCCATCTCGGTTGCCCTTTCGACATCAAAACGGTGAAAATTATTTTCAAAATCTTCATAAAACTGATAATAATGAGGCATTTCCTGCTTTGTTCTTCCATTTATGACATAATACACTCCAGCTTCCTTCCATTTTTCGAAGGCATCGTTTTTCGGGAAACGATCCAGTGTATCTACACTTGCAAGCGTAATTAAACCATGAATTCTTTCATCCTCAAAACTTTTGATGATTGAAATTCCTCCTCCCCTGCTGTGACCGATCAGGATAATCTTATCAGCATCTGCTTTTTCATTTTTAACGAAGTAATCAATCACGGTTCCCAGATCCGAAAGCTCCTTAGAATAATTACTATTTCCAAACGCTTCAAGATCAGCAAATTCATGAGGATTTTCAACTGTTGTTCCGTTGTGCGAAAAATTAAATTTAACAAAGAAAAATCCTGCTTCCGCAAACTTTTCAGCCATAAGATTCCAAGCGCCCCAATCTTTGTAGCCTTTATAGCCATGAACGAAAATGACCAACGGTAATTTCTGTTCTGTTTCCGGAAAAAAGGCATCGGCGAGAAAATCTCTGGTTTCAGGATTGGAAATAATGATATTTTGCTTTTTTGTGATCTGCATATTGTATTGTATAATAATGTATTAAAAACTTTTTTTGTTATTCCGACAAAGCATTAATAGATGCGAGCTTAGCTCAGAATAACAATAATAATTTCGAAACAATCAATTTTTACTTAAAAATAGTATAAATAGAAATAAAGACAAAGGAATATCTTATTTTTGCCTTATGTTGGATTTAAGAAAGGTAACCGTCATGCGTTATATTCTGCCGCTTCGGGAGGGAGGTTCTCTGCCTGCTCTGGCAGAAGCAGATGATGATTTTAAATATGTTCTGAAATTTCGTGGAGCAGGTCACGGAGTAAAAATGCTGATCTCTGAACTGATCGGCGGAAAGATTACAGAAATTTTGGGATTGAAAATTCCCGAGCTTGTTTTTGTGAATCTGGATGTGGATTTCGGAAGAACCGAAGCCGATGAAGAAATTCAGGATCTTTTGAAAAATTCCGAAGGTCTTAATCTGGGGCTTCATTATCTTTCAGGTTCCATTACTTATGATCCGAGTGTGAAGATCGATCCGCTTCTCGCTTCGAAAATAGTCTGGCTGGATGCATTTATCACAAACATCGACCGTACTTTCAGAAACACGAATCTGCTGATGTGGCATAAAGAACTGTGGATTATTGATAACGGAGCTTCTTTTTATTTTCATCATTCATGGCAGAATTTTGATGCGGCAGCAAAAACACCTTTTAAATATGTAAAAGACCATGTTTTGCTTCCACAGGCATCAAAACTGGATGAAGCCGATCTGTTTGCCAAAGAAATACTGAACGAAAAGGTGTTTAGGGAAATTGTGAATATCATTCCCGAAGACTGGCTGCACTGGAACGATGCGGAAGAAACGCATGAAGAAATCCGTGAAATCTATTTCAACTTCCTGAAGACCCGATTAGAACATTCTGAAATCTTTTTAAACGAAGCTAAAAATGCAAGAGGATAAAATCTACGAATACGCGGTGATACGATTGGTTCCAAAGGTTGAAAGAGAAGAATTTTTCAATATCGGACTGGTAATGTTTTCAAAAAAAGAAAAATTCATTAAGGTGGAATTTTACCTCTGTCCGGATAAATTTAAGCTGATGAGAAGCAAAATAGACTATGAAGACGTGATCCAGAATCTGGAAAGCTTCAAAAAAATCGCTGACGGCGCAAAAGACGGCGGACCGATTGCACAGCTTGAAATACCTGAAAGATTCCGCTGGCTGACTGCCGTAAGAAGTTCTGTTGTTCAGACTTCAAGACCTCATCCGGGAAAATCCAGAAATCTGGAAAATACTTTTGGTAGGCTTTTTGAGGAGTTAGTAAAATAATACCCTCAAAAAAATATTCTATGAAATTTACGAATGACAATACGGCATACAGGTTTTCTAAAAGCCTGTTTTTTATTTTTCTGCTCAGCTTTTTTACGTTGAGTTATTCTCAGGGTCCGATCGAAGGAACTCCGACACCGCCAAGTGTTCTTCTTCCTGAAAAAACGGATTTTTCAGAAAATATTACGTATAAAAATAATGCTTCCGGCAACCCCATCAAATTGGATCTGTACAAACCGAAAAACGCGGGTTCTGCAAAACTTCCGGTGGTTATTTATGTTCACGGCGGAGCATGGGCAAAAGGTGATAAAGTAGTAAGATCCAACAATTATATCGAAAATTTCATTTTAAAGCTTGTTGAAAAAAATTATGCTGTGGTAAGCATCGATTATACCCTTGTAAGCGAAACCGTACATTTTCCGCTGCCGATTCAGGATACTAAAGATGTGGTGCGATGGGTAAGAAAAAATGCAGATCAGTATCATTTTGATCCCAATAACATAGGGTTTTTCGGAGCTTCTTCGGGAGCGCATCTCGCTCTGATGGCTGCATACACGAATGATAATGAATATTTGGGAAGCCCTGAATTATCTTCTTATTCGGCAAAGGTAAATTATGTGGTTGATAATTTCGGACCGACTGATATCAATCAACTTCTTCATACACGACTGGGAAAAGTTCCGGTGTCTATTGTCGGTTTGTTCTTTAAGCCGATTGTTGAGATCAGAAAGAAACTGGTTTACGGAATTTCCGGCTACAATATCAATGATGAAAAAAGAAAAGCTATAGATTATCTGGAAACGATTTCCCCGATCAATGAGACTGAAAACGGTATTCCGACCTTTATTCTTCATGGAAATAAAGATAAGGTGGCACCATTGAGTCATTCTAAAAAACTGGTAAAAAAACTGAAAAAACAAAACATAGAAGCTGAACTTGTCGTGGTTGAAGACGGAATACATGGTTTCGGAACAACTGATAAAAAATATATGGATCAGCTTACGGATGATATGATCCGTTTCATTGAAGCACATAAAAAGTAAAAAGTTTTAGTTTAAATTCTAATTGAAAATAATTTGCTTTTCAACAAAGAATATTTAACCTTTTTATATAACCAAAAAAGGTACAAAAGATAAGATAATCCTTATTCAAAGTGCTGATTTTAAAAGAAAAAGATCACAATAGTTTTAAAAATCTTTGATTTTTATTCTTTTGAGCGCTTTGATTATTCTGGAAATTCGCTTTATAATTATCTTTTGCATCTTTTGCGGTTGATTCTGAAATTAGTTTAAATTGCAATTGAAGATCTTTTTAACATTTTTCATGAAAGGTTTTTAACTATTCATTGTTATGATGATCTAAAAATCAGAATTTAAACTAATTTCGTATGAAAATAAAAAATCTATTTTCTGTTCCTGCATTTTGTTTTTTAGCATTATCCTGCAGTTCTTCTGATGATATTACGGAACCCTCTTCAGATCCGAACAGTACGGTTTCTACAACGGAAGCGATGTACTTTCCTCCTTCCAACAGTGATGTCTGGGAAACCAAATCTCTTTCTTCATTAAACTGGCATCAGGATAAAGTTCAGGATCTTCTGACCTATCTGGAAACCAAACATTCTAAAAGTTTTATGATCCTGCAAAACGGAAGAATTGTTATGGAAAACTATTTTTCGGGACATACTTCTACTACACCTTGGTATTGGGCAAGTGCCGGAAAAACATTAACCTCAACCGTAACGGGAATTGCAGAACAGGAAGGATTTATCAATATCAACAATAAAGTTTCCACATACATCGGAACCGGCTGGACAAGCGCTCCTTTGGCAAAAGAAAATTTAATTACCTGCCGGAATTTACTGACGATGACTTCCGGATTGGACGACAGTCTCGGAGATAATGTAAGTCCGGCAAATCTACAGTATAAAGCCGATGCAGGAACACGATGGGCGTATCATAATGTTTATGTAAAACTTCAGGATGTGGTTGCTGCAGCAACAGGACAGACATGGTCACAATATTTCAATACCAAACTGAGAGATAAAATCGGGATGACAGGAAACTGGATCCAGAGTGGTGACAACAGTGTGTATTGGAGTACAACGAGAAGTATGGCGCGTTTCGGACTAATGGCTTTAAACAACGGAAACTGGAACGGAACACAGATCATCAACTCGAATTATTTTCAAAGTGCGACAAATACTTCCCAAAGTATCAATTTAGCCTACGGTTATCTGTGGTGGCTGAACGGAAAGACAAGTTATCATATGCCGCAGACTCAGTTTCAGTTCAACGGAAAATTGATTCCGAGTGCACCGGATGATATGTTTTGTGCTTTAGGTAAAAATGATCAAAAAATCTATGTCGTTCCAAGCAAAAAACTCGTCATCATCAGAATGGGTGATGCTGCAGACAATGTGAATCTTGCTCTTTCGGATTTTGATGATGTTTTGTGGCAGAAAATAAATGCGGTGATTAATTAAAGTGAATGGTGAATTTGCTCTGCAGTCAATTGTGAATTTTTTGCTTAAAAATCTAATCCAACGTACATCAACTATCAACTATCAACTATCAACTATCAACAAAATTAATTATCCGGTTCTTCATACAACTGACTTCCCCAAAACTGAATATCTCTTTCCGGAAGATTGGAATGATAAAAAATTTCTTTAACTTCTTCGATGATTTTAGCAACGGCTTCCGGATCGGTTGTTCGTATTCTGGTTTCGTGGTTGTCTTTCACGCCGCTTCCTGTGAAATTTAAAGAACCTAAATAAGCAATTTCGTCATCAATAATGTAAATTTTACTGTGAATGAAGGTTTTATTGGTAGAATTTCCGCTATTCGGAGAAACAAAAACCTTGAAGGGAAAAAGCTGCTTGTAGCTGTAATGGTAAACTTTAGTCCTTTTTATTTTTTTAACGATGGAATCTCTTATCAGAAACATTAAAATGACAATAATAAATCCGTAAGCAAGTTTAAAATTGTTTAAAAGATACATCAACGGAAGCAAAACCACGCCCAAACCGATCATGGCAAAAAGCAGGGTTCCGGAGAGGCTTACCAGATTGTCTCTGGTCTGTTTTGCCTTTTCGTCAACGTGTTTATTCTGAATAATCAGTTTGTGAATATTCTTGTCGTAGCCGTAAAAATCTTCGATTTCATCGCTGGTAACCAATCTTATTTTAATTCCTCTGGAATGAAGATAAATCAGCTCTTTAATTAAAAAAGGAGAAAGATAGGGAGAAACAATTTTCACATTTCTCTGAGCATTTCTGATATCCTGCATCATTTTAGCTCCTGCACTTTTTCCTATATAAATATCACAAACCGCATTGTTGTAAAACATACCCATCGTTCGAAATCATTTTATTTTCGCTCCAAAGAAAGAAAAAATAAAAAACTTTGCAAAATAATTAGGAGAGAAGTTGGAGGGTGGAAGATGGGAGTTAGAAGCTGGAGGATGGAAGTTTAAAATCTGTATGTATATTTATTAACATCAAATTTTCCTGCTTCTAACTTCCCTCTTCCCGCTTTAGCCTACCTCATCATACTTCCATCTTCCTACTTCCTTCCTCCATCCTATCTCCTGCCCTTTTCCACTCTTTTAATTTCGTTGATAAGCAAAGGAAAAGCGGGTTGCGCCATTCCGCCGTGATTAAAGCCCTGAAGTTCGTATAAAGTGGTTTCTTTATGACCTTTGAGCTTCATCATTCGCGCCATATAAGCATTTTCTTCATATCTTCCGAGCAGCTCTTTCTCGCGGTCTCCGGTAATTAATAACAAAGGCGGTGCATCTGCTCTTATGAAATGCAGCGGTGCATATTCGTCAATTCTGGCATCCAGTTCATCAATTCCTTTTTCTTTTCTTGTGGTAAAATGCGAGATCATCTGTCCGCTGAAAGGGATAATTCCTGCAAATTTATTGGCATCAATTCCGTATTTGTTCAGGTACATTTTATTTAAACCTACCATAATGGCAAGATAACCTCCCGCAGAATGTCCTGAAATAAAGACAAGATCTTCATTTCCTCCATAATTTTTAATATTCTTAAAAACCCATGCTGTTGCTGCGGCTGCATCTTCAATGTATTTCGGGGCATTAACTTTCGGAGAGAGTCTGTAATTGACTCCAATCACTGCGATTCCTTTATTTTTAAGCCCTTCCGGAATTTCCTTTTCACCTCCGGTTAATCCTCCGCCGTGAAACCAGATCACCGTAGGAAAATTTTTCACATTTTTCGGAATATAAATATCCAGCACGCATCTTTCATTGATGTAAGCATCAGATTTACTGGTTTTTTCATCATAATAATGGATATTATTTTCGGTACGGTATTCCTGAGAAAAAAGCGGTGTGGAAAACAGGATAAGAAGTAAAAATAGCAGAATCCTTTTCATTATAAAACTTTTATGGTTTAAAGATACAAATTGTCTTTCAGCCAAATAAAAAATGAACCCGGAAAAACCGGATTCATTTCAGATTAAGAATTAAAAAAATTACTTAAAAATTAAAGTTAAGTCTTGAGAATACATATCTTCCGTTCTGCCCAAACTGTGAAGTTGATCTTGAGTAAATAAACTGATCGTTATTGGAAGAAGCAGGAAGGTTTTTCGTTGGGTAAATATCAAATAGGTTATTGACACCAACGGTAAGTCCTATATTTTTGGTCAACTGATAAGCCAGAGAAACATCGGTTATGATTTTATCTGTAATTTCCTGATGTTCGTTCGGAGAAATGACACCGTCTCCGTTTGCATCGATAATATCGGGACTCGTTACCTTTCCGAAGTAGGTATTTCTAAGATAGAAAATAGCATTTCCCCAAGTAAGCTGATTGGATAAGCTGGCTTTTACTCTGGGAACTGCTTCTTCCAGATACACTCTCGATGCTTCGGAAAAATAAACATTTTCCAGATTTGAAGACTGTAATAATCCGGATGAATGGATGGCTCCGACTTTTCTGGTCTGGTTAAGATTGATCGCAAAATTATTATCCAGTTTGATGTTGGAGAATTTTGCATTATGCGCAAGAACAATATCCAGTCCTCTGGTTTCCGTATCTATTGCGTTGGTAAAAAGCTGTACGGCATTTACTCTTTCGGCATCGTAAATCAACTGCGTTGCCGGAGAAACGGCAGATCTTGCAAACTGACCGGTAAGCAGAATTCTGTTATCAATTCTGATGAAATATCCGTCTGCGGTAAGCGTAAGTTTTGCCGAAGGAATTTTATAGGTAAATCCTACACTTGCAGATTTTGAAGTTTCCTGTTTCAGACTTGGTATTTCCAATGAATTGGCAACTTTTGAATCGTTGCTGAACGTTCCCACTTCCAGAAGCTGTCCGTTTGTAAACAAAGTTGACGTTACATTATAATAAATCTGATGAATGGAAGGCGCTCTGAATCCTGTAGAACCCGCAAATCTGAAATTAAGGTCTTTATTTACTTTGATTCTTGAAGCCAGTTTATAATTGAATGTAGAACCGAAATCTGAATAATTTTCATATCTCACGGCTGCATCTGCCAATAACCAGTTGGTAAAATTGAATTCAACATCTGCGTATCCAGCAATTGCCTGTCGGTTTTTATTTACTGCGTTTTCTGGTTTAAATCCACTGAAAACCTGAGAACCTCCCGGAAGTGTAGCGCCGAAAAAGTCGGTCGGACGAACTGTATTTCCGGTCCAGAGATTTCCGGAAACATCATACGTAGCGTAAGATGCTTCTTCTCCTGCTGTTATTTTGAAATTTTCGTAACGGTGTTCTGCTCCAAAAGCCACATTGATTCCGCTCCAGACATCATATTTCTTTGAAAAATCTAAATTGATTGTATTTTGGGAAAATCTTAAACCTCCTGCATCAAATTCATTCGGAGAATTGAATCTTAAAGAGGTATTTCCGGTATTTTTAATATCATAACTGAAAGAATTCTGCCCGAAAGTATTGCTGAAATCGATATTCCAGCCTTTCCAGTCTCCTTTAATTCCTGCGGAAAGCGAAAGATCCTGAATGTCTGTTCCGATCTGCGGCAGATAACCGTTGGGATACAATCCTGTAAATGTTCTGCTTTGGTTAGGTCTTCTAAAAAATCCTCCCGAAGTTCCGTGTCTGAAGCTGTATCCGCCAAAAGTATAAACTTTCCAGTTGTCGTTCAGCGGAACTTCTACATTAGCAAAAAGCTGATGATTATTCAGTTTAGACTGTCCCACCTGCATATTGAAATCTTTTCTGGACAAACCTCTGTAAGCCAGCTCCTGATCCGTCACATTCGTATTTAAAATTCCCTGTAATGCGGAAATTGTATTCGCCGACTGAATCTGGTTCTGTAACGTCGGAGAAAAATAATTGACTTCCTGCGCATACTGATGAATATAATTGATGATCTGTTGGGAATTCGGAGTATTGTTAATATTCGTGAAAAGGGATGAAAGATTCACGCCGTTATTTAAAGCACGCTGTTCAATCGCGTTGTAAGCATTGAAAATGTTTCCGCTTTCTGTTCCCGCTCTATAGGTAGGATTTCTGAACTGGGATGTCCACGTAATGTTATAAAATCCGCCTTTCTTCCCAATTTTATTTCCGTAGTTAAGGTCTACCTGAATATTCTGTCCGTCAAAATCTCCTGTGTGATCGTTGGCCGTTGGAGTAAGATTTCCGCCATAGCTTAGTTGTCCCGTCAGTTTTCCGGTATCTCTTTTCAATCCTAAATTGATGACTCCGGCAATGGCATCCGAACCGTACTGCGCAGAAGCTCCGTCTCTTAAAACTTCAATTTTATTGATGGCAAAAGACGGAATGGCATTAAGATCGGTTCCTACTGTTCCTCTTCCGGGAGATCCGTTTACATTGACTAACGCAGAAGTGTGTCTTCTTTTTCCATTCACAAGAACCAAAACCTGATCGGGACCCAACCCTCTGAGCTGTGCAGGATCCAAATGATCGGTTCCGTCTGCATTGGTTTGTATGGTTGATGTAAACGACGGTGCAATGAAATTAAGGATTTGTGCGACGTTTGTTTGCGGTAAAATAACCGAAGATTCTTTGATATTGAAAACGTCCACCGGAACCGGACTGTCTACTTTAGACCTTGCTCCGCCTCTTGATCCTAAAATAACAACTTCCTCTAAGTTGTTTGTTTTTACTGTATCTTTTTCCTGTGCGTACGCAAATGTTCCCAGGAAAAATAATACCGATGCCGAAAAAATAGTTTTTTTATTCTTCATACATTCCTCACTTTAAATTCATGTTTTAAAAGTGCAAATGTAAATTATATTTATTAGTCTACAAAATTAATAGACTAAAAGAATGCAGAAAATGAATATTGTCATCTTCTATTTTTTAAAGTTGAAATGAATTTTAGATCTTAGTGAGTTTCGCGTATTTCAGGATAAGATTTTTCTCGCCTTCATACTGAAAGACTACTTTGGCTTTGATATTCTGAGGATCTGTTCCATCGAGGAAAGTCACTTCTCCGATTCCGAAACGGTCGTGTCTTACTTTATCGCCCACTTCGATATCCTGAGAAGAAGCTCCGCTCGGATTGATGATTTTTGCCGTACTTACAGGTTTCAGTTTGCGTGGTTCTGCAATCGGTTTTGAGCTGTCGCTTCTTTCGATGGTTTTCTTTTCCACCTTTTTGAAACTTCTCATTTCCGATGGATGTTCATCAAAAATATTGGATTTGATGCCCGAATTGTTGATAAAACGTTTTTCAATTGCAGGATTTACAAATTCGATATATTCTTCATCTATTTCACTTAAAAATCTTGAAGGTTCCGCATCGGTAATTTTCCCCCACTGGAAACGCGAAACGGCATAAGAGAAAAACACCTGCTTTTCGGCTCTTGTTAAAGCAACATAGAAGAGACGTCTTTCTTCTTCCAGATCTTCTCTTGTGGAAGAACTCATAAAGCTCGGGAAAAGGTTTTCTTCAAGCCCTACCAAATGTACAACCGGAAATTCAAGGCCTTTTGAAAGGTGAATCGTCATTAGCGAAACCATATCCTCTTCATTGTTCTTATCCTGTGTATCGGCAGAAAGGGCAATGTTTTCAAGGAAATTCGGTAAGCTCGGATCTCCGTCTTCCAACTGCATCTGTTCTTCAATGAATCCCTGCATTGAGTTCATTAATTCCTGAACGTTTTCTACACGGGAAATTCCTTCGGGAGTCTGATCGTCTTTTAAAAATTTAATCAGTCCGCTTCGTTTTGCCACTTCCATCGCAACACTGTACGCAGTTTCCGTTTTCAGCAGTACCTGAAAGGCTTTGATCATCGACCAGAAGTCGTTCAGTTTGTTTAAAACTCCGTTGTTAAAGCCTAAATGTGGCGCATACATCGGTAAATTATCGAGAACCTGTGAAATGGAAATATTTTGAGCATCTGCAAAAACAGTCAGTTTATTCTGAGTGGTTTCTCCAATTCCTCTGGTTGGATAGTTGATGATTCTCATCAACGCTTCAGAATCGTTTTCATTGACTAAAAGTCTCAGATAAGCGATGAGATCTTTTACTTCTTTTCTCTGGTAGAAAGAGAGACCTCCGTAGACTTTGTAAGGAATATTTTTTCTTCTCAGCGCATCTTCGAAAGCACGCGTCTGAGAGTTGGTTCTGTATAAAATGGCAAAATCACTGTATTTTCTCTGCTCACGGTTTCTGGTTTCCCAGATGTTTCCGGCTACGAAATTCGCTTCATCGGCATCGGAAAGGGAACGGTATACTTTGATCTTTTCTCCTTCTTCATTTTCGCTGAAAACATTTTTCTTGAACTGCTGAAGGTTTTTCGCGATCACTACATTCGCCGCATTTACAATATTCTGCGTAGAACGGTAATTCTGCTCCAAAGCAACCGTCATTGCATCCGGATAGTCTTTTTTAAAGTTTAAAATATTGTAGATGTTCGCACCACGGAAGGAATAGATTGACTGTGCATCGTCTCCTACGACACAAATATTTTCAAATTTTGAGGCTAAAGCTTTAACGATAAGATACTGAGAATGGTTCGTATCCTGATACTCATCCACAAGAATGTATCTGAATCTGTCCTGATATTTTGCTAACACTTCAGGGAAACGGGTTAACAATTCGTTGGTTTTTAACAGCAAATCGTCAAAATCCATCGATCCGTTTTTGAAGCACTGCTCTACATACCGCTGGTAAATCTGCCCTATGAATTTCATATTGGCTTTTTCATCGGCTTCCATCAACTCAGGATTGTTGAAATAAGCTTTTACGGTGATGAGGTTGTTTTTATATGTCGAAATTCTTGCCTGAACTTTTTTGGGTTTATACAGATCGGCATCAATATTCATGTCTTTCAACACTTTTTTGATGACATTTAATGCATCCTGCTGATCGTAAATGGTAAAGTTGGAAGGATATCCGAGATAATGCGCTTCATTTCTCAGAATTCTTGCAAAAACAGAGTGGAAAGTTCCCATCCAGAGACTTCTTGCATTGCTCTGGCCCACTACTTTTGCAATACGTTCTTTCATTTCTTTTGCTGCCTTATTGGTAAAGGTAAGCGCCAAAATATTGAAAGGATCTATTCCGTTGGTAATGAGATGGGCAATACGCATGGTAAGTACACGCGTTTTTCCGGAACCCGCTCCTGCGAGAACCATTAATGGTCCCTTTAATGTGGTAACGGCTTCGTATTGTGATTCATTCAGTCCTTTCAGATAATCCTCCATGCTGCAAAAAATTTTTGGGAACACAAAATTAGTGTATTATATGGAGAATTCAAATTTTGGATTTTGATGTTTCAAGAAAATCTGTTTTTATTTAATATACGTTCTCACACGGGAAATCATATCTCCCATATCGAAAGGTTTTGCGATAAAATCATTGGCTCCCGCATCGAGTGCAGACTGCTCCAGTCCTCGGCTTGCGGACATAATAAGCACCGGAATATCGCGTAGCTTTTCATCGGCTCTTATGGTTCTGCATATATCTCTTCCGTCTTCTCCGGAAAGCCACATATCCATGAGGATAACATCCGGTTTTGGCTGTGTATTCAGTGCATCGAGCATATCCGATCCTTTATAGAACTTGGCAACGGTAAGTCCTTCAAGCTCCATCATCATCTCAATAGAATCAACAATTGCAGGACTATCATCCAAGACTAAAATTTGTGTAGACATGTTTTATATTTTAATTTTAGGTATTTCGAAGCAAAAATCAGACCCCTTTCCTTCCACGGAGTGAACATAAATTTTTCCTCCTGTCCTTTTGATGATCTCCGAGGAGATGTAAAGTCCTAATCCTAAACCCGGAAAGGTATGTTCTTTTGTTCCGCTTACCCGGTAATATTGCTCAAAAACCTTGTGTTGTTTGTCTTCCGGAATTCCAATTCCGAAATCTTTCACACTGAATTTTATCATATTATCTTTCATCTGAGTAGAAACAATAACTTCATCTGCATCAGGAGAATATTTGATGGCATTGCTGATCAGGTTGCTCATCACCTGAGAAATACGGTGCCTGTCTGCGGTTACTTTCCCGATCTCACTTTTATTAAAAAGGATTTTATGTCTTGCGGTCATCTGCTGTTCTACAATAACGTCTTCCACAAGCTGATCAAAATCAAAATCAGATTCATTAAGCTGGATCTGTCCTTTCTGAATTTTGGTTACATCCAGAAGATCATTCACAAGCTCCGTCAGTTTATCAATCTGGTCGTTCATTCTTTTTGCCACCTCTGCATTTTTATAATCGCCTTTTTTATTAAGGTTCATTTCAATAAACTGGGTGTAGAGTTTTAAACTGGTAAGCGGAGTTTTAAGTTCATGACTGGCTATGCCCAGAAAGTTATCTTTTTGGTTCTGCAGTTGTTTAAAATCATCTATATCGGTAAAAGTTCCGATCCACTGATGTATTTCTCCGTCGGGATTAAGATTGGGAACCGCTCTTCCCAGAAACCAGCGGTAAACTTCCGGGTCATCGGGATCCGAAAATTCATATTCTACTTCAAAGGGTTTTTCTGTTTTTACACTTTCTTCCCAGATTTTTAAAATATCAGGATAAACTTCAGGTCTTATGATATTTTTAATGGCGTCATTGGCATCTTCTTCTTTTTTGAACTTCATGTATTTGTACCAATTGTCGTTCATGTAAGTTATTTTGCCATACTTATCGCAGGTCCAGACAAACTGAGGCATAGAATCCGCAAGATCTCTGTATTTTTTTTCACTTTCCTGTACTTCTTTTCTGGCTTTTACAAGATCTGTAACATCTACTGCCATATTAAGGATCGCATAAACTTCCCCATTGGAGTTTTTAAGCGGTTTATAAGAAAAGTTGTAATAAAAAGTCTGAAGTTTGCCGTCTACTACAAGATCTGCAGGGTCTTCTGTTGCAGAATAGGTTTTTCCTGTTTTAAAAATTTCTTTTAATAAGCCGATAAATGGCTGTCCTTCCAGTTCGGGAAGTGCTTCTTCAAGCTTCATTCCTATTACGGAGGCATCTTTTCCCCAGGTTTTCAGCATCCTGTCGTTGGCAAGTTCTATGTATAAATCTTCTGAATGATAAATAGCGGTGGAATAATCTGATTGTCTGATGAGGTCTTCAAAACGGTACTCACTTTCTAAAAGTTTCTGCTCGGAAATAACGTGCTCGGTAACTTCTGTGGCTACAACACTTACTCCGGTAATTTTGTGATCCTCATTATACACAGGTGCATAAATGAAATTAAAAAAGTGTTCTTCGTAATTTCCGAATTTTTCTAAAAAAACCGACCATTTATTGCCTTTAAAAACTTCTCCTGTCCTGTAAACATTGTCTAATATTTCAAAAATTCCCTGTGGTCTTATTTCAGGAAGCACCTCTTCAAGCTTTTTTCCTATAACGGATGCATCTTTTCCCCAGAGTTCAAGAATCTGCTGATTGGCATTACTGATGATAAAATCTTCCCCCATAAGCAAAGACATCGCCACCGGAGCCTGACTGAATAATATTTTAAGCGACTCATGAGAGATATTCTGGTCTAAAAAGTTTTTCATTACAATAATGGTTTCTGTTTTACAAAATTAATTTTTATTCTAAACTTTCACTGAAAATATGATACCACTTTTTAACATAATAAAATTTTATTTCAAAGAAGTGCTTTTAAAGCTAATTTTATTTTGATTATAATGTAACAATTAATGTATTTTTGGAACTAATTGACAAAACAATTTCTACTTTATGAAAAAGCGACTTCTTTCTGTTGCTGCAGCGGCTTTCTTCGGAATGGCTCTTAATGCACAACAAATTAAATTCGAAGAGTATGACTTACCAAATGGTCTTCACGTAATTCTTCATCAGGACAACTCGGCTCCGGTTGTAACAACAGGGGTAATGTATCACGTAGGTGCAAAAGACGAGGTAAAAGGAAGAACAGGTTTTGCACACTTCTTCGAGCATCTTTTATTTGAAGGAACACCCAACATCAAAAGAGGTGACTGGTTCAAAATAGTTTCTTCAAACGGGGGACAAAACAACGCTAACACAACGAATGACAGAACGTATTATTACGAAACTTTCCCATCAAACAACGAGCAGTTGGGTCTTTGGATGGAGGCTGAGAGAATGCGCCATGCGGTGATTAATCAGGTTGGTGTAGATACTCAAAGAGAGGTTGTAAAGGAAGAAAAAAGATTGAGAATGGATAACCAGCCTTACGGAAATCTTTTCACAACAGTACAGAAAAATTTATTCACTAATCACCCATACAACTGGCCTACAATCGGTTCTATGGAGGATCTTAATGCTGCGAAATTAGAAGAGTTTCAGGCATTTTATAAGAAATATTATGTTCCGAACAACGCTACTTTGGTGGTAGCAGGAGACATTAAGCCTGAACAGACTAAAAAATGGATTAAGGAATACTACGGAGGAATTCCAAAAGGAACAGTTTACCCGAAAGATTTCCCGAAAGACGCTCCTATCACTCAGGAAAAAGAAGTAACGGCTACGGATCCGAATATTCAGCTTCCTGCTTATGTATTTGCTTACAGAACGCCGGGTAATAAAGAGAAAGATGCTTACATTTTAGATATGCTTTCTTCTTATTTAAGCAGCGGAAAATCTTCTGTTTTATACAAAAAATTAGTAGATCAGGATAAAAAAGCGCTTCAGGTACAGGCTTTCAACCAAGGTCTTGAAGACTACGGTATTTTTGCATTCTTTGCGATCCCGATGGGACAAACCACAAAGGCTACTTTGCAGGCAGACATCGATGCAGAGATCAAAAAACTGCAGACGACTTTAATTTCTGAGGAAGATTATCAAAAACTTCAGAACCAGTTTGAAAACCAGTTTGTAAATTCTAATTCCAATATTCAGGGGATTGCTGCTTCACTGGCAACCAACCACGTTTTGATGGGCAATACAAACCTGATTAACAAAGAAATTGATATCTACAGAAGCATCACAAGACAGGATCTTCAGAATGCAGCTAAAAAGTATCTTAATTCCAACCAAAGAATAATCATCAATTACGTACCTGAGAAGAAGTAATCTACCGGTAATTAGGTTAAAATGATTATTAAAAATTAAATTTTTACAAATGAAAAAGCAATTAACATATATAGCTGCAGCATTTTTCTTCGCAGGAATGGTTTCAGCACAAAAGATAGATCTTAATGCCATGCCAAAACCGGGACCAACTCCGGCCATTAACATTGCAAAGCCAAAAACTTTCCAGCTAAGCAACGGACTTACGGTAATGGTGGTGGAAAACAATAAACTTCCGAGAGTAAGCGCAAGTCTTAGCATGGACAGAGCACCTTATTATGAAGGTAGTGTAGCAGGCGTAAGCGAAATCATGGCAGAACAGTTCGAAAACGGAACCACTAACATGAGCAAGGATGAATTCAACAAAAAGGTGGATTATCTTGGAGCGAACTTAAACTTTTCTTCTAACGGAGCTGCGGCAAATTCACTTTCAAAATATTTTCCTCAGGTTCTTAACCTGATGGCAGATGCGATCATCAATCCTAAATTTTCTGCTGAAGAGATCCAGAATTCTAAAGACAGAGCAATTGAAGGTTTAAAATCTGAAGAGAAAAATGCTTCTTCTATTGCTTCAAAGGTTTCTAACGCTTTAATGTATGGTAAAAATACATCAAGAGGAGAATTTGAAACAGTAGAATCAATCAACAAAATTCAATTGGCTGATGTACAGAATACGTACAAAAAATATTACGCTCCGGACAATGCTTATCTGGTAATTGTTGGAGACGTAAAATTCGATCAGGTAAAACCTATGGTTGAAAAAGCGTTCAGTGGATGGAAAAAAGCAAATACTCCAATTTCTCCTTTAGAACCGGCTTCTAATGTTGCTAAAACGGAAATTAACGTAGTGGATGTTCCTTCTGCGGTACAGTCTGTGGTTTCTTTGAACAACCTGAACACGCTGAAAATGAAAGATCCTAACTACTTCCCTGCAACGATTGCCAATTACATTCTTGGTGGTGGCGGTGAAGCAAGACTTTTCATGAACCTTCGTGAGAAAAACGGTTTTACTTACGGTGCATACTCCAATCTTAGCGCAAGCAAATATTCTCCGCAGTTTTCTGCAAGCGCAAGTGTAAGAAATGAAGTTACGGATAAGGCAGTAAAGGAATTTATGAATGAACTTAACGCGATTTCTACCGTTAAGCCTGAAGAACTTGAAAATGCAAAAGCTAAACTGAAAGGTTCTTTCATCATGTCTCTGGAGCAGCCTGCGACCATTGCAAGATTTGCTTTAAACCAGAAAGTACAGAATCTTCCTGATGATTTTTATACCAATTATCTGAAATCTATTGATAAAGTAACGGCTGCCGATGTTTCTAATGCTGTAAAATCTACTATTCTTCCTAACCAGAGCAGAATTTTCATTGCCGGAAAAGCAGCAGATATTTCTGAAGGTCTGGAAAAATTAGGATATCCGGTAAAATATTTTGATAAAGAAGCCAATCCTGTAGCAAAACCAACAACACAGAAAGTGGATGCAGGAGTTACTGTTGCTTCTGTTGCAGATAAATACATCAACGCAATTGGAGGAAAAGCAAACATCGATAAAGTTTCTTCTTACACCGTAAATGCTTCCATGTCTATGCAGGGACAGAATATCGATCTGAAAATGATGAAAGCGAAAGGAGGAAAAGAACTTACTACTGTGACAGGTATGGGACAGACTCTTCAGAAACAGGTATTCGACGGAAAGACAGGATATTCTGAACAAATGGGGAAAAAAGTGGAAATGAAACCTGAGCAAATTGCTGAAAAGCTTAAAAATACTGAACTTTTCCCAGAGCTTGGTTTTGCAAAATCTGCTGACTACAAACTTGCAGGAATTGAAAAAATCGGCGGTGAAGATTCTTATGCTGTAAAAAATGGTGATAACACTTACTATTACAGCGTAAAAACAGGTCTTAAAACCGGAGAAACAAAAACAGTAAAAGCGATGGGACAAACCATGACTGTTCCTACAACATACTCAGATTACAAAGATGTTGCAGGCGTGAAAATGCCTTATACCATTACCGTAAGCCAAATGGGAATGGATATGACAATGAACGTAAAATCGTACGAAGTGAATCAGGCGAAAGATTCTGATTTTAAATAAAAACCTTCTGTTTTTACAGAAAAAACGGCAACAGTTGTTGCCGTTTTTTATTTTTGTTAACATTTATAATATCTTTCTTTGTCATTCGGTAAAAAAAGATTAAATTTGCCCATTCAAAAAGATATCAAATTAATGGATTCTATATTTATACTATTGATGGTTCTTATTATGATCGCCAGTATTTTATTGGTTATCATCGTTATGGCTCAAAATCCTAAAGGAGGAGGTCTTTCCAGTACTTTCGGAGGAGCATCTTCTGCTCAGTTTGGAGTACAAAGAACCAACGACTTTATGGAGAAAGCAACATGGACTTTAGGAGGAACAATTATCGTTCTTATTCTTTTAAGCGTTGTAATTACAGGGAAGCCTTCGGCAACAGCTCCGGTTCAGGCGCCTGCAAAAAAAGAAGCTCCGGCTAAGCAATCTTCATCTCCTGCTGCTTCTACAACAACTACTCCGGCTCAGACTCCTGCGCCAACAAAGTAAGTAAATTTTATTTTTACATATATAAAAAGCAACTCGATCGAGTTGCTTTTTTTGTGGTTTATACCGGTGGAATTTTACTTTAATTATTTCTGAAAGAATTCCAGTAATCATTCTGATCTTCTCCAAAAAGACAGTCTATAAAGGAATCCAAAGACATCTTATATAAAACTTCCTGATCTATTTCTTTAAAATCTGATACAAAAAATTCAGGTTTCAACTGAATATCTTCCCGATCGATCACCAAAATATTTTCAGGACAGTAAAAAGGATAATTTTTGATATCCGAATTGGTGGTAATTAATTTTCTTCCCGAAGCCAATACCTCAAAGGTTCTTATGGTTAAGCCATTCTGAAATGGTTTATTAATATCCAGGACAGATTTTGTTTTTTTGTAAAAATCGATGATCTGATGATGATTCAGTTTATCAAAACTTACTTTTGTAATGTCAAACTGCTTCAGGTTTTTATCAATCATCTTTTTCAGTCGGAATGCGATTCTTCCCATTGCATAGTAATAAAAGTAAGATTTCAGATTCAGCCGATCTGCCATTACTCTGATCTTTTCTCCTACAATATAACGATCCGTATGAGCGCTTCCGATAAAAACAATGTCATATTCCGGTTTCTGAGAATACTGTTGTAAACTTTTATATTCATCCACATAAAACAAAGGTCTGAAGCTTATGTTATATTTTACCGAATCATTGTATTCAAACGTAAACTTTTTGTCGAAATATTTAAGATTTTCAATCAGATTGGGATATTCCGTCAATGGATCAAAATTGTAGTAAATCATTTCCATTCCGGGATTATCATTCTTTATTTTTTCAAGAAAAAAAACAGGAATGGCCTCTCCTTTTATCAGGAAAAAATAATCGTATTCTTTGTCTTTAATTTCTTCAAGAATCCGGTTATAATAATTGTTTATTTTAAGATGGTAGAATCTTTTATTAAGACGGATAATACCCTTCGAAAAATTGGAATTGGAAGGTCTTTCATCATAAAAATCCACTTCAGCACCCAGTTCAGAAAGTCTTTTTGCTATGGCTTTTTCATATTTAAAAAAACTAACCGACAGAAAAAGTATTTTTTTACCCTTTAAAGCAATCATTTTAAAAGTCCTTTTACTTTCATTTCTTCCAGAGATTCTTTGAACTTTACATCCTGAATATTCTGTTGCAGAACCCAATGGGTAAACTTAGACATTCCTTCTTCAAAAGATATTTTCGGCTGAAAATTTAATTTTGATTTAATCTTACTGATGTCTGCAAAATTATGTCTGATGTCTCCTAAACGAAACTGCCCGGAAACATTAATTTCAAAATCGACATTGTAAAATTTTCTGAAATTTTCCGCTACCGTAGTTACTGCGGTAGAAACCCCAGTTCCCACGTTGAAAACTTCGCCGTTCGCTGCATCATTTTCAATACAACGAATTGTTGCTTCCACGGCATCATCCACATGAATGAAATCTCTGGATTCGTTTCCGTCTTCAAAAACATTAATATCGTTTCCGTTAAGAATCTGGGACGAAAAAATAGATAAAATTCCTGTGTAAGGATTTAGAAGAGACTGTCCTTCTCCGTAAACGTTCTGAAACCTCAACGCAACCGGAGCAACTCCCATAGAAGAACAGGCAGTCATTACCATCTGTTCCTGTGTATATTTTGTAATTCCGTAGATGGAAGTCGGATGTATTTTAGACTCTTCGTCCGTTGGCAAAGCGCGAAGAATCTGCCCGTCGGGATAAATAATTTCAAAATTTCCTTTTCGCATCTCTTCCACGTTTCTGGGTCTTGGATAAATCAGTCCCAATTCGGGATGAAGATATTTTCCTTCTCCATAAACCGCTCTGGAAGAAGCAATAATCACTTTTTTTACCTGATGGGGTTTATTTACGAGGATATCCAGCATTTTTGCCGTTCCGGAAACATTCACATCCGTATATTTCTCGATTTGGTACATGGATTGTCCGGTACCGGTCTCTGCCGCAAAGTGTACAATAACATCCTGCCCTTCAATCGCTTTTTCCCAGTCTTCAAAATGAGCAACATCTCCTTTAATGAAATTTACATTCCCTAAAATATTTCTGTACAAAGGCGAATCCTCATCAGGATTTTCTCCGTGGATCTGAGAAGAAAGATTATCCAGAACCGTAACTTCATACCCCTTCTTCTTAAGTTCTAAAGACAACTTACTTCCAATAAATCCGGCTCCCCCTGTGATGAGTATTTTCATTTGATACTTGTGAAATGTTTATTTTGTTCTGTTTAAATTATAATAAAAAGTCCGAAGGAGCAAAAGTAAATATTTTGCTTTATAAAAAAGCTTAAATGTGGTATATTGAATAAAGTTTATTTCTTTTAAATCATACATTTCCTTCAGATTCTTTTTAAAACCTTTTGCCATTTCGGGAAGATTTGCAGACAAACCCGAAACCCCGAAACTTCTTTTTCCTTTGCCTACCAGAACCAGACTTTCATTCAGAATGTACATTTTATTTTTCAGGGAAACCTTCATCCAGTAGTTTACATCTTCCGCATACCGCTGCTCGGCATCAAAATATCCTGTATTTTCCAGAACTTTTCTTCGGAACATTACCGTAGAAGGCTGTGCTTCGTTTCTTATCAAAAGCTTTTTAAAGGTAATTTCTGCAAGACCATTTTTTATACGGTAAGGAAAAAGAATTTTATTGTTATTTCTCGCCGTGGCAAGAAAATCTATTTTCAGATTACTATTTTCAAAATACTGGATCTGTTTTTCAGTTTTCGCGGAATCCCACTCGTCATCGGCATCCAACAAGGCTATATAGTCTCCTTTTGCAATTCTTAAACCTGTATTTCTTGCACTCGAAACCCCACCGTTTTTTTGATGTAATAAAGTTATATTAAGCTGAGAATGATCTTTAATGTAAGCTGTAACCTTAGAAGCACTTTCGTCTGTGGAACCGTCATTCACAATGATAATTTCAAATTTCTCCAGTGGAAAAGTCTGATTTTTCACAGAATCCAAAGCAGAAACAATGGATTGTGCAGCATTATACATGGGAATAATTACGGAAACCATCTATACTTTTATATTATTTTTAAAAATGCCCAAAATTAAAGCGGTCATTACAAACGGCATCGACATATTGAAAAAACTGATATCAAAATATGAATTAACGATCATATTCTCATAGCCATATTCTGCGAAAAACATCGCAAACGGAACAAAAACACAGATAAACAGTAAAACTCCTGACCAAAGCAGGGTTTCATAAAAAGATTTTACTTTAAATGAAAGTATACAGCCCGCAACAATATAAGAAATACTTAATATCAAAGGTTGTTTTGCTCCCTGAATAGCAAAAGGATTATGCTTCAAAAAAACATCAAAATCTGGTGCGTTTTGAAAGAAAATATAACAGACCGCAATCACTGTAACTAAAAAAACAGCCGTAAAACGCAGTTTTTCTTTTATTGAAAAATCAACAAACTTTTTAAACAATAAAACCGTCAGCGGAATAACCGCGGAAAGCCTCGTGAGTAAAATTAAAGCGGATAAAAACGATACAACCGCAGAATTTATCTTTTTCTCTTTAATGAATTTTTCCCAAATTAAATAAACCGATCCTACAATGATAATAAAATTGGAAAACAAATCACTTTTAACATAAATTTCCCACAAATAACTTGGCGAAAGGAAAAGCAATATTAATACAGCCAGTCTCTGCCTGTAATCCGAAAAAATTTTAAAAATTAAATAAGCAAAAAGCAGGAAAGAAAAAGACTGCAGATAGCCTACACTTCCGAAAAGCAGGTAAAAAGGCATCCCAAAAATAATAAGAACCGGCAGATTGGAAGATTCCCTTTCCATATGATCCGGAATGTTGTAAGGATACTGTCCGTTGAAAACAGCCTTTATCCCGATTTCCATTGCCGACCAGCGATCAACATTCAGCGTATTTCCATCTACTTTATAATTCAGGTAAATGCTAAACAGAAAGAAGAAAAATATTCCCAGGAAAAAAGCCGTTTTATAAAAAAATTCTTTGAAATGAAATTTTAGATAAAAGAAACCCAATCCGAAAAATATAATAAGATATCCTGCCAAAATTGGAATATTATACTGTTCTCCGTATTTAATGATAAAAAGAGAATTTACAGCAAGATAAATACAGACCAAACTGTAGGTTTTCAGTTTTTCTGATATTGGGATATTTGAAAATGCAGCTTCCATGAAGTATTTTCTTTTAATTTTAAGAATTTCCTTCATTATAAGGCAGCCTGTTCATAATCGATCTTCCAAGAGAAATTTCATCTGCGTATTCCAGCTCATCTCCTACAGAAATTCCTCTTGCAATGCTGGAAAAGTTTACCTCAAAATTTTTAAATTTTTTATAGATATAATAAGCAGTGGTATCCCCTTCCATCGTTGCGCTTAACGCAAAAATAAACTCCTTCACCTTTCCGTCATTCAGTTTTTTTTCGATGCTCGGAATGTTTAGCTGATTGGGTCCTACTCCTTCCATCGGAGAGATTTTACCCCCAAGAATTAAATATTTCCCTGTGTATTTTCCCGTATTTTCAATAGCAATTACATCGCGTACATCTTCCACAATACAGATCACCTCATCATTTCGCTTCTCGTTGCTGCAAATCTCACAAATTTCAAAATCTGAAAAATTATGACATTCTTTGCAGTATTTTATTTCGTTTACGAGGTTAATGAGAGAATTTCCAAGGCTCGTCGCTCTGGAATTGGGCTGTTTCAGTAAATGTAACGCCAAACGCAAAGCCGTTTTTCTTCCGATACCGGGCAATCCGGCAATTTCATCCACTGCTTTCGCTAAAACTTTACTCGGGTAATCCATAGAACAAAAATAATGATAATTGTTGACAGTTTACTACCTGTTGTTTTTATGTTAAGAGCCTAAAAATAAATTTTAAATCTTTTTAATAATCCTCCATTTCCACAGTTCCGTTTTCTAAGCTCAGATTAAAAACCTTATATTTGATCATCCAAATATTAACTTAAAAAAATAAAACTCAATGGTTCTTAACAATTTAAACTATCCACTGGATTTTAAATTTAAAATTTCAACACTGGCAAGTGATTTCAATATTACAGACAAAAACGGAAATTACGTCGCTTATGTGCGCCAGAAAATGTTCAAACTGAAAGAAGACGTTATCATTTTTAATGATGAAAGCAAGTCTAAAGAACTTTTCAGAATCAAAGCCGATCGATGGCTTGATTTTAATGCCTCTTATTCTTTAACTGAAATAGCGACAGGAAGAAGCTTTGGAAGACTTGCGAGAAAAGGGATGCGTTCTTTCTGGAAATCGACTTACAACGTTCTGGACAGTAACGATAAAGAGAGATTTACCATCACAGAAGACAACGCATGGACAAAGTTTCTGGACGGAATGGTGAGCGAAATCCCTGTGATCGGAATGTTTACCGGATATTTCTTAAATCCTTCCTACACCGTAGCCGGAATAGACGGAAAAGCATATTTTAAACTGAAAAAAATGCCGTCTTTCTTCGGAAGAAGATTTCAACTGGACAGACTGGTTGATATTGATGACGAAGAAGAAAGCCTGGTCATTCTTTCATTGCTTATGATGACGCTGCTTGAAAGAGCGAGAGGATAGCCTCAGAATTTCCGCAGTTTTCAATCTATGAAAATATCTTTTGATTTAGATGATACCATTATTTCCAACCATAGATTTCCTTTAGAAAAAGAGACTTTTTGGGCTAAAATTATCGGATGCGAAAGGATTCGATCCGGAACAGTTGCATCGTTTAAAGCATTAAGAAATAGAAAACATACAATTTATATTTATACGACTTCTTACAAGAGTACCTTAAAAATTAAGCTGATGTTTCTATCTTACAGTATTCCGGTTGATTTTATCATCAATCAGCAACTGCATGACAGAAAAGTAAAAATGAAAGGAAAAAATATTTCTAAATTTCCTCCGGAATTTGGCATTAATATTCATATTGATGATTCTGCCGGAATTGAAATGGAAGGAAAAAAATTCGGATTTAAAACCATCATCATTTCACCGGATGAAGGAGACTGGAGCAATATCATTCTGAAAAAATTGATGAATTCGGAATGATATATGAATGATTTTAAACGGTCAAACTTTATCAGAAAAATCAATAAATTAAATTTTTCATACCTTTAAGTTTCGAAAATTTTTAGGTTAAATTAAATAATACACGATGAAATATGTAATCATTTTCTTTTCGGCTTTCCTTTTGGTTGCCTGCAAAAAGGATAAAGAAACAGTTTCCGACTCGGCAAAAAAAGATTCTGTAACGGTAGTTCAGGATTCTGTAAAAACAGATGCCCAGAAAACAGGCATTGTTGTTGATCCATTTCCTTTTCCAAAAGAAATTAAGGAATGCTCATGCTATTTTGCAAAAAGCAAGTCGGATTTTGAAAACGAAAAATACATTTATGCAGATGATGCCGGAAAAACAGCCTACATGAAGCTGGACGGAAAAAGACTTGCCATGAATCTGATCTCTTCAAGCGATATGGAAGTAGACGAAGAACTGAGCAAAGAAATTGAAAGCGACGATTATAAAATCTCGGTAAAAGGTAAAAAAATAAAAGGAGAAGAAGCTTTACTTTTTGAAGGTACGCTTACGATTGAAAAACCGGACGGAACGGTTGTTACCCTACCTATTTACGGAGAATGCGGATGCTGAAAATACATTTAAAACAATAAAAAAGAATGCTTCTGAATGATCGGAAGCATTTTTTATTTCGTAATTTTGATAAAAATAAATTTCATGGAGCTATCTAATATAGAACCGCAGATTATCTGGAAAAATTTCTCCAAATTAAATTCGGTTCCGAGACCCTCAAAAAAAGAAGAAAAAGTAATTGCGTTCATCAGAGAATTTGGTGAAAACTTAGGATTGGAAACTACTGTTGATGAAGTAGGAAATGTAATCATCAAAAAACCGGCAACTGCAGGAATGGAAAACCGCAAATCTGTGGTTTTGCAATCGCATCTGGATATGGTTTGCCAAAAAAACAATGATGTAAATTTTGATTTTGAAACAGAAGGAATCAAAATGGAAATCGATGGAGACTGGGTAAAAGCAAAAGGAACCACTTTGGGAGCCGACAATGGTTTAGGAGTAGCGACAATCATGTCTATTCTGGAAAGTTCAGATATTCCGCACCCTGCTTTGGAGGCACTTTTCACCATTGATGAAGAAACAGGAATGACGGGAGCTTTAGGTCTGAAACCGGGACAGTTAACGGGAGATATCCTTCTGAATCTTGATACCGAAGAAGACGATGAAATTGATATCGGCTGCGCCGGAGGAATTGATGTTACCGTTTCTCAAAACTACGAAACTGAAGCGGCAAACGGACAAATCGTGAGATTTGAAGTAAAAGGTTTACAAGGAGGGCATTCCGGAATGGATATTCACAAAGGTTTTGGAAATGCAAATGTTATTTTGGGGAGGTTGCTTTATAAAGCTTTGGAAAAAGAAAACATTCAGTTGATTTCTATTGACGGAGGCGGATTGAGAAATGCTATCCCGAGAGAAGCCGTTGCTGTTGCTTCCGTAAGAAATGCTCAGGAATTTATCGAAGAAGTGACGAACGGACTTAAAAAAGAAATTTTAGACGAGTTTGCAAGCATTGAAGCCGGTCTTCAGATCAATATCGAAAACACGACAACTTCAGAGAAAGCGATTTCAGAAGCAGATTCAAAAAAGATCATCTTAACATTGAAATCTCTTCATAACGGAGTGTATAGAATGAGTCCGGATGTAAAAGATCTGGTAGAATCTTCCAACAACGTCGCAAGAGTTGAATTAAAAGACGGTGCATTAAAAATTTTAAACCTTTCAAGATCATCAGTAGAATCATCTAAAGATTCGGTGGCTGAACAGTTGAAATCAGTTGCTGAACTTGCCGGAATGAATACCGTTTTCAGTGGTTCTTATCCGGGATGGAAACCTAAACCGGGTTCTGAAATCGTTCAATTGATGGAAAAAATCTATGTTGAGAAATTCACTGAAAAACCTCACGTTGTAGCCTGTCACGCAGGTCTGGAATGCGGAATCATCGGAGCCAATTATCCTGAAATGGAAATGGTAAGTTTCGGACCCACCATTCGCGGAGCGCACTCTCCGGATGAGAAGGCAAATATTCCTTCAGCCCAGAAATTCTGGAGTTTCCTGAAAGATATTTTAGCCAACATTCCTCAGAAATAAAATTGTAAAATTGCTATATTGAATATCCAAAGTCGTTTTGATTTTGGATATTCAATTATAAGAAGCTATGTAACATGAGTGAAGCAAAAAAGAAAACTAAGCAGGCTGCATTTACAAATTGGTTTGGTCCACTTTTAAATGCTTTAAGAGAATTAGGTGGTTCTGGACGACCTAAAGAAGTTGTGGAAGAAATTGCTAAAAAAGAAAAAGTTCCGGATTCTCAACGTGAAGAAGTCATGAAATCTGGGATTCTAAGATTTGATAATCAAGTAGCATGGGCAAGACAATATCTTGTATGGGAAGGTTTACTAGACAACTCTAAAAAAGGTGTTTGGACTTTATCATCTAAAGGTCAAAATACTTTTTTAACATTAGACGATTCAAGAAAAATATTCTTAAAATGGGTTGAAATTCATCAGAAAGCTAAAAAAGAAAAAACACCGAAAGCCAAAATTGTTGAATTCCAAGAAGAGGAAGAACCTGAAGAATTAGAACATGAAATTACTCCTACATTATTGGAAGTATTACAGTCTGTAACCCCAAATGGATTTGAACATATTTGTAAAAGATTGCTTCGTGAGCATGGCTTTGAAAATGTAAATGTGACGCAAGCCTCTCATGATGGTGGAATCGATGGCTATGGAACGTTAGAACTTAATCCATTTGTAAGTATGAAAGTTTTATTTCAATGCAAAAGATACAAAGGGACAGTCTCAAGATCCCAAATCGGAGATTTTAGAAATGCCATGATTGGAAGAGCTGATAAAGGTATAATTCTTACAACTGGAACATTTTCTGAAGATGCGAAAAGAGAAGCATCACGAGATGGCGCGCCTCCGATAGAATTAATTGATGGAAAAAAATTAGTTGAATTATTCGAGAAAGTTGAACTAGGGTTAAAACCTAAAGTAATTTATGAAGTTGATTATAATTTTTTCGAGATTTATATGAAAAAATAAATCTCTTTATTTCTAATATCAAAACTTATTAAAAAACCTCCTGAAGAAAATCTTCGGGAGGCTTTTATTTTATGGTAAGTTAAAATCTTTCTAAGGATAAGGAGCAATCTCTACTTCCAGACCTTCCATTTCTGGAACGATATGCAGTTGACAGCCCAGTCTGCTGTTTTCCTGTACATGGAATGCTTCACCCAACATGGCATCTTCTTCTGCGCCCATTTCATCAAGTCCCGGATCGTTTGTCACGTAAACCTGACACGAAGCACACATCGCCATTCCTCCGCAAACTCCGATGGTTCCTTCTTCCGCCAATTCATAAGAACGGATGATTTCCATCAGATTCATAGACATATCCGTTGGCGCAACGACATCGTGTGTAACTCCTTCCCTATCGGTAATTTTTATATTAATATCGCTCATCTTTTGTTGATCGTTAATAGTTGATTGTTGATGGTAATTGATATTCAACAACAGACAACAAAATTAGTCAATTTTTTTAACAACAGCTTTTTCTGCTTCTTTTCTGCTTCCGTCGAATCCGTCTACGCCGCTTACCGTTGTATATTTCAGAACGAATTTTTTACCCGGATTCAGTCTGTTGTAAACACTCTGACACATTAAAGTAGCTTCATGGAATCCGCAAAGAATCAGCTTTAATTTTCCCGGATAAGTATTGATATCCCCGATCGCGTAAATTCCGTCGATGTTCGTCTGATAATCCAAAGCATTGTTTACAACGATTGCATTTTTCTCGATATTCAGTCCCCAGTTTCCGATTTCTCCCAATTTTGGTGTTAAACCGAATAACGGAATAAAATAATCTGTTTCAATATCGTAAGGATCCTGTCCGTCAATAGCAACCGTAATCGCTTCTACTTTTCCGTCACCTTTAATCGCTGTAACTTCTGCAGGAGTAATTAATTTAATTTTACCCTGATTTTTAAGATCCTGAACTTTTTCTACAGAATCCAAAGCACCACGGAATTCGTTTCTTCTGTGGATCAACGTAACTTCACTCGCTACATTAGATAAGAAAATACTCCAGTCCAGTGCAGAATCTCCTCCTCCGGCAATCACTACTTTTTTGTTTCTGAAATGTTCAGGCTCTTTTACAAAATATTCAAGACCTTTTTCTTCGTAATCGGCTACATTTTCAATGGTAGGTTTTCTTGGCTCGAAAGTTCCTAAACCTCCTGCGATAGCAATAGCTTTCGCTCTGTGAACAGTTCCTTTGTTCGTAATGACTTCAAACCATTCGTCATCCACTTTTGTGTAAGAAACTGCGGTCTCTCCCAAAGTGAATCCCGGCTGAAACTGCTTGATCTGCTCCATCAAATTATCCACAAGCTCTCCCGCATTTACAGAAGGATATCCCGGAATATCGAAAATAGGCTTTTTAGGATAAAGCTCAGCCAACTGTCCTCCCGGTTGAGGAAGTGCATCAATAATATGGCACTTCATTTTTAATAAACCTGCTTCAAATACAGCAAAAAGTCCTGTAGGACCGGCTCCTATGATCAATATATCCGTCGTTATCATAATTATAAGATAATTTAATTATACTTGTGAGCGCAAATTTACTAATTTTAATGCGAAGCATATTTAATTCAGTCTAAATAAAAAACTGAGATTTGTCAAATATATTTCATATTTTAAAGTTATTGAATTTGGCAATGTTTTTGTAAAATTTAAATTATGAAGAAATTTTTAAGTATTATTTCGATATTTATATTCATTCTGGGATTTGGACAGATTGATAATATTGCAGACGGAGAGTCTATTACGCTGAGAATCCATTACGGATTTCTGAATGCGGGTACCGCTAATCTTACGGCACAGAAAACTACGTTCAAAGGAGCTCCGCATCTTCATGTAAGAGGAACGGGACAGACAACGGGAGCAGTAAGAGCATTCTTTAAGGTAGAAGATTTTTATGAAAGCTACATCAATATGCAGACTGAACTTCCGAGCTTTTATGTAAGAAACGTGAGGGAAGGAAGCTACAGACAGCATCTGGAAACGACATTCAACCACGACAACAACACATTGGTTTTAACGGACAAGAAAACGCCGGCAAACGGATCAAAAGTAATAAAATCTGTAAAAGGAGTTCAGGATATGCTTTCCTGCTTCTATTATTTAAGAAGTAAAACTGCTGCTGAACTGAGAACAGGAACAGTAATCAACATGAATGTATGGATTGATGATGAAATGTTTCCTTTTCAGCTAAAAGTGGTGGGAACTGAAAATCTGGATACCAAATTCGGGACAATTAACTGTTTAAAAATTATTCCGTCTGTGAAGAGCGGAAGGGTTTTTAAAGAGAAAGAAGGAGTAACGATGTGGGTTTCTAACGACGCCAACCATATTCCTATTTTATTGAAAGCTGAATTGGCAGTCGGATCATTAAAAGCAAGTATCGACGGATATAAAAATGTAAAATATCCTTTAAAGTTTACAAAATAAATTCTTTGTAAATCATTAGAAATAAGATGTCTGCAAATTTTGCAGACATTTTTTTGTTTCTTATGTAATAGATTTCAGATTTCGGTTGTCTTCTTTAAAACATTAAGAACTGAACTATGAAAACTCAGATCCTGGCAATTTGCCTTACTTTATCTTACCTACTTACCTATTCTCAGAAAAAGGAAGATGCGCAGATTGTCAGAAAAAACATCGTCATCACAAAAACCTCATCATCTCCCAAAATAGACGGAATTCTGGATGATGCAGAATGGCGGAATGCTCCTGTTGCTACCGGTTTTATAGAAAGACAGCCCAACAACGGAAAACTTCAGGCAGATTCTATCAGAACGGAAGTCAGAATTTTATATGATGATACAGGAATTTATTTCGGAGCCCAGATGTACGATCCTACTCCTCATAAAATTGCCAAAGAACTCACAGAAAGAGACGGCGTAGGAAATGATGATTTCTTCGGAGTTACTTTAAACGGGTACAACGACAAACAGCAGAGTCTGGAATTTATGGTAACCGCAGCCGGCGTTCAGTTTGATGCAAAAATTACAACGGACGGAGAAGATGATACATGGAATTCTATCTGGTACAGCGGGGCAAAAATCAACGAAAAAGGATGGGCGATAGAAATGAAAATCCCTTATTCTGAACTGAGATTTCCAAAAAGTAACGTCCAGGAATGGGGAATGAATATGTTCCGCAGGATTCAGCGTACAAAAACTACTTATGACTGGAATTTTGTGGATAATGCAAAAAACTCTTATACATTATTTGATGGTGTTTTAAACGGAATTGAAAATATCAATCCTCCGACACGATTGTCTTTTACACCTTATTTTTCAACATATGTGAACAGTTTCGACGGAAAAACAACTGCCAATGTGAATGGCGGAATGGACGTAAAATATGGTATTAATGATGCTTTTACCTTCGATATGACTCTGATTCCGGATTTCGGGCAGGCAAATTTTGATAATTCTATTTTAAATTTAACCCCGTTTGAACAGCAGTTTTCCGAGCAGAGAACATTCTTCACCGAAGGAACCGAATTATTCAGTAAAGGTGGAATGTTTTATTCAAGAAGAGTCGGCGGACAGCCTTCGAGATATCCTGCAACCAATGACAATGAAGAGGTAACGGAATATCCTTCAAAGGTAAAATTATTCAATGCTTTTAAAATTTCGGGAAGAACAAAAAAAGGATTGGGAATAGGTTTTTTTAATGGGATAACGCAAAAAATGGAAGCTACAATTTTAAACCACGAAACCGGAGAAGTGAGAAGAGAGGTTGTAGAACCGTGGACGAATTACAATGTTCTGGTTTTTGATCAGCGATTCAACGGAAATTCTTCTGTTTCTTTGGTAAACACCAATGTTACGAGAGATGGAGATTTCCGCGATGCGAATGCAACGGGAATTCTCTGGGACATCAACAACAAAAAAAACACTTACAATACTTTCGGAAGTTTAAAAGGAAGCTGGGTGATGGATGGTGAAACCAAATTCGGGACTAAAGGTGAGCTTGGTTTTGCAAAAATTTCAGGCAAAAACCGTTTTAATATCAACGGAAATGTCACTACAAAAGACTGGGACATCAACGATGTAGGATTTTCTACAAGAACCAATTTCGGAAATTACAACGCGTGGTACGGTTACAGAATTTTGCAGCCTACAAAAACATTCAATAATATGTATCTGAATTTTAATCTGAATTATTTTCACAGATTAGAACCGTTCATTTTTCAGAATCTGATTTTTAATAACAATAACAGTTTTACCGATAAAAATTTCAGGGTTTTCGGAGGAGGAATAGAGTTTACACCTTTTACACAAAACGATATTTACGAGCCGAGAACTTTTGGGAGACATCTTCAGGTTCCTAAATATTTTGATTCCTGGATCTGGTTTGAAAGCGACAGCCGAAAGAAATTACAGCTTAATTTCAGTTTCGATTATTATGCGTATGATGAAAAAGGCAGAAATCAGGTTCTTACCAATTTCGGACTTCGTTACCGTTTTTCAGACAAATTTAATGTAAACTGGAGCTTTAATCCGAGCTTCAGCAATAATGAAACAGGTTTTGCAGGGAAAAACAGCTCTGATATTTTCATCGGAAGAAGACAGCGAAATACTTACGAAAATGCACTGACTTCAAAGTATACTTTTAATGAAAAAATGGCTCTTACATTAACTTTCAGACACTATTTTTCGGATGTTACGTACAAACAGTTTTACACGCTGAATCAGGACGGAAGTCTTGCAGAAACGAATGCTTTTGATAAAAATTTAAACGGAACCTACAATGCATGGAATGTAGACCTTAGATTTTCGTGGTGGTTTGCTCCGGGAAGCCAGTTGACATTATTATACAGGAATGCCACTTCCAATTATCTTGAATTTTCAAGGCTGAATGTGAAGAAAAACTATGATATGCTTTTCAGCGAACCTACTGTAAATAATATTTCTCTAAAGTTAACGTACTTTCTGGATTATAACAGGATAAAAAACTGGACGAAGAAGAAAGGTTAATCGTTGATTTAACAAAACCGTTGTATATTTTCAATAGAATCTTGTTTTTAATTACGTTTTGTTTCTTAGGTCAGTAATTAAAAACGTCAAGCCTCCGAAATTTCGGAGGCTTGATTTTCATTGTGTGTGTTTTTTTAGGCTGCTTTCTAACCTTTGCTACCCTTTTTTTAGTATCTGTTACAGAGCATTGCTGCTCTGCAATCACGATACAAATATCATTTGTGTCTTAGTATCTCTGATTCTGAAATAATTTTTTTTCATCATTTGTGTTTTCAGAATCAAAAATCACTTTTAATTATCGGTTAATAATTGTTTGCTTTTGTTGATACAAATGTAGGCACATTGTGGTATATAATTCTAATAAATCCTTTAGATATATATCGCTAAGCTTGTAGATATTTATCTACAACAATAAACAATTCAATATTTTAGCGAAAAAGCAATCATTTTAATAAAAAAAATCACGAAATATTATTATTTCATGATCTCAATTTCAAAATGTATTTTAAAGTTTAGTAATGATTTTTCATCACTTCGATAAGTTCTACAATATTTTCGATGTTAAGTTTATCAAAAATTCTTTTCTTGAGTGTACTTACCGTGTTCTGTTTAATATCAAGCCGGTTGGCAATTTCAAGATTTCCAAGACCTTCCGCATACATTTCCGCAATCTGGAGTTCTCTTTCCGTTAAAGACAATAAAGGATTAATGAGTGTCGGGTTGCTTATGGAATTTCTCAACAAAGCCTGTGTAACCTCAGAAATATAACTTCCATGGGTGTATATTCTCTTTATTGCTTCTGCAATCTCCTCTTCCTCGCTCAGTTTGCTTAGAAATCCGTCTGCTCCCGCATTTAAGAATTTTAAAGAATGGGCGCTTTCTTCAATTCCTGTAAAAATAAGAATCTTGGTTTCCGGACTTATTTTTTTAATCTCCGGCACAATGGTAATGCTGTTTCCATCGGGAAAATGAGCGTCTATAATTGCAATATCCACAGGTTGTTCCTGTATAGAATTCATAAGCTGCTGCAAATTGGAAGCATGAGAAATCTCACTCTCCCAATCCATATCTTCCAGAAGAAAAACAATCCCCTGCCTTATCAGACTATGATCATCTGCAAGCAAAAATCTCACAGCTCCCGATTTTATTTCACTCATTTACTGATGTTTAAATTAACAGAAAAATGTACGGTTGTCCCTTTTCCTTCCTCGCTGGAAACCGAAATATCGCCATCATACAAACCAATGATTTCTTTGCATAAACTCAATCCCAATCCTGCCCCGAGATTTTCCACATCTTCCGATAAAACTCCCTGATAATATGGTTCGAATATCTTTTCAAGATCAGATTTGGAAATTCCGACACCGGTATCGCTGATTTCTGTAATCAAAGATATTGTATTTTCGTCAACAGGCTGCGTTTTTGTGATGACTTTTATCTGTCCGTTTTCAGTAAATTTATTAGCATTTCCCAGAATATTCATGAAAATCTGGTTGATTTTTTTATTATCTGAATAAACGTTGATGTTCTGGTTAATATTTTCATCAACAATAAATTGATTATTTCTTGTTTCTATATAAGGTTCAATAGAAGTAAGAATGGAAGTGATCTCGTTCTTAAGATTAAATTTCACCGGAATCAGTTTATTTTCAACCGCCTGATTTTTTGTGTATTCCAAAATCTGGTTTGCCTGCATCAGCAGAGAATCGTTGGTAAAACTGATGGATTTCAGATACTCTTTCACCTTTTCGTCTTCTGTTCTTTTATTAATTCTGTTGATGAATAACCCTATGATTTTCAGCGGAGATCTTAGTTCATGACTCAGCATTCCTAAAATTCTGTTTTTGAAGTTCAGGTTTTCGCTGATCTGTTTATTCGCGGCATTCAGTTTTTTCTCATAAATAAATGCAATTCTGGTCAGGAACATAATCAAAACGGAAACAATGAACATCAGGATCATCGCACCGAATACCAGATTCTTTCTGATTCTGTTGCTTTCGGAATTCTGCTTTTGATATTCTTTTTCCAGTTCAGCTTTCGAATCTTTAATGGCAACATCATAAATATTCATCAGACCATTGCTGTAAAAGAGGAGATTATTAAAGATTTTATAGAAATTACCGCTGTTGTTCTGGTTTCTGACCACATTTACCTGAATTTTCTTAATTTCTCCTTTATAATGATTGTTCACTTCATTAAAAATACTGTCGAATTCAGCCTTAATATTGGCAGGGCTGGCTTCTTTTCCCTGTTTTACTGTAATAATCGTACTTTCTTTCCGTACATTTTCCTTTCCGGAAATAGCATCTCCCAAACGTCCGAAAAGCCCTTTTTTCTTTACCGTATCGGAAATTGTTTTTGTTTCTACTTTAAATTTATCGAAATCGTAGTTGACGCTGTATTTTTCCAGTTTCGGAAGGCTGTTCTCTACCTTAAAGTTGGATTTCGTAGAATATTCGTAGGTAGAATCTATCAGAGATTTCAGCTTTTTAATCTCCATAGAATCTTTCTTCTTGGAGGTTAAAACGTTTTTAAGCTTCGGATATTTGTTTTCGTAATGTCCGATGCTGTCGAGATTTTTACCCAGTTTATTAAGAGAAGTAAAATAAGAATCGAGATAGGTATTATCATTACTCACCATATATTTCTGAAGAAAACTCTGTGCATTCAGGAGTTCTCCGCGGGAATTGTCCGTAAGATTTTCCAGCGTATGAACTTCTTTAAGCTGATTTTCAAAAAAGGTTAAATTTTTCCTCGAAATAAATTCATTATAGAAAAAACCGGCAATAAGAAGCTGAATGAGCAGAATACAAACGAGCAATGAGTAATGGATAATTTTTCTCGCTTTAAAATTCAATAATTTTTTGGACATTTTGTGTAAGTTATTAGTAAGTGTGTTTTTGTTTATTTTTTAACAGTAAAGAAACAGATCCATTTGTTAAAACTTTCTGTAAAAATTGAAAATTTTAAACAAGTTTACCATAAAAATAGTAAAAAATCCTGTAAATTGAATTTTTACAGGATTTAAATTTATTTAGACTTTACGAATTATAAAGTTTTGAATTGCTCTAATGTTCTGATATCATTTTCAAAGAACATTCTGATGTCACTCATCTGATAAAGAAGCATTACAATTCTTTCAATTCCCATCCCGAAAGCATAACCTGAATATTTTTCCGGATCGATGTTTACATTCTTTAAAACGGCAGGATCTACCATTCCGCATCCCATAATTTCCAGCCATCCTGTTCCTTTCGTGATCCTGTAATCTGTTTCTGAGTTTAATCCCCAATACACATCAATTTCTGCACTTGGTTCCGTAAAAGGGAAATAAGAAGGTCTCAGTCTGATTTTTGATTTTCCGAAAAGCTCTGTTGTAAAGAACTGAATGGTCTGCTTTAAATCTGCAAAGCTTACATTTTCATCAATATATAAACCTTCGATCTGATGGAAGATACAGTGAGAACGCGAGGAAACCGCTTCGTTTCTGAACACTCGTCCCGGCGATAAAATCCTGATCGGCGGCTGATTTTCTTCCATGTAACGGATCTGTACGGAAGAAGTGTGTGTTCTTAATAAAATATCCGGATTCTGCTCGATGAAGAAAGTATCCTGCATATCTCTCGCCGGATGATATTCCGGAAGATTAAGTGCAGTAAAATTGTGCCAGTCGTCCTCGATTTCAGGACCGTCCGCAACAGCAAAACCGATAGATTTAAAAATCTCGATAATCCTGTTTTTCACCAGATTGATCGGGTGTCTTGAACCCAGATCCAAAGGAAACGCAGGTCTTGTAAGGTCTTCTTTTTCTACGATAATAGAAGATGCGGAAGCATTTTTCAAATCTTCCAGTTTTACGTTAACAGCCTGCTTCAGAGTATTGATCTTCTGTCCGAAATCTTTCTTCTGATCGTTGGGAACTTCTTTGAATTTTTCAAAAAAATCATTCAGAATTCCTTTTTTACCATTGTACTTGATTCGGAAGTTTTCGATCTCCTCCTTAGATGTAGCATTAAAGCCGTTTACCTCAACGAGTAATTCTTCTATCTTTTCTATCATTGTTTTACCCTTTCAAAATGTTTTGCAAAAATACGGTTTTTCAGTTGAATAATTTTCTTAAAAATGTTAAAAAAATCTGCCTCTTTTGGGGAGGCAGACTTCAATCACTTATTTCACTTAAATAAAAAAATTATTTTTTTTCTAAAGCTTTCACGTTGATCTGAAGAGTTACCTCATCTTTTATCACGCCATTTTCGGCGGGAGCCTGAAATTTCACCCCAAACTCTTCTCTCATAATGTCTTTCGGTTCTGTAGCAATATTTACCAGACCTTCCTTCACGGAAACATTGGCTTTAAACTGAACCGGTTTTGTAATTCCTTTGATGGTTAAATTCCCATCCAGTAAAGTATTATAATCTCCTTCGGATGAAGGGGTTACTTTGGTAATTTCATATGAAGCCGTCGGAAATTTTTCTACCTCGAAAAAATCCCCGCTTTTCAGATGCCCGTTAAGTTTGTTTAAATTTTTGGTATCGTTTTTCAGATCTTCAGAAGTTAAGGAAGCCATATCTGCCACAAATTTTCCGCTCTCCAGCTTTCCTTCTTTTACAGTAACATCGCCACTTTCGAATTTAATAGTACCGAAATGGCTTGTATTTTCAGATTTAAAAATTTTATATCCCTTCCACTCCATTCTGCTGTTAAGGGTATCCACAACATATTGTGTTCCGTCTTTTGTGGTTACCACTTCATTGCTATCGCTGGTAAGAGGCTTTTCCTTTTTACAGGAAACTACTGCCGCTAACGCGAAAAATGCAGGAATAACCAACGAAAACAGCTTTTTCTTCATGATTTATAATTTTTTATTATTCCTGCTAAAATAATAAAAAATTTTGTTCTTTCCTAAAAACATTTCAATTCATTACTTTTGTAGTATGCTATTAGAAATAAATCATTTAAACTTTTCCTATTCTAAAGAAAAACCTTTGTTTCAGAACCTTAATCTCGGCTTTGAGGAAGGTAAAATTATTGCGCTTGCCGGAGAAAGCGGCTGCGGAAAATCTACTTTGCTAAGCCTGATCTACGGATTGCTGGACTGGGAAAGCGGTGATATTATTTTTGACGGTAAAAAATTACTGGGACCGAAGGGAAATCTGGTTCCGGGAGAAGCCGAGATGAAATTCGTTGCCCAGAATTTTGATCTGATGCCTTATGCAACGGTTGCGGAAAATGTAGGAAAATTTATCTCGAATATTAATCTCGCAAAAAAAAGGGAAACGGTTGCTGAACTTCTGGAAGTTGTCGGGTTAGAAGAATTTGCTTCTATTTTACCTAAATATCTGAGTGGCGGACAACAGCAAAGAGTTGCCATCGCAAGAGCACTTTCTGTACTTCCGAAGCTTCTGATCCTTGATGAACCTTTCAGCAATCTGGATTTTCCGAGAAAGATTGAACTGAGGGAAAAGCTTTTCCGATACGTAAAGCAGAATAACATTTCTCTGGTAATTTCCACACACGAACTTCAGGATATCATTCCGTGGCTGGATGAAATTATTGTATTGCAAAAAGGAAAAATAGTACAGAAAGGAAATCCGGAAGAAGCTTTTAAAAATCCTTTTAATTCTTACGTTGCCAAACTTTTCGGGGAAGTAAATATTTTCAGTGAAAGTGAAATGCAGGATTTTCAGATTTCAAAATTTTCTTATTATCCGAAAGAAATAAAAATCTCTGAAAGCGGTTTTGAGGCGGAAGTTCTGGAAAGCCGTTTCGCAGGAAACCATTACTGGAATAAAATAAGGGCAAAAAACAAAGAAATTATTCTGTATTCTGATGAAAAACTGAACGGAACTATCGCTGTTTCATTCGGTTAAATTCTGACGAATATTTATGACGAAGCTGAAAATCATAGCCCAGATTAAGCGGCGTGTCTGAGCTCTTTTCGTTGGTTTCGGGGGGGGGGCCGCCGCCCCCGAAACCAACGAAAAAGCGAGTAGCGAAAGCTGGAAAAAGCTCCTAAAAACTTTATAATCATCACATTTTACATAACTTACTGTGGATTTGTGGATAAAAAAATATACAAACATAAGAATCAGGTTTAAAACTTTTTCTTACATTTGTATATCAACAGCATAAGGAAATTTTTGGTTAATACTCTTTCTGCCTCCTGAGACGAAATCCGTTTATTCTAGACAAACAATGCCGTCTCTTGAAAGATTACACTGTCCAATTCTTTCCTTTTTTTATTGCTTTATTTTCTTCTTCTGATAGAAAAATCCTCCAATTTGAAGTAAAAAGAATATAGATAACGAAACAGCATTTAATACTTGTTTATAATCTTCTGAATAGACACAATAAAAAACCGAAAAAATAAAAAGCATAGAAAAAGGAACCCCAAAAGCATTTTCGGAATTACCTTTATATAGAAAAAAACAAAACATTTTCTGTAACCAGACTATATATTAGTAAGATAACATACAGTAAAAATATAAAAACCAATGCCAGAACACCACCTTGACCTTCTATTTTAAAAAACATAAGGAAAGCAATGCAGGATAAAATAAATCCTATGACACTTGCAGCAATATTCCTTAAAATGTTCTGCATTACAAAAATTTAAATGCTGAAATTTGTTAAAAATTAAGCCTTTTTCACAAATTCAGATTTCAGTGCCATAGAACCGAAACCATCGATTTTACAGTCGATATTATGATCGCTGTCCGGTCTCAGACGGATATTTTTAACTTTTGTTCCTGCTTTTACAGGTTTTGGAGCTCCTTTTACGGGAAGATCTTTAATAACCACCACAGAATCTCCATCCTGAAGCTCGTTTCCGTTAGAATCTAAGATTTTCCCTGAATTTGATGCATCTGCGCTTTCTTCTTCGGGATTCCATTCGTAGAAACATTGGGAACAAACCATCATATTGTCGCTCGGATAAGTAAACTCGGAGCTGCATTTTGGACAAAGTACAGTATCACTCATATTTTTAATTTTTTGCAAAGTTAATTTTTTAATATCTTCAATTAAAATTTAATAACATGAGATATACACGTAGATTTTTAATTTTTATTTCTTTAGTCCTGTTTTTCAGGTTATTTGTTCAAATATTTAATGAAGTTGACTTAATTCCTAATTACACAATGACATTTGTTGATGAAGAAATTTACCAAGTCGACCATTTTCAGAATTTAAATGAATCTAAAGAATATTCAAAATCCCAGATTTACAAATATCAGAAAATCAACAAAGAAAGATCAGATAAAGCCAATTCGCAGCTTATAATGATCGTTGTTTTGGTTATTATTCAGTTGTTTTTCTATTTTTCTAACCACAGAGAAAGCCCAAAGCAAAATTTTGAATTCACAGACTAAAATTTTGAAACAGAAATTCTCAGCAGAAATTCGTACTTTTGCAGATTCAAAATAGCAGAACCCAATTTTATGGAATTGATACACAGAAACCTGGCAATCGGAATTCACGATGCTTTGCAGGAAACATTTTTCGAAAAAAATAAATACGCCGATAAAGTAATCGAAAGACTTTTGAAAGCGAATAAAAAATGGGGAAGCCAGGACAGAGCAGTGGTTTCTGAGATTTTCTATCACATCATCCGTTGGAAAAAACGCCTTGAATATTACATGGGGGAAGGTGTAAAGCCCAACAATATTTATAAATTAATCATTGCTTATCTTCTTTGGAGCAAAACGAACTATAAAAAATTTGAAGAATTTGACGGAATAAAAATCGCCGACATTCTTACCAAACTGAAAAAAGGAACCGTTCCTACGAAAGCAATCGAACATTCTATTCCGGAATGGCTTGCCGAAACTTTAGAAAAAGAACTGGGTGAAAAGTGGGAAAAAGAAATGTATGCCCTGAATGAGCAGGCTCCGACGGTTTTAAGAGCAAATTCTCTGAGAACAACAACGAAAGAGCTTATCTCTGATCTTTCTGATGAAAACATCGTTTCTTATCCTATTAAAAATTATCCGGATGCGGTACAATTGGAGGAAAAAAAGAATGTTTTCCTGACGACTGCTTTTAAAGAAGGTCTATTTGAAGTTCAGGATGCTTCTTCCCAAAAAATCGGATATTTCCTTGATGTAAAGGAAGGACAGAGAGTTGTTGATGCTTGTGCAGGTGCAGGAGGAAAAACGCTTCACTTAGCCGCTTTGATGCAGAATAAAGGACAGATCATCGCACTGGATATTTTCGAATGGAAACTTGCCGAACTGAAAAGACGTGCAAAAAGAGCCGGAGCGCATAACATTGAAACCCGCATGATTTCTGATAACAAAGTAATCAAAAGGCTTCATGAAAAGGCAGACCGATTATTGATCGATGCTCCGTGTTCAGGGTTGGGCGTTTTAAAAAGAAATCCGGACAGCAAATGGAAAATTGATCAGGCTTTTATCGACAGAATTAAAATTGAACAGCAGCAGATTCTTCAGGATTATTCTAAAATGCTTAAAAAAGGGGGAAAAATGGTTTATGCAACGTGTTCTATTCTACCTTCTGAAAATAATTTGCAGGTTGATGAATTCATCAGAAACAATCCGAACTTTAAAATGATTAAAGACGAAAAAGTAATGCCAAGTGAAGGCTATGACGGATTCTATATGGCTTTAATTGAAAGAGTTTCTTAAAAAATATTCTTTATATAATGAACAAAACTACTCTTTTCAGGGTAGTTTTTTGTTACATTTATATTTCGTAATCTTTAAATCTTTATATCTTCTTTTCTTCTTTTTTAATTTGATATCTGATATTAATCATACTGCTTTTTAACGCAAAGGATCGCTAAGATTCTTTTATATACCAACTGTTTTTAAGTTCGCAAAGGCGTGTCACTCAGCAAAGAACTCAAAGATTTCCAACAAGATAAATTACAGGCAATTATTTTCTAACAATATAAAAATGAATTTCTAAATAATATCTATTCAGTTAACAATTATCTTTGCTAAAACCATTTCAAATTATGCATCTAAGAATTTTAGTAAGCTTCTTTACTTTTTTATGCTGTTTATCTTTTGCACAGACGTACGAAGTACAGTACCTCAGTTCATCCAACGGAAAAGTTTTAACAGAACAGTCTCCCACTTTAGTTTGGACAAATGAAAAGGAAAATTTTATCCTGAATAACAAAATCAGAGAACAAAAAGCAGATTTCCCTTTCGAAATTACGAAAATTGAAAAACCTTCGAATACGGTAATTTCTTATGCGTTTCTAAAATCTGACGAAATTATTTCAACTTCAGACAAAGAATCTGTAGCAAAACAGACTTTTGAATTTACCAATGAAACCAAGAGAATTTTAGGCTACACCTGCAAAAAAGCAGTTACCAAAATCAATTCCAACACTATTGAAGTATGGTATACCAACGATCTGAAAATTCAGGGAGGGCCTTCTGTAATCGGACAAAATCTGGGATTTGTTCTGGAAATTGAAAGAAATAAAAACTCTCTGATCACCGCTCAATCTATTAAAAAAGTTAAGAAAACTGACATTGATGCTATTCTGAAAGGATCGATTAATTCAACCGATCAGTTAGGTTACAGAGATCTTTTGTGGAAAAGCAGATTCACCACCCTAAAAGTTTTTGATGATGAAACCATTAATTTTTCGGATCAATCTAAATCTGACGAAAACATAAAAAGATTCGCTAACGGAACCATTATTATGAAAAAAATTAAGTTCCCTAAAATTTCCGAGGGCGAAAATATTTTCGTTGAATTAAAACAACAATCCAACGGCGACGCTTACGACAGAACCGGAACCGTATTTTTTGTACCACAGGACAAACCGCAGTCGTTTTTCGACGGACTGGAAAAAGGCGTAAAAACACTTCCTGTTTATGAAAACGGAAACGGAAAACAATATTACGGAATTACAGCAACGGAAAATTACAATCCCGCGGTAGAAATGATGAGATTTTTTACGGCGTTCGGGATCAATAAGTTCAATCATATTCAGTTAAAAGATAAAAACTGGCAGACCATCAGTCCGTACCGTGAAGATATTACAGATCTTAAACCTTCTCTTTCTGAAAAGGAATTATGGATCGGAACATTCATCGGAAATTACGATAAAGGCGGTCATAAAGTCAGTCTGGAAATCACCATTCACAAAAGCGATCAGACCATCTATAAAAACAATACGGTTATTCCTTTATTCAACACTCTGAACATTATGGAAATGGCGGGACAGGATTATTCTACCATGTTTAATAATGATAAAGGACTGTTTGTAGAGTTTACTTTAAAAAAGGATCTGAAAAATGCCCAGTTGAAATATACAACAACCGGTCATGGAGGCTGGGAAAACGGCGATGAATTTGTACCGAAAGCCAACTCGATCTTTTTAGACGGAAAAATGACCTATTCTTTTGTCCCATGGAGAACCGACTGCGGATCTTATCGTCTTTATAATCCGGCTTCAGGAAATTTTCCGGACGGGCTTTCATCATCCGATCTCAGCAGATCAAACTGGTGTCCCGGAACCGTTACCAATCCAAATTTCATACAACTTGGAGATTTAAAAGCCGGAAAACATACCATTCAGGTGAAAATTCCGCAGGGCGCAAGCGAAGGAACAAGCTTCAGTTCATGGAATGTTTCGGGAGTTCTGTTAGGGTCTCAATAAAACAAAACCTTCTCGCAAACTGAATTGCAAGAAGGTAAAAACACAAATGATGAAAAAAAATTATTTCGAGCCACAAAGTAAGGGTTAAAATTTGTAGAATAAATTACCATACATTAAGAAATATCTCATAATAATTTCGTATGTAATGAATAAATTAGAGATCTGAGTTAAAAAAATCAACTAAAATCATATTTTCAATTTAAAATAATTAAATTTTTACTTCATTTTAAATTAATTAATTAAAAATATTAACTTATTTAATTTTTTTGTTGTTATTTTTAAACCACTATTCTACTTTTGTTTCAAATTAAATAAAAAAAAATGTGTGGAATTGTATGTTTGTTTGACGCCAAACAAAAAACCGAAATATTAAGACCTCAGGTTCTTGAAATGTCTAAAAAAATTCGTCACCGCGGTCCGGACTGGAGCGGAGTGTTCCAGAATGACAAAGTGGTTTTCTCTCATGAAAGACTTGCCATCGTGGATCCTACCTCCGGAAAACAGCCATTATTTACCAAAGACGGAAAAATAGTTCTTGCCGTGAACGGTGAAATCTACAATCACAGAGAACTGAAAGAAGAATTTTCTGATTACGAATTTCAGACACAGTCAGACTGTGAGGTTATTTTAGCTTTATATCAAAAATACGGAAAAGATTTTGTTGAAAAATTAAACGGAATTTTTGCCTTTTCTTTATATGACACAGAAAATGATGTGTATCTCATTGCACGCGATCACATGGGAATCTGTCCTCTATATCACGGTTGGGATAAAAACGGAAACTATTACGTTGCTTCAGAACTAAAAGCACTGGAAGGAGTCTGCAAAACCATTGAGACTTTTTTACCAGGACATTTGGTGTACAGCAAAGACGGAAGCGAGCTTCAGCAATGGTATAAAAGAGATTGGGAAAGTTTTGAAGCCGTAAAAGATAACGAAACGGATATTGAGAAATTAAGAAAAGGACTGGAAGATGCGGTTCACAGACAATTGATGAGCGACGTTCCTTACGGAGTTTTGCTTTCAGGCGGATTAGATTCTTCTGTAATTTCTGCGATTACGGCAAAATTTGCAAGACAGAGAGTGGAAAGCGGAGATACACAGGAAGCGTGGTATCCGAGATTGCACAGTTTTGCAGTCGGTTTGGTAGGTTCGCCGGATTTGGCAGCAGCTCAGAAAGCAGCAGAACACATCGGTTCGGTTCACCATGAAGTTAATTTTACCGTTCAGGAAGGTCTGGATGCGGTTCGTGATGTTATTTATCATCTGGAAACGTATGATGTAACAACAGTGAGAGCTTCTACTCCGATGTATCTTTTGGCTAGAGTGATTAAATCGATGGGAATTAAAATGGTGCTTTCCGGAGAAGGTTCTGATGAACTGTTCGGTGGTTATTTATACTTCCATAAAGCTCCGAATGCGAAAGAATTCCATGATGAAACCGTAAGAAAATTAGGAAAACTTCACCTGTATGATTGTTTAAGAGCCAACAAAGCGTTGATGAGTTGGGGAATTGAAGGGCGAGTTCCTTTCTTAGACAAAGAATTTATGGATATCGCCATGACTGTGAATCCAAAAGATAAAATGGTAAGTGCTTCCGAAGGAAAAATTGAAAAGTGGGTTCTGAGAAAAGCTTTCGAAGATATTCTTCCGGAATCTATTGTATGGAGACAGAAAGAGCAGTTTTCAGATGGAGTCGGTTATTCATGGATCGATACTTTAAAAGCCGTTGCTGAAAAAGAAGTAACGGATGAAATGATGGCAAATGCGAAATTCAGATTTCCTTTGAATACGCCTCAAAACAAGGAAGAATACCGTTACAGAACAATTTTTGAAGAGCATTTCCCAAGTGAAACTGCGGCTGCAACAGTTCCTTCGGTTCCTTCGGTTGCGTGTTCTACGCCAATTGCACTGGAATGGGATGAAGCATTCAAAAATATGAACGATCCGAGCGGAAGAGCGGTAAAAGTGCATGAAACGTCTTACGGAGAATAGATTCGGAAGTATGAGAGTATGAGTGTTTTTTGAGTTTTTGAGATTTTTTTTATTCTTCCTTATTTTTATTTAACAAATAGAAGATGAGCATTCTGAAACGAAATACTAAACCCTAAAAATCTAAACTTTATATAAAAATTTATCAATCCTGTAGCAATACAGGATTTTCTTTTGCATTTACCTTAATAATATTGTCAGAATTTAACCGTTAATCAAATATATTATCTAATAAATAATTATATTTGGAAAACGAAAATATCAATTATAAAAAAATGAGAAGAAACATTACTATCTTATTTGCTTTATTATCCATGACTTTTGCTTTCGGACAGGGAAAATATGGTAAATATCTTAGCTCCAAAAAACTGGCAATGGTGTATAAAAGTGTGAAAGATGGCGATAAAGACGACTTCTACCAACAATACTACTGGCTGGTAAAAGCGGAACAGCTGAAAACGTATCCTCACCTTAAAGATATAAAACCGAAAGTTTTATATGAATTTGTAAAAAAAGTGAATCCTCAGAATCCGACTAAAAAACTGGATGCAAGAGGTAAAGAACTTAGAGAAACCGCAGAATTATCCTTAAACCAGTATTTCAAAAACAAAAATCTGGATAACAATTCTGTTTTAATGTACAATCTGGAAACGTATGTAGATCCTTCTAAAGGACAGTATTATACAAAAGTTGATGCAGAAAAAATTAAGGAACTGGTTCCGAAAGAGCTTTATGCTTTCAACTCCAACAACAGAAATACAGGAGAAGATAAGACGTATTATCTTTGGATTAATAAAGAAAAAGATGATTTCAATATCGTAGACATTATTCCTGAAGAGAAAGAAAATAAAGCGTTCTATGCGAGAGTGAAGCAGTATCTTCCAAGCTATAAATTCTCAAAATATGTTCCTTCTGTGAAAAAAGGGACAAAAACGGACAGAACAGATGCAGATTTCTACTACATCATGCCGTTTGAGCAAAATACAGATAACATCGAATACAAAACAAAAGATTTCAAAACTTTCGAATTAAGCCAGTACAGAAAAGCCGGCGAAGAATGGAAAGGGGTTGAAAAACCAAGAAAATAAATTAAAAAGTCCTGTGAAATTTCGCAGGACTTTTTTATTGGAATATTTTTTAATACAAATGGCACAAATTTTTGCACGAATATTCACAATTTCTCGTAAAATTTAAGAAAATAGAATATTATAAATGTCGTTATTGATAACATCATCAAAAACTTAAAATAGCTAACAGTTCAGGAGTATCAGGAAAAATATTGCGGCAAATAGATTTCTCGTTCGTGGAAATAACAGCTTAATCCATCGATTAACATCTTCTCTTTATTAAAAGGAATAAAAATTGCTTTGAAAATTACATTCTCATTTTTTTTGAACCAAACAAATCTGGAAGCTTTTCCAGTAAAAATACATGTCAGAAACACTTTCGCCGCCCCAAAATTCAATTAAAAAAATTCTGCCGCTGATTCTTGCAACGGCAATCTTCATGCAGATGCTGGATTCCACTATTTTGAATACATCTTTGCCTTCCATCGCAAAAGACCTTCAGGAATCTCCGCTGAATATGCAAAACGCCATCATCAGTTATGTTCTTACTTTAGCCGTTTTTATGCCGGCAAGCGGATTTTTGGCAGACCGTTTCGGAACCAAAAAAGTGTTTATATTTTCTCTGATTCTTTTCAGTTTGGGATCTCTGTTTTGTGCCATGTCTCAAAATCTTACGCATCTGGTTATTTCGCGAGTTATTCAGGGAGTCGGAGGAAGTTTGATGACACCTGTCGGAAAATTAGCTCTAATTAAAACGTTCGATAAAAGCGAATTATTAAAAGCCATGAACTTTGCCATTATTCCTGCACTGATCGGCCCCGTTCTCGGTCCTTTGGTGGGAGGTTATATGGTAGATTATCTTTCGTGGCACTGGATTTTTTTAATTAACATCCCGATCGGAATTCTGGGAATTGTTTTAGGCATAAAATTCATGCCCAATTATACATCCAAAGATGTAGATTTTGATCTGAAAGGGTTTTTGATCTTTGCAGCAGCCTCTCTCCTGCTTTCCATTGCTTTGGAACTTTTCGGAGACATGCAGAATACAACACCGGTTCTGGTCATTTTCATTCTAGGATTTCTTTGTCTATATTACTACTACAGACACGCCAAACGTGATGAAAGCCCTCTTTTTCCTTTAAATTTATTTCAGGTAAGAACTTTCAGAGTGGGAATTGTCGGAAATCTTGCCACCAGATTAGGAATCAGCTCTGTTCCGTTGCTTTTACCGCTGATGATTCAGATTGCGTACAAACAATCGGCGGTAACTTCCGGCTGGATCATCGCTCCGATGGCTTTAACCGCAATGTTCGGAAAATCGTATGTGATAAAAATCTTAGACCGTTTTGGTTACCGACAGACTTTAATGACGAATACTTTTATTATCGGAACGCTGATCTGTCTTTTGGCGATTCCCGATATCAACACCTCATTGTATTGGTTTATTCCTATTATTTCCATTTTAGGATTCTTTAATTCCATTCAGTTTACTTCCATGAATACCATTTCTATTGCAGATCTGCGAAATTTCCAGACCAGCAGCGGAAATTCACTTATATCAGTCAATCAGCAGCTTGCCATCGGATTCGGAATTGCTTTCGGATTAATTGTGCTTAAAATTTTCGAAAATACTGATCTTATCCACGGAGAAATCCACAATGCTTTCAGATTTACTTTTCTTACCGTGGGAATTTTAACGATCATTTCCGGATTTATTTTCCGCAGGCTTCATATTTCGGATGGGAAAAATATGAAATCGAAGGAGGATTGATAAAAAATAAACCGATTTGTCGATTTCCTAGTTTAGGCAAAGAAAAAATCAATTGTTCATTGATTTCAGGAGTTTTTTGCAGCTTTCGCTACTCGCTTTTTTTGGATTCGGCGGCTGCTTAGCAGCCGCCGAATCCAAAAAAAGAGCTCAGACATACCTCTCAATGAGCTCTGAAATTGTGGAGTACATTTATTCAACAGGAAATTACAGTTTTATTTCTGGAACCACCCCGTCAAAAATTTCTTCGAAATTTTCGCCACCCCTCCAAAGGAGTGGAATTTTTTAAATCCCAAATAAAAAACTGAAAAAATCCGCTCAGCGCAATCATCAATCATTAATCATCAATCAATCACCCTTATTAACACAGATCAATGTACAGGATTTTTGCTTAAGATACCTTTGCTTCACAATACAACCATATTATGGCAACTAAAAAAATAGAAAAAATAGTATCTCCGAAACCTGCGCATTTTGTGGGCGACGGTTTTAGGGTTCATAATTTTATTCCGGGCGTTCAGGGATTGGATATGAAAAGGATGGATCCATTCATAATGCTCGATTACAATTCAAAATTTCACTTTAACGGAACAGATCGGCCTCGAGGAGTGGGCGTTCATCCGCACCGAGGTTTTGAGACTGTAACCATAGCGTATAAAGGAAAAGTGCAGCACCATGACAGCGCAGGAGGTGGCGGAATTATCGGTGAGGGCGATGTACAGTGGATGACTGCCGCAAAAGGTGTTCTTCACAAAGAATATCATGAAAAAGAATGGGCAAAAGAAGGCGGAATTTTCCAGATGGTTCAGCTTTGGGTAAATCTTCCGTCGGTTTATAAAATGAGCTGTCCGAAATATCAGACAATTAAAAATTCGGATATGACGAAAGTGGATCTTGGAGAAAACGGACATATTGAAGTGATTGCCGGAGAATTTCAAAATCAGAAAGGTCCCGCTTTTACCTTCAGTCCGGTTCACATGATGAATGCAAAACTGAAAAATGGTGGAAAAGCAGCATTCAGCTTTCCGGAAAATTTCAATACTGCTGCATTGGTGATTGAAGGAAGTATTGTCATTAATAATGAAGAAAAAACACCACTTAATCATCTCGTTTTGTTTCAAAATGAAGGAGAAAATTTTACGGTAGAAGCAAAAGAAGACTCAATCGTTTTAATCATCAGCGGAATGCCTTTAAATGAGCCTATCTTTCCTCACGGACCTTTTGTAATGAATTCCAGAGAAGAAATTATGCAGGCTTTTGAAGATTTCAATTTAGGGAGATTCGGTTATCTTGCAGATTAATTTTAATTAAAAATCATCATCAAGCTGTTCTTTTTCTTAATTTTATATATTTAGACGATGGTTCGGAAAATATCCGGATAATTTACTAATTATTTCAAGCCATTAAATAAAACATGGAAACTAATACGATTAAAGAACTGAGAAACAGAATAAACATTCCTTTACATTCAGCCCAAAAACTCCTGAAGAGAAACAATAATGATGTAGAATTAAGTATACAGGAATTTCATCGCAACAAAATTAATACGATATGCAGATTAACTGAATGTGATGATAAAACTGCAAAAAAATATTACCATATCTGTAAGCATGATGAAGAGAAAGCCATGAAAAAAATTCAGGAAAAAATCTTATATCTTACAGCAACACCAAATCAGCAAATTCATAAAATAGGATTTATATTATGGGCTGAAAACAGCAGTCTGGAAAAATATTACATCCCAACAGACAGGGGGATTTTCATTCAATCTAAAGATTTCGATTATGTAATTGATATTTTTAAAGCTGCCGATTCTGAAACGTTTGACATCACAGGTCATAACCGATATAAAAATGAAACGATGAGAAAAATTGTAAATCAGATCGCAAGATTACCTGTAGAAACAGCGGATGAAGAATTATTTTTACGGAATCTGATTAAATGGTTCAATTCCAAACTGAGATTCGCAGAAGAAATCGTAGTTTATGGGAATCTATAAACATTCAACCTCAAAAGTCCTCATTTAAGAATTCAAAATTAAATTAAAAATTAATACAAATAAATCACGCGCATCATGTCAAACATCGGACTTATTATAGAAGAAAAATCTGCGGACATCGGAAACTTTCTGGTCGGAAGATTATTGCCTTTCCGTGAAAAAAGAGCAGTCGGACCTTTCGTTTTTATCGATCATATGGGACCATCCGACTTAAAAGATTATCAGAATCTGGATGTTCCGCCGCATCCGCACATCGGGCTTTCAACATTAACGTATCTTCTGGAAGGATCTATTTTTCACAGAGACAGCATCGGAAGCGCTCTGGAAATAAAACCGGGAGCCGTAAACTGGATGACTGCCGGAAAAGGTGTGGTACACTCCGAAAGAACTCCGGAATACCTACGACATTCTGATAAAAGACTTCACGGATTCCAGATCTGGGTAGGACTTCCGAAACATCTGGAACAGTCTGAACCCACATTTCACCACATTGAAGCAGATGAAATTCCGGTTTGGGAGGAAGACGGAATTCAGTATAAATTAATTGCAGGAGAAGCTTTTGGAAAAAAATCGCCGGTTCCGGTTCACAGCAAGCTGTTTTTTATTGAAATTAAAACCAAAGAGGCAAAAAAGATCAGCATTGGGAAAGATCTTTACGGAGAAGCTGCCATGTACGTTCTGGACGGAACTGTTTCTACTGACGGAAATTCTTACGGATCTAAACAACTGATGATTGCCAAAAACACCCAACTCTGCGAATTTGACATGAGCGAAAACGGAACGGTTTATCTTTTCGGTGGCGAACCATTTGAAGAAGAGCGGTTTATATTCTGGAATTTTGTAAATTCCGAAAAAGAACTGATCGATCAGGCAAAAGTGAACTGGCACGACCAGAACCACGATGCTTTTCCTTTGGTTCCGGGAGATGAAAACGAATATGTCCCGCTTCCGAAAGCTATTTTAAACAGAAAACCGTAATTCAATTTTAAATCATACATGATGAAAATATTAGCATTTGCAGGAAGCTCCTCTTCCACTTCCATCAACAGGGAACTTGTAAAATTCGTTCTAAAAGATTTTAAAGATGAAGAAATCAATCTGATTGATCTGAATGATTTTGATATGCCTGTTTTTTCCGTAGACCGTGAAAAGAAAGGTTTTCCGGAAGAAGCACACCACTTTTTGAAAGCGATAGAAGAATGTGATGTTATTATCTGTTCGCTAGCAGAACACAACAGATCGTACAGCGCCGCTTTTAAAAACGTTTTCGACTGGGCTTCAAGAATCAACGTGAAGGTTTTTCAGGACAAGCCGATGTTTCTGATGTCTACTTCTCCGGGAGGTTACGGCGGCGGAAATGTGATGAACACAGCAAAGACGTTTTTCCCGAATTTCGGAGCGGATATCAAAGAAACTTTCTCGCTTCCTAAATTTTATGAAAATTTTGATCTGGAAAGCGGTGTCATTAATCCTGAAATGCTGAAAGAGCTGAACAGTAAAGTGGAAAATTTCAAAAATACGATCCGCAAATAATGACCAAAGGAAGATTAGAAGCCTTCAGTGACGGGGTTCTTGCGATCATCATCACGATTATGGTACTGGAACTAAAAGTTCCGGAAGGAAACGAATGGCAAAGCCTGAAACCGCTTATCCCGAAATTTCTGGCGTATATTTTCAGCTTTCTGTATGTAGGTATTTACTGGAACAATCATCATCACCTTTTTCAGGCAGTGAAAAAAGTAAACGGAAAAGTTCTCTGGGCAAACCTTCATCTGCTGTTCTGGCTTTCATTAATGCCTTTTGCAACGGAATGGATCGGAGAAACACATTTTGCCAAAAATCCCGTAGCCACTTACGGATTCGGACTGGTACTTTGTGCGATTGCCTATACGATTCTGGAAAATGCGATCATAAAATCCGAAGGGGAAAGCTCTAAGCTGAAACAGGCCATCGCTTCCCGTTTTAAGGAAAATGCATCCATTGTGCTTTATGTTTCAGGAATTATTGTTTCATTTATTTATCCTTATATTGCAGTAGCACTATATTATACGGTTGCTTTGCTCTGGCTGATTCCGGACAGACGAATAGAAAAAACTTTAAACGAAAATTGATATGGAAACACACGAATATGTAAACGGAGAGATTACCGTGCTCTGGCAACCCAAAAAGTGCATCCACGCCGCCGTTTGTGTAAAAACACTTCCGAAAGTGTATAACCCGAAAGAAAGACCGTGGCTGAAACCTGAAAATGCAACCGCAGAAGAACTTAAAAACCAAATCGACCTGTGTCCTTCAGGAGCACTGAGTTATCAATTCAATAAAGAAAAATAATGGCAATCACAGTAAAAGCAAGTCTGGGAACAGAAAAATACTACACCGAAGTTGTTGCGGGAGAAAACACGCTGATTACAGATGAACCTGTAGACAAAGGCGGCGGAAACAAAGGCTTCAATCCTTTTGAAATTCTTGCCACTTCCCTCGCAAGCTGCACAGCGGCAACCTTGAGAATGTACATCGACCGAAAAGAATGGAACGTAGAAAAAATAAATGTTGAAGTGGAACTGGAAAATTTTCCTTTAACGAAAAGAGCCATTTTCAAAAGAGACATCAGCTTTGAAGGCACAAATCTTGATGATGAACAACTGAAAAGACTTCACGCCATAGCAGATGCGTGTCCGATTCATAAAATTCTTACAAACGATATAGAAATACTAACCAAATTTTCATAATATGATTGAAGTAAAACAAACCAACGATCCGAAACACGGAAATTTTGAAGCATTCATAGACGGAAACCATGCAGGATTAATGACATACACCTGGGCTGGAGAAGAAAGATTCATCATCGATCACACAGAAGTTGAAGAAGCATACAACGGAAAAGGCGTTGGGAAAGAAATGCTTCTTGCGGCAGTAGATTTTGCAAGAAAGAACGGAAAAACAATTATTCCGCTTTGTCCTTTTGCAAAGGCTACTTTCCAGAAGCATGAAGAACTTCAGGATGTTCTGGTAAATAAGACACAGGCTTAGTTTTAGGCTAAGGTTGACGTTAAGTTTGAGCTTCTGAGTTCTCAGCCTTAACTTCAACATTACATATAAAACCTTCCGGAAATATATCCTGAAGGTTTTTTCTTTTTAGGCAGAACAGAAAAAAACTATATTTGCTAAAATTTAAATTAAAGCATGAATTCCGGAACTGTTCTTTTGCTGTTTGTTTTTATCTATTTCATCGGACTTTTGGTTATTTCTTATTTTACAAGCCGAAATTCTGATAATCAGTCGTTTTTTATCGGGAATAAAAAAAGTAAATGGTGGCTTGTTGCTTTCGGAATGATCGGAACCAGCTTAAGCGGAGTAACATTTATTTCCGTTCCCGGAACAGTCGGGAAAATGACGGGAACTGAATACATCTACGGCGGATTCGAATATTATATGATGGTGATAGGCTTTTTCATCGGATATTTTATTGTTGCCGCAATTCTTCTTCCGCTGTATTACAAAATGAACCTCACCTCAATTTATACGTATTTAGGCAAAAGATTCAATGTTGAAGCACATAAGATCGGGTCAATATTTTTTATTATTTCAAGGGCAATTGGTGCAACGGCAAGGTTATATTTAGTGGTCAACGTTCTTCAGATTTTCCTTCTGGAAGGTTTGGGCGTTCCTTTCTGGGTTACCGCTTTAGTTCTGCTGTTAATGGTGCTTTTATATACGTTTGAAGGCGGTGTAAAAACAATTGTGATTACCGATACTTTACAGACTTCATTCATGATTATCAGTCTCATTGCCTGTATCGTTTATATTTTATCCCATTTAAATTTATCATTAGGCGAGGCATATACGATTTTAGAACAGAAAAATTATACCCACTTCATCAATTTTGATCCGAATTCCAAAACATTTTTCCTGAAAACGATTTTAGGGGGAATTTTCATTACGATTGCGATGACAGGACTGGATCAGGAAATGATGCAGAAAAATATCTCTGTGGATAATCTTAAAAATTCGAAGAAAAATATGCTCACTTTCGCAGGAACGCTGCTTTTTGTGAATCTTGCATTCCTGTTTCTAGGTGGTCTTCTTTATCTTTTTGCTTTGCAGAACGGTGCAGAATATGGAAAAATAGACGGAGAAACCGTTACCAATATTTTCGGGTTCAAAGATTCTGCGGGTAACATTAAAAATATTATGGGAGACGATCTGTTTCCCGCTTTATCGCTTCAGGGGCATTTCCCGATGATCATTTCTGTTATCTTCATTATCGGATTAATTTCGGCATTATTTCCTTCTGCGGATGGCGCTTTAACTGCCATTACGAGTTCGTATTGCGTAGATCTTTTAAATCTTAATGAAGATAAAAACAAAACGGAGAAAGAGAAAAAACAACTTCGTATGAAGGTTCATTTAACGTTCACGATCATTTTCTTTATTCTGATTATGGTCTTTAAAGCTTTGAATGACAAATCGATTGTTTACCTCATCATGGAGATTGCAGGATATACTTACGGACCGCTTTTAGGACTTTTCGCCTTCGGAATTTTCACAAAGTTTCAGATTTCAAGGAAATATTCAATTTTGGCGGTAACGATTTTAGCTCCGGTAGCAACGTACATTATCAATTATCTGGTAACAACGTATACGGATTACAGAATCGGGGTAGAATTAATTATTTTGAATGGTCTATTAACATTTGTAGGTTTATTTATCATAAGACAAGGAAAATCTGATTCTGAAAAGAAATTTTGGTACATATTCTTAACAATTCTTATCATTGCAAGGTTAATTTTTAAACTATTTATCAATTAATATTATATTCAGGCAGCTAATCAACTTCCGCACCAGCTTTTTTTGTGTCACAAAAAAGTCGGGCTGCAGTTAAAATACAATATAAACTTTGTCAAAGATTTTCAACTTTGACAAAGTAACAAACAAAATCCGGGTAAAATATCTGGATTTTCCACATTTCCGTAAGCCATTAAAAAATTGTAAATTCGCATACAAATAAATCTTATATAATGAGTAAAAGTATTGAAGAGTTAAAATCTCTTACTACACAAATCAGAAGAGACATTTTAAGAATGGTTCATGCTGTAAATTCCGGTCACCCGGGAGGAAGTTTAGGTTGTACTGAATATTTCACAGCCCTTTACGGAAAGGTAATGAACTATCATCTTCCTTTCACGATGGAAGGTAAAAATGAAGATCATTTCTATCTTTCTAACGGACATATTTCTCCGGTATTCTATTCTACTTTGGCAAGATTCGGATTTTTTCCGGTTCAGGAGCTTAGTACATTCAGAAAATTAGATTCAAGATTACAAGGACACCCGACGACTCACGAAGGTCTTCCGGGCGTAAGAGTAGCTTCAGGTTCTTTAGGACAGGGGCTTTCTGTAGCTTTGGGTGTTGCTCAGGGTAAAAAACTGGACGGAGATCACTCTTTGGTTTACTCTCTTCATGGTGATGGCGAATTGCAGGAAGGTCAGGTTTGGGAAGCATTTATGTACGCAGCAGCCAAAAAAGTTGACAATATTATTTCTACCATCGATTATAACGGACAACAGATCGACGGAAGTACAGATAACGTACTTTCTTTAGGAAACCTTCATGCAAAACTGGAAGCTTTCGGATGGACAGTTCTGGAAGAGAAAAACGGTAACGACCTTGAGGCGGTAATTGCTATTCTCGAAAAAGCAAAAACAGAAACCGGAAAAGAAAAACCGGTAGCCATTATTCTTCATACAGAAATGGGTTACGGTGTAGATTATATGATGGGAACTCACGCTTGGCACGGAAAAGCTCCGAACGATGAGCAACTGGAAACAGCATTCAAACAGTTATACTTAGAGGCTCCGGCTGATTATTAATTATTAGTAATGAGTAATTGGTAATAAGTAATCTTAATTAATAATTAGAAAAAAAATGAAATTTACATATACAGAAAAAAAAGATACACGTTCAGGATTCGGAGCCGGATTGGCTGAACTTGCAGATAAAAATCCTAATGTTGTGGCGCTTTGTGCAGACCTTATCGGTTCTTTGAAGATGGAAAAATTCATTGAAAAGGCTCCTGAAAGATTTTTTCAGGTAGGTATTGCAGAAGCGAATATGATGGGTCTTGCAGCCGGTCTAAGCATTACAGGAAAAATTCCTTTTACGGGAACTTTCGCTAACTTTTCCACTTCAAGAGTTTACGACCAGATTCGTCAGTCTATTGCCTATTCCAATAAAAATGTAAAAATCTGTGCTTCTCACGCGGGTCTTACTTTGGGTGAAGACGGTGCAACACACCAGGTTTTAGAAGACATCGGAATGATGAAAATGCTTCCGGGAATGACGGTGATTAATCCTTGTGATTACAACCAGACAAAAGCAGCTACTCTTGCGATTGCTGATTTTGAAGGTCCGGTTTATTTAAGATTCGGAAGACCTGTAGTTCCTGTTTTCATTCCGGAAGATATGCCTTTCGAGATCGGAAAAGGGATTATGCTTCAGGAAGGAACGGATGTAACGATTGTTGCAACCGGTCATTTGGTTTGGGAATCTTTGCTTGCTGCAGATGAGCTTGAAAAAGAAGGTATTTCCTGTGAAGTGATCAATATCCACACGATTAAACCTTTGGACGAAGAAATCATCTTAAAATCTGTTGAAAAGACAGGAAAAATCGTAACGGCTGAAGAACACAACTACATCGGTGGTCTGGGAGAATCTGTTGCGGGAATGTTGGCAAGAAAAAGACCGACAAGACAGGAATTTGTAGCAGTGAACGATACTTTCGGAGAATCTGCAACGCCTGCTGAACTGATGAAGAAATATAAAATTGATTCTACTGCCGTGAAAGAAGCAGTGAAGAGAATTTTAGATAAATAATCAATTTGTTTTACATTATAAAAGCTGTTCCGGTTGGGACAGCTTTTTTTTTCCAATTTAATTTCTATGAATTTAAATCTTTACCTAAAAAACTTCCATTTCGGAATAATCGCCAACATTCCGAAACCTGTAAAAAGGAAAAGATTCGTAACGTCGGTGTAAAGGAAAGTAGACAGGTAATAGTTGTGCATGAAGAAATGCAGAACCAATAACGCAGGAAAGGCAAAGATGCCTATTTTTCTGTAAAAAAATATCAACACAATACTTATCACCATTAAGGCATCAATCGCAAAAATAGTGTAAGCATACCAAGCCGGGATATTAAGGGTTTCGTGTTGCAAATATTCATCAAGATCGATCCCGAATCCCATAACCGTAAATAAGAGCAATGCTGCAAGAGCAAGGATGAAACCCCACCCTTTCCTCGGATCTTCGTCAAAATAGCTGTATTCTTCCATAACTACAAAAATAAAGAACTTATGAGAGATTTCATAAGTTCTTTTATATAATTCGTTTAAAATTTGATTATACAGAGATCGCGTTAATCAGTCTGTTTTTGTCGCTTAAGTACTCTTCCATAGAAATCATACTTTCTGTTCTCATTACATCCTGAATATCATCGATTTGATAGATGATTCTCTTTGCGTCGTCTGTATTCTTAGCTCTCACTTTGCAGAAAATGTTATATTTTCCGGAAATTACGCTCGCTTCAATTACGTTTGGAATAGTAGATAGTTCTTTCAGAACTTCCTGAGTTCTGTTGGATTTGGTTAATAAGATCCCGATAAAAGCAGTGAAGTGATAGTCTAACTTTCCGTAATCTATATTAAGAGATGATCCCAAAATAATACCTGCATCCTCCATCTTTTTCACTCTTACGTGAATTGTACCCGCAGAAACATCCATCTGCTTAGCAATTTCTGTAAAAGGCATTCTTGTGTTCTCTACTAAGAAATCAAGAATTTTCTTGTCTATTTCGTCCAGTTGATAGTTCATATTAGTTAAATTACAATTTCTTTAAAAAATCTACATATTTTTTGCAAATTTATAAAAAATAAATTAACAAAAAAAATTATAACAAAGATTAACAATAATTAACACATATGACAAAAATCATTAAAATATTCTGATTATTTACTACCTGATTTTACAGAATCTGTTTTTATTTCAGTTTGCTCAGCCGTTTGTTTTTTATCTTTTTTCTTCTTTTTAAATATAGAATTAAAACTCTTAGACCAAACAATACCCGCTCCATACGCTTGGTTCGCCGTTCCGTTTGATCCTGCTCCGTTCACCATTCCAATATTGGAAGGCTTGGAATATCCTCTTAATAAAAGGCTTCCGTCGTTCTTCTTGGAAATATCATATTCTATCGTTCCTTCCCCGGAAAGATAATTAACGTCTGTATTTTCAGTTTTCGTAAGCGGAATTCCCAGTCCTGTCTTTACTTTAACTCTTGGAGAAAGTGCAAAACTAACTCCTGCATTCGCTCTGTCTCCTACATTGGAATACTGGTCTCCTTTTACGTAATTCAGGTCGATCTGGAATTCGCTGCTCATCGTATTCAATACAGATCCCAATTGTTTCAGCAATAAATTATACCCTTGATTTTGTGCTACATCTCCCACATTTACATTCACTCCTCCTGTCTCTGAAACATTAAAGGTACTCAACAATAAGACTGATCCAAACTGAAGTACTTTTTCTCCTTCCTGACTCATTTTTGCCGCCAAAGTTTCTTTAATCTGGCTGGAAACATCCAAAGCTGTTACATTAAGGTCAATTTTAGGATCAATCAGCGATTGGGTAATATTTGCCTGAAGCAGAACACTAATCGGCTGAAGACTTCCCATATTCAGGTATTCTCCAGCGTTGGAAACCATTCTTACATAGTTCGCTGTGATATCTAAAGCAGGCTTCATTGCATCACCGTCCCATCTTATGCTGCTTCCTTTCTCAATCTGGAACGTTTTGTTAAGAATAGCCTTAGAAACAAAAGTTCCGTTATCTACCTTATACGCTCCGTTCATGGCAATATTTCCCTGTCGGCTCATCTGGAAACGAAGTTTTTCCGCTGCTCCTTTTACCATGATATTTCCTACCCCATCTCCAATAAGAACATTTACGGTGGTTCCTTTATCTACATCCAAAGCAAAATCAATATTCATATTCGCTCCGGATTTTTTCTTTTCATCCAAAGTAACCAGACCGTCTTTTCCTTCTTTTAAAAATTTCAGCATTTTGAATTCTTCAACATTGGAGGTAGAACCCGAGTTGAAAGTAAATGTACTTCCGCTTAAAGCCTTCATATTAGGCGTGGAAATACTCAACCCAGAAACAGGTCCGTCTACATAAAGATCACCCTGTCCGTAAACTCTCCCCCAGAATAAATCCAGATCTTTCTGTGTGGTATTCAGCATTAATAAATTATCGGCTCTCATTACGAGGTTGACTCCCATCGATGAGAGGGTTTCAAACTGTATCGCTCCGGAAATATTCCCTTTAGAATTGGTTCTTCCGTCATGCACCTCAACGCTGTTCAGAATCGCCAAACCTTTGGTTAAAGGAATTACAGTATCATCAAAAGAATAATCTACACCGGTAAACAAAAGTTTTAACCCGAATCCCTTAAGCGCAATATCGCCGCTGTAATCCAGATTGCTGAATTTCCCTGAAATTTTAAGATCTCCGGTTGCTTTTCCTCTCAGATTTCCAAAAACTGAAGTCACGAACTGCTGCGCAAAAGCAACATCAAAATCACGCATTTCTGCGGTAAGATCAATGGTTGGAGAAGCTGTATTGTTGTTTACCGTTCCTGTTACATGAAGGCTGTTATTGCCTATAATTCCTGCGGAATTTACTTTGATATCTACATCGTATACATTCAGGGAATAACTGTTGGTTGCAGAAATGGTAATATCCCCCATATCATTTCCGTTCATCATGATATCATCAATCGTCATATCCACCAAAGGCTGCAATGTGTTTTTATCCATTTTAATCTTCACGCTTCCGTTTGCAAGACCTTTAATGTTCATAGAATTTCCTCCGGCCTGCATATCCAGCAGCTTTTCGATGGCAAAATTATCCACTTCCGCATCTACATAAAAATCCTTTGCCGACTTAAACTGGGCATCTTTAATAAACAATGCACTGTTGTCTGAAAAAATCCTAAGATTCTGAATATCAAAATCGCCTTCTTTTTTACGGTAGGTAATGGAATGGTTGAGTTCAGGACTGGTATCTATCGCCCACGTTACGTCATTAAACTTCACCTCAGTAGGCTCAAACCTGAACACAAAATCTCCTCCTGCGTTGGTAGACTGGTTAACGTTGATGGCATATTCTTTAAGATTATCATCAAGCTCATCTTCTGGACTTCCATGCTTAAATTTCGTTGCAAGATGAAGAATGGTATTATCTTCATTTCTTCCGCTTAACGTAATATCTTTAAGGACATTTTTATTGTATAAAACCCTGTTGATTTTAGCATAAATCTGCTCATTAAGATTTGCGGTATTGATTCTTACCATGACGCTGTCTACCATCGCGCTGTCTCTGGTAATATTATCTCTTTCGTTGATCTGATAATCAGGATTTGCAGCAGCCAGAGCTTTATCCGCTTCTGTGATCTCCTGAGTTTTCGTCATGATATATTTCAGTGAAGCCGCATCTACATTCAGGATCAGATTATTGGAATTTCCGTCGTACTGTCCTTCTACTTTTGCGCCCTGCGGAATTTTAAGATCCGGTAAAAAATAGCTTACCAAACCTTGCTGCACATCAAAATTCATGGCAAAAGTCTGTCCCCTGTACATTTTTCTCGGCGCAGGACCCACAAGAATTTTATTGAGTCCGTTTTCTACCATTCCGGCAAGATCTCCTAAATTATATCTTCCTGAAATTTTTCCGTTAACAGCTCCCGGAGCATCCACATCAATTACACGACCTCCGTTTTCTACAAAAGTCTTCAGCTTTGCATTCGGAATGGAATATTTCTGAGTTGCCGTTGCAAAATTAATTCCGCTGGCTTCCACATCCAGTGTTAAATCGTTGATGGACGACATTGCCATTTTACCATTTACCTTCCCGCTTACAATCTGGTTTCCGGGTTTGTTGGTAAAATAATTCATGTTCAGATAATTAACATCCGCATTCACATTCATCGAAATTCTTGAAGTGCTGAAATCAATTAATCCTTTTATGGTTGCTTTTGCCTGTTCATCATTCACGGTGATGAGTCCATTGTATTTTTTATGATCCAATAATCCGTCGAGATACAGATTATTGATCTCCTTATTCATAATTTCAATGCTCGAAATCTGTGATTTCGTTGTCAGTTTCATCGTATTCACATCGAAACTCTGTCCGTTGATATTGAACTTCCCAGAAATTAATCCTACTGATTTGTTTTTTGTAATCACGGAAGTATTAAGATCTTTCACTTCGGCTATTCCGACATATTTTGGCATCGGAGAGCTGTATTCCGTTAAAGAAAAATTCGTGATTTTTGCCTGCCCGATTCCCGTCATCAGATTTCCGTTTGAAACATAGACACGGTTAGGATTTACACTTGCGGTTCCGTTGTATTTTAATTTTCCGAAATCATCCGCAAAGTTCTTCATTTTTTTAGCGATGAATGAAGGCATCATGGCTTTCAGGTCTTTATACGTAAAGTCTGCAGAAAGATCATTGGTTTCAATTAAAAAATTACCTTTCAGCAATTTATTCACCTTCATTTTTTTGGTGGCAATATTCACATCAGGATTTCGAATGAGAAAATTATCCAGCTTAAAATCATTCAGCGGACCTGTCATTTTTCCTGAAACATTGAAAGGTTTAAAATTATCCCAGTTCGTTACAAAATAACTGATATCGTAACCGCTTAACTGGCTTCCCAGTTTTAGGTTCATGTCCCATTTTACTTTGTCTGCAAAATCTGCCCACGAACCGTCATCATGAAGGTTAAATTTAATATCTCCCTGTAAAAGCGAGTGATCTGTATTTAAAGTAAGATCTTTCAGGAAAAGATATTCCGGCGTCATGGAAAGCTCGGTAGAAAAAGTATCCACAAAATGAGATTTCCCCCATCTTGTTGTGGTGAAAGACATATTATTGATTGATCCTGAAATATTTCTTCCGTTTACTTTTACATTCGGGGCAATCAGGTTAAAGTTGGTTGCGGTTAACCATTTTCCTTTTTCACCCGGAGAATTCAGATTGACGATGGAAACTTTAGAATCCAGAATCTGCAATCTCGAATCGAGCTGAAACGGAGGTTTATTGGGATCTCTTTTTTTACCGCTGTCGAATAATTGTGTAAAACGGATAAAGTTTGAAATGCTGTCGCCTTTGTACGTAATCACTTTTACATCCGCATTTTTTAAAGTAAGGGAATTGAAGCTTAAAGAATTATTTTTGGTAATATTGGAGGCTAAAGAAAGCCAGTTGGAATTCGCAATAAATTCTTTGGACTGAATAAAATCGTATCCTTTGTAATCTTTGATTTTTAAACCTTTGATTTTTACATTTCCGAAAAAATTAACCTCAACACTTTCGGTTGACATCTGTGCTTTAAAGTCGCGATTAACAATTTGTAACGCCTGATCTGCTGCCCACTGCTTTGTAGAAGGAAGATTAATAATTACAAAAATGGCTGCCACCAAAGCCAAACCCAGCCAGAAGAGAATCAGTAAAAGTTTTGCCCACCAGGAATAACTCGTAACGTCTTTTACCGCCTGTTTTCCAAATTCTCCAGCCGTTTCAATGGGATGATTAATGGCATCTGAAGCAAGTTCGGATGCTTCTTTAACTGTTTCTTTTACAACACCTTCCGCATTTTCAACAGCTTTCTGTACCTGATTACCTAAGTTACCAGCTACTGATTTTTTGTTCTCATTCTCGTTATTATTCTCTAACTTTGCCATTATTATGAGCGACTCTATAATTTTAGGTATTGAATCGTCCTGCGACGATACATCAGCAGCTATCATCAAGGGAAATTCTATTCTTTCGAATATTGCAGCGAATCAGGCGATCCATAAAGAATATGGCGGTGTGGTTCCTGAGCTGGCTTCGCGTGCGCATCAGCAAAATATTATCCCCGTTGTTGAAAAATCCTTAACAAAAGCAAATATACAACAAAATGCAATTTCTGCGATAGGATTTACACGCGGACCGGGACTTTTAGGTTCTCTTCTTGTAGGAACGTCATTTGCTAAGTCTTTGGCAATGAGTTTGGATGTTCCGCTTATTGAGGTAAACCATCTCCAGGCGCACATTTTAGCCCATTTCATCGAGGATGCAAATCCTGTGCCGCCAAAGTTCCCTTTTTTATGTCTTACCGTGAGCGGCGGACACACAATGATTGTTCTGGTTAAAGATTATTTCGACATGGAAATTATCGGGAAAACGACTGATGATGCCGCAGGAGAAGCATTTGATAAAATCGGGAAGATATTCGACCTTGATTATCCGGCAGGTCCTATTATCGACAGACTGGCTAAAGAAGGAAATCCGGATGCTTTTACCTTCAATAAGCCTAAACTGGAAAATTACGATTATTCGTTCAGCGGAATTAAGACTTCGGTGCTGTATTTTATTCAGAAAGAAGTAAAAAAAGATCCTGATTTCATTAAAAATAATATGAATGATCTTTGCGCTTCGGTACAGAAAACGATTATTGAAATTCTGATGAACAAACTGGAAAAGGCAGCCAAAGATTTAAATATTAATGAAGTAGCGATTGCAGGAGGAGTTTCGGCAAATTCGGCATTGAGAACGGCGATGCAGAACAATCATGAAAAACTGGGCTGGAATATTTACATTCCGAAATTTGAATATACTACGGATAACGCGGCGATGATTGCGATGGTTGCTCAGTTAAAATTTGAGCGTGGAGAATTTACCGATCTGAGAACTTCAGCAACCGCAAAATACGATTTATGAAAATACTGTTAGAAGAAAAAATACTTGGCAAACATTCTAAGAAGAATTCAAAATATTACTGGATCTTAGAAACGGTAACGGGTAAGAATGAAGCATCGGAGGATTTCGCCGATTATTTTCCGGCAAGCTCAGAAACGGGATATGTTCAGAATATTAAGGAAGAAATTATTGAGCAGATTAATGCAGAAAATGTTTTCAGTTTTGAATATGAACCGAAAGAGGGAGATTATTTATCCATCAAAAATAATTTAAGAAAAAACGAATATCTGAACTTGATTTTCATCAACAATAAATGGATTGAGGAAATTTACACCTGTTCCTACAGAGATTGTGAAGGCGATATTTATACAACCATAAAAACAGGAGTGGCATTTTTAAGCGAAAATGAAACTTATTTTTAATAGTTAGTTAGAAAAATTCAGGCAGATTATAAATATTTGGTATTGTTAAATTAAAATATATTTCATAAATTAGTATTATGAAATGTTATAAATGTCAATCATTAGATAAAGT
>NZ_MVAG01000197.1 GCF_002177115.1 Chryseobacterium mucoviscidosis | reverse complement strand
CACGAGCGTAGTCGGCTGGGTTTGCATGGATAATAAGTTGGTCTTGGTACAAAGTGGCTGTGCCACCCCCGCCACGATTTAGTTCATCTTGGGCAATACGAACGATGTCGGGGTTGCCGTAGGTGTGTATGACATAAATGTCGGCGTGGGCAACACAAGCAAGCAAAGCAAATAAAGCAGTGATGAGCTTTATCATTTAAGACCTAGCACATCTTGCATATCATACAGACCGTTTGGCTTATCAGTC
>NZ_MVAG01000173.1 GCF_002177115.1 Chryseobacterium mucoviscidosis | reverse complement strand
ATCTACGCAAATCCGAATTATTTAGCGACACCCTGTAATCTTTTATCTAAAATATAGGCAATACTATTGCTGATTGCCGGACTTGCGGGGGAACCTTGCGGAAAAAACCGTTCTCCTTTGTGAACAAAATATTTAACTCCGTCCAGCAAAACTTATTCAGTGTGAGCATCTGTGCAGATCAACGCAAACACAGTAGATAATTGTTCAGAATATCCGAATTATGTGAACAGACCTTTTACCCGGTTAT
>NZ_MVAG01000124.1 GCF_002177115.1 Chryseobacterium mucoviscidosis | reverse complement strand
CACTGTTTTTTTTTTATGTTATTGCGGGTGTGAATTGCTTTAAAAAATTATTAGATTCGTGTTTAAGGACAACTTGCCTTAGTTTTGTCAGTTTTTTATTTCTGTTGTGAATTGCTTTCAAAAATTATTATCTTCGTGATGAAGGACAACAAACGATACATATAGTAATACAGAGGATTAGTTGTGAATTGATTTAATAAGTTATTATCTTATTGATGAAGGAAAACAGGCGATAGGGATCGGAGGG
>NZ_MVAG01000224.1 GCF_002177115.1 Chryseobacterium mucoviscidosis | reverse complement strand
AGACCGTTTCCATCATGCGGTCGTGCAGTTCAGCGGTCACCTGCTGCCATTGTTCATTGGTCAGCGTACCGGCTTCTATATAGTAAGCCATGCCGCGCTCAAGGCGGTTTACCTGTTGTAGACCGCAATTATGGGCGATATCGGTCGCTTTCGAAGACCAGGGAGAGATGGTGCCAGGACGCGGGGTCACCAGCAGGAGTTTGCCTTGCGGGGCGTGGCTGGCGAGTGCCGGGCCATATTTCAGCAG
>NZ_MVAG01000222.1 GCF_002177115.1 Chryseobacterium mucoviscidosis | reverse complement strand
ATTCAGTACCGGTACATTGCCGGAAAACTCGGTGGCCAGGCGCGCCGCACCTTCCTGCGGATGACGCATCACTATCGCATCGACGTAAGTGCTGATAACCGAAATGGTATCGGCCAGCGTTTCGCCCTTTTTACCCAGTGATGTATTGGCGCTGTCGGAGAAGCCCACCACGCTGGCACCCAGGCGGTGCATAGATGTTTCGAAAGAGAGGCGGGTACGGGTAGAGGCTTCGAAGAAACAGCTGGCA
>NZ_MVAG01000138.1 GCF_002177115.1 Chryseobacterium mucoviscidosis | reverse complement strand
GGGATAAAAGAGATTTTTAATGCAACTTTAAGGGAGATTGATTTAGCGCAATTTTGGCGGCAGAGATCTACCGCCAGAGAGGTATTATGCAGAGAAAAAGGCGATGAGAATCGGCACTAACAGACTAAGAATAAAACCGTGAACAATCGCCGCCGGGACCATATCCAGCCCGCCTGTACGTTGAAGAACGGGCAGGGTGAAATCCATCGACGTCGCACCGCATAAGCCCAGTGCAGTAGAGCGGCTAC
>NZ_MVAG01000092.1 GCF_002177115.1 Chryseobacterium mucoviscidosis | reverse complement strand
GTTCTGTAGAAGAAATTAAAGAATATATGAGCGGTAATCTTTGCCGTTGCGGAGCGTATAACGGTATTGTTAAGTCCATCCAAAAAGTTGCAGCCCAATGAGACCATTTAATTTTGAAAAAGTAAAATATGCTGCTGAAGCTTCTGCCATGAAATCAGCAGTCAGTCAGTATATTGCAGGCGGAACGAATCTTGTAGATCTCATGAAGAAAAACATTGCCCAGCCGGAGAAGCTGATTGATGTTACCAC
>NZ_MVAG01000198.1 GCF_002177115.1 Chryseobacterium mucoviscidosis | reverse complement strand
GGGGATTCCGTCGTCCTTGATGCCGGTACGACAATGATTGAACTTGCGCGGCAGATTACACATTTACCGCTTCGCGTGATCACAAGCGACCTGCATATCGCGCTTTTTTTGGCTGAATTCAAGCAAATTGAAGTGACGATTATCGGCGGACGTATTGACGACTCCAGCCAGTCCTGCATTGGCGAACATGGTCGTAAATTGCTGCAAAATACCTGGCCGGACGTGGCATTTTTAAGCTGTAACAGCTGG
>NZ_MVAG01000067.1 GCF_002177115.1 Chryseobacterium mucoviscidosis | reverse complement strand
AAAGACGGGGAACCGAGCACGAAAACGAGGAATCCGAACAATCCGGCATTTGTATTCCAGATCACCGCACCGGATAAGCCTAAAGGAGAAAAAAGTTTCGTGGCGATTCAGGAAACAATCGAAGGTTCTGACGACAATAAATACAAAATGAAGTTTGACCATATCGAAACGAAGAATCTCTCAGGCCTCACAATTAGAAAAGATTTGACTTTGTGGGTGCTCATGGTCGGCGGTGCCATCTTTATGATC
>NZ_MVAG01000071.1 GCF_002177115.1 Chryseobacterium mucoviscidosis | reverse complement strand
CCTTCTTTTTCTTCAAATTTCACAATATCAAAATAATCCACTAAGTATGGTGGAAGCAAAAACTTTAGTAATTCTTGATCGTTTAGCATTATACAAAGATAAAACTACTTAACATTCCTCCCCAAGTTTTGAGACTGATCCCAAAAAACCTCCGGAATCGGGAGGCTCTATTTATAAAATCTTTTCCACTATTTTCTGCACATGCAACTCTTCCAGACAAGCCCAGTCTCCACGATAGCATTCTTTATCACCAAAAACAGAACAAGGTCTGCAGGTAAGGTCTTTCACCTGAACCACATCTTCCTCCTTTTGTCCAAATCCTAAAAAACCTGCAAAAGGATGAGTTTGTCCCCATACGGAAACACATCTCGTTCCCATGAGACTTGCCAGATGCATATTGGCAGAATCCATAGAGATCATTAATTCTAATGTGGAAATTTTATTTAATTCTTCCTGAAGGCTCAATTTTCCTGCTAAACTGAAGGTATTCGGGATTTCCCTCTCCCACTGCTCCAGCGTTTCAGCTTCAGATTTTCCGCCTCCGAAAAAATAAATCGTATGTTTTTGTGCTAAAATTTTCGCCAGCTCAAAAGATTTTTCAAGAGGAAGCATTTTTCCGCGATGCTGTGCAAAAGGCGCAAACCCTATTCCTGATTTTTCTCCGGAAATCGGCCTCAATGCATGAGAAAGCTCAACGTTAAAGCCCATTTCTCGAAAAACATCTGCATAACGTTCTACCGTTTTTTTTAATTGGTTTTTATTTAAATTCCAAACATTCGTGAGATCTTCTTTTTCTTCTTTTCCCTTATTGATTTTGAATACTTTAAGCCCTTTTCTTCTGTAAATTTTGTCCAGAATCTTCGTGCGGATTACATCATGAAGATTCGCGATAAAATCCGGATGAAACTCTTTAATCAATTCATTAGCAAGACGCCTCAATCCGAAGATGCCCTTATAATCATCAAGATTAACTCCTTTGAATATAACGTTCGGAATATCAGCAAATAAAGCTTCAAAATTTTTTCGGGAAACCATCACAATTTCTACATCGGGATTTTGTTCCAGAAACTCACGGAAAACGGGAGCTGTCATCGCGACATCCCCAAAAGCAGAAAAACGGTATGCTAAAATTCGGGTCACAGATTAAGACTTCAGTTGATATGCGACTGCGTAAAACTTAATCTGCTTTGTCATTGCCATCAAACCATTGGCTCTGGAAGGAGAAAGAAACTCCTGCAAACCAATTTCAGAAATAAACTCAAAATCAGAGTCCAGAATTTCCTGTGTAGAATGACCGCTGTAAATGCTTACCAGAAGCGAAACAATACCTTTCGGCAAAATTCCGTCCGAATCTGCCTCAAAAAACAGCTTTCCATCCTTAAATTCGGCATCAATCCAAACTTTACTCTGACAGCCTTTAATCAGGTTTTCTTCTGTTTTCTTGTCATCAGAAAGCCCTTTCAGCTCTTTTCCAAGATCAATAATATATTCGTATTTCTGCTCCCAGTCTTCAAGAAAAGCAAATTCGTCGATGATTTCCTGCTGTTTTTCTTTAATAGTCATTGTAAACCGATTTCTTTCTGCAAAGATAGCCAAATTAAAAAGATGTTGAATTTATTTGAAGCTATTCCCGCTTTCTGCTGTATCTTTTTTACCCGTTCTTATCCCATGCAAAAAAAGGATGTCGCGGCAATCGGGGCTAAGATTGCAGTCATCAATATCAGATATTTCGATTTAAATTTAAGAAGAAGCCTTTTCAAAAACCTGCAACAGTTTTATTTCTTCGTTTTCCCAGCATAGAAGATGAGCAGCTTTTTCAAGTTCGGGAAGATAATTTTGTCTTCCTTTATCTAAAACCGATTGAATGGCAAGCGCAATATGTTCCGGCTGATGATCTTTTATAATTTCACCAATGTCAAATTGTCTTTTAATATTCTGCATTTCAGGAAGATTTGACAGAATCAGAGGAACTCTTGCCTGAATACAGTCTAAAACTTTATTGGGCAAAGAATAATAATAGCTTTCTCCCCCATTCTCTTCAATGCTCATTCCGCAGTCTGCAGTTAAAGTAATATTTCGCAGATCTTCCGGTAATAATTTTCCTAAAAACTGAACCTTATGCTGAAGATTTTCCCTGATAACCAATTCTTCGTATTCTTTTTTCATCGGTCCGTCTCCTGCAATTTTAAAGATAACATCATCTAAATGTTTCATTGCCAAAATTGCATTATCAATCCCACGAAAAGGATTAATCACACCTTGATAAAGAATTATTTTGGGATTATTTTGAGGAATTTTGCCTTCAAAACTGAATTTTTTAGGAGCATTCTGAACAACAACAGGCTGAATTCCGTAATGTGATTTAAACCAATGTGCGTATCCGGAACTTGCTGTAATCATCAAATTCAGATCAGGAATTAACTTTCTTTCGAGATATCTCCATAATTTTTGTGACATTTTGCCCTGAATTGCAGGCATTTCGGAAAAAATTTCATGACTGTCAAAAATCAATGGAATATCTAATTTTTTAGCGATTAAATAATTAGGCAACAAACAATCCAGATCATTTGCATGAAGAATCGTGTTTTTATCCGCTTTTTTCTTTAATTCCCTGTACAATTTCCAGTTGAATTCGAAATAAGCCGTTTTCAAGCTCTTTGAAATTAATTTAATCCTTGAAAAAGAATAAGGTCTGGACATTTCTCCGGCCCCGTTCCAGTCATTCCCTATCAGTTCAATCTCATAGCCGTTTTCATGTAAAGTCCTGCAAACCTTTTCAATACGCTGATCTGTATACAAATTACTGAACGCAGAAGTAATGATTTTTCTTCGCTGCATTATTTTTCTTTCGTCATCAGAAGATGATAAATTTGTATAAAACAGATTAATCCGTTAGGAATAATTACCGGCCAAAGCATACCGCTGAAAATTCCATAGATAACAAAACAGATACAGCCGATCATATTAACGATCCTTATTTTCCTGATGTCTTTCAATATAAAGCTCAGTACGATGAAAAGTGACGCGGAATATCCTATGTAAGTGGCTATTTCAGGATTCATGAGAAATTTTTAAGGACAACAAACTTAATCATTTTCAATAAGATAATAAAATTTTTTCTGCCATAAAGTCATTTATTGCTTTTTGGTAAAATATTTGTAATTTAGATAATGAATAAATGGCAATGTTGCTTTTATTCTAATGAGATATATTATGGATTATAAGTTTTCACAAGGTTTGAGCCAGGTGTTCAAACAAAGCAAGAGCGAAGCGAAAAGGCTCAAAAGTGAATTTCTTAATACAGAACATCTACTTTTAGGTATTATAAAAACAGAAAACTCTGCAAAAGAAATCCTTCAAAACCTTAATGCGGATCTAACACAAATCAGAAGAAAAATTGAAACTTTAAATACAGCAAGTCTTAATCCTATTTCTGAGGAGGTTACCAATATTTCTTTCACGAAGATGGCAGATCATGCCATCAAACGTGCTGAACTTGAATGCAGACAATACAAAAGCAATGAGATTAATACTGTTCATCTGCTTTTAGGCATTCTTTATAAATATGAGGACCCTACTTCAAACATATTAGGAGCTTACGACATCGACTACGAAGGAGTTTCAAAAGAATATCAGACCATGCTTAAAAACTCCGGACAGGCTCCACAAATGAGTGCTTACGACGACGATGACGAAAGAGAGGATTTTGAGCAAATGAGAAAGCCTACAGGAAATTTAGGCTCTGCTAAAAGTAAAACACCAACACTGGATAACTTCGGTAGAGACTTAACTTCTCTGGCAAGAGACGGGAAATTAGATCCTGTTATCGGTCGTGAAAAAGAAATTGAGAGAGTTTCTCAGATCCTTTCAAGAAGAAAGAAAAACAATCCTTTGCTAATCGGGGAACCGGGAGTTGGTAAATCTGCCATCGCGGAAGGTCTGGCTTTAAGAATTCAGCAGAAAAAAGTTTCCAGAGTCCTTTATGGAAAACGAGTGATCACTTTAGATCTTGCAAGTTTAGTTGCCGGAACAAAATACCGTGGTCAGTTTGAGGAAAGAATGAAAGCGATAATGACGGAGCTGGAGAAAAACAGAGACGTGATCTTATTCATTGATGAGCTTCACACCATTGTTGGTGCGGGTAGTTCAACAGGAAGCTTAGACGCATCCAATATGTTCAAACCGGCTTTGGCAAGAGGTGAAATTCAATGCATCGGAGCTACTACTCTGGATGAATACCGTCAATACATTGAAAAGGACGGCGCATTAGAAAGAAGATTCCAAAAAGTAATGGTGGAACCTACTTCTATTGACGAAACCGTTCAGATTTTAAATCAGATCAAAGATAAATACGAAGAGCACCATAATGTAATTTATACACCTGAAGCAATTGCAGCGTGTGTGAATTTAACTTCAAGATATATTACAGACCGTTTCCTACCGGACAAAGCTATTGATGCAATGGACGAAGCAGGATCACGAGTGTATATTAAAAACATGAAAGTTCCTACCGAAATCATCGATTTTGAAAAGAAAATCGAAGAAATTAAGGAATTGAAACAAAAGGCAGTAAAAGCGCAGGATTATCTGGAAGCGAGAAAACTGAAAGATGAAGAAGAAAGGCTTCAGATGGAACTGAATTCTGCTCAGGATAAATGGGACAAAGATGTAAAAGAAAAAAAAGAAACCGTAACAGAAGAAAATGTAGCGGAAGTAGTTTCTATGATGAGTGGTGTTCCTGTAACGAAAGTTGGTAAAAACGAGCTTGATAAACTTGCCGGAATGGATGGAAACCTGAACGGAAAAGTAATCGGTCAGGAAGATGCGGTGAAAAAAGTTGTGAAAGCAATCCAGAGAAACAGAGCCGGTCTTAAAGATCCAAACCGCCCAATCGGAACCTTTATCTTCTTAGGAACAACCGGAGTTGGTAAAACTGAGCTGGCTAAAGTAATGGCAAGAGAACTTTTCGAATCTGATGAATCTTTGATCAGAATCGATATGAGTGAATACATGGAGAAATTTGCCGTTTCAAGATTGGTAGGTGCGCCTCCGGGATACGTTGGATATGAGGAAGGCGGACAATTAACAGAAGCGGTAAGAAGAAAACCTTATGCTGTGGTTCTTTTGGATGAGATTGAAAAAGCACATCCTGATGTATTCAATATTTTGCTGCAAATCTTAGATGAAGGTCATGTTACAGACAGTTTAGGAAGAAAAATCGATTTCAGAAATACGATTATCATTCTTACTTCAAACATCGGTACAAGAGATCTTAAAGATTTCGGAGATGGTGTTGGATTCGGAACTTCTGCGAAAAAATCAACAACAGATTCCAGAGCAAGAAGTACGATTGAAAATGCGCTTAAAAAAGCATTCTCACCAGAATTCCTGAACAGAATTGATGATATCGTTATTTTTAATTCTCTTGAAAAAGAAGACATAAAGAAAATCATTGATCTTGAACTGAACAAATTGTATTCAAGACTTGAAAAATTAGGATATAAAGTAGAACTGACAGAAGAAGCAAAAGACTTTATTTCTGAAAAAGGATGGGATAAGGATTTCGGAGCAAGACCATTAAAAAGAGCGATCCAGAAATACATTGAAGATTTATTGGCAGAAATGCTCGTAAACAAACAATTAACAGAAGGAGAAACCGTAGTTCTTGATCTGAATGAAGCGAAAGACGGTTTGGCAGGGAAAACTTCAAAGCCAAAGAAATCTGCCGCAGAGAAGTCTTCTTAATCGTAAGTAAATAATTTAATATAATAGAAGAGTTAGTCTCACAACTCTATGATGTGGGTTTAGATTCCACTGTACGAAAACCATTCTCTATCAGGAGGTCGAGAAAAAACATAAAAAAAGTCCGTTTTCACTAGTTGTGAGACGGACTCTTTTATTTGTTCGTTTTTATTCTAATTCTGTAGTGCTTATTTGTTAAAAAATTTGTCCGTTTGCATTTAAATTATTCGCGCAGATTTTGTAGATGTCGCTGATCTGAATGTAGTGATCTTAAACCTCACCTTTCAGAATACAAACTAAAGCCCCACCACAAATCCTATATTCGGAACTAATCCACTTGAGAAAATACTCGAATTTTCTTTCCATAAAACATTATACATCAAGCCTAACTGTAAATAAGAATTATTCCCGATTCTCTGCATATAACCGCCGCCAAGATACAATGCATCTTCGTCTGCATTAGCTTTAAAATCATAAAATTTGTCTTTATAATTGATGAAATAATGCTGATAATTGGCACTTACGAAAAACGTTCTTGCAATATAATAATTCAGAAAAGGACCAACTCCGAACATCGTAGAACTGTAAGCATTTGATTTCTGCCAGGAAACACTTCCCAAAACTCCGCCTTCAAGATCGTCCGTAAGTCGGTAACCCACTCTTGGAGCCGCTGAAAGAGTAAAGTAATTGTTGCTTCCGAAACCAAATCCGATTCCGCCTCCGAAAGTCCAGCGATTATTATTTTCAGGAGAAGCATTTACAGCAACCTGAGAAAACAGCAAGCCGGAAAATGAAACACATAAAGAAATAATCAGTTTTTTCATATTTAAATTGTTTTTATCGATGTCTAAAATTATCACTTTTTTACGAATCTTTTTAATTGTATTTTTGCAGCGTCAAACTAAGAACTCCCGTTAAGAGTTTCGTAAAATTGAAATAACATGAAAGTAGTAGTAGGATTATCCGGAGGTGTGGATTCCAGTGTTACAGCGTATCTGCTGCAGCAGCAAGGTCATGAAGTGGTGGCTTTGTTTATGAGAAACTGGAACGATGCTTCGGTAACGCTGGAAGATGAATGTCCGTGGATCGAGGACAGCAATGATGCCTTAATGGTGGCTCAAAAGCTTGGAATTCCGTTTCAGGTGATCGATATGAGCGATCTTTACAAGGAAAGAATCGTAGATTATATGTTCGACGAATATCAGAAAGGAAGAACTCCGAATCCTGATGTTCTCTGCAACAGAGAAGTAAAATTCGATGTTTTTATGAAGACGGCAATGTCTCTTGGCGCAGATAAAGTCGCCACCGGACATTATGCAAGAGTAGATTCAACGATCGATGAAAACGGAAAAGAAATTTTCCATCTTCTTGCCGGAAAAGACAACAATAAAGACCAGTCCTACTTCTTATGTCAGCTAAGTCAGGATCAGCTTTCTAAAGCATTATTTCCGATTGGAGAGCTTACAAAACCTCAGGTTAGAGAAATTGCCAAAGAAATCGGCTTGGTAACGGCAGATAAAAAAGATTCTCAGGGATTGTGTTTTATCGGAAAAGTAAGTTTACCGCAATTCTTACAGCAGCAATTGGTTCCAAAAGAAGGCGAAATCGTAGAAATTTTCAAAGATTCTCCCCTTTTTGCTGAAGAAATGCCTGAATTTTCGTTAAAACAGGAAGAATTGGAATACCTCAGCCGAAAAATCAATTACAAAAAGACAGACGGTAAAGTTATCGGAAAACATCAGGGAGCTCAGTTTTTCACGATCGGACAAAGTAAAGGACTTGGAATCGGCGGACATAAAGAAAGCTGTTTTATCATCTCCAGAGACATGGAAAACAATATTCTTTTCGTGGGAGAAGGACATCAGTTTCCGGGACTTCTTAAAAGAGTCTTAAAAATTGATAATTCTGAACTGCACTGGGTTCGTGAAGATCTGAGACTGAAAAACGGAGAATCGATGGAAGTAATGGCAAGATTCAGATACAGACAGCCATTGCAGAAAGCAACTTTATATCAGTTTGAAGAAGGATTCTATGTGGAATTTGAAGAATCGCAGTCTGCCATTGCAGAAGGGCAGTTTGCATCGTGGTACATCGGCGAAGAGCTGATCGGAAGCGGAGTTATTTCCTAAAATAAATCTTATCTAAATAATAATCCCGAAGCGTTTTAGTTTCGGGTTTTTTGTTTGAAAAAACATCAATTTCTATTTCATTTTATGGTTTACATAGAATAAATTAAGAAACACAAATACAATAATTTCCAATATTAAAATCATCATTAAATAACCAACTGGTTTTCCTAAAAAGATTCCTTTGGCTAATTTTATAACTCCTAATAGAAATATAGAAATCAGGAAGTAAAAAGTTGTTCTCGAAATGGTTTCTCCAAAAAATTTCAGCGCAAAAACAGAGGCATAAAATCCAAGGACGAGAATGAAATAGAATTTGAGAAAATAGTGTCCTTTCAAAGAAATCGGATCTAAAGTATGGTTGATTGCAATAAGCCAGATCAGACTTATGAGCACCGGAATTGTGTGGATAAGGATTTTTTTCATGTGTATTGTATTTCGGTTAATCTCCTCCACCTCCGCAACCACCGCATCCGCTTCCACAACTGCTTCCGCAGGAACTGCCGCAACCGGAACCTCCGTCGCTGTGTGAACTGTCGCTTCCACAGGTGTAGAAAAAGCCGCCATCACTTCCGTTATCTCTATTACCTTTATTGGATTCGTTATTTGTACTGAATGCTTTTATAATCATTACGATCAGCACGAAGACGAAAATAAGAGTCAGGAATATTCCCCAACCTCCGTTATTGTTTTCCATACAGGAATAAATCACCAAAGAAATGCTTAAAAGAATAAAAATTTTAACAAAAGGCGATATTTTTCTCTTTTTTGAAGGAATTTGAGTCGATTTCCAGATATCTTTCGGCGGTTCCTGCTCAAATATTTTCTCATAATTTTCTAAAGTTTCCGCAAACCAGCTTTTATGTTTTTCATTTTCGTTTTCTCCGCCTTGTGATGGTTGATGATGCAGTTTCTGCTGCAAAACTTCCGGACAGAATTCTTCCCAGTAGTTTTGTGTGTAAATGAGATGCATATGCCATACTTTGTCTATAATTTCGCTTGGTGAAGCACCATTTGGAAGTTTACAGCAGAGGTAGACGAATTTTTTGTATTCATCAATCGCTTTTCGGGTAAATGTTTCTGTCCAGTTTTCTTCTTTTGCCAGTTTCTTTGAGAAAGGAAAATTGGCAGCAGATTCATCTAATGAGAATTCCTGAAGCCTGTTCCAGAGAGGATCATTTTGTAATACCATTTTTGTTTCCATTGTTTTAACTTTTAATTTCTACTCAAATATCGTTGGATGTTGAGATATAAAAGTCTTGCAACAGTCTCATTTAGTTTTAAAATTATCTTATATTAGTCTTATAAATTGAAAGATGAAAAAAGAAGATATACTACACATAGAAAAACTGATGAATTTTCTGGCGTTGCATTTCCTGAAAAAACACCACTGGGAAGATGTATCCAAAACCGAATGGTCTTACATCGTTGCAGAACTTAATGATCTGATTATTCAGGAAACCTCAGAGAACAACAGTAAAAGAAGCCCGGATCTTTTAGGTTCAAATTACCTTTATGAACATTTGATTATCAACAAATTAAAGAAACATCACCAGAATGAAAATGCAGTGCTGAGCAAGCCAAATCTTGCCAAAATCAGTATGATTGTTAAAGTTTTAGGATATTCCAGTTATATCGATTTTATCAATTCCAACACAGAATCATTCAATTTTAACGATCTGAAGATTGATATGAATAATGTAAAGCCAAACACCGCTTTGCTGGACCGTCTTGTCGGCTGTTGGTATTCCTACAACAGAAATCTTCCGGAAAATCCTTTACAGGCAAAAGAAGACAGGATCTGGCGTTCTGCGACGGAAATCTACAAATCTGAAACGTCCGGAGAATATTTCGTCGAAAGAAGCGGCGGCGACCGTCATAAATATTTTGGAAAAATAACAGCCTATTCCGATTATGTCTTTATCATCATGAACAGCAATACGTTCATCCGGCAGCGTCATTTTATCTCAAGAATAAAAGACATCAAGGAAAAGCTGAAAAATCCAGAGTATAAGCTCCATGAGTTGCATTTTATAAGTACGTGTATCAGTTTTAATCAGGAACCGATTGCCCTTTTCGAAATTTTCCAGAAAGCAGACCGGAAAACCTTTATTTCAGACTCCATCAGTTTTCCGATCGATAGCGATGAAATTCCGAAATCGATTATCAAACAGCTTGAAGACACGGAATCTAACCGTATCGATTACAGATAATTAATCAACAGTTGATGGTTGATAGATTTGAGTTTTTAGGTTTAAAGTTTTTTGTTTTGGGTTTTAACTTACCAACCAGTCTTTAAAATCTTTTACGCGGTCGCGGCTTACGGTAATTTCTTCCTGTGGCTGAAATTCCAGTTCAACTTTGTAATTGGGTGAAGTGTGGATATTTTTAATGTAATCTGAATTGATGATAAACTGCCGGTTTACGCGGAAGAATTTCTTTTCATCCAGCACTTCTTCCAGTTCGTCCAGTGTGAAATCCGAAGGATACGTTCTTTCCTGAGTCTGTAAATAAACAATTTTATTTTCGCTGAAAAAACAGCTTACTTCATGCGTCTGTACGATTTTCAGGTTGTAGCCTATCTTCACCAGAATTCTGGAAAGCGTGCTTTTCTCCTTTTTTATTAACTGCTTAATTTCGTGTGAATTGACGGAATTATCTGAAGGAATAAATGATTTGAATTTTTCGATCGCTCCGGCAAGATCTTCATCTAAAATAGGCTTCAGAAGATAATCGATGCTGTTCAGCTTGAACGCTTTTAAGGTATACTGATCAAAAGCTGTCGTGTAAATGATAAATCCTTTTGTCGGAACTTTCTCGAAGATATCGAAAGACAGACCGTCTCCCAGAACAATATCTGAAAAGATGAGCTGCGGATGTTCATTTTCTGAAAACCACTCCACTCCTTCTTCTACGGATTCTATTTTTGCAACGATCTCTATTTCAGGAAATTCGTTAAGCATTCTTTCCAGTTTCCTTGAAGCGGGTTTTTCGTCTTCGATAATGACAGTCTTGATCATTGAGTTCCTGTTTTAGTTTTTTATAATTTCGAAATAAAAGTAATCAAAAATTGTCAGTTTTAAAACTTCAGCGGTTCTTTTGATTTTTTCATTTCTTTTTCCATCACTTCTCTTTCCCATTCGGAATCCAGAAGGAATAGTTTTACGGCTTTTACGGTTAAAATAATTCCCCAGATGGTAAGAATGATTGATCCGTTCCACAATGAAAAATTAAATATTCCTTTTTCTAAAATATCGTCTCCGAAAATAATTACTGCCACGATCCCAAACCATAAAAGGCTTTTGTAGAATTTTTTAAGATCGTTTACTCTTTCCTGTGCCTGATTGTAATTCATGATAATCTATTTTTAAAGTTAAAATTGAATGTTGGTTATAAAGATTTTGTGTTTTTTCTTTCCTCGTCCATCAGTTGTTTGATCTTTCTTTCTTCCCAGTCTCTTCCGATTCCGAAAGTACCCGCTGCGTGCGCTGCAAGACCTAATCCCCATCCTAACATTGGCCAGAAAAACCAAAGATACTGTGGCGATGTTAAAAGATTCAGCACGGCTAAAAATGAAATCACAAGGCAATACGATGTAAGGTTTCCGTAAAACCCTTTCAGTTCTTTTACTCTTCTTGATGCTTTTTCGTACGCTAATTCTTCTTTGTTGGTGTAAGTTTCCATATTTTTTATTTTTAAAGATTAATTGTTTGTTTTTGTTGAGACAAATGTAGGTCGGAAAACAGCCTCAAATCAATTTTAACTGACCGAACCGTAGAATATGCATCCTGAATTGTAAAAATCCCGACTCAACGGAGAATCGGGATTTTTTTGATTTTATATTTTTAGTTGTTTGATTAGGAAAGCTACGAAAGTATGATTCGCTTTTAAATGAAATTTGTAATCAATTTCTATATCAAATGATTATTAAACTGACTGGATCTCTCCTTTGTTGAAATGACAGTGCAAGGATTTTTAATTATGGAGTTAAGTGTTTGCTCTTTAGGAGCAGAATCTGTGTAGAAATAAGAATAAATCCGTCAATCAATCCATAGGATTGGTATCTTAAATACGATAAATTTTCTAAAGATAGCGTTCCTACGGAACGCAGAACGCCTTGCGAATATGCTGTCTACACAGATGAAACTCTATAGAGTTTTCTACTGTTTTACGTTAAACAACTTTCCTGATTTTGTTGATTAAAAATCATCAAATAAGTAACTTAATAAACAAAAGGAATCAGCTTTTTCGTTTTTCTCCGGTATTCAAGATATTCTTCTCCGAACTTCTCAATTAAAGCCTTTTCTTCGACATTAATTCTGTAGCCGAATGCAATGAACGGAATTAAAAAAGCCAGAATTAAAGAAAGCCAGTTGTTCAGATACAACCCCAAACCTAATGAGGTAAGCAATGAAAAAGCGTAAGACGGATGTCTCAGATATCTGTAAAATCCTTCTTTTTTTATTTTATGATCTTCTTTAATCGTAACGTCAACCGTAAAATATTTTCCCAGAGAACGAATGATGATGAATCTTAAAATAATTCCGATCCATATCAGAACAGCTCCTGAATAATAAATCCATACCTCATCAGAAATGGGAAATCTTGTAACATACGAAACTGCAACGGCACTTATAATCGAAAGCGGAATGGCAATCCACAATAAGTTTAAAGTCGATTTATCCTTTTTATTGTCTTTTTCTCCGGATTTCAGGATGTTTTTGTAAAGAAATTCGCTTAAAAACCACGCGACCATAGAAATGGCAAAAAGAATCTGTAAAGTTTTCATATCAAACGGTATTTGGAGGTGTTGAACAATTTATCTGCCGTTTTTTTCCTTTTCCATCAGTTCTTTAATTTTTCTTTCTTCCCATTTATTTCCAAGCATAAACCCCGGAATAAATGTTCTCATTGCTGAAATGGCAACTCCTATTCCCCAGAAGAATGGAAGCGCGAAAAATTTCAATTGAAAAATCGATTCATTGGGTTTTAATTCTGTGTAATTCAGATATAAAATGAAAATATTAACCGCAATATAAATGAAGACGGAAAAGTAAAATCTTTTGATTCTTTTTACCTGTCTTTCCGCTTCTTTGTATCTGAAATCATCTTTTCTTATCGGTTCCATGATGCTTATTTTAATGTTCTGTTTTGTTTTTCTAAAATTTCCCTGATCTTTCTTTCTTCCCAGCTTTTACCAATAGCGAAAACACTCATTCCGTGAGCAACAAGCCCGATTCCCCAACCTAACATCGGCCAGTAAAACCACAGACGATCCGGACTGGTGATGAGATTTAAAATGATTAAAAAAGGAATGATGATGCAGTAAGAAATGAGGTTTCCGTAGAAGCTTTTTATTTCTTTTACGCGTCTGTGTGCACGTTCGTAAGATTCATTTTTAGTTTCGGCTATTTCATTTACAACATCCGGTTTAGAAGAAAGTACCGGAAGTTTTACTTTAAAATAATCTTCAGATTTTTCTATAAAAACATTTCTTTTGGTGAGTAAAGAATAGCGCTGTACAATATTTGCAAGACCGATCCCTGAACTTTCTTTGATCTGCTCTCTTACCTGTAAATTATTTTCAATACATAACGTATCATTTTCAGAGAATATTTTAATGATGAGAGGCTTCGAAGAAGTGGCAAAATTATGCTTGATGCAGTTCTCCAGAAGCAACTGTAAAGACAGCGGAACAACAAATCTTTTGTAATCTTCTTTTTTAACTTCGAAAACAAAATCTACGCTGTCCTCGAATCTGGTTTTCAGCAATTCGCAATAGGTTTTGGCAAATTCCAGCTCATCTTCCACCGTTACCAGTTCTTTGTCTTTCTGTTCTAAAACATATCTGTAAATCTTTGACATTGAGGCAGTAAACTTCTGCGCCTGTTTCGGATTTTCATCAATTAATGAACTTAAAACATTCAGAGAATTGAATAAAAAATGTGGATCTAACTGGTTTTTAAGACTTTCAAACTGTGCATTGGCAGATTTGGCAATTAGCTTCTGCTCAACAACTTCTTTTTTGGATGTTTTTCTGAGCTCTTCCATGAAACCTTTGGCATGAAGAAAAGCTGAAATAAGCAGGGCAATATTAATCATGAACCAGTTGGAAACATTGTACTTGCCGGAAAAGAATTCTTCGGCGGTTGCTGCCTTCTGGATGACTACGAAATTCATATAATTACAGAAATATACCAAAACTGTGTTTGCGACAAGAATGGAAACAATGCTTATGATCGCTCTTGTTCTGGTGGTTTCAGACCAAGGGAATTTCCTGTTGAGAAAATCGTTGATGATGCCGTTTCCAATTCCCAAAACGAATGAGTACATTGTAGATACCAAAAGAGTGATGGCAAAATTTTCCAGTGTTTTTTCATCATTAAAAACGAAAAAGAAGAAAAATGCTGTTGCCAGCGATATCCAGAGTAATATGATGATGCTTTTGTATTTCATTGTGAATTTTCTTGGTTCAAAATTAGGCTTTAATAAAAGTATTAAAAATAATTTTTCGCCGAACCGTCATTTTTTATGACTGAAACGCAAAATAAAACCTTACGCGAAGAAGGTTTTATTTTAATTTTGATGTTGTTATCAAATATGTGCTTAAATTAATAGAATTCGATTTGAATATGAAAAAGTTTTTAAACATTAAACCAAAAAAAAATACTTATGGAAGATTTTGAAAAACAGAGACAAAACCTTGATGAAATATTTAAAGATATAGATAAATCAATGGCTTCTTTAGAAAAGACATCATATGATGGTACTAGAGATGTTCTAAAGTATTTTGATAGAATACATGATAAATTGTTTAATTTCAATAACATTATGATTGCAGGTTTTTTTGCAATAGCTAAAATTGAAGATGATGTTCCAATGGAACTAATTTTAGTTCCAATTATTAATTTAGGTATTATAATATTTATTGAATATAAAATGATGGAAAAAAGTAGAATGGAAGCAAATATTTTAGAAGATTTTAGTAATGTTGATAAACTCGGCAAAACAATAAATAAAACAACTAATTATTCATTGTTTACAATTTTTACAACAGCCGTTGTCACTGTATTTTTCTTATATAACTTATTTAAATAAAGGACTAATTTAATAGTCCTTTATTTTTAAAGTATTAGTTTAAATTAGTGAATAATTACCATAACTTTAAGTTATTTCGCAGCTCCGCTTACAAAATATTCAGCTTCTGCTTTTCCCCAGTTGGGAGCGATTTTAGATTTTGGAACGTAGGTTTTAAACTTCGTTAAAGCATCTTTAAACTGTTCCATCCCTTTTGTTTTGCTTCCTCCAAACTGCTCCGGAGTGAAGTAAGTGTCTTCCGCTTTTATCAGGGCAATTCTTGGGTTTTCGGGATCAAGGTTTTCTGCTTTTTTCAATTCTTCTATGGCTTTCATTCCGTCTGTCATGTATCTTTCGGTAGGATTTTCCATCATTTTAAGGGAATACGACATTTTTCTCAGCAGGTGAATTTCTGCATTGTCTTTTCCGGCAATGTTTTCCGCCTGATCCAGATATTTTTCTGCAATATTTGCCTGTGTTGAAAGCTCAGACATTTTACCTTCTCTCATTAACATTCTTCCCTTTTGAATGTATGAAAACGCGGCATAATATGCAGGAAGCCATTCTTTGGTTTCTTTTTTCCCGATTCTGTCGAAGTCATTCGCCAGAGTCTGGAATTCGTCAAGAGATTTACAGTTTTCAATTTTGGCAATTTTATCAGACATTATTTTTTCATAATCTGTCTGGGCAAAAGCGGTTAAACTCATCAGACTTAAAGCAAAGGTTAACAGGTATTTTTTCATGTTTTCTAAATTTTTAAGTTAATTTTTGTTTTGACTAAAGATATATTTTTAATTGAATTGAAATTACTTTTACAGATTATTATTGATGGCATCCTGCGTTTTGTCGACTCCGAAGCTGATGAATGCGCCTACAAAAACAAAGGTATTTACAGGCGGAACAACCGCTGAACTCCTTGATCCGTCCATTGAGAAATTGTAACCGTATACATTTTTCGATCCTAAAATATTGGATACACTCAATACGAGAACGGTAAATGTTTTTGAGTCTTTCTTTCCTAAATTGGGAAGATAATTTACACTGAAATTTAACGCGTTGTAATCTTTCAGACTGCCTTCGTGTCTAACGAAATATTTCTGTTCACCATTCACGTCCTGTGTTGCGATGTCGTAATACGGACGGCCTTTTGCGTATGTGTAGGAAATATTGAAGCCTGTTTTCCATTCCGGAACAAATCTTTTGGCTACTGCAGAAAGGGTGTGTTCGGAAGCGAAATTCGGTTTTAAACTCATCGGATAATTCATAAAATCTCTTTTTGAATCTAAAAATGAATAGCTGATCCAGTAATCGATATTGTCGAATGTTTTTTTATCTCTCCAGAATAATTCCAGTCCTTTTGCATAACCAAAACCGCTGTTGTTATCCGCTGTCTGCACAAACTGGTTCTGTCCGTCGATATACTGTAGGTTTTTTACCTTCAGAAGATCGTCATATTTTTTATAAAAAGCTTCAAATCTCAGGCTTCTTCCTTCCGTTGTTCTCTGCACCTGAAAGATATAATGCTGTGATTTCTGGAAGTCTAAATTTGCAGGACCGTTGATATATCTGCTTTCCGGATTCTGATAAAAAATTCCGTAAGCGAAAGAGGTAGTCCAGTCTTTCGCAAGACGATAAGCTAAAGCCAGTCTAGGTGCAATATTGCTTTTCCCAAGGTAGGAAGAATGCTCTGCTCTCACTCCTATTTTTGCTGACAACTGATTGCTGAATCCTAGATCTGTTTCTGCAAACGCTGAAGAGATCAGGTCTTTGTAGTTTTTCGTTACAAAATCGTTAAAATTTAATTTTTCGCTGGTACTATTCAGTTCAAAACCTCCTCGTAACGCGCTGATTTTATTTATTTTTCTTTCTAAAACTGTTTTGAAATTGATGTAATTTCCGTCATTCAGAAGTTTTGTGCTTCCGGTTTGGGTTTCGCCTTTTTGGGTTGAAAAATCAAGGTCTGATTGATTATAGGAATAAGATGCTCCTGCATTCAGTAAATATTTTCCGAATTTCTGCTTGAAAGACAAATTATGATAGGTATTTTTTCCTTTCAGTTTCACGAGAGACAGGTCATAATCTTCCGGTTCCAGACTTGGAGTCTGCACTGCCATTCTGTTGGAATCGTATTTACCGTAATATTTGAAAAATCCGCCTGATTTTGTTTTAAATCTGAAATTCAGATCGCTGTTTATACTTTGTGGAGCTTCGGAAAAATTGGTATTAAAATTGAAAATTTCCTGCATTAGTTTTAAGTTGGAATAGCCAAGACTGGCTCCGTAAGAATAGTTTTTATTATCGCCCAATCTCTGGAATCCTGCATTCAGAAAGATCGGAGAAACACCGAAATCGTAAGAACTCTGATCCGGAAGATCTACACTTTCCAGCATCAGTGCCCCCGAAAGAGCCTGACCGTACAATGCAGAATATCCGCCACTTGAGAATACATTGCCTTTGAAAAGAGAGGTATTAAAACGGTCTCTTCCTGCAATTCCCGGAACTGAATTGGAGAAATAATTGTTGATTAAGCTTCCATCCATAAAAATTTTGGATTCCGTTCCTGTTCCGCCACGGATGAAAAGACCTTCTGTTTCTCCCACTTTCTGAACTCCAGGAAGATACGTTAATGCAGATGTGATCTGTCCGTCCGCTCCGGCTGTTGTGTAAATATCAATCGGCGTAAGTAAAGCTGTTGCTCTTTTTTTGTCGCTTGCTTCAATGGAACCTGCCGAAACGACTACCGCATCAATTTCATTAATTTGCTCTTTCAGTTCTGCATTCACAGAAACTTCCTGATTTTCAATAACAATCTGTTTTTCAACGTCAATATATTTTGGATGTGTGAAGGTCAGTATCTTATTTCCTTTTTCTGAAGTTTCGAAAGAGAAATTTCCGTTGGCATCTGTTGTTGCGCCGTCGTAAGTATCTTTCAATGTTATATTTACCTCTCCTACTCCTTTATTTTTGTATGTTACTTTTCCCGAAATTCTGGTTTGAGCAAAACTTAGTGCAAATGATAAAAAAGTGGTAAGAAATAATAATTTTGTTTTCATAGCTGTTTTATTTCGATTCAAAAGTATGACGAAATTATATGACTGATAAATTTTTTTTGCTGAGTGGTCGTTTTTAGAATCTGAGTCGTCGTTTTTGATTTTCTGGTGCTGAAAATTTACTTTGTAAAATATATTGACCACCCCGTCAAAAATTCTTTGAATTTTCGCCACCCCTCCAAAGGAGGGGAATTTTACTACTATTTAAACTGAGTTCGGGACAAGTCTTCTTAAACGCAAGGTTTTCTATATTGCAAATGTATTGTTGAAAAACTGCATCCATTTGTCCGTTCTTGCTTTGTTTTAATTGAATTTTATGAAATTTTTCGGGAGCCGATTTTCTGAATTCTGAGGGAGATTTTCCGTAATGCTTTTTAAATGATTTGTTAAACGCTGAATGGTTGGAGAAACCTAATTCAAGATAAATATTTTTTACACTTATGTTCTTTTTTACGGCTAAATAAAAGGCGCTTTTTTCAATTCTTTTGCGGATGATATAGCTTTGAAGGGGTTCATTGGTCATCACTCTGAAAATCCTGTGAAAATGAAAGGGAGAATACGCTGCAACTTCCGCAACTTTTTCTAAAGAAAGTTCGGTATCGAGATTGTTATCAATGTACTGAATAGCTTTCACCATTCTTTTTCTGTATTCTTCCAATTTAAAAGCATTTCCTGCAAAGGTATCGACATCGGATGAAATTGGTTTGTCTTTTATTGCTATTGATGAAAAAAGACAGGAATCGTAATGCGCTTTGAAAAATGTTGTCTAACTTTATCCAACAATCACTTTAAATCATTTAAAAATGAAAGGTACAACATTAGCATTATTGGCAGGATGTGCGTTTTTTGCGGTTTCATGCGGAACAACAAATACGTATCAGATCCTTTCCAAAAGCAACACACAAACGGGCGGAACGGCAAAGTTTACCCAAAAAGGAGATGAAGTTGTTATGAAACTGGATGTTACGAATCTTACTCCGGGAATTCACGCGGTACACATCCATGAAAAAGGAGACTGCTCCGCAGCGGACGGAACTTCAACGGGAGGACACTGGAATCCATCGAAAAACGATCACGGAAAATGGGGCACTGAACATTTCCACATGGGAGATATCGGAAATCTTACGGCAAATCAGGATGGTGTGGCAACGCTGACTTTTAAAACCAACAAATGGTGTCTCGGATGTTCTGATGAGTCTAAAAACATCATCGGAAAAGGAATGATTATTCACGCCGCAGCCTACGATTTTCATACGCAGCCAACCGGAAATGCAGGAGGAAGAGTGGGTTGTGTGGAGATTAAGTAGTTTTCCACTTCTATCGATAAAAAATACCGCTACTTTTTGTTAGCGGTATTTTTATATTTCGATCTGAATATTAAGATTTTACACTCATGTCTGTAATGATGTTCATTGCTTCCTGAAGGTAAAGGTCTTTTTTAAGATTTTTGATCCAGATTTCAGATTTTTTCTTGAAGGCTTCATCTTTTTTCTCTCTTTCAATTTCATTCTGATATAAAGTAAACTGAAGACCGTTTTCAAATTTCGTAAGAGACTTGAACTTCTCGATCTGTGCTTTTCTCTGCTTCATCAGTTCATTGAATTTATTGATATTCAAAGTAATGGTCTCTTCTTTATCCAACTGTTCTCTCCACTGAGCAGATTCTAACAGCAACTGATATTTTGCATTTTTAGCCATTCTGTCGTTGCTTGCTTTTTCCAACGCCTGAATGTTGAAATAATTAAGCTTCTGGAAGCTTGTAGAAGGAATTTTATCCCAAGCCAGAGCATAATCATCATATCTTTCTCCTACTTCAGCATATGTGAAAAGATCTTTCATCTGAATATCTGAAACAATTCCTTTTCTCTGGGTAGATTCTCCTGTAATTTTGTAGAATTTCTGGATGGTAAGTTTTAAAGATCCGAAATCGTCTTCTGTGTTTAAGAATCTGTTCAGATCCACAAAAGTCTGCACGGTTCCTTTTCCGAATGATTGAGGCGAACCGATAATCATCGCTCTTCCGTAATCCTGCATCACACCTGCTAAAATTTCTGAAGCTGAAGCGGAAAGTTCGTTCTGCATAATCACCAGTGGGCCTGTCCAGATCGGAGTTTCATTTTTATTTTTTAAGGTCTGAATTTTCCCGTTTCCGTCTTTTACCTGAACATAAGGTCCTGCCTGCATGAAAAGTCCCATGATGTCTCCCACTTCCGTTAAAGAACCTCCTCCGTTGTTTCTAAGATCCAGAACAATTCCTTCTATTCCCTGAGCTTTAAGCTTGATGATTTCGTTTTTAATATCATCAGAAGCATTTCTTCCGTTCGGATTTTCAAAATCTGCGTTGAAACTTGGTAAATTGATGAATCCGTATTTTTTACCATTCGGAGAGTTGACAATAATACTTCTTGCGAAAGTATCTTCAATTGCCACTTCTTCACGAATCATGGTAACTTCTTTTATTGTTCCGTCTTTTTTCTGAACCGTTAAAGTAACCGGAGTTCCTTTTTCACCTCTGATAAGTCTTACGGCTTCATCAGAAAGCATTCCCACAACATTTACGGCATCTTCTTTCGGTTTAGATTTTACTTTTAAAATTTTATCTCCTTCGGAAAGCTGTTTGGATTTCCACGCCGGAGCGCCGATCGTTAAAGCACCCAGATAAAGATTTCCTTTTTTCTCCTGAATAATGGCCCCGATTCCGATTACTTTTCCGGTGAAATTGGTGTCGAAATCTTCTTTATCCTTTGGAGAATAGTAGTTGGTGTGCGGATCGAAAACTTCTGTATAGGCATTCATATACACGGTAAACCAATCCATTTTCTTTCTCTTTTTGAATCTCGTAAAGGTTTCTTTTACAAGATCTTTCACCTCATCGGTTGCTTTTTTAAGCTTCTGATCCGGCGCAAGAGGCTGATATTTTATGGTATCTTTCAGATTATATTTCTGTACAGAATCTTTTTTCTCTTTCTGAGCTTCTTCTTTGCTGTTCATCGATTCAATTTCCTGAAGAATATTGTATTTGATGAATTTTTTCCACTCATTATACTGCTCCTGCTTGTTTGCCGGAACTTTTTTCATTTTCGGTTCTAAAATAAGCGTTTCATCTTCTTCCAGATTAATCGGCTTGCTGAAGATATCCTGCGTAATTTTATCGATTTCGTCTACTCTCTGGTATAATCTGTCGATGGTAAGTTTGTAGAAAGTAAGATCTCCCTGGTTGATGTAATCATCCAGTTTCGTTTCGTGTTTGCCGAACTCATCCATATCGGACTGAATGAAATATCTTTTTCCCGGATCTACCATTTCAAAATAATGCTTATAAACATCCTTAGAATAGGCATCATTAATAGGTTTTGGGCTGTAATGCAAATAAGAAAGTGTATTTTTAACGCTCACCATTATCGTCTGCATCTTTTCGTCATCATTCTTTGGCGAGTTGAAACAAAACATTAGACTTGTTAATGGAATTAGGAGTAAAAATTTATTTAGCTTAAAATTTTTCCACATAAATCTGTAATGTATTTTTATTAATTTTAAAAAAGTATTGTAATAAGTAGTTATTTTTTATTCTCCGTTACAAACTATCAAATTTAATACCTTATTTCTAAATATCTGTTACTTTTAAGGAATTTTATTAAAATCCGTTTTCCAATACATTTTCTCTGTTAAAATTGTTTTTTAAAAAAGAGAATTGTTAGTTTTTAAATTTAGTTTTCGCAAAAATGAATAAAAAGGCATAAACATTTCATACAATAATTAAACGCAAAGTTTTTCCGAAGAAACTCTTTATGCTATATTTGTTACAATTAAAAAATTTATATGGAAAGACCACTTATTCTGGTTACAAATGATGACGGAATTACAGCACCGGGAATCAGAAATCTTATCAGTTTTATGAACGAAATCGGAGAAGTAGTTGTTGTAGCACCCAACTCTCCGCAAAGCGGTAAAGGTCATGCGATTACCATAAATTCTACTTTAAGTTACGAAGAAGTACATCTCGACGGTCCGCAAAAGGATTTTTCGTGCAGCGGAACTCCTGTTGACTGTGTAAAGATGGCTCTTGACAAAATTCTTCCGCGAAGACCGGATATTGTGGTTTCAGGAATTAATCACGGAGCAAATTCTTCCATCAATGTTATTTATTCGGGAACGATGTCTGCTGCTGTTGAAGCGGGTGTAGAAAGTCTTCCTGCCATCGGATTTTCTTTGCTGGATTTCAGTTGGGAAGCAGATTTTACACAGGCGAAAGAATATATTCAGAATATTGTAAGAAAAACTCTGGAAAACCCAATGCCGAAAGGAATTGTTTTAAACGTGAACATTCCGAAACTTCCAAAAGAGGAAATAAAAGGCGTAAAAGTATGCAAACAGGCAAATGCAAAATGGGAAGAAAGCTTTGATGAAAGGGTGAATCCTCACGGAAAAAAATATTACTGGCTTACCGGATATTTCAACAATATGGACGAATCTGAAGATGCCGATGAAACCGCTTTGGCGAATGGCTATATCTCTATTGTTCCGGTGAAATTCGATCTTACCGCTTACGAGTATATGAATACGCTGAATGAGGTAATGAAGTTTGATTAAATATAAATATTGAGGCGTAAATTTTTTTACGCCTTATTTTTTTGCAATAGAAACTCTTACACCGAATAAAATTCTAATCATATCAAAGACGGAAAATCTTATGTATTGATATTCTGTTAGATTAAGTTTTTTTTTAAGATCAATATAATTGGAATAATCAAAACTTGAAATTCTTTCTACCACTCTATTATCTTTAACAAGATATAAAACATTGTACGACTGATATTTGGCTCTTTCTATTTTTTCAAAACAAAAATCTAAATCATCTATCTTAATTGTTTCAGTTTTAAAAAATTTTTTAAAGATAATCATACCATCAGTTATTATAATTTTTGCATGAATTTTAAAGAAAAAATTCCAAAATAAAATCAATGCTGAAACAAAAAAAATATCTCTCAGAATATATAATATCTTAAAACTTCTAAAATCATCAATAATAATGAAAGTAAAGACTATTGTAGATAAAAACGTAAAAAAATATACGATCATGAATGATTCGATATTAATCCTTGATCTCATTCTTTAATGTCTTAAAATAAAACTCTATCCTCTTTCCTCAATTCCTCCAGATATTTGCTTTTATCATCACGGTAAAATAAATTCATGGTTTCGAAAGGAATCATTTTCAGGTCTTTATTTACAATGTGAACACAGGATTTTTTCACAGCGCGGACATCAAAATCATGCGCATCCATAAAGTTCATGATGATAATTCTGAACAGGTTATCATAATCCAGATTGGGAGCGGAAACGTCAGGAAGACAGCACAATAACTGATTAACTTTAGGTTTTACTTTATCTACAGAAATTCCGGTGCTGAAAATATCCAGAAGCTGCATCTGCAATCCGGTATCCTGTTCGTAAACAATGGTATTCCGGGTTTCATTGTTCAGTAAATCAGCAGGATTGATGTATCGTGTTAAAGGAATCGTTTCGCCTTCCAGTTTCAGAATATATCCCATCGCCAAAGCATCGGGATTACACGGAACCGGAATGATATCATCCGAATTCAGCAAAGGAAACTGATTGAGAATTTCCTGTCTTACTTCTGTTAAAGTAATTTTTTCATAAGCTGAATCTTCACGGTTTCTTCCTGCAATTTCTACAGGCTGAAAGGTAATTCCGCGGACACATTTCTGTTTCAGGGCAAAATCAATGATTTTTCCGATTTCGTCAATATTTTTATCTTTCTGAAGAACAATAACGAGGGTAGTCGAAAGATTTAAAGAATTCAATTTCTCTAAAGCTTTCATTCGTACGTCTGTTAAATCTTTTCCTCTGAAATCTTTCAGAACTTCCGGTTTAAAGGAATCAAACTGAAGGTAAATTTCAAATTCAGGAGCATAGGTTGCTAATTTTTCGGCAAAACCGGGATCATTCGCAATTCTTACACCGTTGGTATTTAACATTAAATGTTTGATGGGTTTCGACTTCGCAATATCCATGATCTTGAAAAATTCTGGATGGATTGTCGGCTCTCCTCCACTGATCTGAACAACATCCGGCTCGCCTTCATTTTTAACAATAATATCAAACATCGCTTCAATCTCCTCCAGACTTCTGTGACTTCCGTAATGTGGCGAAGACATCGCATAGCAGGTAGGACAGGTAAGATTACACCGATCCGTTACTTCCACAATAGAAAGGCAGCTATGTTGCTCATGATCAATACATAAACCACAATCATAAGGACAGCCATATTCTACATCGGTTCCAAAATGCACCGGAATTTCTGATGCTTTATTGTAGTTTCTGATATTTTTATAATACTGAACATCAGAAGCAATTTTAGTTTTGAAAAATCCGTGATCCGGACATCTTTTCGTCATGAAAACCACTTCATCTTCAATAATGATCTTTGCTCCCACTCTTTTCAGACATTCCGGACAAAGACTTATGGTATAATCGTAATACGTATAATTTCTTACTGGCATAATAATTCTTAATTTATAAAGCTCCTCCGCAAATCATTCCGCTAATAATCAAACAAATAAGCATGGAAATCGTGACGGTTTGCCAAAATTGTTTCTTCGAAAATTCTTTATTCTTCCACTGAAAAATAGCTTCCGTAATTTTTCCAACTATAAATGAAATTCCAAAAATAGTTCCTCCAAATATCAAAAGTATTACTAATATGCTAATCAATAAATCCATCTTAATTTCTTTTACATTCCGCCACAAACAACGCCGCTGATCAGTCCGCCAACAAGCATGGAAATCAGAACAGTCATCCAAAACTGACCCGTTGAAAATTTTCTTTCATTATTCCATTCGTAAATAACTTTTGTAATTACGGCAACAACAAGCGATATCATCAATAATACAAAGGCAATAATCCCGATAATCATTACAACAAGACCACCAAGATCTCCGACTTCAAGAAATGTGAGTAATTTCATGATTTGATATTTAATGTGAAGTTACAAATTTTGTTTTTCTAAATTTTAAGAAATAATAGAAAATTACAGCTATACAAACAACCTGTATGGTTCCTAAATTTCCTAAAATTTCTACTCTCGGCTTGATGAAGTCCAGCAACAGCCTGAAGCTAAAATAACTGACCATAAACAACTGAAAGACGAAACCTGAAGGATATTTTTTTGTATTCTGGATGATTTTTAAAACGATCCATAAAAGAATGAGAAACGCTATTTCATATAATGCCACAGGATGTCTGAGAAATTGGTCTCCCAGATGCATTCCGAAAATAAAATCAGTAGGAATTCCGTATGTTTCTTCATGAATTCCGGTAAGAAAGCAGCCGATTCTGCCAATAATCATTGCTAAGATCAGTGGATAGACTATCAAATCTCCGGTACTTTCTTTATGCCCGACAATTTTTTTTGCCCATTCAACACCAATTATGCCAAAAGCCAATCCGCCAACAATTGTATTATTTGTCCAGATGGTTTTCAAATCAAAATGCTCTAAAAGTCTGATGGGGTTTTCGAGATTTCCAATTAATTTTGATCCGATTAATGCTCCCGCTGTTGCACCAATTAATACAGCAGCCGAAGTATTGAAAGACATTTTCTCTTTCGATTTTCGTTTTAGATAAAAATAAAACCGCATTCCGATAAAAATTCCTGCCGCTTCAAACAGCGGATGAGCGAGAATAGTTTTACCAAATAGGTGAAAGGTCACAGGAAAATCCATGGTTTCAAAAGTATTGTTTTTAATTAAAACTTGTTCAATTATTATCCTGATTTTAAAATTGATCTAAATATTTTCTTTAAAATTTTATGTGTGGTTCTTTTGTCTTGAAACAAAAGAACGAAAAGTTCAAGACTTTGAATCTGAATGCTAAAAATTAAAATTCATTCCTAAAATTCCCAAAACTTGCGCGAATTCAATTGGGGTCTTTTGATTAAAAATTTGCCTCGCGCTTCAAACAGTGGGAATTTTTTAACGGAATAAATTGTAATTTTCTTAACGCTTCAGCTTCATATGTCGATTTTTGTGATCGTATTTATGATTTTGTAAGCTTCTGAATCAAGATTTAAATTGTATTAAATAATTTTTGATTATCCCCTATTAATCATACTTTTTTTTCTAACGCAAAGGACTCGCAAAGATTCTTTATATACTAACTGTTTTTAAGTTCGCAAAAGTGCTTCGACAAGCTCAGCATAAACTATTCACTCAGCAAAGAACTCAAAGATTTTTTCCAATTATGACAAATAACGGACAATCATAAATAATTTATAAAATCCTTTTAAATAAAGATTAGAATCAATCTTTTTCATAATTTTAATTAAAATAATTATCCGAATTATGAGAATAGAATATGATATTAAACTGGGTTTTAAGGATGTAATGTTCCGTCCGAAACGTTCTACCCTGAAATCCCGTTCTGAAGTTGATCTTGAGAGAGAATTTACTTTTAAACATACCCGAAAAAAATGGAAAGGCGTTCCTGTGATTGCTGCCAATATGGATACGGTGGGAACTTTTGAAATGGCGGTGGAACTGGCAAAAGAAAAAATCATCACAGCGGTTCATAAGCATTATTCCGTGAAAGAATGGTCAGATTTTTTAAATTCTCAGCCTGAAAACATTTATCAGTATATCGCATTAAGCACAGGAACCGGAAAAGCCGATGAAGAAAAGATAAAAACAATCCTCGAAAGACATCCAAAAATCGAGTTTCTCTGCATTGATGTAGCCAATGGTTATTCTGAGCATTTTGTGGAATTTGTGAAGAAGGCAAGGGCAAATTTCCCGGATAAGATCATCATTGCCGGAAATGTTGTAACCGGAGAAATGGTGGAAGAACTTCTGTTAGTCGGCGCAGACATCATTAAAGTCGGGATTGGTCCCGGTTCGGTTTGTACGACGAGAGTGAAAACCGGAGTGGGATATCCTCAACTTTCGGCAATTATAGAATGTTCCGATGCGGCACATGGTTTAGGAGGTCATATTATCGCAGATGGCGGCTGTAAAGTTCCGGGAGATGTGGCGAAAGCTTTTGGCGGCGGTGCAGATTTTGTGATGCTGGGCGGAATGTTTGCAGGACACGATGAAAGCGGCGGCGAAATTGTGGAAGAAAACGGCAAAAAATACAGACTTTTTTACGGAATGAGCTCGAAAACAGCCATGGATAAACATTCAGGCGGCGTTGCAGAATACCGGGCTTCGGAGGGAAAAACTGTAAAAGTGGCTTATAAAGGTCCGGTTCTGGAAACGGTAAAAGATATTTTAGGCGGCGTTCGTTCTACCTGTACTTATGTGGGCGCTTCCAAACTGAAAGAACTGTCGAAAAGAACGACTTTCATCAGAGTGCAGGAGCAGGAAAATCAGGTATTTAAAGAGTAACAATTGAACAAAATATTTAATATTACAAATGGTGATTGTCTCGCTGAGCAATTGAAGGAAACAATCATTTCCGGCGAGATGATTATCTGTAGAGAAGCTTTAGTTGCAGGTTCTTTACAGGCTGAAAATCTGGATGTTTTCTGGAAGGCAAGATCAGAATTTATTGCTGAAAATTATGGTGATACAAAAGAAAATTATTACCGTAAAGTGGTTTCAGAATGTAATAAGATGATGCAGATTCCGGAAGATTCTGAAGTATATCTTTGGTTTGAAGATGATCTTTTTTGTCAGGTTAATATGTGGTTTTGCTTAACGCTGATTCCGAAGGATAAAAATATCAACATCTACAGGATTTTTCCAAAAGCATCGAAAGAAAACCAATGGAAAGGATTTTCGGATTCTGCCCGTTTTGATTTGGAAGAAGCATTAACCTCAAGAGTTTTATTTAAACAAAAAGATATTGAATTGGGACTGAATTTATGGGAAGCTTATCAAAGTAATCATCAAAATAAATTAAAACAACTTTCTGAAATTCAATCTGATTGCTTTCGCTTTTTACCTGAATTAATTACCGCTTATCAAAACATTAATCCTGAAGTTTTTATTCAAAATTTAATACAGAAAGGCATAACAGATTTTAGTGAAGTTTTTGAAAAGTTCCGTGATGAGCTGGGAATTTTCGGATTCGGAGATTTGCAGGTGAAGCTTATTTATGACAAAGTTTTTCAAGAAAAATAGCACTTATTTTACAACAATGCTTTTCTTGTTGAAATATTTTTCCAACTGATCATTAACGTATTTTTTCTCTTCTTTTGCGGAAGACAATTCATCAAAATACAGTATTTTCGGCACTTCTCTTATTTTATCAATCTTTAAAGAGTCTTCTTTTGAATTTTGAATTAAAGAAATTCTGCTTTTTATTTCTTCATCATACGCTTTCAGATCTGTTACAGCGATTTCCTGAACGAAATTATTCATGTTATAATCTATATTAAACCCTGAATAACTCTGACTGAAAAAATCTGTTTCCGGCAGAAAGATGACTAAAAAACTGATCCACCAAAATCTTTTTATATTCTCTTTTTTGTATAGTAAAATGAAAGAAAACGTGCTTAAAAAGAAGATGACAATGTTATCGTTCTGTCTTCCTACAATATTGATCAGATAGCCCAAAAACATTAAAGGTAACAATGAAATCATACAAATTATGCAAGCTTTGGTAAATTTCACTTTACTTTTTAAGGCAGTAAGTTCTTCAAAAAACAAAGCAGTAAATAAAGGAATAAGAAATACTGTTTTTATAAAAATATACCCAAAATTAAAAGTGAAAAAAGCGGCTCTTTTCGTCCACATCCAATAAAAAGCATCATCAGATTTTACCATTCTGTTGAAATTTCCGGGAGCTAAAAAGCTAATAAGAAATCCGATAATTCCGATGGCTAAAAGAATTTTATTTTCCTTTGATGGTTTTTCAAAGCCTATAAAGCTCAATGCTCCTAACAAAAGCAGCGCAATGATTTCATTTGCACCCATCAGAATGAAAATGACAACAGTGCTTAAAAAGAACCACCATTTTTTGTCTGACTGCTGAAATTTTCCGTAAAAAAAGAGCAAAAGACCCGATAAAATAACCGGCAGGAAATAGACATTAGATCCTGTGATCCAAAAATAATGTTCCGGTAAGCTGATTAATCCAACCGTGTAGATAAAGAAAAATAACAGGCTCTTTTTAAGGGCTTCAGCAAAGGAATAATTAAAATACAGTCTGAAATTTAAAATAATGACTGTAAGAAATGATGTCAGTAAAAATACAGGATAAATTTTCGGGATTATATTGAACGGATCTTTTGAAACAGGATTCAGCATATTAATGGTATAGCCAAAATATCTTCCTCCCCAATGCATATAAAAATCGCAGACATTCCATAGAAATCCCAACTTCTTTGTTCCGTAGGAATAGATATAATCATCGGTCTGATACACATTAAAAAAGGAAATGTAAACCAGACCGATTAGTAGTAAAACCGATAAGAATAAGGTAATATTCTGTACCGTTTTCATATATTTTATGTCAACAGACCTCCGTCAACATTTAACGTCTGTCCTGTAACGTAAGAAGACATTTCGCTACCCAGAAATACGCATGCATTTGCAATATCTCTTGTTTGTCCCAGTTTTTTCATCGGGATGGCTTCGTTCCATTTTTCTTTTGCTTTATCATCTAAAGCATCCGTCATTTCAGTCTGGATGAATCCCGGAGCAATTGCGTTGCAACGGATGTTTCTGGAACCCAATTCCAGCGCTACAGATTTTGTAAAACCGATAACTCCCGCTTTGGAAGCTGCATAGTTTGCCTGTCCTGCATTTCCGCTGATTCCTACTACAGAAGTCATGTTGATGATCGATCCTGCTTTTGCCTTCATCATGGGCTTAATTACCGCTTTGGTAAGATTGAATACAGAATCCAGATTTACTTTCATTACTTTATCCCAGTCATCTTTCGACATTCTCAAAAGCAGATTATCCTTCGTAATTCCTGCGTTATTTACCAAAATATCAATTTTCCCAAACTCAGCGATTACTTCATCCACTAAAGTCTGAGCCGCATCAAAATCTGATGCATCAGACTGATACCCTTTAATTTGAGTTACAGAACTTAAAGTTGCTTCCAATTCCTTCGCTTTTTCTACAGATCCGGCATAAGTAAATGCTACTTTTGCACCCTGTTCGGCGTACATTTCGGCAATTCCTTTTCCGATTCCTCGTGTAGCTCCCGTAATTAGCGCTACTTTTCCTTCTAATAGTTTCATATATGACAATTATTTTTCTTTATAACGTATTAGCCTTTTGAAAGTTGGCTAATATACAGCATTTAATTTTACAGAAATAAAACAGTGCGCAAAGATATTACAAAATGTTATTCAATGCATTTTAAATCACTTTTTTAGCGAAAATTTATGACTGTTTTTTGATATTCGTTATTAATCATACTGCTTTTTAACGCAAAGGGTCGCTAAGATTCTTTTATATACCAACTGTTCTTGTGTTCGCAAAGCTACTTCGACAAGCTCAGCATAAACTATTCACTCAGCAGAGACCTCAAATATTTTCCAATTATGCAATTAATCAATAAAACTTCTGTCTTTTTGCTCTGTAAAATAGATGAATTCTGTTTCTTTTCCTTTGGTAAGTTTAATGCCTTTTTTATCCGGAAAAAACTTATCGTAGACAATTTCCGTTAAAGGTTCATTTTTATCGTTGGTAACGCCGAATTTATTATCTTTTTTCACCACAAATTCGTTAACTCCCAAAAATGTTGTGATGTCATCGTAGACAAAAGGTACAATTTCATTACCGCTTTCATCCATCATGCCGTAAAAATTGTCTATGTTTTTCCCGACTAAAGTAGGATAAAGTTCAAAAGGCTTTACTTCTTTAAATCCTTTCAGCTCTTTATAATTTCCAGTTTTAGGAGAAAATGTGTAAAAGGTTTCGTTTTTATTGACAATCAGTGTATTGGGGAATATTTTTTCGATTTGGTAATCGTCATTCAGGATATTTTTTAAATTTTTATCCAGAATTTTTTCTTCGTCATCTTTTCTCAGATAGAGATATTTTTCTCCGGCAATGTTCAGACCTTCTACCCTGTCATATTCCTTCGGAAAAACCACTTCTCCGTTTAAACGGACAACGGCAGTTTTTGGATTTTTCTGATCCTGAGAGGTTTTAAACAAACCATTGAAAAGTGGGTTTACATAATGATAATCAAGATCATACACCTTCCCTTCCTTCTTAGAAAAAATACTTACTTTATCTTCTCTGGTAAGGTAAATGTATTCTCTTCCCACGAAAGCCTGTTCATACATTTCATCGGCAATGATGTTTTCTTTTTCATCAATAATTCCGTATTTATTTTTAGAAACGTCTAAAGTTACCAAATAAGGAAACGCATTGATATTGTCTACGTTATGTCCCGAAATCGTACTTAAGGTTTTACCATTATTATCAATAACTTCTCCGGATTTTTCACCTTTCGAAAGATAAGCCCTGCCTTTGTAGAAACGAAGATCATCTGTAAACGGTCGGTCTGAAATTTTCTTTCCGTCAAAATCATAAATCAGCCACATTCCATTATTTTTAACAAAAAATCTGTTTTCGCTTCCAAAAACTATCTTTTCTGAGAACGGGATAATTTCTTTCCCGTTAAAATCGTATACACAGTCTTTTCCTTTTTTTGAATAAATAAGCCTGTCTTTATTTTCCCAGGTTCTGAATTTGAAAAGATCCATCGGAATAACTTCCTTTCCGGATGCATCGATAATCGCTGTTTTTCCATTGGAATTTCCCGCTTTTACCCTCAAAACAAACCTGTTTTTCCATAAATGCGAAATTTCACTTTTTGAAGGATACTCAAAAGTGATATTGCCCAGAGAATCTACAATTCCGGACTTTCCGGTTTTGGCATCAGAAATCATTCCGTATCCTTTGGAATAGAAACGGACTTCTTTGCCTATTTTTTTTGTTAAAAGTATCTGTTTGTACTGGTCCGTCTGCCCGAAACAGACCGACGAAAGCAGCACGAAAATTAAATTTTTCAATTAAATGGAATTATTTACGATGAGAACAATCTCACCTTTTAACGTTTTGCTTTTGGAAAACTCAATGAGTTCAAGAATTGTTCCGCGTTTGGTTTCTTCAAACTTTTTGGAAATCTCACGGCTTAAGCTAACTTTGGTTTCTTCGCCGAAAAATTCTTTGATCTGCTCCAGTGTGGTATTGATTTTATGGGGACTTTCGTATAAAACGATCGTTTTTTTCTCTTCTGCAAGTTGTTTCAGCTTCGTTTGTCTGCCTTTTTTCTGGGGAAGAAATCCGGCAAAAAGAAATTCGTTATTCGGTAATCCTGAAACCACTAAAGCCGGAACAAAAGCCGTTGCTCCCGGTAAACAGATCATTTCAATATGATGATCGGAACCTGCTTTTGCCAACAAATACCCCGGATCTGAGATTCCGGGAGTTCCTGCATCGGTAATAATCGCAATATTCTGACCGCTTTTAAGGTCTGTAATCACTTTTTCCGTTGTCTGATGCTCGTTGTGTAAATGATAGGATTTTAAAGGCTTGGAAATCTCGAAATGCTTTAAAAGAATTCCGGAAGTTCTTGTGTCTTCGCATAAAATATAATCAACCTCTTTCAGCACATTTACCGCTCTGTAGGTCATATCTTCGAGGTTCCCGATCGGTGTAGGAACAAAATATAAGATTCCGCTCAAAATTTAGTTTATAAAAATTTATTTTCCACCAATATCCACAGTCTCTGTGCATATTCGTCCACTTTGCTCCATTTTTTGGCATAATAAAGATCACTCAGGTATTCTTTTGCCTCCTCCAGTGTTCTGAAACTGTTCAGGTTATTTACCACTTCATTCAGCTCTGTCTGGCTTCCTCCGAATAATGTTTTTGTGAAAGCAATCCTGTCGTTCAGATCAAGCTTAAACTCAGGTTTTTTCTTTTCCGCTTCCATAAAATCGGTTGGAATATTGGTCTTTAAAATACTTCCTGTCTCTTCTTTTTTCTCAACAGGAATTGCTTTTTCCGGCATATCTCTTTCAAGATGATCATCATCAAAAAGCGACTGTACCGCTTTCAGACCTTTGATGTTTGCCAGTTTTATCTTTTTATCATGATGATAGGCTTCTAGATTTTCAAAGCTTTCATCAGATTTTAAATGTTCTTTCTCTTCAGAAACAGGTTTATTAATCTCAACAATTTTTCTTCTGTCATTAATTTCTGCTAAAACTGAAGTTTCCTGTTTTTCTTCTACAGAAGCTTCGTTTTTAATTTCATTAACGATATTTTCAGCATTTGAAGTATCGGTCGCCAATTCACCTTGTTCCATCATTGTGCGGGAAGAATACTGATTATCATTTTCTTCCACTAAAATTTCTTCATTTTCATCTAAAACTTCTCCATCAAAAATGCTTGGAATATCTTCAGATTCTTCTTCATTTTTATACTGATAATTATTCTGAATTTTCTCTTCTTCATCAAAATCATTCAGAATATCTCCACGATTGTCCGAAATTTCGTTCTCAAATTCATCAAATTCATTCAGTTGATGATTAAAAATAACTTCTTCTTCCGTTTTGCTGTCATTAAAAATTTCTTCCGAGATTTCTTCATCATTTTCGGGTTCAGAATTTGCCAGAATTCTTTCTTCATCCACAAAATTCAGATCCGATCCGCTGTTTTCAGAAGTTTCATATTCATCCAGTTCATTTAACTGAGCATTGAAAACATCTTCATTCTCTTTCAAATCATTCTGAATTTCATCCTGAGAATTTCCTTCTGCAAAATTAACTAAAGTTTCGTGAAGTTCACCCTCTACAATCTCATTTAACTGATTATTGAAAATAGCCTCTTCTTCAGTCACTTCAGTTAAATAATTTCCGGATTCGCTTCCGTCAATTTCATTAAGCTCATTATTGAAAATGGCTTCTTCTTCCATTACTTCACTGCTGAAATCATGGGATTCCTGCAAAGGAGCGGGTGAAGAAAATTTTTCTTTATTTTCTGAAATCAGCGAAGAATTTTCACTTCCGAAATACTCGATATTTTTTTCCAGCAGACGCAGAAACGAAATTCTGTTGGCAAGCTCTTCCACAAGATCCTGCTTTGACGAAAGTTCGTCTACGTTGCTTATTTTATCCAAAATACCAATGATATTCTTGGATTCAAAAAAAATCTTTTCCTTTAAATCTTGGATGTTCTGCATAGAAGAATCTTGTTAAAATTGCTTACTTTTGAAGTTAAAAATATACGGCTAATTTAACAAATGTTTTTAGAAAATACAATTAATCATTCCAAACAAAGTGGTTGGATGGAAGTTATTTGTGGCTCAATGTTTTCCGGAAAAACCGAAGAGTTGATCCGAAGGCTTAGAAGAGCTGAAATGGCAGGGCAGAATGTAGAGATTTTTAAACCTAAACTGGATACCCGATATTCGGATGAAGATGTGGTTTCGCACAATCAGAATAAAATCCGAAGCACGGCGGTAGAAAATCCCAGCGAAATTCTTTTGCTGGCCTCCAACTGTCATGTAGTGGGGATTGATGAAGCGCAGTTTTTTGATGAAAGCATTGTGGATATAGCCAATCAACTGGCAAATGGCGGAATAAGAGTAGTTATTGCAGGTCTGGATATGGATTTTCTCGGAAGACCTTTCGGACCGATGCCCAATCTGATGGCAACTGCAGAATATGTTACAAAAGTTCATGCGATCTGCAGAAGAACGGGAAATCTTGCCAATTATTCTATGAGAACTTCCGCAGGAAAAGATCTTGTAGAACTCGGAGAAACAGAATCTTACGATGCGGTAAGCAGAAGAGTTTTTGTGGATGAAGTTTTGAATAAAAAAGAGATTTAATATCAAATTTATTATTAATTTTGTTTAAAATTTAATAGTGAAAACTATCAGAAAATGATATTAGAGATTAAAAATTACATCAAGATCAGCAATTCTATTGACGAGATTTTGAAAAATTCGCCTTTCAAAATGAAATACATCATCGAGAAAAGCGGAATTTCCGAGCCTACGTTTTTCAGAAAGATGAAAGAGAAAAAATTTCTTCCGGAGGAATTGCTGAAGATTGCGGAAATTATAGAACCGGAACAGTCTTTCCTGAATTCTTTAAAAGAAGCTGAAAATGATTTTGAAAACGGAATTTATCATACACATGACGAAGTAATGAAAGTTTCTGAGGAACGTTTTCTGAAAAAGTATGGAAATAAGGTGGTCTAAATTCGCTCTTCAGGATCTCGAGCAGATAGAAGATTATATTGGAACTCGATTTACCTACAAAGAATATCAGAATTTTATACATATTCTTAACCACAGAATTAGTTTAATTCTTGACAGAAAAGTAGTATTTCAAAAACTGGAAAAATTTCCGGATTATAATAAAATTCTAATCACAGAGCAGACTACACTTATTTACAGATTAGAAACAAATTATCTGAAAATATTACGTTTATATAATAATTTTCAGGACGAAGATAAAAAATTCATCATAGACGATTTATAATGAACTTTACAGCAGAGGATATCGCAGAAATCACCAATGCGAAGATTATTGGAAACAAAAATATATTGATCAGGAATATCGCTTTCGACAGCAGGATTATTTATTCTACTAAAAATACTGCGTTTATAGCGATCAATACTTCAAAAAATTCCGGGGAAAAGTTCATTGAATCTGCGGTAGACCGTGGAATAAACGTCATCATTTCCGAACATCATCATCCGCAGTTTGAAAATATTACATGGATCATTGTTGAGAATTCTGTGGAATTTCTTCAAAGATTAGCTAAATTTCATTTTGAAAATGCTCATTTAAAATCCGTCGGAATTACAGGAAGTAACGGAAAAACAATTTTAAAAGAGTGGCTGTATCAATGTCTGTGGAATGAATTTCCAACGGTGAAAAGCCCGAAGAGTTTCAATTCTCAGATCGGACTTCCGCTTTCTCTGCTTCAGATTAACAATTCTCATCGGTTAGGAATTTTTGAAGTAGGAATTTCCAAGCCGAACGAAATGGAAAAGCTCGAAAATATTTTCCATCCGCAGATTGGTTTGCTTACCCATATCGGAACTGCTCATCTTGCCAACTTCCAATCGGAGGAGGAGCTGATTGATGAAAAGATCAAATTATTCAAACACTCTGAAACGGTTATTTATAACGGAGATAATTCTCTGGTTGACAAAAAGATAAAGGCATTATATTCAGGTAAAAAATTAATTTCTTACGGCTTTAAGGAAGACAACGAAGTTTACTTCAAAAACAATATTTCGAAAAACGAAGAGGTAACGGTACATTATTTCGACGAAGAAATTTCTTTTCCGGTTCATCAGAGAGATGAAGCGACTTTAACGAATGCTTTGGCGCTTGTAACGGTTTTAAAGGAACTTGGTATTGATAACGAAAAGATCATCGAAAAAATCAACGCTTTAAAGGCCGTTGAAATGAGACTTGAAGCAATTGAAGGAATTAAGAACAATATTGTCATAAACGATTCTTTTAACCTTGATCTTGATTCTCTGAAAACCGCTCTTCAATTTCTTAATGAATACAACAAACCGAAAAAATCTCTGGTTCTTACAGATATTGTAGGGGTAAATTCAAATTCAAAAGAACTGTATGAAGAAGTCTCCGAGCTTGTAAACGAGCAGAAATTTGATTCTGTTTTCCTGATCGGTGATGAAATATCAAAATTTAGTGAATTATTTAAAGCTAAAACTTTTACTTTTATCAATACTCAGGAATTAATTGAAAGTAAAAACCTTACAGAAATAGAAAACCAGATCATTTTATTAAAAGGGGCAAGAAAATTTGAAATCGAAAGACTTAAAGATCTGCTTGAACTTAGAAAACACGATACGGTTTTAGAAATTAATTTGAATGCTATTCTTCATAACATCAATTACCATAAATCTTTACTAAAACCATCCACAAAAATGATGGCGATGGTAAAAGCAAACTCTTATGGTTTAGGAAGTTATGAGATTTCGGAATTTTTACAGCATCATCACATAGATTATCTTGGAGTGGCTTTTGTAGATGAAGGCGTAGAACTCAGAAAAAAAGGAATTACGGTTCCTATTGTGGTCATGAATCCTGAACAGCACAGTTATGAAACGGTGATTGCTTACAATCTGGAACCGGAAATTTACAGTTTCAGAGTTCTGGAATTATTCTATGAAGCAGTTCAGAAATCCGGATATGATAAGAAATACCCGATCCACATCAAACTGGAAACAGGAATGCATCGTCTTGGTTTTAAAGGCAATGAACTGGATCAGTTAAGCGAGACTTTAAATTCAATGAATGTAAAAGTTCAGAGTATTTTCAGCCATCTTTCATCATCTGATTTACCGGATGAAAAAGAATTTACCTTACATCAACTAGAAACCTTTGAGAAAAATTCCAGCTATTTGATAGAAAAATTGGGATACACTCCTATCCGACATATTTTAAATTCTTCAGGAATTACAAATTACACCAATCATCAGTACGATATGGTAAGAATCGGGATTGGAATGTTAGGAGAATCACCAAACAGTGAAATACAAAAACAGTTAAGATCTGTGGTAAGTTTTAAAACGGTAATTTCTCAAATTTCTACGGTAGAAAATGGAGAATCAGTTGGTTACAGCCGTCGATTTAAAACAGATCATCAGACAAAAATAGCAACTATTCCTGTAGGATATGCCGATGGAATCCCAAGATTAATCGGAAACCAAGTCGGAAATGTAGGAATCCACAAAACCCTTGCTCCGATTGTAGGAAGCATCTGTATGGATATGATGATGATTAACGTAGATCATATCCCGAATGTTAAAGAAGGTGATACCGTAACCGTCTTTAACGCAAAACCAAGTTTAAAAGAATTCGCAGACTACTGCAAAACAATAACCTATGAAGTTTTAACCTCCATTTCGCCCCGTGTGAAACGGATTTATATTAAAGATTAGCCTATGAGAAAGTTCCTGATTATTTTATTTGCCTTTCAATTGCTTCTGATTCAGTCTCAGGTAAAGAAAGACCTCGTTATTCCGAAAAATCCCAAAATAGGACTTTCTCTTGCAGGAGGCGGAGCTAAAGGATTTTCTCATGTAGGCGTACTTAAAGTGCTGGATTCTCTGGGCGTAAAAGTAGATTATATTGCAGGAACAAGTATGGGAGCCATTGTCGGCGGACTGTACGCTTCAGGATATTCCGGAAAAGAGATAGAAAAGATTGTAATGGACACCGATTTCTATTCTTTAATCACTGATCCCAAAGCAAAACGACAGGAAACAACTTTCTTTAATAAATCTGTTGACAAATATCTTTTGTCTATTCCTCTTAAAAACGGAAAAATTACCCTGCCCTCTTCCATCAGTTCCGGACAGAAAAATGTATATCTGCTGAAGGAACTTTTCAAAAATGTTTCCAACATCGACGATTTCTCCAAACTTCCTATTCCTTTTATGTGTGTCGCGACCAACCTGGAAAGCGGCAATATGCAGATTTTTGAAAAAGGAGATCTGGTACAGTCGATTATGGCAAGTTCTGCATTTCCATCACTCATGGATCCGGTAAAAATAAATGACAGTATTTATATTGACGGAGCGATGACGGTAAACTATCCTTCCAAACCTTTAAAAGATAAAGGAATTGATATCGTTATAGGGGTAGATCTAAATCAGGATCTTTCAAAACGTGAAGACCTGAACAGCATTATTGCCATCTTAAATCAGGTTATTGATTTCGGAATTAAAAAAGATACCAAAAGACAGTATCAATATACCGACATCAACATCAAGCCTAATTTAACAGGTATGACCGCTACAAGCTACGATGATAAGAAAAAAATTCTCGACAGCGGCTACGTAGAAGGCTTAAAATACGTCAATATTCTCGATCAGCTACCCAAGAGGCCTTTCGACAGAATCAGACAGCAAATGAGCCCTATTTACTCCAATGTCTATAAAATCGACAGTCTCGAGATCGAAGGAAGCAGAATTTACGGTAAAAATTATGTTTTAGGGAAAATGGGACTGCGGCTTCCTTCTCTTCAAACCTACGGAAGCATCAATAAACAGATTGATAAATTAGTCGCCACCAACAATTACAAATTCATCAATTACGATATTATTTCCGGAAACAATTCAAATTACCTTAAGCTCTACGTTACCGAAGACGATACAAGACACTTTCTAAAATTCGGTTTACATTACGACGAAATTTTCAAAACCGGACTTCTATTAAATTATTCAGCAAAACGACTTTTATTCCGAAATTCAAATCTTTCACTTGATGTTGTTGTGGGAGACAAACCCCGATATTATTTAAACTATTTTATTGATAACGGATATATTCCCGGCTTCGGAATTTATTCTTCGGGAATGAGCTTCAGTTTAAGAGGCAACAATAACAACGAAATCGACAAATGGTTCTGGCTGAGAAATGAAGCCTACCTCCAGTCAATCTGGAAAGATAAATTTGCCATCGGCGGCGGAATCAGTCACGATTATTTCGAAGCAGAATTCAACGGAGACAATAAAAGATACAGCAGATTTCTCAATCCGTACGTATTTCTGAAAAGCGATACCCAAAACGACAGAGACTTCCCTACCCGCGGAATTTACATTAACGCCGAAGGAAAAGTAATCGATCTACTAAAATCGGAAGTAGAAAAAAGACTCGTTCAGGTAAAAGCAGACATCAGGATAAATCTTCCTCTTTCAAAACAGTTTTCCTACAGACTCAATCTTTACGGAGGAATCACTATCGGAGAAAACCTTCCCGAGTTTTACAAATACAGACTGGGCGGAATTTTTGAACAGAATATCGTAAACTACAGAAGCTTTTCAGGATTTTATTTTGCTCAGCTAAACAGCAATAATGTGGTTTTAATTTCAAACGACCTTCAGTTTAAATTCAATAAAAACTATTTCCTGAGCGGAAATTTCTCTTTTGCCAACCTTTCCAATGATATAACTTTTGAGGATGCGGTAAAATTAAACTTCAGTTCAGTAGGATTAACGGCTGGATACAAATCTCCTTTCGGACAGATTAAAATCAACTTCAGTCATTCACTTAAAAACAATCAAAAAGGCATATTCAGTGTTATCTTAGGACACTGGTTTTAATTACGAAATGATACAATTTTTTTACGAAAACTTACCCGAATCGGTAAACACAGAATACAAAAAATGGCTGGAAGATCTTATTCTTTCAGAAGAAAAAAAGTTGGGCGAGATCAATTACATTTTCTGTGACGACGAATATTTACTCAAGGTAAACCAGGATTATTTACAGCACGATTACTATACTGATATCATTACATTTGACTATGTAAAAGGGAAGACCATAAGCGGCGAGATTTTTGTATCTTTGCAGCGCATTTCAGACAACGCTTCTACCCTATCCAGAAATTACGAAGAAGAATTACGGAGAGTTTTGGCTCACGGCATTCTGCACCTTTGCGGATATAAAGATAAAACAGAAGAAGAAGAACTGCAGATGCGAGGAAAAGAAGATCATTATTTAGCAAAATACCATTAAGTTTTTTAGGAGCTTAATCCCGCTCTCCGCACTCGCTATTTTCTTTTTTCAAAAGAAAATGAGCTCAGACAAATGCTGCGATCGTGGCTAAATAAAGCGCAACAGAACATATTTAAGACAATAAAATTTACAAATGTTTCACGTGAAACATTTGTAAAAAAGAGTAAAAATTAAGGCTTAAAACAAGCAAAAAAAATGATTTCAGAAATATATGATGTAATTGTAGTGGGTGCCGGTCACGCAGGATGTGAAGCCGCCGCTGCAGCAGCCAATTTAGGTTCAAAGACGCTGCTTATTACAATGAATATGCAGACCATCGGACAGATGAGCTGCAACCCTGCAATGGGAGGAATTGCAAAAGGACAGATCGTAAGAGAGATCGATGCGATGGGAGGATATTCCGGAATTGTAGCAGACAAATCTGCGATCCAGTTCAAGATGCTGAATCTTTCCAAAGGTCCTGCCATGTGGTCGCCAAGAACACAAAACGACAGAATGCTTTTCGCGGAAGAATGGCGTTTGGCTTTAGAAAATACACCCAATCTTGATTTCTTTCAGGATATGGTAAAACAGCTTATTATCGAAAATAATAAAGTTGCCGGAGTAGTTACTTCATTAGGAATAGAGATCAAAGGACATTCTGTAGTTCTTACCAACGGAACTTTCCTTAATGGTTTGATCCACGTTGGAGACAAACAATTAGGAGGCGGAAGAATGGGCGAACCAAGAGCTTTCGGTATTACAGAACAGCTCGTTTCTTTAGGTTTTGAAGCAGGAAGAATGAAGACTGGTACCCCACCCCGCGTAGACGGAAGAAGTCTGGATTATTCTAAAATGGAAGAACAGAAAGGAGATGAAAATCCTCAAAAATTCAGCTATTTAGATACTCCTAAATTAACCAAACAATTAAGCTGTCACATTGTTTATACCAACGAAATAGTACATGATATTTTACGTGAAGGTTTCGACAGAAGCCCAATGTTCAATGGTACGATTCAAAGCTTAGGACCAAGATATTGTCCGAGTATTGAAGATAAGATCAACCGTTTTGCAGAGAGAAACAGACATCAGTTGTTTGTAGAACCTGAAGGGTGGAAAACAGTAGAGATCTATGTAAACGGATTCAGTTCTTCCCTTCCGGAAGATGTGCAGATCAAAGCAATGAAACATATTCCGGGATTCGAAAACGTAAAAGTATTCCGTCCGGGCTATGCTATTGAATATGACTACTTCCCTCCTACCCAATTGAAGCATACCTTGGAGACAAAATTAATTGATAATTTGTACTTCGCGGGACAGATCAACGGGACAACGGGATACGAAGAAGCAGCCGGACAAGGTCTTATTGCCGGAATTAACGCTCACAACAAAGTAAAGGAACAGGATGAATTTATCCTTAACAGAGATGAAGCTTACATCGGAGTTTTAATTGATGATCTTATCACAAAAGGAACAGAAGAACCGTACAGAATGTTTACCTCAAGAGCAGAATACAGACTTCTTTTAAGACAGGATAACGCAGACATCAGATTAACGCAAAAAGCTTTTGATTTAGGTTTAGCCAAAGAAGAACGCTTAAAAAGAGTGAATGAGAAAGTCGCTCAGAGCGAAGAACTTGAAAGCTTTCTTCGGGAAACCTCTTTAAAGCCGGGAGTAATTAATCCTATTCTGGAAACGATCGAAAGCAGCCCTGTTGATCAGGCTTACAGAGCAGCGCAGATTCTTACAAGACCGAATATGACGTTGGAAAAACTGGATCAGATCGACTTTATCAACGAAGTTTCTTCTAAATTTGATGATGAAGTAAGAGAACAGGCAGAAGTGAATATCAAATATAGAGGCTATATTGAGAAAGAAAAAGAAAATGTAGCAAAACTGAACCGTCTGGAAAACATTAAAATTCCGGAAGATTTCGATTATACAAAGATCTCAAGTCTTTCCGCAGAAGCCAAGCAGAAGATGACGAATGTAAAACCAAAAACAATTGCACAGGCTGGAAGAATCAGCGGAGTTTCGCCTGCAGATATTAACGTTTTATTAGTTTATTTAGGACGCTAAAACGAAAATGTTTCACGTGAAACATTCATAAAAATACAATCAAAAATTAAGGTATTTATGAGCTTATACAAAGGTCTGAATATCTTAATTTTTAATTTTAAAGAAAAATCAAATGAAAATAAAAGATCATTTTCTATCTCAGGAAATTTTTGAAATTATTGAAACAGATACAAAAGGAGTTTTCAAGACCTCCCCTATTCCATCCAATATTTCAAAATATTATGAAAGTGAAGATTATATTTCCCACCATCAGGATTCCGGAAGTCTTAAAGAAAAATTGTATAAATTTTTACAATCCTTTAATTTGCAGTACAAAAAAAATATACTTTTATATCGAATCAGCAAAGGATCAAAAGTATTGGATTACGGTTGCGGAGCCGGAGAATTTGTAAAGTTTATAGAAAATGATTTCGAAACTTTCGGTTTTGAACCGGATGCAGATGCAAGAAAAGCAGCCCAGAATAAAATTTCAAAAGCTACTATTTTAGATAATATTCATTCCATTGAAGATAAAAGTCTGGACGCAATTACTTTATGGCATGTTTTTGAACATATCGAAAATCAGGACGAGATGCTCGAAATTTTCAATCGTAAACTGAAAGACAAAGGACTGTTGATTATTGCCGTTCCCAATCCTACTTCATACGATGCGAAACATTATAAAGAATATTGGGCAGCGTATGATGTTCCGAGACACATCTATCATTTTTCAAAAAACGGTATGGAAAATCTGATTGCTAAAAAACCCAACTGGAAAATGAGAAAAATCAAACCTTTGGTTTTGGATTCTTATTACATCTCTATGCTAAGCGAAAAATATAAAAAATCATCCCTATTTTGGCTAAAAGCAACGATCTTCGGAACGATTTCTAACGTAAAAGCCCTTTTTTCGAACGAATTTTCAAGTTTGATATACATTATCGAAAAAAAGTAGAAAATCGAAATTTAAGCCATTTCTGAATGTCAATTTTTCAGAATTTGAGCCTTGAAAATCAAAATCCCGGGAAATTCTCCGGGATTTTATTTTTTATCACCTCCCCTACTCGATTAAATTTTCAGAATATTTTTTTCACAAGATTAAATTTTGGAAAAATCACTCCAGAATTTTAGAATATGTTAGTAAAAAGTTAGTAACTTAAGATTTGACTCTATTTTTTGAAAATTAGAAAATTAACAATAGTTTTTAAAAACTTCAATTTTCATCCTTTTAGAATCTTGAAAATTTTAATCATTACAACATCATCATATTTTTTGATTTTCGGGTAAATTTTCAAATTAGCTCAAATATGAACAAATAAGCAAAAATTGAATCAGCAAAAATTTTTATCCATTTCAGAAATTTAAATTATCTGGAAATTTTCAAAATTTGAGAATTTATTCCTCGATAAATCAAAAATGAAAATTGTTAATTTGTTCTTCGCATTTGAAAATTAAAAATATTGATCGTTTTTTAAGAACAATATTTAAACTTTTATATAACAAAAGATTTAAACACTTTAGTTTCTTAAATTTAATACTTAAACTGAAAAAGAATACATAAGTAAAAAAATCAAAGATTTTTCTCTTTGCAGACTTTTGTAATACTTTAAATAAATTCAATAAAGTCTTTTTTATCTTTTGCGGTTAAATTTAAAATGACTTTGAGCAAGCTTAAAATAAAAAGTCCGCCGAAAAAATCAGCGGACTTCAGATATATAAATTAATTTTCTTAATTGTTAATGGTAGCAACACCCGGAAGTTCCAAACCTTCCAGACTTTCCAACATCGCTCCTCCTCCGGTAGAAACATAACTTACTTTTTCTCCGTAACCGAATTGTTTCACAAACGCAACACTGTCTCCTCCTCCTACTAAAGAGAAAGCTCCCAATTTTGTAGCTTCAGCAATACTGTCTCCCAATGCAATAGTTCCTGCCGCAAAGTTAGACATTTCGAAAACTCCGATCGGTCCGTTCCAAAGAATCGTTCTGGAATTTAACAATACATCATTGAACTGATCTCTAGATTTCGGACCTGCATCCAGTCCCATCCAACCTTCAGGAATTTCGTAAATATCCACTTCTTTTCTGTCGGCATCATTACTGAAACTTTCAGCAATTACTGTATCAGACGGAAGATAAACTTTTACTTTATGTTCCTTCGCTTTTTCTAAAATCTCCAGTGCTAAAGGTAACTTATCTTCTTCCACTAAGGAGGTACCGATCTTTCCGCCTAAAGCCTTAATGAAAGTAAACGCCATTCCGCCTCCAATGATTAAATTATCAACTGCCGGTAAAATATTTTCTATAATGGTAATTTTAGTTGAAACTTTAGAACCACCAAGAATAGCTGTAACAGGTCTTTCACCGCTTTTTAATACTTTATCAATCGCCTGAAGCTCTTTAGCCATCAATAAACCGAAAAATTTAGTTGATGGGAAAAATTTAGCAATAACCGCCGTTGAGGCATGCGCTCTGTGAGCTGTCCCGAATGCATCATTTACATACGCATCTGCTAATTTAGAAAGCTGTTCTGCAAAAGCTTCATCGCCTTTTTCCTCTTCGTTATGAAAACGCAGATTCTCCAACAAAAGAATTTCTCCCGGTTTAAGCTCAGAAGCAGCCTTTTCAGCCTTTTCTCCAACACATTCGTCCACAAACTTAACTTCCTGTCCTAAAACCTCAGAAACCTCGTCTACGATATGTTTCAGTGAAAATTCGTCTTTAACCTCCCCTTTTGGTCTTCCCAAGTGAGCCATTAGAATTACAGAACCGCCATCTTTAAGGATTTTATCCACGGTTGGTTTTACCGCAACAATTCTCGTATTGTCTGTTACTTTAAGCTGGTCGTCCTGCGGAACATTGAAATCCACTCTTACAAGAGCCTTCTTTTCATTGAAATTGAAATCATTGATTGTTTTCATATGTACATTTTATATTTTTTCGGGTAAAGTGAACCGACTTTGAGAATCCATTGGCTTCATTTTTTCCGGCAGGTCGGGTTCATTCATTTCGTTCAAATTTTGTTTCACAAATGTAAGATTTTAAAATTTTCAGAACGATTCAAGCTTTGAAAAGTTTTCAAAAAGTTTCCCGCAGACTCATCATTCATCAATCAACATAATTTCTTTTCTCTTAAAAAAAGAAAAATGATACTGTTGTTGAGTATTGTTAGTTTAGGGGATAAATTTTAATGAAATACTTTACCACATTTAATTTTAAGCCAATTCACAACTTATATACATTGTAATCCATTGATATTAGAGTATTTCACATTGTTATTAACAATTGTGGGTAACTTTCAGAATTTACTATTATTAATAAATATTTTATGGAAAAGACTGAGAATTCTCCCCAATAACTTTGTGTAAAAAAATGTCGGATCTATGAAAGTAAAATTCCATTACAAAATTTTTCAATGTTACGAAACTTTAGTTTTAGAACTTTTTTCAACAGTTACCCACAAGCGTTTTCACAATTAACTCGCAAAAATTTAAGACTTATCCACATTATACTTAACTTTGTGTGGAATAAATCTATTAAAGGCTTAATACAAGTATTATGAAAAGAAAAATAGCAATTGCTGCAGATCACGCAGGCTATGAATACAAGGAGATTGTTAAGAACTATCTTTCAGAACGTTTTGAAATTCAGGATTTTGGCGCGTTTTCCACAGACAGTGTGGATTATCCGGACTTTGTACACCCCGCTGCTACATCTGTTGAAAACGGTGAAAATGAACTGGGAATTTTGCTGTGCGGAAGCGGGAACGGTGTTCAGATCACTGCCAACAAACATCAGAAGATTCGCTGCGCACTTTGCTGGATGCCGGAGATTGCTTCCTTGGCAAGACAGCATAATGATGCCAATATGATTTCGATCCCTGCAAGATTCATATCAAAGGAAGTGGCTATTGAAATTGCTGAAAAATTCCTTTCTACAGACTTTGAAGGAGGTAGACATCAGAACAGAGTAGATAAAATTGCATTCTGCTAAAAGTATAAAGGCTTGTAAATCAAATTGCAAGCCTTATTTATTTTTTATTTTGTATATTTGCAGCGTCCAATAGAAATTACCATCTATTATTTCCATACAAGCCTGTAGAAAATTTAAAAACACATTATTAAAAGGTTTTTCTCCACTCTTCTCCATATTTGTATTAAATTTATACAAAACTAAAACTTCCGTTGTAGAATAAATGGAAGGAAAATTGATGGGTTTTTACCAATAAACTAAACTTTAAGATTTAAAAAATCTCTTGTTAAAGGATGATTTAAATCCCTCTGATCGGGAGATCAGAATTGAAAATTTAACGAATTACAAATTAAAATGGCAAAAAAAAGAAAATATATAAGTCAGAAAAACGAACATAAACTAAAGGAAATCGGAAAACTGATCCTTAGATTTATGAATGAAAATTCCACGAAAGTCTACAACTATAAGCAGATTGCAGACGGAATAGATTATAAGAATCCGAGACAGAGAGAGCTTGTGATTCAGGCACTGCACAGATTGCAGGCTGCCGAAAGAATTAAAGAAACAGAAAAAGGAAAATATATTGTTAACCTTAATATCAAAGGAACGTTAACAGGAATTATCGATTTCAACCAGTCCGGTAATGCTTATGTAAAGGTAGAAGGTCTTGAAGATGATATTTTTATCCACTCCAAAAACGTAAAAGATGCTTTGCAGGGCGATAAAGTATTAATTGTAACCTATACCTATAAAGGCAAAAAACTGGAAGGTTCTGTTTTGGAAGTCTTAGAAAGAACGAGAACAGAATTTGTGGGAACTTTGCAGATCGTTCCTCATAAAGATTTTGGTTTTGTGGTTTGCGATAAAAAGACCATTAATACCGATATTTTTGTTCCTAAACCGAAATTTGGAGGTGCGGAAGACGGCAATAAAGTGATCGTAAAAATGACGGAATGGAGACCGGGAGATAAAAATCCGGAAGGAGAAATTATCCAGGTTTTAGGAGCTCCCGGAGAACATGAAACGGAGATCCACTCTATTCTTGCGGAATACGGACTGCCGTACGAATTCCCTGAAGAAGTGGAAAGAGATGCAGATAAAATCGACAGAAGCATCAATGAAGAAGAAGTTGCAAAAAGATGGGATATGCGTGGAATTACAACCTTCACCATCGATCCGAAAGATGCAAAAGATTTTGATGATGCTTTATCCATCAGAAAATTAGACAACGGAAACTGGGAAATCGGAGTTCATATTGCGGATGTTTCTCATTATGTGGTTCCGGGAACAATTCTGGATGATGAAGCTTACCAGAGAGCGACTTCCGTATATTTGGTAGACCGCGTTGTACCGATGCTTCCGGAAGTTTTAAGTAATGATGTCTGTTCGCTTCGTCCGCACGAAGATAAATTTACTTTTTCAGCCGTTTTTGAGCTGAATGACAAAGCCGAGATTAAAAAACAGTGGTTTGGAAGAACGGTAATTCATTCAGACAGACGATTTACGTACGAAGAAGCGCAGGAAAGAATTGAAGGAAAAGACGGCGATTTCAAAGAAGAAATCCTCGTTTTGGATCAACTGGCAAAAATCATGCGTCAGAAAAGAATCAAAGACGGAGCAATTACTTTCGACAGAAGTGAAGTACGGTTCAATCTGGATGAAAACAACGAGCCTATTGGAGTTTACTTTAAAATAAGCAAAGATTCCAATCATTTAATTGAAGAATTTATGCTGTTGGCGAATAAAAAAGTATCGGAATTTGTTTCTCTGAACAAGAGAGGGGAAATTTCGCAGAATACTTTTATTTACAGGGTTCACGACGATCCGGATCCTGCAAAACTGGAATCTTTGAGAGATTTTGTGTCGACTTTCGGATATAAAATGGACTTAGCAAATACCAAAAAAGTAGCGGAATCTTTAAATAAATTACTGCATGATGTAAAAGGTAAAGGTGAAGAAAATATGATCGAAACTCTGGCGATGCGAAGCATGAGCAAGGCGGTTTATTCTACAGAACCTATTGGTCACTACGGATTGGGATTCGATTATTACAGCCACTTCACCTCTCCTATCCGTCGTTATCCGGATTTAATTGCACACAGATTGTTGCAGCATTATCTTGATGGCGGAAAATCTCCGAACAAGGCAGATCTTGAAGAAAAAGCAAAACACTGCAGTTATATGGAAAGACTGGCGGCAGATGCGGAAAGAGATTCGATAAAATTCATGCAGGTGAAATTTATGGAGAAACATTTGGGAGAAACTTTCAACGGGGTTATTTCGGGTGTTGCGGAATTCGGTTTCTGGGTAGAAATTCCGGAAAACGGTGCAGAAGGATTAATCAAATTAAGAGATTTAACGGACGATTCATACTCTTATGATGCAAAAACCCACGCTGTGTACGGAAACAGGCATGGTAAAAAATACCAGTTGGGAGATCAGGTTCAGATCAAAGTGGTAAAGGCAAATCTGATTCAAAAACAATTGGATTTCAAGATTGTTGATTAGATTTTACAATAAAGAACTATATTTAGAAACTGCAAGAGATTGCAGTTTTTTTTATTTTACTTAAAATTTATTTGATGGGAAAATACTGTTTTAGATTTATAAGAAATATGAATACTGTAGCTGTTTTACTGGGTTTGCTATTATGTATTGAATGCAAAAGAAATGAACAGAAAATAGTTACTGAAAAGAGCGATCAGTCTCATTTTATAAAAGACAGCTTACCGTACAGTCCGTCTCTGAAATCAGCTTTAACCCGAATTAAAAGTTTTGATGACGGTAAAGGATCTGATGTCGATGTAATTAATAATTTTAGAATTGAAGAAAATTCCTGGAAAGAAGAAATTGAAAATATTTATCTAAAACTTCATGAAAAGATCAGAAAAAATGATCCTGAATCTCTTTCTTCACTTGAAAAATATCATGAAAGTTGGAAGAACTATCTGGAATCATATTATTCCTTTAAAAGAAATTTTTTATCGCATTATATCTATTCTAAGCAATGGATTTTTTATGTTTTCCCGAAATTGAGACAGGAATACAAAGATAAACTTATAGAATATTATGAATTGTATGAGTTTGATAAGTATTAATTGATCCGATGCTTTTCTTATTTGCTTTTTACAACATAAAAACTAACTTTGTATAAATAGATGAAATTATTTCATTGAAAACACCACTGAATGTTTGAACTTATATTATCTGCCATCGTTTTAGGATTCATGCTGAGTCTGGTTTTTATAGGACCTATTTTTTTCCTTTTAATTGAAACCAGCTTTTCGAGAGGTCCGAAACATGCTTTAGCACTGGATTTAGGCGTTATTTCTGCAGATCTTCTGTGCATTTTGGCAGCGTATTATGCGAGTGCAGATATTGTAACGCTCATCGATAAACATCCCGGATTTTACAGGATTACCGCCATTCTGATCTTTGTGTACGGAATTGTGATGATGGTTACCAAAACCAAGATGCATATTCCCGGAGAAGAAAAATTCATCAATCAGAACTATTTTAAAACATTCGTCAACGGTTTTTTCTTTAATCTTCTGAATGTCGGAGTCATCCTTTTTTGGCTTGTCACCGTTATTTCGGTAAGAAATCAGTATCCGGATACCAGCAATTTTATTTTATACATCGGAATCGTCATCGGAACGTATCTCTTTATCGATCTGGTAAAAATATTCCTTGCGAAGCAGTTTCACGACAGACTTACCCAAAAATTAGCCAACAGAATCAGAAGAATTGTTGGCGGAATTCTCATCATATTCAGTTTCTTTATCTTCTTGCAGAGCTTTAAAAAATTCAATCAATTTGATAAAAGACTGGAAGAAGCAGAGAAAACCGAAGTAAAATACAAAAAGACAAATGAATAAAACAATCTTTCCAAAATCTCTGAAAAAAGGCGATAAAATAGCCATTATTTCTCCTGCGGGAGCCGTAGAATCTTCCCAGCTTGAAAAGGGAATCGAAATGATTAAAAGTAAAGGTTTCGAACCCGTTTTGGGAGAACATCTTTACACGAAATATGCGAACGGATACAATTACGCAGGAACGGAGCAGGAAAGATTAAAAGACATGAACTGGGCGCTCAATGACAGCGAAATTTCCGCAGTCTGGGCTTCAAGAGGCGGTTACGGTTGTCAGCATCTCATTCAGCATCTTAATCTTAAAAACTTTGCCAAAAATCCGAAATGGTACATTGGATATTCAGACAATACCGTAATTCAGAGTTATTTGCTGAAAAAAGGTTTTGCATCCATTCACGGACAGACTGTAAAAACGTCGAGCTTTGGCGTTACCGAAGAAAGCTACGATCTTGTTTTTAATGTTTTAAAAGGAAAACCCCTTAAATATACCCTCTCTTCGCATCAGTTTAATAAAAAAGGAAACGTTGAAGGACAGATAGTCGGTGGAAATTTAGCCTTGATTTATGCGCTTTTAGGAACGAAATATTCCTTTGATTTTAAAGATAAAATTCTTTTCATTGAAGATATTGGCGAAAATTTTTATGCTCTCGATAGAATGATCATGAGTCTTGAATTAGCCGGAGTTTATAATAAAATTTCAGGGTTGATTATCGGCGGAATGACCAATATGGGCGATGAAAAAGAAAATAAACAATACGAAGAAAGCTTTGATGAATTTGCCTACAAGTTAATTGCCGACAGAATTTCAAAGTACAATTTCCCAACAGTTTTCGGTTTCCCGAATGGACACATCAAAGACAACAGACCGTTGATTATTGGTGGAAACGTGAGAATGGAGGTTAAGAATAAGGTTAAGATTGAGTTTTTAGTGTGAGGAGTTTATTAGTTGATTATAGTTTCAGTCCGGGATTATCGGGATTATATGATGAAATCCGAATAATACATTTAGAAATTTACAGTGATTACAATTATATCCTTAAGTTTAATTGGTATAAAAAATATCGTGATAACGAAACTTTAGATAAAAATAATTCTAAAAATTATAGACAGGAAACAGTATTTAATGATGTTCTTTCAAACAGTTTAAAAGAAAATTTAAAGGCTTTACTTTCTTTTCACGACTTCGAAACCCTCCATTAACAGAAGAAGAAAAAAAACAATATACCCCACTTGATGTAAGGCATGAAGATTATTAATTTTACATTGAAGGAATAAAATTCTGGGTTAATGTAAGTCCTTACATTTTTAAAAAGCAATTTTTAAAAACAGAACAGGAACTGTTGTTTGGAAAATTTCATGAAAATATAACAGAATGGTTGGAAGAAGTTTATGAAAAATTAATAGATAGAGAAAATATTTAATAACTCAAAAACTCTCAAACACTTTATCTCAATAATGGCAGATCATAACGATTTTGGTAAAAAAGCAGAAGAATTGGCCGCTGAATATTTACAGAAAAACGGCTACAAAATTTTGGTAAGAAACTTTCGATACCAAAAAGCAGAACTTGATTTGGTTGCCGAAAAAGATAGTTTAATTGTAGTCGTTGAAGTAAAGGCACGTTCTACCGATGTGTTTAATCTTCCACAGGAAGCCGTAAACAAACGAAAAATTAAGTTGATTGTTTCGGCTGCCAATTATTTCATGGAAGAATACAATAAAAATCAGGAAGTACGATTTGATATCATTTCCGTTCTTCCTGACGAAAATAAAAATCTGATGATCGAACATATCATCGATGCTTTTGAAGCATTTGACGCCAACTAAATTAATTTAAGATTGAATTAAATGCATTAATGATTGTTATATTGGTAAATTGTTATACTAATAAAGGATTGTCCGTAATCTGACATAATTGAAAAACCTCTGAGTTCTTTGCTGAGTGAATAGTTTATGCTGAGCTTGTTGAAGTAGCTTTGCGAAATTAAAAACAGGTGGTATATAAAAAGAATCTTGGCGATCCTTTGCGTTAAAAAGCTGTATGATTAATAACGGATAATCAAAAAAACATAATACAATCCAAAAATAAAAAGTAAAAATGAAAACAATATTAATTACCGGAGCAACATCCGGAATCGGAAAATCTACCGCCGAACTTCTGGCAAAACAGGGAAACAGAATAATTATCTGCGGAAGAAGGTCTGAAGTTCTGGAAAATGTAAAAAATGAACTTTCAGGATATACCGAAATATTTAGTTTGAAATTTGATGTCAGAAATCTTGAAGAATTGGAAACTGCAATCGGTTCTCTTCCTTCGGAATGGAAAAATATTGATGTTTTAATTAACAACGCCGGAAATGCTCATGGATTAGATCCTTTGTCTGCCGGAAAAACGGATGACTGGGATTCTATGATCGACGGAAATGTGAAAGGACTTCTGTACGTTTCTAAAATGATTATTCCCGGAATGAAAGAACGAAATTCAGGACATATCGTTAACATCAGTTCTGTTGCAGCGAGACAGACTTATGCAAATGGTGTGGTTTATTGTGCTACAAAAAAAGCAGTGGATGTTATTTCCGAAGGAATGCGTATCGAACTTACGGAATTTGGAATCAAAGTAACGAATATTCAGCCGGGAGCTGTAGAGACAGACTTTTCTATGGTAAGATTTAAAGGAGACAGCGAAAGAGCAGCAACGGTTTACGCCGGATATGAGCCTTTGAAAGCAGAAGATATTGCAGATTCCATTGCCTATTGCATCAATGCTCCAAAACACGTCTGTATTTCGGATATGACGATCTACCCTTCCGCTCAGGCGGAACCGAGAACCATTCACAGAAAGCCTTAATCTGAGTTTTTGATTATGAAACTTTTACCTTTGTTATTGGTCTTCTGTTATATTTTTGGATACTCGCAGAAATATTCTAAAGAGGAAAAACAACTCCTTTCTCAGACGGTAAAACTGGATTCTCTGATACAGAATAACGATTCGGGAGTTTTAGATTTGTTCGAAAATGATGTTTCTTTCGGACACTCCAATGGATGGATCCAGAACTATTCGGATTTTAAGAGAGATTTCAGCTCGAAAAAAGTAATTTATGATAAGATCGAACAGATTGAAATTTCAGAGCTTAAAAAAGATAAAAATATCTGCTCACTTAGAAGAAAAATAAAAGTTTCAGGAACCTACAAAAGCCAGAAATTCGAAATGATTCTTGCATTGCTGGAAATCTGGAAAAAAGAGAAATCGGTCTGGAAACTCTGGAGCAGGCAAAGTGTGGAAATAAAGCCATAAATTTGCACTGAAACAATCAATTTGGATTTTGTTGTTGATTTTAAATTTAAAAAATGAAAATTCTATATCTCGAAACCTCGTCAAAAAACTGTTCCGTAGCCATTTCCGATAATGAAAAACTGTTGTGTGTAACGGAAGAAGTTTCTGAAAACTACAAACAGTCTGAAAGTCTGCATACTTTTGTAGAATGGGCCTTGGAAGGAGCCGGAATTTCCATGAAGGAAATTGAAGCCGTTTGTCTGGGGAAAGGTCCCGGTTCGTATACCGGATTGAGAATTGGTGCAGCTTCTGCAAAAGGTTTCTGCTACGGACTGAAAATTCCATTGATTGCGGTAAATTCTATGGAAAGCATCATAGAGCCTTTTTTAGACCAGAACTACGATTTGATAGTACCAATGATCGATGCGAGACGAATGGAGGTTTATACGGCGGTTTATGACGGAAAAACAGGCAAAGAAATTTCTGCAACTGAGGCTAAAATTCTAGACGAAACATCTTTTGAAGAATTCAAAGACAAAAAAATACTGTTTGCAGGAGACGGAGCCAAGAAAGCAAAAGAGATTTTACAGCTTCCAAATGCTGTGTTTGATGAAAACGTTTATCCTTCTGCAAAATATCTTGTTAAAAAAGCACTTGAAAAAATAGAGCAGAAAGAATTTGAGGATATTGCTTATTTTGAGCCTTTCTATCTCAAAGATTTTCATGGAGTAAAGAAAAAAAATAAAAGCGAAGAGTAGTTCTTCGCTTTTATTTTTATTGTGGTTTTGCCGGAACTGTATTTACAGGAGGCTGCTGATTGTTATTTTGTTTTTTGGGCGGTTTGTTTCCGCTGTTGTTCATCGGCTGGCTCTGCTGAGGATTATTCATCATAGTATTTCCCTGCGTTTGCGGAGAACTGCCAATTCCGTTACTCTGCTGCTGCACCGGCTGTTGCGGAACATTGTTTACCATATCTCCCGGATTTTGAGGCACCGCATTTCCTTTATTATCGGTAGCCTGAAAGCTCAGGTCACTTTTCAGATAATTAAGCATTTCTTTGGCTTTTTCGCCTTCAGGTGTTTTACCGTAATTCAGGGCAATCTGTTCCAGTTGAAGAATCATCACCTCTTTCCCACTCGATTTTCCGGAATTGAAGGCATTCAGCAAATATAATTTCGGAACCAGGGCATCTTTCGGATTTTGCTGGATCGCTTTTTCAATGAGATCTTTACTTTCCCCGAACTTCTCAGATTCATACAGGGCAAATGCCTGTTTGTACTGGTTTTCCACATCTGCGGAAGATTTTACGAAAGAACTGCTTTTAGGATTTCTTGCAAATTCTGCATACGATGTGTAAGGATAATCTTTTAAAAGGATTTGTTTTGCTCTTTCGGCAGCCTGTGGATTTTTTTCATAATTCATGGCGAAAATCTCATACAAAGCCTGTAACATCACTTTTTCTTCAGGTTTTACATCCACAAGATCATACAGAGTTTTTGTAGCTAAAGGCGTATTGGTAAAATAATTCTGATACATAACTCCCAAACCTAAAGAAGCGGTATCTCTGTCTTTTTTAAGCTGATCCAGTTTTGCAACATCTGTCGGAATCTGCTCTATGTAGAAAGCCGGTTCAAAACGTCTCGGATTTGGCGCGGCAGTGGTTCCTAAAGCATCATTTTTAAGATCTTCGATTGTTGCCATTTTCTTGGAAAAACGCCAGTTGTCTACCAAAGCTCTGTCTCCCCAGGTTTGCTTAAAAGTCTGGGTTCCTTTGGAAACCGTCCCTGTATTGCTGAAATAGAAACCTTTGGTTGCCACCCCGAAATCTTCGAAAGAATTTGAGCTGTTGGCAAATATAGAGTTCGCATTATAGTCTCCGGTATCGAAACCTTTGGATCTTTCCGCGCGTTTTCTTTCCAGTTCTTCTCTTTCCTCTTTGGCTTTAATTTTAGCAATATATTTATTGAAGAAATCTGTTTTCTGATCCGGAGCCATTTTTGCCAGACTCAGAATACTGTCATTCTTTTTGATCAGATAATAGTTTCTTGAAATCTTTTTGATGTACGTAGACTGATCTGCCAAAAGGACTTTAGAAGGTTCGTAAGTCATTACCGCCAAAGCAGAATCATAATAAGCTCCGGCTCCGATGTAATCATTTTTATCCAGATATCCTTTTCCGATTTCATAGTACGCAAGACCACGAATTTGTCCGTCAGACACTTTTTCCTTCAGAGATTTTCTGAAAAATTCCTGAGCTTCTTCCTTCTTTCCGGCTTTGTTCGCCATCAGTCCCAAAGCATAATAAAATTCGTTCTTTCTGGATCCGTAAGTTCCTTTTTTACTGATGTCTTCAAGGTATTTTCTAGCTCCGCTGTAATCTCCGTTTCCGTTAAATGTTTTGGCAATTTCGATCTGGGATTTTACCTCAAACTCAAAATCATTGGCGTATTTGTAAGCGGCCATAAAGCTTTCCCTGGCTTTTTCATTCTGGTTAAGACCTTCCAGAACCTGCCCTCTCAGATAAGCAATTCGGCTTTTCAGCTTTCTGTTGCTGTTCAGTTCAAAAGCATTATCCAGTTCTTTTATGGCTTCTTCTTTTTTTCCTGCATCCAAAAGAGATTCTGCATAGTAAATGCTCAGTAATTTCTCGTATTGTTTTGAAATTTTGTCTCCTTTTAGTTTGGCAAAAGTTTCATGAGCTTTATGATAGTTTTTGATCTGATCATACGCTAAACCCTGATAAATTCTTGCCAGAGGAAGTCTTTTATCATCCTTCATGTGCGTGAAAACATAATTTAGCGCATCAAGTGCTTCCAAAGATTTTCCTCTGTAAATTCTCGCCTGTGCAAGAATCATGTACGCATCGAAAATCTGCTTGTTCTGCTCTTCACCATGTCGAATCACAGAATATTTGTTAATGGCTTTTAAAGCCTTTGCTTCTGCAATTTCCAGTGTGGTAGCCCCTTTCTGCTCCGGCTGACCGGAGTCTCCTGTAGCCATTCCTGTTGCACCGGACATCGGATTTCCGGGCATTCCTGAAGGCATTCCGGGAGGACGGCCGCCGCGGGAATCGGTATTTTGCTGAGGACGGTTGATCTCTCCCATTTTCATGGAGTTTTCTGCAAATGCAGCAGACTGTCCCAGATCACTTCCCAAAGGCTGATCTTCATACGTAAGAATCGGGATATAAGGCGCATAAAAATTATCTTTATGCCCTTTATCGCGGGTCTCAAACTCATTATTTAAAGCATCTTTTGCATTAAATAACGTGTTGTAATATGTGGTAAATCCTTTCATAAACTTAGACCGCTGTTCAGGCTTTTTTACCTTTGTGGCGCATGAAGCAACGATACAGAGTATCAAAAGGAATAAAATATTCTTTTTCATTATTAAATATAACTCGCTAATCTACTTTTTATTATCAGTAGGATTGATGATTTTGTAAAAATAATAAAATTTTATGGGGAAACTCGTTATATTTCTTTCAAAATTTTGTAAACCAAATGAGTAGGAAGTCCCATGATCGTATAATAGCTTCCTGTTATTTTTTTGATTTTTGCCATTCCGAGCCATTCCTGAATACCGTAGCTTCCGGCTTTGTCGAAAGGTCTGTAATTTTTAATATAATATTTTGTTTCATCATCTGTAATTTCATCCAATTCCACATCGGCAACATCGGTCTGTGTGATGGTTTTATCTGAGGTTTTTATCGTAATTCCGGTGTAAACCTGATGAGTCTTTCCGGAAAGAAGCTGAAGCATCTGTTTAGCTTCCTTTTCATCTGATGGCTTTCCCAGAAACTGATGATCAATCGCTACAACCGTATCTGCGGTTAACAGAACTTCATCTTTTTCAAGACTTCGGAATGCATTTGCTTTCAAATCAGATAAATAAGCAGCCGACTCCTCTACTTTGATGTGTTCCGGTACAATTTCTTCACAATCAATCTTTACCACTTCAAATTCAAACCCTAAACTGGTTAAAAGTTCTTTTCTTCTTGGAGATTGTGAGGCTAATAATAATTTCATTTACAGTAAATTAAGTAGATTGTGTATCATCGTCGTCGAGCCATTTTCCCTGAACTTTCATCACCTGTTCGATGACGTCTCTTACAGCTCCGCTTCCGCCTTTGATGGGCGAAATATAATCGGAAATGGCTTTTATTTCGGGAACTGCATTTTCCGGACACGCAGAAATGGCAGAACTTTTCATGATCTGAAGATCCGGAAGATCATCCCCCATTGTTAAAATTTCATCGTACTTCAAATGATTTTTTCTTCTGAAATCCTCAAAATCTGCCATCTTATTGTGGGATTTTGCATAATAATCTTCAATACCCAGGTAATTGATTCTGTGTTTTACCATTTCATCATTTCCTCCGGTGATAACTCCGATTAAGTAATTGTTTTTTAATGCTTTAACTACGGCGTATCCGTCCAGAACATTCATTACCCTGCACATATTTCCACCAGGCATCAGATAAACGCTTCCGTCTGTAAAAACGCCATCTACGTCGAATACAAACGCTTTAATATTTTTTAATTTCTCTTTATAGCTCATACATTTTCTGAATTGAGTGATTCATTGTCTTATAAATTTCGAGACTTTCTCCATGCAGTAATTGTTCGTGAAGCTCCAGTATTCTTTTGTCGTTCCTTACTGCGGGACCGGTCTGGGCAGATCGGGGCTCAATTTCGTAAATTTTTTGTACAGTTTCATCAATCAATGGTAAAAAATAACCAAAAGGAATTTCCTGCGAATCTGAAATTTCTTTAGCCCTTGCAAACAGATGATTTACAAAATTGCAGGCAAAAACTGCGGTAAGATGGATGTATTTTCTTTTTTCATGGGTACTTTCCATCACGTTTTCTGAAATCTTCGAAGCAATTTCAAAAAGTGTTTTTTTATCCTGCTCGTTTTCTGTTTCAATAAAAAAGGGAATTTTAGAATAATCAAGCTCCTTGGATTTTGAAAATGTCTGCAAAGGATAAAAACTTGCTTTTCGATAGTCGCCTTTCAGGCTTTCTTTGGGTAATGATCCGGAAGTATGAACAACAAGACAGTCTTTTATGGGAATTATTTCTGAGACCTCTTCAACGGAATTATCACTTACGGCAATGATGTATAAATCTGAATCGACTAAATTTTTAGTTGAATAAGTGATTTCTAATTCTTCGGAGATTTTTTTTAATTCCTCTTCATTCCTTCCAAAAATCTGAGCCAAAGGAATATTATTCTGAACAAATGCTTTTGCCAGATGATAAGCAACATTTCCTGATCCGATAATTACAATTTGCATAAAACAAATATAAACTTTCTGGTTTGATTTAAAAGTGAATATTTAATTTTCAAATCTAAATCTGGATAACGATTATTGTATGGTGAATTTTTTATTCAGAGCCATAAATTTCTTTATTTTAAAGTAATTCTAAGGATATAAGATTATCAATAAATAAGAACACAATGAAAACGTTTAAAATAATTCATATATTTAATAAAGATATTTGGACTAAAAATTGAAGGAGTAATTTAACTTTCAGTTATTTTTGTAATCCAAAACAATGAAAGCATCCTATGAAGATTAAAGACACGGAAATTATTTCGTTGATGCAAGATCCGCGAACTCAGGAAAAAGGAGTTCGTGCACTGATGGATGCTTATCAGAGTAGATTGTATTGGCACATAAGAAGAATTATTGTGGACGGAGATCTTGCGCAGGACACTTTGCAGGAGACTTTTATTAAAGCTTATCAGAATTTTCATCAGTTTAAAAATGACAGCCAGTTGTACACATGGCTGTACAGAATCGCCACCAATGAGGCGCTGCAGCAGATCAACAAACTGAAGAAAATGCAGAAAACCGATGAAGATCCCGAATATCATATGCAGAATCTTATTGCAGACAATACAGACGGAGATGCAGAAGAGATACAGATTTTGCTGCAGAACGCCATACAAAGTCTGCCGGAAAAGCAGAAACTGGTATTTATGATGCGGTATTATGATGATTTGCCTTACGAAGAGATATCTAAAATTGTAGATATGTCCGTAGGAACATTAAAAACAAATTATCATTATGCCAAACAGAAGATTGAAGAATACATCAAAGAGAATTACGAAAGATAATTTTTGAGAAACAACAGCATGAAAGATTTTGATCTGGAAAAATTAGAACGCAAAAACATATACAAAGTCCCCGAAAATTTGTTTGAAAATATTCAGGGAAAGGTATTGAGCGGAATGAATGATTTTGATCTGGAGCAATTAGAACGTAAGAATATTTACACCGTTCCTGAAAAATTATTTGAAACCGTTCAGGATAATGTTGTAAAGCGTGTTCTGCCTGTAAAAAAAGCACCGGTTTTCAGACTTAACTGGGCTTATGCAGCTGCGGCATCACTTGCCTTGATTTTTGGAGCGACTTTTGTTTTCAACAACGGAGATTCTGCAGATCAGGTACAGCAACAGGTTGCAGCAAACAATCAGGAGCCTAAAACGGAAAGCCAGATTGCTTATGAAACCTTAAAATCTGATTTAACTTCTGTTGAGAATAACAATCAAACAGGTAGCAGTCAGGACAACAATAAGTCTTTAGCGAAAGAAGAAAAAACGGCTAAGGCGGCAGATGAAGCAAGACCAAAATCTTCACCATCTGTTTCGAAACAAAATGAGGCTCAAATGAACGAGTACCTGGATTCCTTCTCAAATTCCGAAATTTCGGAACTGGCAAGCAATTCTACACAGGACGTTTATTTGGACTTATATAATTAAAAGAAAATGAAAAAGATATTATTTACGCTTTTTATTATCTATAGTTTTGGTCTGAATGCCCAAAGGACAGATTATGACTGGAAGAAGATGGATCCTAAACAGAGAAAGGAGATCATCAATAATCTTTCTCCTGAGGAAAGAAAGAATCTTCTGATGAAGTTCAGGAATAATATGGTGATGGATAATCTGGATATTGATCCCAGTGATAAGGAAGAGTTTACCGATATTTATAATGAATATCTGGAAAGCCAGAAGCAGATAAAAAGTCAGTTTAATTCTGATTTTAATCCTGAAAACTTATCGGATGAGGAGGCAAAAGCCAAGCTTCAGCAGAGTTTTGAAGTAGGGCAGAAGCTGCTCGATAACAGGAAGAAATATGCAGACAAAATGCAGAAAGTAATACCATGCCAAAAAGTTTTGAAGCTTTTCCAGTCTGAGGGAATGATGAGAGATAAAATGAACGAAAGAAAACCTCACGGAAATAATGGCAGTAATAACGCTTCAAGACAAAACCCATAATAGTTTATTTTTTTAATGTTGGACGACCCTTGCAATTTATTTGTGAGGGTCGTTTAATTTTAAATTAAAACGATATTTTTGCGAAAATTTTTAACGATGAAGAAGATAATTCTGTTTTTAATGTTTTCGTGTTTTTTAACAGCGCAGAAAACTGAATATATAAAGCTCAACCAAAGTATTAAAGATAAATTCTCACGGGTAAAGTCTTTAACCCTGATTGATAACAGAACTGAAAAAGATTTGGGAACTGTAACCTACAAAAAAGAAAATGTTCAGTTGAAGTTTGAAAATGAGGATCTCAAAAAATATGTTGAAGACTGGTTTGCAAACGATAATAAGACCAAAGGAAATAATAACGATATTGTTTTGTTGCTGGAAGAAATCAGGATTGATGATTTTAAAAACACAGGCTTGGCAAATGCAAAGGTTAAAATCAGCAGTTTTATCAACAGGAACGGCAAATATTATTTCATTAACCGATACAACAGTACGGTAGGTTTCAATTCAAAATTAACGCCCAACATCCCAAGAGTAATATCTGTAGCCATAGAAACTATTTTTTCCACTTTAATTAAAGATTCTTACTCGCATATCGCTTTGAGTACTCCAATTGCTGAGTCTGATCTTCATAATTATGAGGAAATCGTAGGCAAAAATATCAAATATCTTACAGTCCCTGAACTTACAAACGGAGTGTATAAAGATTTCAGATCTTTTTCTCTTCAAAAGCCGGAAGAAGGATATTATGTAGATAAAAATAAAAAAGGAAAAGTTATCGGGATTAAAAACAGGGAAGATCTTCTTTTATCCGCCGAGTATGTTTTTGGATATGTGGAAGACGGAAAAGCATACCGACTTACGCCTGTTGGCTTCTTAGAAATGCAGAAAGACGATAAAGGATATTATGTAGTTTCTTCAAGACTTGAGCTGTTTCCGCCTCAGAATGTTAATAACGGCGCCATGATTGGTGTAATGATGGGCGGAATTGTCGGCGGACTGATCGGTGCAGCACTCGATTCCGGAAAAGCCGCAAGAGATAAACCTGAAAATTTGTCTAATATTTACATCGATCCGCTTACGGGAGAATATATTTTTACGAAGTAATTTTAATTTAAAATTTTAATGATGAAGAAGTTTTTGCAGGTTATCATGACTTGTCTGGTGATTGTTTCTTTTGCACAGAATAAAGAAATCATAAAACTGAAAGGCAGTATTCCCAATAATGGGGAAGGAGATTACAGCTCATTAATTGTTATTGATAACAGAAAAGATAGAACAATCGGGGTTCTGCCATTTGGAGATGGTAAAGAAATGAGAGAAGTTTCGTTTCAGAACAGTCCGGAAGACGATTTTTCCGAATGGTACCGTAAAAGCAATCTGAAAGGAGGGAAGCAGGATCTTGTATTAGTTCTTAATGATCTTAAATTATCTGTAAAAGAAACGTACGAAAGGAAAAACATCGGAACCATGAAATTTTCCCTTCAAAGCTTTGTGAAAGAAGAGGGGAAGTATCATTTTCTGTATAAAAAAGACACCACTTTCAAGTTCAGTCACAGAGATGTTGCCGATGCGATGGTGAGAAATATGCATCATCTATTTTCTTTGTATCTTGAAAAAACATACAAATCCAAACCTTCAAAATATGACCTTACACGGGATGATATTTCCAATTATCAAAACTATGTAAATAATTATCCTGCTTTTAAAAATGAAACCCTGAAAGAAGGAATCTATCTGGATTACAATTCGTTTTTCAGGCAGACTCCAGAAGAAGGCTACACTTTGGAGCGATGGGAAAATGGAACATTAGACAGGGCTGTAAAAACCGAAAACGGAAAGAAAATGAAAATTCCTTCCCGTAAAATGTTTATCTATGTAGAAAACGGAAAAGCGTTTAAAAATACCTATTCAGGATTTCAGGAGCTGTTAAAAAACGAAAAAGGATTTTACATTGTCGCAAAACCTTCAAGTTTATTTCCGCCTCAATATGATATTAGATTAGGAATCATGTTTGGGTTGGCCGGCGGAATTGCAGATGCATTACTTTTTAATCCGAATAAGCTAAGTCATAATCCTCAGGAAATTTACATCGATCCGATGACAGGCGAGTACGATTTTAATGATATTTTTGATGAATTACCATAAAAAAGAGAGACATAGCGTCTCTCTTTTAAACTTTCTGCCAATTAAAAAGATTCTTTACTCAGCAAAAAAAATATTCAGCACTTTAATGGCTTGTAAATTGATACTACAAAATTTACCGAATTTCAGATGGTAAATGAACAAGTCGATCGTAATTTTAGCTCTTATTTTTAATTGTTTCTTCTTTTTTCACGCACAGGAAAAAAAGGATTCAATCTATTATAAAATTGAAAAATTTTCAGATAAGAGAAAATTTACCAAATTCCTTCACCGTTTTATATTCCGGAGAGAAGCAGATTCCGTTTCTGTAAAAACAACCACCGAAAAAGTTGTGCAGGAAACGCACGACGGAAAATACATCAGAAATATTAAAATCGAAACCATAGATCCTTTCGGATACGGTTCTAAAGATAAGAAAGAGAAATCCAGATGGTACGACTGGTTTACCAATCATCTTCACTCCAATACAAGAATTTCAACCGTTAACAATTATTTACTTTTCCAAAAAGGAGAAGAATACAATGCCCAGAAAATCTATGAGTCTGAACGTTTGCTGAGAACAATGCCTTTTATCAACAGAGTGAACATCAGTATTTCCGACAGTACTTCCACCAAAGATTCTATTGATGTAATCATAAAAGTGCTGGATTCATGGAGTCTGAAACCCAGAGCAAGCTATTCCGGAAATAAAATCGGATTAGGCGTTACCGAAGAAAATTTTCTCGGTCTGGGGCATGACTTAAGTTTTCTGTACCGGAACGATTCCAAAGAAAAACAGAATTATTTACTCGGAAGTTACACCGCATACAATTTATGGGGTTCGTACATCAATGCACAGATTTTGGGAGAAAGGGATTTTGCCAGAAACGAAAGAATCAGCCTTACTGCAACGCGCGATTTTTTCTCTCCTTTAACGAAATGGGCGGGAGGATTTAATTTTGAATATTTTATGCGTAGGGTTTTGCTGCCGATTGAATCCGAAACCGTTTTTCCTGAAGCTCAGATTAAAGTGTACAGTCAGGATTTATGGGGAGGTTACCAGATTCCCATTGCCTCAAAAACTTCAGAAAAAGTTTCCAGCAATATTGCTTTAATCGGAAGATTCCAGAATTATCAGTACAAAGACAATCCTGCAATAGACAAATATGATTATTTTACCTCTTACAGCAGTTTTCTGGCGTCTGTAGGATTTATACAGCGAAAATTCTCTGTTCAGAAGAATATTTTTCAGTACGATCTTCCGGAAGATATTGCCTACGGAACTTCGGCGAGCCTTACTGCGGGAGGTTTATCAAGAAGCAATAAAATAATTCCTTATGCAGGAATTTCAGCCGCGTATGGAGATTTTACCGACATCGGATATTTCAGTGTGAGAGCGCAATTCGGAAGATTCTTCAACGAAGACAGACAAAACCGCGAATCTTTCCGGTTAGACGGAACCTATTTCACCAATCTTATGGATTGGAAATTTGCCAGAGCGAGACACTTTTTTTCACCTACATTAGCCTTGGGAAATCCGCAGCACAACTATTCTTACAGAGACCGCATTAATCTCTCCGCAGGCGATGAGTTTCCGGTGTACAGCGCAGATTACATCGGGACAAAAAAACTCGTTCTGCGCTATCAGCTTCAACTTTTCGTTAATAAAACCTGGAAAAACTTTCATTTCAGTCCTTACTTAACAGCAGCAGCAGGCTGGTTGGCAATGCCCGATGAAAAATTATTAAAAACAAACGTCAATACAAAAATAGGAATCGGAGTTCTCATTAATAATCCTTTTCTGGTCTTCAACCGCATCCAGATTTCCTTCACCTATTATCCAAAAGTTCCTTTTGACAATAATTCATTGTTCGATTTCAACAGCAACCGGAACAATCTTTTGCCAATGAACGGCTTTACAACAGACATTCCGCATTTCGTGAATTTTGGAAATTAAAAAGGCTTAAAATTAAATTTTTGTTCTTCAAAATTTACACTAAGGAATTATCCTGCATTTTGTTATCTTTGCAAATTACAAGATTCTTAAATGAAAAACATACGAAATTTTTGCATAATCGCCCACATCGACCACGGTAAAAGTACTTTGGCGGATCGTCTTTTGGAATATACCAATACGGTGACTCAGAGAGAATTGCAGTCTCAGACACTGGATGATATGGATTTGGAGAAAGAACGTGGAATTACCATAAAATCCCACGCCATCCAGATGGATTATGAATACAAAGGAGAAAAATATATTTTAAACCTTATCGATACACCGGGACACGTAGATTTTTCTTACGAAGTTTCCCGTTCCATTGCTGCCTGCGAAGGAGCGCTTCTAATTGTAGATGCGGCACAGAGTATTCAGGCACAGACCATCAGTAATTTATATTTAGCACTGGAAAATGATTTAACCATCATTCCTATTCTGAATAAAATAGATCTTCCTTCCGCAAACCCTGAAGAAGTAACCGATGAAATCATGAACCTGATTGGTTGCGACTATGAAGATGTTTTAAGAGTTTCCGGGAAGACAGGAGAAGGAGTTCACCATTTGCTTGAGCAGATTGTAGAAAGAATTCCGGCTCCGGTGGGTGATCCGGATGCGCCGCTGCAGGCTTTGATCTTTGATTCGGTTTACAACCCGTTCAGAGGAATTGAGGCTTACTTTAAAGTGGTAAACGGAAGTATTTCTAAAAACGAAAAAATTAAATTCTTCGCAACCGGAAAAGAATACGGAGCTGATGAGGTAGGAACACTGAAATTAAAGCAGGTTCCGAAGAAATCGGTAGAATGTGGAGATGTAGGATATCTGGTTTCCGGAATTAAAGATGCTAGAGAAGTAAAAGTAGGAGATACAATCACTTCTTTTGAAAAACCTGCAGCAGGACCGATTGAAGGTTTTGAGGAAGTAAAACCAATGGTTTTTGCCGGAATTTATCCGATTGATTCTGAGGATTTTGAAGAACTGAGATTCTCTCTTGAAAAATTAAGACTGAATGACGCTTCTCTGGTTTTCGAACCTGAAAGCTCTGCAGCACTTGGTTTTGGTTTCCGTTGCGGATTCTTAGGAATGCTTCACATGGAAATCGTTCAGGAAAGACTGGACAGAGAGTTCAACATGAACGTGATTACCACGGTTCCCAACGTATCTTATTTCGGATATACCAAAAAAGAACCTGAAGTTCCGATTATGATTAATAACCCATCGGAAATGATGGATCCTACCACGATGGACAGAGTAGAAGAACCTTATATTAAAGCTTCTATCATCACAAAATCAGATTTTGTAGGTTCTGTAATGACACTTTGTATCGAAAAAAGAGGAGAAATTGTTAACCAGAGTTACCTGACATCAGACAGAGTAGAATTAATCTTCAATATGCCTTTGGCTGAGGTTGTTTTCGACTTCTACGACAGGCTGAAATCTATTTCTAAAGGGTATGCTTCATTCGATTATCATCCGATCGGATTCAGAGCTTCTAAGCTTGTAAAAATGGATATCCTGATCAACGGAGATATGGTAGATGCTTTATCTTCATTGATTCACGATTCGAACGCCTATCACATTGGTAAGAAAATGTGTGAAAAACTTCGTGAACTGATCCCGAGACAGCAGTTTGATATTGCCGTTCAGGCGGCGTTAGGAACGAAAGTTATTGCAAGAGAAACCATTAAAGCGTTAAGAAAAGACGTTACCGCAAAATGTTACGGAGGAGATATTTCCAGAAAGCGTAAACTTTTGGAAAAGCAGAAAGAAGGTAAGAAAAAAATGAAGCAGATTGGTAGGGTAGAAGTACCGCAATCGGCGTTTATGGCTGTTTTGAAGCTGAATGATTAGTGAAAGAGCCAAGTAAAAAGACAAAAGATAAAAGTAAATCCGCAGAAATTTTCTGCGGATTTTTTTATTGAGATTAATGTTTTTATTTTTTCGTGAACTTGATTTCCATTGTTTTAAATTCTTTTCCAGTTTTAGAATCCGGTCCGTACATTTCCATTTTTTGGGTATTATCATCTACGAAAGTGAAATCTTCTCTTACCTCACAGTCTTTTCCGGGTCTTGATGGATCTGTCATTTTTCCTTTAAATTCAATAGATTTTGTTGACGGATTCCAATCGCCTTCCATATTCATAATTCCTGTTCCCATATTGTCGATCCACGTACTTACAAATTTCTTTTTAGAATTGTCATAAGCCAGAATGCTCATTCCTTCAAATGGCATTCCCATGAAGTTTCCTTTGTGATTGCTTACCTGATAACGACCATCGAAAACCATTTTGTTAGTAACTTCAGATTGGCTTATCATTGGTTTTCCGCCGTTTTCCATCCACATGGTATTTTCTCCAGACCAATTTCCGTCAGATTTTGCTAATATTTTGTGCATTTCTCCCGGAGTTGCATATTCTATCCAAGCTTTTGTTGCAGTTGCAGAATCTACGGGTTTCCATTCTTCATTGGTTAAAGAATCTGTTTTATCTGAGTCTGTTTTTGCCACAGTTTTGCCTTTATCACAAGAGAAAAGTAGAAAAAAGGTACAAGCTGTAAAAAATAAATTTCTCATAATTGTTTAGTTTTAAGTTGATTATAAATTTAAATAAAAATTGTCTACAAAGAATAATTATTTTTATGTTGATATTCATGATTCTAAATTGTAACTTTGTGTATTCATAACGCAAATTAAAACAATGGAATCTCCAAAAAAATTACAGGATATAAAAGTGGCTGTAGATGCAGTAATTTTCGGATATTTTGATAAAAAAGATCTGCAGATCCTTCTCATTAAAAGAAACATCGAGCCTTTCAAAGGAGGTTGGGCACTTCCCGGAGGTCTGGTTTTGGATGATGAAAACCTTGATGATGCCGTAAAACGCGAACTCCACGAAGAAGCAGGAATAAAGCCCGATTTTTTGGAGCAGCTTTACACTTTTGGAAACGTCGGTCGCGATCCCCGAAACCGCGTTGTTTCCATCGCTTATTTAGGACTTGTCAATCCATCCTATCATGAGTTGTTCGCCGATTCTGATGCCGAAGATGCACAATGGTTCAGTGTGAATCAGCTCCCGAAACTGGCTTTTGATCATCAATCCATTATTGATATTGCCTTAAAAAGACTTCGCACGAAAATCCAGTATCAGCCGATCGGTTTTAATCTCTTAAATGACGAATTTGCCTTTTCTGATCTTGAAAACCTATACAAAACCATTATTGGTAAAGAAATAGACCGCCGTAATTTCCGCAAAAAGATCATGAGCTACGGATTGCTTAATGAAACCAATAATCTCAAAAAAGAAGGCAGCGGAAGACCCGGAAAACTCTTCACTTTCAATCAGGAAAAATATAAGGAGCTGGAAGAGCAGGGATTTTATTTCGAAATCAAATAGTTTTTTTTAAACACAAATAGAACAAATATTTACACTAATTTTCACGAATGATTCTTTTGCGTTCGCTGTCATTCAGAATTAAGCGAAGCGGAATGAAGAATCTTTACACTTAGACCAAACATAATAATAGATTCTGTGAACTTCGTTCGCATCCCTTAAGGCTGTGTCAGAATGACACAGTGTGTATATATTTTACCCTCTATATTAATTGATTAAAAATCTGTGTCCTTTGTGAAAAACATTTGCGCCATCCGTGTTTAAAAAAATCAGCTTACCAAGTCAATTACGATCCCAATTTCAAAATCAATAGAAACGGACTTTAGTCCGTTCTTTCAATTAAAAAATTTCAATTGGCTTTAGCCTAAACATAAAAACCAATAAATACTTGCGTCCTTAGTGAAAAACATTTGTGCTATTAGTGTTTAAATAAAATAATTTTTCAATTCAGAAATCTCAATTGGCTTCAGCCTAAACATAAAGCCAATAAATACTTGCGTCCTTAGTGAAAAACATTTGCGCCCCTTGTGTTTAAATAAAATAATTTCAAACCAACTTTAGCCAAAATCTAAAGCATAAATAAAATTTGCTCCATTCGTGTTTCAATAAAATAAATTTTTAACGCTGAAAATCAATCAATTAAAATATTTAGCGTAAAAATAACACAAATAAATTTGGAAGATAAAATCATATTCCTTTAAATTTGTGTAAAAATAACGCAATAATGAAATATACATTAAATAATACCATCGAAAAATTTCATCAAAAAGAAAACCCGGAATTTCTTTTCTTTTGGGGACATACCGTGAAAGATGAAATTACAAAAGCCTGCTTCAGTCAGTGGTTTCCTTTTGAGTTTGAAGAAAACGGAAACATTTACAAAACAGCAGAACATTATATGATGGCAGGAAAAGCGAGATTATTTAATGATCATGAAGTTTTAGAGCAGATTTTAAAAGCAGAAACTCCGAATCAGGCAAAAAGTTTAGGCAGAAAAGTCAGAAACTTTGATCCTCAAATTTGGGACGAGCATAAATATGAAATTGTAAAACAGGGAAATCTATTAAAGTTTTCTCAAAATGAAGAGTTTAAAAAATTCCTGCTTTCAACAGACGATAGAATTTTAGTAGAGGCAAGTCCGTACGATAAAATCTGGGGAATTGGAATGCTGGAAACCAATGCAAAAGCAAAAGATCCTTCAAAATGGAATGGTGAAAATTTATTAGGATTTGCTTTAATGGAAGTAAGAGACGAATTAAGAGGGTAAAAACACAATAGCCGTAAACCAATTAGAAATCATGAAAAAAACAGAGCTCCATCCTCAGATATTTTTAATAGAAAATTTCCTTTCGGATCAAGAATGCGATCATTATATTGAAATGACGAAGGATAAAGTCTTTGAGGAAGCGAAAATTAATATGAGAGGTCGACAGGTTATGAGCAAAGGAATCCGAAACAACGATAGATTGATGATTTTTGATGAAGATTTGGCTAAAAATCTTTTTCAAAGAGCAGTTGAATTTCTTCCTCAGATTCATGACAATTATGAAGTTTCGGGATTTAATGAAATGTTCAGGATTTATAAATATTCTCCGGGACAGCAGTTTAAAATGCACCACGACGGAAGCTACATCAGAAATCAGAATGAAAAAAGCTTTTACACTTTTTTAATTTATCTGAATGACTATTTTGAAGGCGGAGAAACAGAGTTTGAAAATCTGTTCACTGTAGCTCCAAAGAAAGGCTCTGCGTTGGTTTTCTATCATCCTTTGAGACACGAAGGGAAAACACTGATCAGCGGACAAAAGTATGTTTTAAGAACAGATGTAATGTATTTAAAGGCTTAAAAATGAAAAAGATCTATGTTTCAGGAAACGGAAATGTATCCTGGGAAAAGTTTCAGCAGTTTTATATCGAACCGTTAAAGAAATTCAGCCTTGATGATTGTGAATTTATCATTGGTGATTTTTCGGGAACCGATACATTAATGATGGAATTTTTAAAAGATAAAACAGAGAAGGTAACCATTCTTCATGTCGGAAAAAGACCGAGATATTTTGCCAATTCTTTTAAAACAAAAGCTGAAAAATGGAAAGTTATCGGAGGATTTACTTCAAATTATGAAAGAGATACCTTTGGAATTGATCTATGCACTCATTTTCTGGCGGTTGATTTCAATACCGATGAAAAAAGAAAAAGCGGAACATTAAAAAATATCGAAAAGTGTTTTGCTCTGAATAAAATAAAAGTGTAAAAAATTTTACCCATAATTTGCGTAAAAAATACACGAAAATTAACAAATTGTTTCACTAAAAATCATAAAGCTATGTTTGGATTTACACACATCAAATTTGATTCTATGACGTACGTTCTTCATTTTAAAAATGGAAAGATCGCCAGAGAAGGAAGAGGCTTATCGTTCTTTTATTTCGCTCCCAATTCGTCTATTGTGGCGATTCCGTTGGGAAGTAATGATCTGCCGTTTATCTTTAATGAAAACACGAACGATTATCAGACAGTGAAAATTCAGGGACAGATCAGCTATAAGGTGACCGATCCGAAAGCACTTTCCAACACACTGGATTTTACCGTGGACGGAGAAGGAGTTTACAAAAAGAATGATATCGAAAAGCTGAACCAGAGAATCATTAATCTCGCACAGACAGCGACTTCATCATTTGTACACAATCTTAGTTTAAAAGAAGCAATTCGTTCTGCCAAACAGATTGAAGATCATATTCTGAAAGGATTAATAGATTCCGAATCTATAAAAAGCATGGGAATTGAAATTCTGGGAGCCAATATTTTAGCCGTTCAGACCACTCCGGAAATGGCAAGAGCCCTGGAAACAGAAACAAGGGAAAAACTGCAGCAGCAAGCCGATGAAGCGATTTATGAAAGAAGAAATTTTGCAGTGGAACAGGAGAGAAAGATCAAGGAATCTGAACTGAATACGGAAATTGCGGTTGAAGAAAAGCAAAAGCAGATTGAAGAAAAAAGGATGGAAACCGAGGTTCAGCAGGAAGAAAACAACAGAATCCTTCGTGAAATGAAAATTGCCGCCGATATTTCTGTAGAAAACCAGAGAAAAAAACTGATCGAGCAAAAAACGGAAAACGACAGAAAAGAAGCAGAGACTCAAGGTTATATTCTGGAAACTTCCTTAAAACCATACAAAGAAATCGACTGGAAAGTCCTCACTGCTTTGAGCGGAAGACAGGATGCGAGAAATAACATCGCTTTAGCGTTTAGAGAATTGGCAGAAAATGCCGGAAAAATCGGAAACCTGAATATCAGTCCGGATTTGTTGGATAGTATTTTGAAAAAGTAAGAGGCTGGAAGAGGGAAGAAGGAAGTTGGAAGCATTTAACTGTCTCAAAAAAAGGATAAAATAGGTTATCGTCTTTGCTGAGCAGAGCGCCTTTGCGAACCTTAAAAACAGTTAGTAGTAAAATAAAAACTTTGCGGACTTTGTGTTAAAATAAAAACTTCTGAATAATTAAAAAAATGAAAGTAGAATACGCCATCATCATCAAAAATAAAACCCGTCTTGAGTCTCTGGTCGAAAGATTCAACACGCAGGCTCAGGCGAAGTTTTATATTGAAAGTTCCGGAGGAAATTTTCAGGAATATGTGGATGAACACGAAAAATTCGGTCAGTCATTCTTGGAAGTTCAAACCCAGCTTTCCAAAATCATTAAAAATAAAGTGATTGAAAGAGAGTTTGTTCCCTCCTACATTTTCTCCGAAAACAATTTGATTGTGGTGGTCGGACAGGACGGTTTGGTAGCCAATGTTGCCAAATATTCCAAACACATTCCGATCATTGCGGTGAATCCCGATCCCGAAAGATATGATGGCGTTTTGCTTCCCTTCACGGCAAAAAATTTTTTAAAAGGCGTACAAGCTGTGATGAACGGAAATTTTAGTTCAAAAAAAATGAAGTTTGCCGAAGCCGTGCTGAATGACGGACAAAAATTACGGGCAGTGAATGATTTATTTGTAGGAATTTCTTCACATTCTTCCGCGAGATACAAAATCATGCTGAACGGAAAACAGGAAATACACTCTTCCAGCGGAATCATAGTTTCCACAAAAACAGGAAGTACAGGCTGGCTGAGTTCCATTTTCAATATGGCGTTCGGAATTTTAGGCGAAACAGCTTTAAAATATCCGCAGCTGAATGAAGAAGATTTGTATTTTGCAGTAAGAGAACCTTTCAAAAGCATCCGAACGCAAACCGATATCTGCAGCGGAAAACTGAAAAAAGGAAACAAATTAATCATCGAATCACTAATGCCGAATAATGGTTTTATATTTAGCGACGGAATTGAGCAGGATTTTCTACAGTTCAACAGCGGAGCAACGGCAGAAATCAGGCTTTCTGACGATGAAGCAGTTTTAGTTTTAAATTAAAAACAACCATGAAAACAATAATATATTTAAAAGTCGACGCAACAAATCAGGTATTATCAGAAATTTGAAATCTTATGTAGAAAAAATCTTTGAGAGCTTAGCTGAGTAGAACGCCTTTGCGAACTTAAAAAAAGTTAGTAGTAATAAAAAACTCTGCGGACTTTGCGTTAAAAAAATAAAAACAATAAAATATTTAAAAGGCGACACAACAAACCCTCAAGTTTAATGAAACAGATCATTATCAAAAATAATAAATTTAATAGAACTCTCTGATCTTAGCTAAGTAGAACGCCTTTGCGAACTTAAAAACGTTTAGTAGTAACAAAAAACTCTGCGGACTTTGCGTTTAAAAAAAATAAAACAAACCATGAAAACAATAAAATATTTAAAAGGCGACGCAACAAACCCTCAAGTTGAAGGAAACAAGATCATTGCACACATCTGCAACGACATCGGAGGTTGGGGGAAAGGTTTTGTCTTAGCCATTTCAAATCGTTGGAAAAAGCCGGAAAACGAGTATAGAAAATGGTTTCATGAGGCTGAAAATTTTAATCTCGGAGAAATCCAGACCGTTCAGGTTGAAGAAGATATTTGGGTTTGCAACATGATTGGTCAGCATAAAATTAAAACCAATTCAAAAGGAATTTCCCCGATTCGCTATGAATCCGTTGAAAAATGCCTTGAAAAACTTTCTGAAGAAGCAAATAAATTAAATGCAGGAGTTCATATGCCGAGAATCGGTTGCGGTTTGGCAGGCGGAAAATGGGAAGAAATCGAGCCGATTATTGAAAGAACACTGCTGAAAAGCAACGTCGAGGTATTTGTTTATGATTTCGAATAATTGGAAAATCTTTGAGAGCTTAGCTGAGTAGAACGCCTTTGCGAACTTAAAAACATTTAGTAGTAACTAAAATCTTAGCGGGCTTTGCGTTAAAAAAAATAACACAACATGAAAACAATAATATATTTAAAAGTAAAACAAAAAAACAACAAACCCTCAGAAATTTAAAACTTCACCTTGAAAAACTCTTTGTGATCTTAGCTAAGTAGAACGCCTTTGCGAACTTAAAAACATTTAGTAGTAACAAAAAACTCTGCGGGCTTTGCGTTAAAAAAGAAAAAATAAGCCATGAAAACAATAAAATATTTAAAAGGCGACGCAACAAATCCACAGTCAGAAGGAAACAGATCATTATCAAAAATTATAAATTTAATAGAACTCTCTGATCTTAGCTGAGTAGAACGCCTTTGCGAACTTAAAAACGTTTAGTAGTAACAAAAAACTCTGCGGACTTTGCGTTTAAAATAATAATTAAAAAACATGAAAACAACAACTTTATACAGACCCGTCGGAGAAAAAGAAATGCTCTTAATCATCGAAAGCAATTATAAAAAATTCCCTCCAAGATTAAACTGGCAACCGATTTTCTACCCCGTTCTGAATGAAGAATACGCTTCCGAAATCGCAGAAAAATGGAACACACGAGACGAAGCCGGAAATTATCTCGGTTTTGTTACAAAGTTTGAAGTTTCTGAGGAAGTAGTCAGCAAATATCCCTCACAAAACGTGGGAGCAAGAAATCACAACGAACTCTGGATTCCTTCCGAAGAGCTCGAAGAATTTAATCAGGCAATTATCGGAAGTATTGAAGTGACGAAAGTTTTCATGGGAAAAGACTTCAAAAAAGCAGCAAATGAACAACTGGAAAATCTATTGATAAACATTAAAAAACTAACAATGACAAATAAAGGAATGGCGAAAGATACCCTGGAAATCTTAGCTAAAAAATATTATATCAACGAAAACAACGAAAAAATTAGCATCCAAAACGAAATGGAAACCTGTATTAAAGAAACCGTTTTGTATTCCTCGGAAGAACTGTCGGAAATGACAGAAAACGAACTTCCGGAAACCCACTTCGAAACTCAGTTTGAAGTCTGGAGATGCAGTTCCCTGAAAGCCATTTTGCAGTTAGCCGCAGAAGAAGATCAGGAGAAGCTCATGTGCCTGAATTTTGCATCAGCAAAAAATCCGGGTGGCGGTTTCATTAACGGAGCAGAAGCGCAGGAAGAAAGTCTGGCTAGAACTTCCGGACTCCACGACAGTCTGCTTCAGGGTTGGGAATATTACGAAACCCATCGGGCGATGGAATCATGCTTTTATACAGATATGATGATTTACAGCCCGAAAGTTCCTGTTTTCAGAAAAGACAAAGGAGAATTGCTGGATCAGCCTGTTTTCTGCAATTTCATCACCTCTCCCGCAGTGAACGCAGGCGTTGTGAAACGTCAGGAACCGGAAAGAGCCCACAAAATCTTCGGAGCAATGGATGTAAGAACAGATAAAATGCTCGCTTTAGCTTTAAACAAAGGAAATGAAACCTTAATTTTAGGAGCCTGGGGATGCGGAGTTTTCAAAAATGATCCGAAAGAAATTGCCGAATTATTCAAAAAGCATCTTCTTGGGAAGTATAAAAATAAATTTAAAAGAGTGGTCTTTGCCATTCTCTCGAAAAAGGAGGAAATGATAAAGCCGTTTGAAGAAATATCATGAAAATCAATTTAAAAAAATATAAAGAACAACTACAGGATTGGCCGGAAAAAGGCTATCATATCATGGCTCAGTATGATGAAGATAAAATTATTGTCTACCAGTCGTATCGGAAAGAAATAGGTCAATTTGCCGTTAAAAATCAATATTTTGGCGGAGCATTCAGTTTGGAGAGAATGACCTGGATCAAACCGAACTTCCTTTGGATGATGTTCCGAAACGGTTGGGGAACAAAAGAAGGACAGGAGTCTGTTCTTGCCATTCATCTGAAGATGGATGCATTTAAAAATTATCTGAAAAATGCAGTCTATTCTTCATACAATGAAAAATTAGGAATTTCAAGGGAAGAATGGCAGAATCAGGTGAAAGAATCTTCTGTGAGACTGCAATGGGATCCGGATCACGATCCTTTCGGAAACAAACTTGAAAGAAGAGCCATTCAGATTGGTTTGAGAAATGATTTCATCAAAACCTTTGCAAAAGAAGACATCCTTTTCATTGAAGATATTTCAGATTTTGTTAAAGAACAGCATCAGTTTGTTTTGAATGACGATTTAGATAACTTAGTTCTTCCGGAAGAAAAACCGTTGCTGTTTGATGATGAGGATTTAAATAAGAAATTAAGGTTAAAATAATGAAAGATAAACTCTTAATCGCTTCAAAATCACTTACTGGGATTTCCATTGGTGATGCTTTTGGCGAAAGCTTCTTTGGTGAAGAAAGTATAATCAGAACATACATCCATCAAAGAATCATTCCTGAAAGCGCTCTGGATTTTACGGATGATACCATTATGGCAATTGCTGTTTTCAAATCATTGGAAAAATTCGGACAAATCAATCAGGATTTTCTGGCGGAAGAGTTTACCCAAAATTATTATCTTGATATTAATCGAGGTTACGGACCTTCAATGCATCAATATTTCAGAGCTGTAAAGGATGGTGAGAACTGGAAAGAAGTCTCTTATTCAAAATTTGGAGGACAGGGTTCTATGGGAAACGGAGGAGCGATGAGAGCTTCTGTAATCGGAGCTTATTTTTATGATGAACTGGATCAGCTTAAAAGAAATGCAGAACTGTCCTGTGAAGTTACCCATGCCAACAAGGAAGCGATGGAAGGCACGAAAGCCATTGCATTAGCCGCAGCTTTTGTCATTCAGGAAAAATTAGGATTGATACAGTTGAATCAGCAGGAATTTATTCAAAAAATTCAGTCTGAATTGAAGGATTCTGATATGAAAAGTAAACTAAACAAAGCCTTATATTTAGACGGAAATCCAAGCATCGAGTTATTGGTCAAAACATTAGGAAACGGAATAAAAATGACCGCTCAGGACACCGTTCCGATTGTACTCTGGATGCTTTCGAGATACCGAAACAATGTTGAAGAATGTCTTTGGAATACAGTTTCTGCGTTAGGTGACAGAGATACAACCTGCGCAATGGCAGGAGGAATAAGTATTTTAAGCTGCGATGAAGCATCAATTCCGGATTGGACAAAGAATGTTGAGGATTGGAAAAAAAGCAAATTTTATGAACATTGAATTAACAAAAGGCGATATCACCAAAATAGAAGCAGACGCTATCGTTAACGCAGCCAACTCTTCCTTATTGGGCGGTGGCGGAGTAGACGGAGCCATTCATCGGGCAGGAGGGAAAAAGATTCTTGATGAGTGTATAGAAATCCGAAACCGACAGGGCAAATGCAAAACATGAGAAGCAGTCGTTACAACCGGCGGAAATCTCCCTGCGAAATACGTCATTCATACCGTTGGTCCGGTCTGGAATGGAGATGAAGAAAAAGGATCGAAATTACTGGCAAATTGTTATATAAATTCATTGAAATTAGCAGAAAGTCTGAATGTTAAAACCTTTGCCTTTCCCAACATAAGCACGGGAATTTATCGGTTTCCAAAAGAATTGGCTGCTAAAATTGCCATAGATGAGGTGAAAAACTTTACATCGGAGATCATAGAAAAAGTTATTTTCGTATGTTTTGATGATGAAAATGAAAAGATTTACAGAAAATTATTAGAAGAATAAAATTAATGCTCATTTGCTGAGTCAAACGCCTTTGCGAACGAAAATATGCGAGATCATTTTGAAACAAAAACTTTGCGGACTTAGCGTTAAAAAAAATAAAAAACAAATGAAAAAACTAACCATATTAACCGGTGCCGGAATCAGTGCCGAAAGCGGAATAAAAACCTTCAGAGACGGAGACGGTCTTTGGGAAAATCATAGCATCACAGACGTAGCAAGTCCGGAAGGATGGCGAAAAGACAGAGCTTTAGTCCTTGAATTTTACAACCAGAGACGAAGACAGCTTCACGAAGTAGAACCGAATGAGGCACACCGATTATTGGCAGAACTGGAAAAATATTTTGAAGTTCAGATCATTACCCAGAATATCGATGATCTGCATGAAAGAGCAGGCTCAACCAATATTTTACATTTACACGGCGAATTATTCAAATCCTGTTCTTGCAGCGATAAAAACCTGATATATGAGCAGAAAGATGACATCAACATCGGCGATAAAGCAGAAGACGGAGCGCAGTTAAGACCATTTATTGTTTGGTTCGGAGAAGACGTTCCGCTGATGAGAGAAGCTACGAAAATGGCAAAAGAAGCCGATATATTTTTAGTAATCGGAACGTCTTTACAGGTGTATCCTGCGGCGGGATTAATTCATGATATCAAGGATGACTGTCTTTTAATCGTAATCAATCCCAACGAAACGGGTTTCGGGTACGGACAGAGAGCCGTTGTGATGAAAGAAACCGCAACGCAGGGAATGAAACTGCTTTTTGACAAACTGGTAAATCTTGCATAGTGGAAAATATCGTAAAATCTGGGATTTTCGGAGTTTGTGTGGGTGATGCATTGGGCGTTCCAGTAGAATTTAAAACCAGAGAAACTTTAAAGGCGTTTCCTGTTGAGAATATGCGTGAATTCGGATCGTGGAACCAGCCGAAAGGAACATGGAGCGACGACAGTTCGTTAACGCTTTGCATTGCAGACGAACTCACAAAAGGTTATGATCTGGAAAAAATCGGGCAAAGCTTTGTGAAGTGGGTAAAATACGGACATTGGACGGCTCACGGAAGATTATTCGATATTGGAGGAACAACAAGACATTCTATCGCAAGATTAATAAAAGGAGAAAGCGCAAAATTTTCGGGAAATATTTTCGAAGAAGATAACGGAAACGGTTCTTTAATGAGAACACTTCCGTTGGCGTTCTTCCTTAAGGACGAAGAAAATATTGAAAAACTTTATCAGACGGTAAAAGAAGTTTCTGCAATCACACACGGACATTTTCGCTCGGTGTTTGCCTGCTTTATTTATATAATTTTTGCCATTGAATTAATCAAAGGAAAAGATAAAAAAGAAGCATATCATCACACTCAAAAAGCGGTATTGCAATTTGCAGAAATTCAGGGCTTTAACCTGAAGGAGATACAGCTTTTTGACAGGATTTTAAAGAATGATATTTCAGAATATCATGAAGATTCCATCAGTTCAGGAGGTTACGTTCTTGACAGTCTCGAAGCCTCATTATGGTGCTTTCTGAATTCAGAAAATTATGCTGAAGCCGTATTGAAAGCTGTTAATTTAGGAGAAGACACCGACACAACCGGAGCCATCACAGGCGGAATTGCCGGAATATATTACGGTTTTGAGAGTATTCCGAAAGAGTGGGTTGATGTTTTGGCGAGAAAGGAGGATATTGAGAAATTGTGTGAAAAATTAAATGAGAAACTGAAATGAATAACCTTATAAAATCAGCAATTTTCGGAGTTTGTGTGGGTGATGCTTTAGGCGTTCCGGTGGAATTCAGGAGCAGAGAACAACTGAAACGTTCTCCGGTGACAACCATGAGAGCTTTCGGAACGCATCGTCAACCTGCGGGAACGTGGAGCGACGACAGTTCTCTTGCTTTATGTCTTGCAGAAAGTCTTACTAATACGTATGATTTAGAAGATATTGCGCTGAAATTTTTACAATGGTATAATAAAGAAATCTGGACACCTCACGGAACTGTTTTCGATATCGGAATTGCCACTTCACAGGCAATCCATAGAATCAGTAAAGGGGTTTCCCCAACTTTATGTGGTGGAACAACGGAATTTGATAACGGAAACGGTTCCTTAATGAGAATTTTACCGTTGCTGTTTTATATCAAAGACTTTTCCATTACAAAACGTTTTGATACGGTGAAAGATGTTTCCGGCATTACACATGGACATATCCGTTCTGTTTTGGCGTGTTTCATTTATCTTGAACTGGCATTGGAAATCCTGAACAAAAAAGAAAAATGGGAAGCATACAGAAACATGCAGAGGAATGTCAAAGAATTTTTGGATAACAATCCGGTTTGTTCACAGCACGAAATGAATAAATTTCACCGGATTTTAGAATTAAAAGTTGGCGATTATGATGTTGCTCCATTGCATACTTTACAGGAAGAGGAAATAAGTTCATCAGGTTACGTTCTTCACAGTTTAGAAGCTTCATTATGGTGTTTCCTGAACTCTGAAAATTATGCTGAAGCTGTTTTAAAAGCCGTCAATCTGGGTGAGGATACCGACACAACGGGAGCTATCACAGGCGGAATTGCCGGAATATATTATGGTTTTGAAAGTATTCCGAAAGAGTGGATTGATGTTTTGGCGAGAAAGGAGGATATTGAGAAATTGTGTGAGAAATTAGAAAAAATTAAATAACGAAATAAATGGAAACAAATTTTAATACTATTGAGGTAACTCAAAAAATAGAAAATATATTAAATCAATTAGCAAAAAAAGATTATGTAGATAATATTGGAAATAAAAAATGGACAAAATATATTATTCAAAAACTTTCAGAATTAGGGAAAAGTTATGATTTTTTGCCGTGTCCTTGTCCAGATAATTTTAATGCAGCTTGGCTATATGATTTAACTTGGTATAAAAATAATGATGAAGGTTACCTTTCTGAGATACCATTCATTATGGAATCTGAATGGAGTTATGGATATGATGATATTAGATATGATTTTGAAAAACTATTACAATCTGATGCTAAACTAAAATTGATGATTTGCTGTCATAAAAACGGAGAAGATGATATAAGATATTTTGAAGAATATTTTCCAAAAGCTATTAAAAGCTATATTCAGCAAAGTTTAAATTGTGTATATATGATAGCGGTATTAAAAGACTTTGATGAATTTGAATTTAAATATTATTATTATAATGCAAATGGAGAAACAATAAATATGAAATAAAATGAACGAACAACATAAAAAAAGAATAAGCAAATACCTAAGCTTGGTGCTTAGACACAAACCCGAAGTTATCGGGTTGAATTTAGACGAAAACGGATGGGCAGATGTGGAAGAACTGCAGGAAAAATGTGCAAAACAAAATCGCGCTTTCACACTGGAAGAATTGGATGAGGTCGTAGAAACCAACGATAAAAAACGCTTTATTTTAAACGAGGATAAAACCAGAATCCGCGCAAATCAGGGACATTCAATTGATATTGATCTGGCGCTGAAACCACAACAGCCACCGGAATTTCTTTATCACGGAACCGCAGAAACCAATCTTGCATCCATCTTTGAAAAAGGAATTGAAAAGAGAAACAGACAGCACGTTCATCTAAGTCAGGACAAAGAAACCGCAACCAAAGTCGGAATGCGTCACGGAAAACCAGTCATTTTAACCATAGAAACAGGAAAAATGCACGAAGATGGAATCGTATTCTATCTTTCCGAAAACAAAGTCTGGCTGACTGATTTTGTGGATGCAGAATATATTTCGAAATGACAGCTCAGGAATTTGATGAAGCCGTAAAAGACTTTTCTCCGGATAAAGAGGATTTAAAAGAAAAAGTTAATGAATTATTTGGAAAAGGAGCGGGAACCGTACGTATTTTATATTTTATTGTTGAACATAAGAATTGCAGATTAGTTGAAGCAATGGAAATTGTGGAATCCTGCCCGAATTATCACAACAGATTTAAATGAAAAGAACATTAGCAATAGGCGACATTCACGGAGGATTCAAAGCATTGACACAGGTTTTGGACAGAGCCGCTGTTACAGAAAACGACAACTTGATTTTTCTTGGAGATTATGTCGATGGCTGGAGCGAATCTTCGCAGATCATTCAGTTTTTAATTGAACTTGCCGAAAAGCAGGAATGTATTTTCATTAAAGGAAATCATGATGCATGGACGGAAGACTGGCTTGCTTTCGGGAAAAGTGAAGATGTATGGCTTTTCAATGGCGGAAAAAGTACGGTAGAAAGCTATTCAGATTTCTCTTTGGAAGAAATTGAAGTTCATCTTGAGTTTTTCCAGCGGATGAAAAACTATTATGTCGACGATAAAAACCGACTGTTTATTCACGCAGGCTATTCGTCCATGCACGGTCCCGAAAAAGAAGTGTATTCCAGCAATTACCGCTGGGACAGAACATTGTGGGAAACAGCCGTTGCAATGGATAAAACCTTGGCAAAAGACTCAGAATTTTATCCGAAAAGGCTGCTTTTATACCATGAAATTTTCATCGGTCATACACCAACGCTGCATTTGGGGAGTAAACAACCCATCAACAAAGCCAATGTCTGGAATTTAGATACAGGAGCCGCATTCACCGGAGCATTAACAATCATGGATGTCGATTCCAAAGAATTCTGGCAAAGCGATTCCCTTCCGTCATTATATCCCGATGAAAAGGGCAGAAATAACGATACTGTAAAACCCAAAAACCGCTAAATATCTTCTCTAAATTGGGAAGATTTTTTTTTGATACTTAGAATCAGCGCCATCAGCAAAATCGGCAGGAGCAAAGTCATTTAGAATGTAAAATTAGCAATAGGTTTTCTAAATAAGACTTTTGGGATAAATAAATGTATGAAGACGGAATTATCTTCTCTCTTTCCCAAAATAAAGTCTTGTTGACTGATTTTTTGAGTGTTAAGCTTATTTCACAATAGTAATAATCAACTGAGAAATTAATATAATTAAAAAAAATATTTTTTATATCGAATATTTCATATATTAGTGTATTAAATACGGGGTATCCGAAAAACGTGTAGAGTAGGAAAAAACTAAACAAAATCATTATGAAAAATTTAAAGAAAATTTCTAGAGAAAAATTAAAATCTGTTAAAGGAGGAATCACACCAGAATGTGCATCTTGGTGGAGTTCAGGTCGTCCGTATTATACTACTGAAGCAGCTTGTCTTCAAGCTGCTGGTAATAATCCTGACCTAGACCCATTTTGCGTTAATAAATGCGGACGCTGGTATGCTCTTTAATTAAAAAAGATATAAAACTCCTAAAAGCATCAAATTTTTAGGGGTTTTTTGTTAAAAAATTAAAAATATAAATCTAATCAAAAACGATCTTCATCAATAATATCAATAAATAAAAATCATTTCAAACGTATTATTTTTACAAAAAGAATTGCGATAGAGTAAATCCGTTCTGAATAATAAGCTTTCCGAACAAAAGCGAACAATCAGTTTCACAAACTTTAAGTAATTTTAAAGCCCAAAATACCACTCAATGAAACTGAAATATCTTTTCCTGTTGCTTACTTCTTCATTTCTTTTTGCCCAGAATCAATTTCAGACCCCTTTTGAAAAAGGAAATGGAAATCAGACCGTAACTTATGATGAAATGAACAGCTATTATCAGAATTTAGCTAAAAATTTCAACACCATTCAGTATCTTAAAAAAGGAGAAGACGATAATGGAAAAGCAATTTATGTGGTCATTTATAACCCTTTTCCCGAAAAAGACCTTGATAAATTGAGAAAAAACAAAGCCGTTTTGTTCATCAATAACGGAATTCATCCCGGCGAACCGGACGGAATCGATGCCACCATGATGCTGATGAAAGATCTGGCAACTCAGAAAATCAAAACACCACAGAATTTCATTGTCGCAGCCATTTCAGCGTATAACGTAAGCGGAATGCTCAATCGCGGATCGTTTTCCAGAGCCAACCAGAATGGTCCGGAACAGTATGGTTTCAGAGGAAATGCCAGAAATTATGATTTGAACAGAGATTTCATTAAAGCTGATACTAAAAATGCCAGAAGTTTTCAGGAAATTTATCAGTGGCTGAAACCCGATATTTTCATTGACAATCACGTAAGTAACGGAGCAGATTATCAATATACATTTACTTATATTTCTACCTTTAAAGAACGTCTGGGAAATATTTTGGGCGAATATTTTTATAACAGCTATCAGGCGAAAAATTTAAGCGACTTAAAAAAACTGGGTTACGAAAGTACGCCTTACGTTAATATTCATGGCGATATTCCGGAAGTTGGCTTTGCTTCTTTTGAAGATTCTCCGAGATATTCTACAGGATATACTTCGCTGTTCAATTCCTTGGGAACCGTTCCTGAAACGCATATGCTGAAACCTTACGACAAAAGAGTGGATGCAACGTACAAATATATGTTGGTGAACCTTCAGAATTTAGATCAGGATTATCAGAAAATAAAACAACTCAGAATTGAAAATTTAAAACAGTACCAAGCCGGAAAACAGTACGGAATCCGCTGGAAAATAGATTCTGCAAAATATACAACGATGGATTTCAAAGGTTTTGAGGGAAAATACAAACCCAGTGAAATTTCCGGAAAACCGAGACTTTATTACGACAGAAGCAAACCCTTCACGAAAAACATCAGGCTGTTTACAACCGCAGTTCCTACAGGTTATATCACCATTCCGAAATATTATATCATTCCACAGTCGCAATACCGTGTTATTGAGGAATTTAAAAGAAATAAAATTCAGATGAAGCCGATTCAGAAAGACAGTACGATTGCGGTGGAGTCTTACAGAATCAATGATTTTAAAACCGTGAAAAATCCATATGAAGGTCATTATCTCCATTTTGAAACAACCGTAGATAAAGCGAATAAAAAGATAACTTTTTCAGCAGGGGATTACATGGTTCCGACCGATCAGGAAGGGGTAAAATACATCATTGAAACCCTTGAACCGGAAGCACTGGATTCCTTTTTCAACTGGAATTTCTTCGACGGGATTTTAGCCCAGAAAGAATACTATTCTGCTTACATTTTCGAAGATACCGCCGCAGAATTACTGAAAAAAGATAAAGATTTAAAACAGAAATTCGAAGCTAAAAAAGCAGCCGACAAAAAATTTGCCGACGACGGAACTGCCCAGCTCGACTGGATCTACAGAAATTCTCCTTACTTCGAAGAAAAAAAATTCAGACAATATCCGATTTACAGAATCTTATAAGCTTTTGAATTTAATTTGTTGATAATCAGTATTTAATTTCCGTATTTTTCACATACGGAACTGTTGTTTTTACTGATAGAATTTAATTTTTATCAGACGAAATTTGCTTTACTAAAACCAATAAAACCAACACTTATGGCAACTAAAAAGCAATTTTTCGTTTCACTGGAAGGCGTAGACCTTACCGACGAACAGCTAAAAAACATCGACAGAGGAATTCAGAATGTAGTGCTTTCCGAACTGTCCAAAGTAGACAACACTCAGGCTTTCGGAGCACACAGAAATTTCAGAGAACTTACTAAACCCTTAAAGGTGAAAGACTGGTTTCCTTGGGGAATCATTATTTTCAAGCCGGGAATCGATCTTACCAAGCAGGTTACAGAAATCCATAATCAGATAAAAGCTTATGGAGGCTAGTTTTAACTCTTCAAAAAAGATGTGTCCCAGCTACGTTGGAAAAGTTGGGGCGCAGCTTTTCGGAGTCGTCAATAAAGACGGAAAAGTACAGTTTATAACCCCTCTTACCGTCACAGAAGATTTTATTGAACAGAATGAAAACCTTGAGCAGCGATTCCGTTTCACCGGAAAATGTGTAGAAAAAGGATGCGGACAATGGAATCATGAGGAATCAAGATGTTCTTTATCCAAAAAAGTTCAGGATCTGAATTTTCCAAAAAATACTGAACTTAGCTTTTGCCCGATCCGTTCGCAGTGCAGATGGTTTTCTCAGGACGGCAAAGAAGCCTGTTTTTCCTGCAATGAAGTCACCCGAAATATGGAAGAATTGCTTGTTAACAGTTCAGCACAATAAAATCCAACGATAAAATTGGCGGCATATACTTTGAATGGTTGATAATTAAGATTTTATCTGAACATCAATTTTTCAAACTTACTATGAGGAAACTTCTAACCGCAGGTATCGCAGGAATTTCAGCATTTGTTGCTGTGGTTCTCCTTTCGGGATACGGATATATTTTTAAAGCTTTAGCGATCAACTTAAAAAAAGGACCTTTTACTCCTTCAATAGACGATGAGGAAAAATTTCCTTCCCGGGTTATTCACAACAGACATCCGAAACGCTGGAAAAAAGACAGGAATTACAATAAAAAAGAATTGTCGGAACGGGTTCTGGAAGAGCTAAAAAAGACAAGAGCATCTTCTCTTCTGGTAATTCACGACGGAAAACTCCTGCACGAAGAATACTGGAAAGATCATGATGCTTCTTCTTTAATGAATTCCTTTTCAATGGCGAAAGGCGTTCTTTCAATCTTAACGGGTTGCGCGATTGATGACGGATATATTGAATCTGAAAACCAGTTGATTTCCACCGTTTTTCCACAATACCAAAACAGCCGTTTCGGAAAACATCTCACTTTTAAACATTTAATGACGATGCAGGCGGGATTGGATTGGGAAGAAGAATACCATCATCCTTTTGCAGAGAATTCCAGACAGTATTTTGTAGACGATCTTGCGGAACAGGCTTTCGGAATTGGGTTCAAGGAAATGCCGGGCGAAAAGTATGAATATCAAAGTGTTGCTGCGCAATTATTAGGACTTGCCTTAAGAGAAGCAACGGGAAAAGATCTTGCAGTTTATCTTTCAGAAAAAATATGGCAGCCTTTAGGTATGGAATTACCTGCAAAATGGAGCATCGACGAAAAAGGCGTTGAAAAAGCGTTCTGCTGTATCCATGCAATACCAAGAGATTTCGCAAAAATCGGACAGCTTATCATGCAGAAAGGAGAGTGGGAAGGAAAACAGCTCATCAGTAAAGAATATTGTGAAAAACTTTTATCGCCCACAAAAGAGAACGATGCATTTTGCTACACTATTTGGGCAGATGACGAAAGTGATCATCAATACAGATTTTTTTACGGCTTTTTAGGGCAGTTCATTATCATGGTTCCCGAAAAAAATATGGTGATCGTGAAAACCGGTTTTTACAACAGACTGGATGTTGATAAAAAGAAAAGACCGCTTCAGGTAAAGCTTTTGGCAGAAGAACTTACTAAACTGGTATAAAAAATAAGCTGCAGAATTTCTGCAGCTTATTTTTTTGATAGTAAACTTAGAATGAATCTCTGTAATTTAGATTCCCTGTTGCTCCCTGCGGAAGAAAAACAACTTTTCTTTTAATGCTTTTTGCTTTTTCCAGAGCTTTAAGAGCCTTTTGACGTTCAACTTCCCTGTTGAAGTGAGAGTTGATGTTCTCAGATTGTGCAGTTGCTTTCATATATGTATATTTTTGGTGTGTTACAGTGAGCTAATCTAAAAATATGCCGGTTTTAGGGTAAATCTTCTAATGAGGTATCAAAAACAAAAAAAATATTTTTTTTCAGTTATTTCTTATTCTTGGCATAGTAGTTGAATACCTAATTGCAACTATTAAAAAATTAACAAATAAGGGATCTTAAATATTTCCCGGAGCAATTCGGGAATATTTTTTATCACTAATTACAGGAAAAACACCAATCACTATAAATATTAATACTTTTGACTAAATCCCTGGTTATTCCGGGGATTTTTTCATGTGGTTTTATTTGATACCTTTACAGAAAAATAGTTCATGGCTTATATAATTAAAACAACATCAGACGGTTTGATTTATGTTAAAGCGTCGAGCGTTATCCATGTTAAAAAGCCCAATGCACTGGAAGGAGCAAAGGTTATGGGGCAGCCATTGGTAATTAATGTAAACCATATTGGCTTTTTGAGCTACAATATTGAAGGTCACGTTACCTTTTTTATGGCAAGCGGGTTTGAGATCTCAATGAAGATATTTTACGAAGAAGCAGAAGAAGCTTTTAACTGTGCAAAAGGAAATATTGAGAAAATAATCAGGTAATTTTAATCAATAAAAAAGACGTTTCAGCCGAAACGTCTTTTTTTTATCTTGGTAAGCCTCTTTTCAAAGCAATTTCTGCTCTTTTTACAGCCACTTTTTCTTTCCAGTCCATGTATTTTTTCTTGAAGTTCTTCTTCATGATGTCATCAAATTTACGCTGCACCGTAAGATTCCATAAAGAATGTGCCTTCACCGCCCAGGATTTGTCCCAAGCTCTCAGGGAAATAGAAAAACTTCCGTCCAGATATTTCATCCAGTGCCACCATCCGGTTGGCATAAACAAAGTGTCTCCGTGTTCAAGATAACATTCAATACCTTCTACACCGTCTAAGGCAGGGAATTTTGTAAAATCAGGATTTTCAATATCATAATCTTCCAGCGCATACGTTGCATAAGGAATCTGGTAAAGTCTCTCTTTCCATTTATAATCGAAAAGAAGAATATGCTTTCTTCCGTTGAAGTGCGTGTGGAAAATATGCGCCATATCAATATCGAAATGCAGGAACGTTACAGAACCTTTACCTCCGAAAAACATATTGGGATATTTGTCCAGAAATCCTCCCATTAATTCTTTAGGAGAAATATAATCTTCAAGAAGTTTCGGGGCAAATTTTATCGGGTCAAAAAGGAAAATTCTAAGATCGGTAGGTTCTCTCTGGATAAGATCTATATAATCTCCGAATTTCATTTTGGCTGCAGAAGCATTAATGGGAGCTGCAGGATCTGCTTTCGAACTGTCGTACAACGGAACTTCCACATCGCCTACTACTTCTTTCATGTATTCCATAGTCCATTTCTGGTACGCTGGCCATTTTCTTGCCATGTTCTTAATGACAACAGGTTTTCTCGGCTTCAGATACTTTTCAATGAATTCTTCCTGAGTAATATCATCTACAATATCTATAGGCTTTAAATTGATTCCCATCTTCTTAAAAATTTAATGTTACAAAATTATTAAATAAAAATATATGTTAACAGATTTAAGCTTTTTTTAATCTATGATTCAAATCATTTTTAACTATTTAGACTAAATAAAAAACTGAAAAATAATCTTAAAGGCAAAAAAAAACACCCTGCAAAAAAGAATTGCAGGGTAAAAACACAATTTGATGAATAAAAATTCATTTCTTCCCGCTAAAATAAAAAAATATTTATAACTGATTTTTATCTGTAAGTGAATATTATAAGCTAAAAGTATAGAATTTTTTCTATACCATTCTATAAAATACTGTTGATGGTATTTAAATATAAAACACAAAATAAATTTTGATGAATTTTATTAATTTTCAAATAAAAAATATTTTTTTTCCTACCCAATAAATACGGCGTAATTTGCTGATTTTCTTATGCAATAACTTTACAGGATTATTCATAATTTTATGATATGACACAATGAGAAATTCGCGAAACATTTTTCGGTGCCCTACCGTAAGATGTATTTCTTTAAAGTCATCATGATGCATCATCCGAACTGTACATTTATTCTAGGCAAAATTGTATAGTTAGGGAAAAATTAATTATTAACGATTCTAAAAGAAAACAAATTTTATGAAAAAGAAAATTTTATTCAGCGCCATGATGGGTATTTCAGTGATGGCGTTTGCGAAAACACTTCAGGCTGTTTGGACTTCAACTTGTGGAGTTAAACATTATACAACATTTACAGGTAACTGGAGTAATAGTGATATGCAAAGTTATATTGCCTCAATAAATGAAATAGAGTGTGGAGTAAGACCAAATGTAGTTCTTAATCCTTAAATTAATTTGGATGGGCAGAAGTAATTCTGCCTGTCTTTAATATCAAATATTGCTATGGAAAAATTTTTTTTAATTATTACGTTATCAATTTCTGCCATAATATTTTCTCAAAAGATATCATTTAATCCAACCATAAAAGTAACATATGATTCTAAGCTTCAATTGGGAGAAAAATATTATCACAACCAGCGGTTTGTTTTAGTAGGAAATTCGCAGGATTATTATTTTGGAGCTGCACAAAATTATTTGAATGATACTGGTCAATATGAGGCTAAAGGAGCAATCGATACGAGAATAATAAGTGATTATTTTCAAGAAAGAATAATTAAAATAAATAGTAAAACTACTGTTTATACCATAGCGATGAGCTCAAAGATACGTTATGAAGAGCCAGAAACAATCCAATGGGTTTTATATAGTGAAACAAAAATTATAAACGGTGTAAAATGCCAAATGGCAGCTACAAACAAGTTTGGAAGAAGATGGATTGCTTATTTTTCGAAAGATTATCCTCAATCTTTGGGACCCTATAAATTTACAGGCTTACCGGGTTTAGTTTTTGAGTTGTATGATACGAGAGATGATTATCATTTTACAGCAACCAAAGTTGAAAAAAACTCTAAAGAATTTACCTTCAATCTTTCGGCATTTAAATTAATGAGCAAAAAGAATTATTTACAGGCAAAATATAATATGGAATTTACACTCATGGGATTTCCTCAAATGGATGAACAAATGAGAAAAGAATCACAGGCAATGTTTGATAAGAAAAAAGTAATGTATAACAATCCTCTGGAATTAAAACCTTTTGAATAATACTTTACTTCCCTGCGAAATAATAAAACAAAAGAGTCTTAAAACTAAGGCTCAAAACACAAATGTTAGATAAAAAAACGACTTATTTTTTCAGACTTTTGATCAGTTCTTCAAGCTGAGAACTGATTACTTTTGCTGCTTCAGAATCTGTAATATTGATAATGATTCCCTGCTGAAAATCTTTTTGACCAATCGAATTATCGTGCATTTCAAAATTGTCCTGTGAATTTGAAACTGTTGATTTTTGACCATCTTCAAAAAGGTCTTGAATTTTCACCTGAAAAATTTCGGCAAGTTTCGGAATATATTGAGACTTAATATCAGTTGCTTCATTCTCCCAGTTGGTATATGTGTTTCTGTCTAATCCCAACATATCGGCAATTTCCTGTTGAGAAAATTTGGTTTTGCTTCTCAGCCTTTTAAGATTAGTTCCTACTCCCATAGATGAAATTGTTTTTTACAAATGTATACAATTAGCCAAAGAATTAATAATAAAACACTTCAAAAATTCAGTCTTTTCATGAAATATGGCTTAATAACAAAATCAAAAGAAAATTTTTCATTCGGGAAAAATTTTTCCTTTAAAAAATAAAGTTCAACACATCAAAAAAATATCACTATGTTTGTAGTGATAAAAAAGAGGTTTAACTTTTGGGCTTAAATACAATCTTTATACTCGTGTAACAAAACGCTTTAACCATTAACTAATTAAGCAAATAATAAATTATGAAAAAGAGAATATCTTTATTCCTGATGATTTTTTTCTCTGTGATCGCTTTTGCACAGAAAACGGTTTCGGGGAAGATCACGGATGAAGACGGGGTTGGAATCCCAAGTGCAAGTGTAACGGTGGAAGAGCCGGGAAAAGATGCCATTCTTGCCTATGGAATTACCAACTCGAAAGGAGAATACAAAGTCACCTTCACTTCAGGAGAATCCAATGTAGACCTTAAAGTAAAGGCTTTTAACCAGAGACCTTTAACGAAGCAGATAAGCAACAGCGATCAGACGCTCAACTTCAAAATGGATTCTGAGGCTACGGAAATTAAGGAAGTGAAACTTAAAACAAAAATGGTTACGGCAAGAGGAGACACCATTTCCTACGATCTTAAAGCATTCGACAGCAAGAGCGACAGAACATTAGCCGATGTTTTGAAAAAAATGCCGGGAATTGAAGTTAATACAGATGGAACGATTCTTTATCAGGGAAATGCGATCAATAAATTCTACGTCAACGGAAAAGACTTAATGGAAGGAGGATATGGAACCATAAACAACTCACTTCCGAAAGATGCGGTACAGAAAGTTGAGGTTCTTGAAAATCACCAACCCGTAAAAATCTTACAGGATAAAGTGCCTTCCGATCAGGCAGCCATCAACATCAAACTGAAAAATTCGGTGACCATGACGGGAAGAGGAGAAGTAGGAGTAGGAGGAAGTCCGCTTTTATGGAATGTAAAACTTACGCCGATGTTCTTCGGGCAGAAAAGTCAGTGGGTGGTTAATTACAAATCGAATAACACAGGAGAACAGGTAGAAAACGAAGGAAATATTCTGTCTTTCGGAAACAGATTTGAAGGAAGAAGAATCAACGCAACCCAAAACGACTGGCTGAATGTAGAAAATGCAAGTACCCCGAATCTTCCGGTAAAAAGATATCTCATGAACAGTGTTCACTACGTATCTGCAAATTACCTGACCAATATCGACAAGAAAAAAGAATGGGAACTCAAAGCCAACGCCAATTATACAAATAATGCAGTGGAAAGAGAGTCTTATAATGAGCAGGAATTATTTGCAACGCCTAACAGACAGGCATCTACTATATTGCAGAATATCCGCAATAATTTCTATACAGACAAAGCAAAAGGAGAATTAATTTTTACCAAAAATGCAAAAAAGGGATTCTTTAAAAATACCACAAGTTTTTCTCAGTACTGGAACGCCGACAGAGGAATTGTTGACAGAACTGTAAAAGGTTCTGCAAGCAGTTATACGGCACATGGAGATGAAGCGGTGGAATCGCCTACAACCTCTTTCCAAAACTCATTGAGTACTATTGTTCCCTGGAAAGAAAAAATGGTAAATGTATTATCGTACATCAGTTATCAGACAGACAGACAGACTTTGGATGTTTCACCGGCTTCCTATCTCGCAATTCCTGGCTTTCTTACTACTTCTACAGATTTTGTGAGACAGAATTTAAGACTTAAAACTTTTGAGGCGAATCATTCTGCCAATATTGGTTTTTCTACAAAAGGATGGACATTTACTCCGGAAGTTGGATTCAATTTTAAATCGACCGATTTAGTTTCTGGTTTGTCAAATATTATAACCAATCCTTTTACCAGTCCAGATCCTACACCTGCTTCTAAATACAGTAATGACTTAAGTTATACCACTGCAACACCTTATGGAAGTTTAGGGGTGAATTATAAAAGTGATTCGTGGATGTTGTATGCTAATTTCCCGGTGAACTCGAATAATATTAAAGCAGATGATCCGATAAGACTGGTTTCCAAAGAAGTAAATAAAGTGACATTTGAGCCAAGTATTTTTGCGCAATATACCTTTGCTTCTTTCTGGAAAGCTTCCGTAAATGCTAATGTGAATAATAATTTTGGAGAAATAAACACAGCCTATTCAGGGTTTTTAATGACTTCTCCGGCGGGAATCAGTGCGATGGATATTAATAATCCGATTCCTCAGAATAATAATAAATCTGCCGGAACGAGAATAGAATACAGAAATCCGTTAAATAATTTATTCTTTAACATCAACTACAGATTTTCTGATGCAAAGAGAAACTTAATTTCCAATCCTACAATCAACGAAGCAGGATATACTATCATGCAGTATAAAGAGCAGGACAACCATGTTTTAAATAATGGATATAACCTGGAAGTGGGAAAATATTTTCCGAAGTTTAAAACGAATGCTTCCGTCAGCTACAGCAATAATACAGCAAAATCTGATGCTTTTCTGGATAATGCTTCCTACACGAACAAGAATAACAGTCAGTCATTTGGCGTAAAGTTCAACAACACTTATTTTAGCTGGATGAGCATTGATTATAATGCAAGTTTCTCAAGAACAAAGCAGACAAGTACTGGAAGAGTAGTTTCTGATGCTGCAAGAAAAGGATTTACCCATAACTTAGGACTTTTCTTCTATCCGATAGAAAACCATACCATCGGCTTCAACTGGGATCAGGTGAACACCAATGCGGTAGATCAGAAATACCACAACGGATTCTACGATCTTTCTTATCAGTTCACATGGGCTAAAAAGAAAATTGATTTTGAATTAAAATGGATGAATATCGCGAATAAAAGAGTATTTGAAACCTATGAAATTAATGCAACAAATACCAATTACACAAGAATTCAGCTCCGTCCGAGTCAGGTCATGTTTACTGTAAAGTTTAACTTTAAATAAAATCAAAACCAGTCTTCAAAGGCTGGTTTTTTTATTTGATAAAAGAATAATCAAAAACAAATTAAAAAAAATCTGTAACAAAAATCCTAAACTGATAACTAATTGTATAAACATTCTATTTAAAATGAAAAAGCTATTTTCAATATTTCTGGTTGCATTTTTTGCTTTCTTAAGTGCACAGGATAAAGATTCTAAAGAAACTGCTAACCGTTTTTTTTATGAACTTACTTTCAAGCCGAAAAGCGATTCTGCAAAACTGGAAAAAGTAATGACGGTTTTAGACATCGTGAAAGACAGATCCGTTTACAGAGATTACACCATGCTTGCGCAGGATTCTATCATGAAAGTTCAGATTGAAGCAATGCAGAAATCGGGAGTATTTAAAGATATGTCGAAATCTATCAGGATGCCGAAATTCTCAGAAAAAGTGGTTAAAACATATCCTGATATGAAAATCCAGTACATCGAAAGAATAGCAAGCGGATTTTCACCAATGGGAATTGCCTACACAGAAACTCCGAAATTCGACTGGAAAATTTCTAACGAAAAAGAAAAAATAGGAGCTTACAATGCTCAGAAAGCTACGGCTGAATTCGGAGGAAGAAAATGGACAGCATGGTTTACCACAGAACTGCCTTTTCAGGATGGTCCGTATAAGTTTTCAGGACTTCCGGGCTTGATCGTTAAAATAGAAGACGATGCAAAAAACTATTCTTGGGTGCTTCAGGGAAACAGAAAGGTACAGAACTGGGAAGAACTTTCTTATGCAGAAAAAATTTCCAACATGAGCTTAAAAGTAACAGAAATGCCGCGGGAAAAATTCGAGAAAACGTTTAACGAGTTCAAGAAAGATCCTTTCGCTACGGCAAGACCGATGATGACGCAGGAGATTATGTCTAAAACAATTCCGGGAATGGACGGAACAATAGGGGATATGATGAAAAAGCAGGAGAAAATGTATAAAGATTTCTTCAACGCAAACAACAACCCGATCGAACTTACCCAGTCTGCTTCTACAGACAAAAAGAAAAAGTAACATTCATATTTACTAAATTATATTTGAATCAACCCAAATGCGTGAAAGCATTTGGGTTGATTTTTTTCATGATATACGTTATTTAGATTAAATTTAAATAGCGTATATTTGCACTTACAAAAATATCGGCTTTGAAACATAAGGATTTACATAAGTTGAGCGGATTTCCCAAAAACAGACTGGGGAAAATAGTAGGATATGATAACGACAGCCTGAAAATGCCCAACAAGATCATCGAAATGGGGCTTCTTCCGGAAACTTTCTTCAGGATTTTGTATCAGGCGCCGTTCAGTGGTCCGATGTATGTGGAATTTGGTGATGAAAAAAGCCGTATTGCTCTTCGTGAAGAAGAAGGAGATTATATCATCGTTGAAGAATTGAATTAATGCAGAGCGCTCACAAAAAACAGATCCTTTTAGTCGGGAATCCAAACGTCGGAAAATCTACGGTTTTCAATGCCTTAAGCAATAAAAAGCAAAAGACCGGAAATTACGCGGGAGTTACCGTAGCAAGCCATTCCGGAACATACAGTTATAAGAACGAAGAAGTTGAAATTATCGATCTGCCGGGTTCTTACAGTATTTATCCAAGCTCGGAAGATGAGGCTATTTTTTCTAAATTTCTTATTGATGAACAGCAAAATTATGCCGGAGTTATCTATATTCTCGAAGCATTAAGCTTAAAAAGGGGACTTCTTTTGTTTCAGCAGATTCAGGATTTGGGAATTCCGATGATTCTGGTGGTTAATCAGATTGATCAGGCAGAAAGAAGAGGAATTACCATCAATATTGAAAAATTATCTGAGTCTTTAGGGATAAAAGTTTTTGAGACCAATGCTAAAGAACAGATCGGGATTGAAGAAGTAAAAGAAGCCATTCATCTTAATCAATTTGTAACAACCGAGAAAATTTCTTTTGAAACTCCTTCCGAACACAAAGATTTCATCAGAAAATTATCCCTTCATAAAGGATTTGAAAACGAATATAAAGCATGGATGAGCCTTTCTCTGGGAACAGATCTGGAGAAGCTGGAATCTATTGTAGGACTCATCAACGAGCCGGACTCCAAAAGTCTGGTTCCAAAAAGACTGCAGGTGCAGGAAACGGTAAGAAGATATCAGCATGCAGATAAAATTCTGTCTGATGTTATTTCTAAAAAACCGCAGTTCAAAGAACTTTTAACAGAAAAATTAGATAAAATATTGGTTCATAAATTCTGGGGATACGTCGTTTTCCTTTTGATTTTATTAATCATTTTCCAGAGTGTATTTTTCTTAGCCGAATATCCGATGAACTGGATCGACAGTTTCTTCTCCTGGTTAGCAGCTTTCACTTCAGAACATTTACCTGAAGGACCACTTAATTCATTGATTTCAAACGGAATTATCCCGGGAATCGGCGGAATTGTAGTGTTTGCACCACAGATCGGAATTTTACTGTACTTCCTTTATCTTTTGGAAGATTCGGGATATATGGCGAGAGTCGTTTTCCTGATGGACCGTATTTTAAGACCTTTCGGACTGAACGGTAAAAGTATTGTTCCCTTGGTTTCCGGAACAGCGTGTGCAATTCCGGCAGTTATCTCAACAAGAAATATCGAAAATTTAAAAGAAAGGCTGCTTACCATTTTAGTAACACCTTTTATGACGTGTTCTGCGAGACTTCCGGTGTACAGCATCATCATCGGGCTTATTATTTCAGACGGAACGTTTTTAGGAATAAAATACAAAGCTTTGGTTTTAATGGGAATGTATTTACTTGGATTTTTAGTCGCATTATTTTCCGCAGCTATTCTCAAAAGATTTATTAAAAATAAAGGAAAAACCTATCTTGTGATGGATTTACCGACCTATAAAAAACCGCTCTTTGCCTACGATTTTAAAATGGTTTTAGGCAAAGTATGGGAATTCATTACCGGAGCCGGAAAGATTATCTTCATTGTAAGCATCATCATCTGGTTTTTAAGCTATTTCGGTCCAAAACAGAAGCCGGATCAGTTTGTGGCAACCAATGTGGAATTGGATCATTCTTACCTTGCCAAAATGGGAAAAGGAATTGAGCCGGTAATTGCTCCTTTAGGCTACGACTGGAAAATGGGCGTCGGAATTCTGACAAGTTTCGTGGCAAGAGAAGTGTTTGTAGGAACTATGTCTACCTTGTACAGTCTTGAAGATGATGCTCCTGAAGTAAAAGTAATAGATAAAATGAGACGCGATGTAAAACCGAACGGCGAAAAAGTATTCAGCTTTGCAACCGGAGTTTCCGTCCTCTTATTTTACGCATTTGCAATGCAGTGTGTTTCTACACTTGCAGTAGTCTACAGAGAAACCAAAAGCTGGAAATGGACCGGCTTACAGGTGGCAATGATGACCGGTTTGGCATATTTTGTGTCGATGATAGCCTATCAGATTTTAAAATAATGGATACTTCCTTACTTTTACAATATATCATTGTCTTACTTATCGTTGCATTCGCGTGCTACTCTTTATTCAGAATATTGAAAAAGAATTTTGCACCGAAAAAGTTCAGTTCCAAAAGAAACGGATGCGATAAAGATTGCGGGTGTTCGTAGATCTTGAATAAATTTTTCAAGAGTTGTTTCCCGCTTTTCGCACTCGCTATTTTAGAGTTTCGGGGGGGGGGCCCCCCCCCCCCCCCCCCCAAAAAAAAAAAACACACACGGGCCAAGGGGGGGGGGTTTTTTTTAAAAAAAAAAAAATTTTTTTTGTTTGGGGGGGGAAAATAAAGCGCAAAAAAAAA
>NZ_MVAG01000220.1 GCF_002177115.1 Chryseobacterium mucoviscidosis | reverse complement strand
CAGCGCGCCAACGGCTTTCCGGATGCTGATGGGTGCAGGCGACGATCTTGTGAATAAATATAATCTAAGCTCCTTGCGGCATATTTTAAGCGTAGGGGAGCCGTTAAATCCCGAAGTCATCAGGTGGGGGCATAAAGTCTTCGGCAACCGGATTCATGATACTTGGTGGATGACTGAAACAGGATCGCAGCTCATCTGCAATTACCCGTGCATGGAAATTAAACCGGGATCAATGGGCAAGCCGATTCC
>NZ_MVAG01000218.1 GCF_002177115.1 Chryseobacterium mucoviscidosis | reverse complement strand
GATGTATGACGGAGGAACGGCGTTAGCCGAAGCGGCAATGCTTGCTTCAGGACATACAAAAAAGAAAAAAATCGTCGTTTCGGAAACCGTCCATCCCGAATCGCGCGAGGTTCTAAAAACGTATGCGAAAGGACAGTACATCGATGTGGTAGAAGTCCCTTCCAAAAACGGAACAGCGGATCTTGAGGCTCTTGATGAAGCCGTCTGCGAAGATACAGCAGCAGTGATCGTCCAATATCCCAACTTTTTC
>NZ_MVAG01000143.1 GCF_002177115.1 Chryseobacterium mucoviscidosis | reverse complement strand
GTTAGTCAGCCCGGAATCTTCGCGACCAAACACCAGAGCGGCATGGCTCATCCATGAAGATTTTTCCTCTAACAGCGGCACCAGTTCTACTGGCGTAGCGTAGTAATGATATTTCGCCCGACTGCGCGCAGTGGTGGCGACAGTGAAATCGACATCGTGTAACGATTCAGCTAGTGTCTTGAAAACTTTAATATTATCAATAATATCACCAGATCCATGTGCGACCCAACGGGCGGCTGGCTCCAGGTAC
>NZ_MVAG01000131.1 GCF_002177115.1 Chryseobacterium mucoviscidosis | reverse complement strand
ATCGCGACTTGCTGCGTGAAGGTAATCCTAATCTCTCTTTCATCTACCTGAAAGGCGATTTTGATGTGATTGAAAGCCGCCTGAAAGCGCGCAAAGGCCATTTCTTTAAAACCCAAATGTTGGTGACGCAGTTTGAAACGCTGCAGGAGCCGGGTGCGGACGAAACCGATGTACTGGTGGTGGATATTGATCAACCGCTGGAAGGTGTTGTGGCAAGCACCATTGAGGTTATTAAAAAAGGCAAATAAGT
>NZ_MVAG01000217.1 GCF_002177115.1 Chryseobacterium mucoviscidosis | reverse complement strand
CCCCCCCCCCCCCCACCCCCCCCCCAGCCCTTCATCACTAAGATAATAATTTTTCAAAGCAAATCACAAAGCTAAATTATTTACGTCGCCGAGCGTTTTCGTTGTCCTTCATCACGAAGATAATAATTTTTGAAAGCAATTCACAACGGAATAACGTCGTGTAGCGAATGAGATTATGTGTGCGTTCAGCCCGAATAAAATAATTAATAAAAGCAATTCAGAGCGGGGGGGGGTGGTGTTGGGCGGGGGGG
>NZ_MVAG01000226.1 GCF_002177115.1 Chryseobacterium mucoviscidosis | reverse complement strand
CGAAACTTTTCAGGACGCTGACCGTGCGCAGCATATCCTCGTCCTCCGCGCCGTCTCTGACAAACGTCACCTTTTTCCAGTCCCCGTTCGTGATCACGCCCAGGCTGCCTACAAACAGACTCACCCAATAGGCCTTTACCTCGCGCCGGGTACGGGAATAGTCATTCTCGCAAGTCGGCATCTTCTCATTCCAAATCTTGAGGAACTCATCCAGCACCGAATCCACCTTCGGATGAATCTTCTCTGGGGTC
>NZ_MVAG01000075.1 GCF_002177115.1 Chryseobacterium mucoviscidosis | reverse complement strand
TATGCGGTGTAGAACAGCTTAACGATATCGGTAAACCGGTGCAGCCGCTGCCGTTCACCCAGACGTTTGATCTCAACAAACTGGATGATGCATTACGTCATCTCAATGATTTCCAGCCAGTGGGGCAACTGACTGGTTGTACTCACGCCGCTGCATGGATGTTGCCATCTGGCGAACTGGTCGGCGGGCATGAAGACGTGGGTCGCCATGTGGCGCTGGACAAACTGTTAGGCCGCCGATCACAAGAAGGG
>NZ_MVAG01000213.1 GCF_002177115.1 Chryseobacterium mucoviscidosis | reverse complement strand
GGCGCTGATCGAGGAAAATTTCTATGAATGGTAGGTAGTTCTTAACCGATCTATCAAGTGGAGATGAAATCAGTCACTGAACTCGATTGAGCAAAATGAGATGGGAAGGAGTTTTCGAAATGTATGAACGATTGGCTGAGAAACTGGAAAGCACGACAGCCGTGAAATGGTTTCCCGGACGCGGCGCGAAAGAGGAATGGATCGCCGAGGCCGAAGCGGAGCTGGGATTCAGCCTGCCGCCTTCCTATCGCT
>NZ_MVAG01000209.1 GCF_002177115.1 Chryseobacterium mucoviscidosis | reverse complement strand
CCCCGCTCTCAATTCCCTGTTCCACCAATTGTTTGTTAAATTGAATATGCCGCTCAAACATTAAAGCTATTCGTTCTTCAATATCATTTTCTTTCTTCTCACCGGTAAAGAATTCATCTGCCGCCTTCGTCAGTGGGTGATTCATGTCATCAAGGATTAATTGTTCTGCCAAGCCGTAAATCTTCTCCGTAGAAGTATGATACAGATGTTCCTTGGCTGCCCAATTCTCCTCCCACTCCCGATCCCATTCAT
>NZ_MVAG01000134.1 GCF_002177115.1 Chryseobacterium mucoviscidosis | reverse complement strand
CCCCTTTAGGCGCATATAAGCCAAGATTGGTGATAAAACATCTCCATGAATGATTCGTTCCATTGTAATTTTCCTTTCAGTTCTATTTCTAGTCTGTGGCGATTGTATGAAAAATCCCCACGCAAAATAACTTGCGTGAGGACGAAATTCGCGGTGCCACCTCAATTATAGGATTTCTCCTATCTCTCATTCCTGTCTCAGAAAGCTCCTGTAACAGGAATGAGAGATAGGAGAAATCCTATAATTGAGGTG
>NZ_MVAG01000103.1 GCF_002177115.1 Chryseobacterium mucoviscidosis | reverse complement strand
GTTTTAGTATTTGTGCAATTCTAAAATATTAATTTTAGACATTAAGCACCTCATGTTTTTCTCCGAATTCACGTTAATTATCTTGCGAGAGGAAGCCATTATGCAGGAGCAGATACTCCTACACTTACTGCCACTGTCAGAATTGGGGAACTCATGAACTACACGACGATGCTTGTTGTACCGAGTGCAGGATATCAGGTGCGTTTTACGGCAGCTCCTAATCAAAACTGTACGGTTTTAGCTTCGGAAACAGGAAGTACAGGAAGTGGTAATGTTACCAATATTACGATTCAGAAAATATAACCAATAAAAAATCGGAACGTTTTGCACATTCCGATTTTTTTTATTTTGAAAAATCTGTTTTAAAATTTTCTTTCGATGACATAATCCAGCATGATTCGCAATGACTTTTTTGCTTCAGAATCGGGAAATTCGTTCAGAATATCAATTGCTTTCTGCTGAAAGTCTTTCATTATGGTAATGGCATACTCCAGACCTCCGGAACTTTTAACAAAATTAATCAGCTCTTTTACGCGTTTCTGATCGTTATTGTAACGTTTAATGGTATTGAAATAGTATTTTCGGTCTTTCTCGTTTGCTGTTTTCAAAGTATGGATCAGAGGCAGCGTCATTTTCTGCTCCTTAATATCAATTCCTACAGGTTTTCCAATAACGTTTGAAGTTAAATAATCAAAAAGGTCGTCTTTGATCTGGAAAGCCATTCCGGTATAGGTTCCGAAATCCATCATTTTTTTAGCCAGAACTTCATCTGCATTATTCGACAAAACGCCGATTTCACAGCACGCAGCAATTAAAGTCGCTGTTTTCTGACGGATGATTTCATAATAAACCTCTTCTGTAATATCCAGTTTTCTAGCTTTTTCCAACTGAAGAAGTTCGCCTTCAGACATTTCGCGGATGGTTCTTGAAATTACTCCCAATAAATCATAATCCTTGTGATCTGTTGATAATAAAACGGATTTTGACAAAAGATAATCCCCTACCAAAACCGCAATTTTATTCTTCCACAACGCATTGATTGAAAAGAAATTACGACGTTTAAAACTTTCATCCACCACATCATCATGAACCAGAGTTGCGGTGTGAATCAGCTCGATCATGGAGGCTCCGCGATACGTTTTTTCGTTGACGTCGCCAACTAATTTTGCACAGAGAAAGACAAACATCGGACGCATCTGCTTTCCTTTTGTGGTAACAATAAAACGAGTGACTTTATCTAGTAAAGGTACTTTGCTCTGCATGGATTCATAAAACTTCTGCTCGAAAAGTTTCATTTCCTCATTGATCGGTCGCTTGATTTCTTCAACAGTGTTCGCCACAATCCTTGAATAAGAGATAAATTATTAATTCCCACAAAGATAATTTTTTTCGGGCAATTTTAAGGGAAATTAATCTTTGAGTTTATCTATCGGAATAAAATAAAGGCTTTGTTTTCCTCCGCCAATCGGAGAATGAAACTTTTCCCCTGAAATATAAATTCCTGTTTCATCAACGGCAATTCCTTCAATTTGTCCAATGGATAAAGCGCTTCCGAGATAATAATGTTTGGGATTTTGTTTAAAAAAAATTCCAGGCTCTGCTTCATCAAAAATATCTAAAAACACTTCTGTCTTCTTGGTATAGCCTATTAAATAGAGCTTTTTATTAAAATAAGAAGCATCTGTTACCATAAAACCGGTCTTGTAATTTTCGATTTTTTGAGCTTTCTGCTTTTCTGAAATTTCAGGATCGATAAGGTAATGTGTTGTTGATTTTGAACCCCACTCTTTCGTAAAAAGATGAATTTTACCATTCAGATAAATCATCGCTTCCGCATCGAAATCCGTTTCGGAATATTTGGGAATAAATTTCTGCTGTTCAGGATATTCAAAAGAAATTAATTTAACCGAATCGTTTTTTGATGAATTATTTTCAAAAGGAACTTTATAAATTTCGAGGTCTTTTCTTGTTCCGCCGTTGTTTCCGAAATCTCCGATATAGAAGTTTTTACTATCGTTTGTAAGTGCTTCCCAATCTTTATTTTTTCCGTTGATTTGTATCGTGCCGATGATTTGTCCTGTCGATTTATCCAACTCAAAAAGTTCGGGAGAATTTCCGCTGTCATTAAAAGTATACAGTTTTCCGTTCATTAAACTTAAACCGGAAGTTTCTTTTATTTTATCATCCAGATAAGTGATTCTGTATTTTTTTATTTTAAAAAGATCAGCCTGCTGGGAAAATGAGAAGGTAGAAATCGTAAGGGTAAGTATGAGGAAAAGCTTTTTCATGAGGTAAAAATATTTATTTAAACACAAATGATACTAGTTTTTTATACAAAATTAGAGGTTCCTCTATCATTCTGACGAAGGAAGAATCTATTTTTAACAGATAGATCGCAAAAGTTTTATTTAAATACTTTATGCTTTTAATTTCGAACGCAACTTATTTAAACTAATTTCAGAATTCACCACAAAAGATGCAAAAGATAATGATAAAGTGAATTTCTAAAATGATCAAAGCGTTCAAAAGAATAAAAATCAAAGATTTTTAAAAACTATTGTGGCCTTCTTATTTATAATCATCAAAATCTAAATAACCGTTTAGTTCATCTTTGCGGTTAAATAAAAAGTTTAAACAGACTTAAGATTATATTTAAATCCAAATAATTAAAATATTTGTGAAATACGTGTAAAATTTGTGTTGTCTGCGTTTAAAAACTAAGCAGATTTTTTCTGAACCTGATCTTTATTTTTATTCTTTCTTGCCCAGTAATCTTTTTGATATTGTCTCACAGTTTTTCCGGTTCCATCGTGTCGCCAACCGGGAGAATTGAAGATATAATTGATTCGATCGGAAAATTTTAATCCAGGCTGTTTAATATCTTTCCAGATTTTTCTCCATTCGTACAGAAGAACCGTATCGGGTTTATTATCGGGCATTTTTGGATAAATTCCATATTTCACAGGAACATTGGGGTCTTCTTTTTCAAAAGTTCCGAAAATTTTATCCCAGATAATAAGACACATTCCCATATTTCTGTCAAGATATTTGATGTTGCACGCATGATGAACACGGTGATGAGAAGGCGTTACCAAAATATACTCAAGGAAGCCCATACTTTTCACAGTCTGGGTGTGAACCCACGTTCCATATACCTGACCGATTGCATACACCACCATAATGTGCCATGGATTGAATCCTAAAAATGCCAGTGGCGAAAAGTATAAATATCGGTAAAGCGGCTGTAAAACCGGACTTCTGAAACCTGTTGTTAAATTGAAATATTCTGAGTTGTGGTGCGTAATATGAACCGCCCAGAATGCTCTGGAATGATGATCTACATAATGGAGAACGTAATATGCAAAATCCGTTACCACAAAGCAAATCAGCCAGTACCAGATCGTAAAATCCCACGAGAAAAATCTAAGATTGTAAAAGAAGAACATGACTCCCATTGCAAAAGCCTTCATCAATAAATCCAGTCCGAAATTCATTAATGCCAGAAAAACGCTCGTTGCCACATCTTTTTTATCGTATAATTTAGCCTCCGAAACATGACTGTAAATTATTTCGGCTAAAATAATTGTGGCATGAACAGGAATTGACCAAGCATAAACGCTTTCCAATCCATTTTCACCTGTAAAGAACTCCATCATCACCTATAAATTTGTGGTACAAATTTATGATTTTAGGAAAACGTTAAGAAAAATTATTGATTTTTTTAATAAAATTTTAATCCGCAGATTTATTGGCAAGCTGTCCGCAGGCTGCATCGATGTCTCCGCCACGGCTTTTTCTTACCATGCATACAATTCCTGCATTTTCAAGCTGACGGATATAATTTTCCTCTGCCTGTTTGTTGCACTGGTCATATTTTCCGTCGCCAATAGGGTTGTACTGAATTAAATTAACTTTAGAAGGAACCTGCTTGCAGTATTTGATCAAAGCTTTAATATCTTCATCGCCATCATTAATTCCTTTCCATACACAATATTCAAAAGTAATGACAGAACCCGTCTTTTTATACCAATACTGGAGAGACTCCATGATTTCCGTTAAAGGAAATTTATCGGAAAAAGGCATGATCTCATTACGTTTTACTTCGATTGCGGAATGGAGTGATAAAGCTAATTTCACTTTCAGTTCTTCATCAGCAAGCATTTTGATCATCTTCGGAATTCCGGAAGTAGAAACGGTAATTCTTCTCGGAGACATTCCCAAACCTTCCGGCTGGGTAATTTTTCTGATTGCTTCTACTACATTTTTGTAATTCATCATCGGCTCTCCCATTCCCATAAAAACAATATTGGAAAGCGGTCTGTCGAAATACATTTTACTCTGGCTGTCGATTAAAGCAACCTGATCCACGATCTCGGCAACTTCAAGATTTCTCATTCTTTTGAGTCTTGCGGTTGCACAGAATTCGCAGTTTAATGAACATCCGACCTGTGAAGAAACACAAGCGGTGGTTCTGGTTTCTGTAGGAATAAGAACAGATTCCACCAATAAGCCGTCGTGCAATTTCACTCCGTTTTTAATGGTTCCGTCTGTACTTTTCTGAAGCAGATCTACAGAAACAGGATTGATGGTATACTCTTCCGCGATTCTCTCACGAAGAGTTTTTGAAAGATTCGTCATTTCATCAATCGAGTGAAGATTTTTACTCCACAACCAGTCATATACCTGTTTCGCACGAAACGGCTTCTCTCCCAAAGAAACAAAGTATTCTTTGAGCTGGTCCAGTGATAAAGTTCTGATGTCTTTCATTATATTGTTGGAAGTTAGATGTCAGAAGATGGAAGAAAAATTGGGCGCCGAATTGTAAACTTCCAACACCCAACTTCCAGATTCCGTTCTTATAAAATTAGCATTGCGTCTCCGTAAGAGTAGAATTTGTATTTCTCTTTTACGGCTTCTTCGTAGGCATGCATTACAAAATCTCTTCCTGCAAACGCTGCAATCATCATAATTAATGTAGATTTTGGCGTGTGGAAGTTCGTAATCATACAGTTGGCTACTCCGAAATCGTGTGGCGGATAAATGAATTTATTTGTCCAGCCGTGGAATGCAGAGATTTTTTTATTTGAAGAAACAGAAGTTTCAAGTGTTCTCATCGTAGTCGTTCCAACGGCACAAACTCTTCTGTTCGCATCAACAGCGTTGTTGATGATCTGAGCGTTTTTCTCATCAATAAAGATCTCTTCAGACTCCATTTTATGCTTAGAAAGATCTTCTACCTCAATTGGGTTGAAAGTTCCTAAACCAACATGAAGTGTAACTTCAGCAAAATTAATTCCTTTGATCTCCAATCTCTTCATTAAGTGCTTTGAAAAGTGAAGACCCGCTGTAGGAGCTGCAACCGCACCTTCTACTTTTGCATAAATCGTCTGATATCTTTCTGCATCTTCAGGCTCAACGTCTCTTTTGATGTATTTTGGAAGCGGAGTTTCTCCTAATTCTTTCAACTTAGCTCTGAATTCTTCGTAAGAACCGTCGAATAAGAATCTCAACGTTCTTCCTCTTGAAGTCGTGTTATCGATAACTTCAGCAACCAAAGACTCGTCTTCTGTGAAGAATAATTTGTTACCAATTCTGATTTTTCTCGCAGGATCTACCAAAACATCCCAAACACGGGTCTCTTTATCAAGCTCTCTCAACAAGAAAACTTCAATCTTTGCTCCTGTTTTTTCTTTGTTTCCGTATAAACGTGCAGGAAAAACTTTAGTATTGTTAAAGATAAATAAATCATCTTCCTCAAAATAATCCACAACATCCTTGAATAATTTGTGCTCGATAGTCTGTGTTTTTCTATCAAGTACCATTAGTCTGGCTTCGTCTCTGTGCTCTGATGGGTGTTCTGCCAATAATTCTGCAGGAAGATCAAAATTAAAATCTGATGTTTTCATTTTTTAAATTACGGTTTAAAAATTATTGAAATTACAAGGTGTAATTTTCGGAGTGCAAATATACGACATGAAACACCCCTTTGTCAAGTATTATTTACACAGATGTTAAATTAACTATTTTTACATTTTTCAAATACGCGCAATCAACTAATAATCAACAGTATATTTATTTTTGATTTGCTTTTTTAAATGAAATGTGTTTGTATTCCTTTAAATTAAAAAGTTTTATTTAAGAATTTTGTTTAGTCTTTCGATTATTCAAACGCGAGGCTAAACAGAGAATTTATTTTAAATTATTGAAATCAAGATAAACAAGGGCGTTTCACTTATTTTCGAAATACAAAGATTCAAAGTATTTAAATCAGTTTTAATTGAAATAAAAAACCGTGATTTTCCGATATTTTTTAAGCCATAAAAAAGCTATTTTTGAGAACATTAAAAATTTACACTATGAGCAAATATTCGATTGAATCTTTTGTGAACGAAACGAAAGAAAATCCAATGGAAAGAGATTATTTCGAGCTGGAAAAACCCTCTCTTCTAGAGATCAACCTCAACAATCAGTCTGTCTGGACGAAGGCAGGAAGCATGGTCGGCTATATCGGAAACGTTAATTTCGAAAGACAGGGAATGCTTTCCGGAGGAATCGGAAATTTATTGAAAAAAGCCATCAGCGGCGAAGGCGCAAAATTGATGAAAGCCGAAGGAACCGGAAAACTGTACGTTGCGGATTCAGGTAAAAAAGTTCGTATTCTTTATCTAAATAATGAAGCGGTCTGCGTAAACGGAAACGATGTTTTAGCGCATGAACAAAGTATTAAAAGCGATATTACCATGCTAAAAAGTATTGCAGGGGTAATGTCGGGCGGACTTTTTCAGGTAAAGCTTTCAGGAACAGGACACATTGCTATTACCACTCACGGTGAGCCTTTAACGTTACTGGTAACTCCGGATGCGCCGGTTTTCACAGATCCGAATGCTACCGTTGCATGGTCCGGAAACCTTTCTCCTGAACTGAAAACCAACGTTTCTTTCAAAAGTCTGATTGGAAGAGGAAGCGGTGAGGAATTCCAGATGAAATTTTCGGGGAATGGATGGGTTCTGATTCAGCCTTATGAGGAGGTTTACAGAATTGAGAAGTAAGTATTTTTTCAAATAAATCTTAGCAGGGATAGTTTTTATTCCTGCTATTTTAATTCAGAAATTCTACAATCTTCTTCCATTCCTCCAGTTTCTTTTCAAAAGAAACCGTATGAAGCGGACTTGTAGAAGGCAGTAAAAATACAGGTATTTTGTAATTTTTCCCTAAAATTTTCTGCAAATTTTTATACGATTTTCCGCCATTGCAAAATATGGCTTTAATATTCGGATGATCTTCCAGAAGCTCTTCAATCTGGTTGGCTTCTTCATTTTTAATTTCAGAATCGAGGCTTCCTTTTCTTTCGCAGGAATCGATAACGTCCCAAAGTGCGAGATTGTGTTTCTTTAAAATATTGATTCTTTCAGCATAATCTTCTGTAAATTCTTCGTTGAGCAATTCAAAAATAATTTTCCAGAATTTGTTTTGGGGATGTCCGTAATATTGTTGTTTTTCTAACGATTTTACACCGGGAATTGATCCCAGAATGATGATTTTAGAATTGTTGTCGATGATTGGCGGAAAGGAGGATATTCTGTTTTGCATAAATCAAATTTATAGTTTTTTATTTTTTTAACGCTAAGGTCTTCTTTTAAAACTTGTCTAAACTTCTTTACCGCAAAAGATGCAAAAGATTATCACATTTTAGTTGTTTAAGTTTACTACTTAAATGGAAAAAAAGAGTACATAAGTTTAAAAAAAAATCAACGATTTTTTCTCTTTGCAGACTTTTGGAATACTTTACATAAATACAATATAGTCGTTTGTCCCTTTTGCGGTTAAATTTAAAATGAGTTTAAATAAAACCGAATATTTTTTGTTCACACTGGCGTTTCACTCAGCCAATGAGCATATTTTCGAAAAACAAAAAACGGACTAAAAGCCCGTTTTCTGTTGATTTTTGTATCTGTTTAAACCACCCCGTCAAAAATTCTATGAATTTTTGCCACCCCTCCAAAGGAGAGGAATTCGGAAGGGAAGATTATATTTATAAAGTTTCTTTTAGCCAGTCGAAGAATTCTCTCTGCCAAACCAATCCGTTTTGGGGATGCAGCACCCAGTGATTTTCATTCGGGAAATAAACCAGTTTAGATTTTAAACCTCTCAGTTTTGCTGCCTGAAATGCTTCCTGTCCCTGTTCGTAAGGCACTCTGAAGTCGATTCCACCCTGAACGATCATGATCGGTTTGTTCCATTTATCAACAAAATTGCTTGGGTTGAATTCCGTATAAGCTTTTGGCTGTGGTTTTTCCCATGGTGAACCTAAATCCCAGTTCGCAAACCAAAGTTCTTCCGTTGTTAAATACCAAGATTTCATATCAAATAATCCATCGTGCGCGATGAACGTTTTGAATCTGTTTTCGTGAATTCCGGCTAACATAAATACGCTGTATCCTCCATAACTTGCTCCGACAGCAGCAACTCTGCTTCCGTCAACGTAAGGTAAAGTTTTTGCGTAATCTGTTGCGGCCAAATAATCTCTCATTGGTTGTCCTCCCCAGTCTCTTGAGATTTCTTCATTCCATTTTGTTCCCCAACCCGGCATTCCTCTTCTGTTTGGTGCAACAACGATGTATCCGTTAGCTGCCATTAGAGCAAAATTCCATCTTGTGCTGAAGAACTGCGTTAAGGCAGATTGCGGACCTCCCTGACAATAAACAAGGGTTGGATATTTTTTGTTCGGATCAAAGTTTGGCGGATAATGGAACCACACTCCCATTTCTTTTCCGTCTGAAGTTTTTACCATTTTCAGTTCAGATTTTCCCTGAGCTAACTGTGCATACATTTCTTTATTGGCTTCCGTAACCTGCTTCATTTCTCCGTTTTTAAGGTTGACAGAGAAAATATCTGTGGCGTGATTGATATCGGTTCTTCCTACCAAAAGTGAAGTTTTCTGATCGGCAAAAATTTCGTTCACATCAAAATCACCTTTTGTGATCTGTTGCACTTTAGCATTTTTAGGATCTAAAGAGAATAACTGCTTTGTTCCTCTGAAAGCTGCCGTGAAATAGATCATTTTTGAATCTCCGCTCCAGAAAACGTCTCCGGAAACACTTTCGTCCCAACCTGCGGTGAGGTTTGTTGTTTTTCCGGATTTCCAATCCATGATTTTTACATCATTTTTATCGGCTTCATAACCGTCTCTTGACATACTCTGCCACAAAAGTGATTTTCCATCCGGACTGAATTTCGGATTAACGTCGTATCCTTTATTAAATTCAGTTAAATTTTTTGTTGTTCCTGAAGCAAGATCGTATGCAAAAATATCTGTGTTTGTGCTTGTAGAGTATTCTTTGCCGCTTTTCGGTTTAGTTACATATAAAAGCTGTGCAGAATCCGGGCTCCAGATGAAATCTTCTGCTCCGCCAAAAGGTCTTTGCGGAGAATCCCACATCTTCCCTTCCAGTAAATCTTTTGCAGAATCTGCTTTATCTGAAACATTTACTACGAAAACGTGATTATACTTTCCTTCATTGAAATAATCCCAGTGTCTGTGATTCAGATCTGTATAAACTTGTGCCGTGGTTTTCGGAGTATCGGAATATTTGTCTTTTCCCATTACTTTTTCCACCAAAACCTGCTTACTGAAGGCTATTTTTTTACCGTCGGGAGAAATAACAATGTTGTCTGCTTCACCGATGGTATAAAACTCCGTCCATGTTTTACCATTGTCTTTTGAAAGGAAAATCTTATCACCTTCCTGCGCATACAATCCGTTTTTATCCCACTGAATCAGTGCTTTTTTGCCTAAATCAACTTTCACGGACTGATTGTTCAGAACATTCAGGAAATAGTTCTCGCTTTTTGTTTTTTCGGTTTTAAGATCGGTCTGTCCTATTTTGTAGATTAACGAAGACTGATCGGGAGAAACTGCCTGTACCCCAACTTTTTTCAAAGTCCATAAAATTTCAGGCGTCATTAGTTGTTGTGCATTCATTAAGAGCGGAGCTGCCAAAGCCAGCAGACTGTACTTAAGTTTCATATTAATTCATTTTTTATGACTTTATCATTCAATCCAATCATAAAGTCTTTATTTAATTCAAAGATTGCCAAAGTTAACTATTTTTAAAACACAAACGCGCACAAAAAATCGCCTGTCGTTTTAACAGGCGATTTTTATGTCATTTTAAATTTTAAATTAATCTCCGTCCGAAAACATTGAGTTTGCCAGTGAGCTGACGATGGAAAGCAGGATGCTGAAAATAAGTGCCCATAAAAATCCGTCTACCATCATGCTGTCTATAAAATAATCGGCGATCAGGATAATAATTGCATTGATTACTAAAGTGAACAGTCCCAATGTAATGATCGTTAAAGGTAATCCTAAAATATTAAGAACAGGTTTCACAATTAAGTTTAAAAGTCCTAAAACGATGGCAAAAATGATCGCTCCGCCAAATCCTGTAAAGTGTACTCCCGGTAAAATCCATGTTAAAAGATAAGCAACAATGGCCGTTACCAAAAGTCGAATAATTAAGTTCATAGTATGATTTTTTTAATGTTGTTGATGCGTGTTCCTGTGCAAAAGCTATTCCACTTGTTATAAAAAATTATCTGATCTTCATCATCGTAACCAAAGACGTGGCAACGTGACTTTCGGAAGCTCCGTCTTCATCTACCACATAAATTTCGGTACGGATCACGCTGATCTTTGAACCTCCTTTTATCACATAAGATTTCGAAATTAAAGCGTCTCCGATGGCTGGTCTTAAATAATTGACTTTCAATTCAACGGTTACGACATAACAGTCTTCTTCGTAATGACTTACTGCAGCATAACCGGAAGAAACATCCACCAAAGAAGCAATCATGGCTCCGTTGAACATTCCCGCTTTTCTTGTCATGAGTTCCATTTTCGGAATTTTCATGGAAATGAAGTCGGTTTCTACTTCCAGAAGTTCGGCTTTGTAGAATTTTAATGTTTCGGAGCGGTTGAAACTGTCGGTGATGAGCTGTTTTTTATGGGGAGTCATTTTTTGTTTATAATTTGAATACAAGTTGCACAATTTTTTTTATAAATGCGAAAATATTATGTTTGCTTTTGATTTAAACACAAATGGCACAGATAGATTTCACAAATGGCGAAAATATTTTAACCATGAAGGATGTTTGAGAGGTTAAGAATTATTGAGTTTTGGCTGAAGTTATTTAAACACAAATGGCACGGATAGATTTCACAAATGGCGCAAATATTTTAACCATTAAGAATATTTTTGGGGTTAAGAATTATTATGTTTTGGCTGAAGTTATTTAAACACAAATGACACGAATAGATTTCACAAATGGCGCAAATATTTTAACCATGAAGGATATTTAAGTAGTTAAGAATTATTATGTTTTGGCTGAAGCCGTTGTTTTGGATAAAATTTGAAAGCGGACTAAAGTCCGCTCCTATTGATGTTTCGTTGTGGTAATCGTGAAAAATTTGTGGTATTTGTGTTTAATCTTAGTTTAAAACAATCTGAAATTGTTCATCCATCGCTAAAACACCTTCTGCCACATTTTCGGGATGGGTGGTAAAGCCTTTTAATTTTGAGGTTTTTCCTTTTAAGACCAAATCCATTAGCTGTTTGTCCGACAATTTTTTTCCGAAGATCTCAAAGGAAACTTTAAAGCCGCAGTTTTTAAAATCGGAACATCCGACAGCGGTTTTTCCTTTCATTAAATGATGATCTTTGCATTTCGGGCATTTAGTTTCTTCCCACGACTGAAGTTCTTTTTTAACGGCAGGTTCGCGTTTTTTCTTTTCTTTTACCTCTTCCACTTTCTCTTCTTCTAAAGAAATCACTTTCCCTTTTCCGTCGACTACTTTTTTAGTAAGCTCCGTCACCATCTGGATCAGTTCTTCCTTAAAATGATTGGCTTCATATTCTCCTTTTTCAATTTTTCGGAGTTTCAGTTCCCATTCTCCAGTTAATTCGGGACTTTTCAGCAATTCATCTTCAATGGTGTCAATCAGTTGAATTCCGGTTTGGGTGGCGATGAGATTTTTTCTTTTCTTCTCGATATATTTCCGCTTGAAAAGGGTTTCGATAATATTGGCGCGGGTTGAAGGTCTTCCGATACCGTTGTTTTTCAGGAGTTCGCGCAGTTCATCATCTTCCACCTGCTTTCCGGCGGTTTCCATAGCTCTCAGCAGAGTTGCTTCCGTGTAAGGTTTTGGCGGAGTCGTTTTTCCCTGATGGATCATCGGATCATGCGGTCCGGTTTCTCCTACCGTAAATTCGGGAATGGTCTGTTCTTCTTCCTTTTCTTTTTCTTTATCGTTGGGTTCTTCTTTCGGTTCTTTGGCATAAACGGCTCTCCATCCCGGTTCCAGAACCTGTCTTCCGCTGGTTTTGAAAGGAATGGTTCCTACTTTTCCTTCTACTAAAGTATTGGAAATTTTACACTCGGGATAAAATACGGCAATGAAACGTTTCGCAACCAGATCATAAACTAACTTTTCTTCCCTGCTTAAATTCTGGGAAGGCGGAACTTCCGTCGGAATAATTGCGTGGTGATCTGTTACTTTGGTATCATCAAAAACCGCTTTCGATTTGGGAATCGGAGCTTCCAGTAAAGGGGCGATAAGTTCCTGATAGAAATACATTTTCTTCAGAATTCCTTCGATTTTCGGATATAAACTTTCAGACAAATAGGTTGTATCCACACGCGGATACGTAACGTGCTTTTTCTCGTAAAGACTCTGAATATAATTTAAAGTATTCTCCGCAGAATAGCCGTATTTTTTGTTGGCTTCCACCTGAAGTGCCGTCAAATCAAACAGTCTCGGATTTTTTTCTTTTCCTTCTTTAATTTCAAAAGAAACGATTTCGAAAGGATTCTGTTTTAAATATTCCAGCCCTTTTTCTGCGCGTTCCAATGTTTTGAGACGGTCGATGGCGGCGTTAAAAATAACTTCGCGGTATTTGGTTTTCAGTTCCCAATATTCTTCAGTGTTAAAAGCATCAATTTCTTTCTGACGCTGAACGAGCATTGCCAAAGTGGGAGTCTGTACTCTTCCGATGGAAAGAACGGCTTTATTTCCGCCAAATTTTTTGGTGAAAAGTCTTGTTGCATTAATTCCCAGCAACCAATCTCCGATCGCTCTTGCGTTTCCTGCGAGATAGAGATTTTTGTAATCTTCGGCAGGTTTTAGATTGGCAAAACCTTCTTTAATCGCTTCTTCGGTAAGGGATGAAATCCACAAACGCTGAATGGGTTTGTTGCATTTTGCTTTCTGTAAAACCCATCTCTGGATCAGTTCTCCTTCCTGACCGGCATCCCCGCAATTGATGACCACATCACATTCTTCGACTAATCTTTCAATAACTTTAAACTGATTTTCAACGCCTTTGTTGGGAATTAATTTGATCCCGAAATTATTGGGAATAATGGGCAGCAGAAACAGATTCCACGATTTGTACTGCGGACCGTAATCGTGCGGTTCTTTGAGGGTACAAAGATGCCCGAAAGTCCATGTTACACAATAGCCGTTTCCTTCCATATAGCCCTGTTTCGGCGTGGTGGCGCCCAATACTTTGGCGATATCTCTGGCAACACTGGGTTTTTCGGCAATACAAAGTTTCATGAATGTCTCGGAATTTTTTGGAGAGGGCAAAAATCGGGAATTTTTTTGGATTTTGCTAATTTGCGAATTGTTGGTTGAAAATAAGCTTGTCTGAACTTTTTTAAACGAAGGGTATTAATTAAATTTTTGAAAATAGATACGTCATCGATTGTCATTCCGGAGGAATCTATACTCGAATATTTTGTGTGAATTTATACTACTTCGCTTAGATCTTTTCACGATGACAAATGTGAAGGAAAGTTGGGTATTTTCAAACGCAAAGTTTTTTTTTATGATGGTGTTTATTTTGAGGAAGCAAAGTTATGCAGATTTCATCTGTGATGAAGCGTGTGTTTAGTATCCGTTTTTCTTTGGTTCTTTTTATAGAACAATTTTACATTGTCTTTGCTTTGGAATTTTAAATTTTATTTTTTCCAGAATTTCTAATACTTCGCTTAGATCTTTTCACGATGACAGATGTGGCGGAAAGCTGGACATTTTCAAACGCAAAGTTTTTTTTTATGATGGTGTTTATTTTGAGGAAGCAAAGTTATGCAGATTTCATCTGTGATGAAGCGTGTGTTTTAGCATCTGTTTTTCTTTGTTTATTTTTATAGAACAATTTTACATTGTCTTTGCTTTGGAATTTTAAATTTTATTTTTTCAGTATTTCTAATATTTTGCTTAGATCCTTACAGGATGACAAATGTGCCGGAAAAGAATTCAGAGTTAAAAGACAAATTTGTCTGAAGAAATTCAAAACAGTACTGTAACGGCTTTTCGGGTAACCGGGAAAGTATGTTTCACCCCTGCAAGAGACTTTCCGGGAACCTCGAAAGCTTCCTGCACCCCTGCGACAAACTTTCCCGGAAATTAAAAAAGCTCCCTTAAAAAAGAGAGCTTCAAAACAATTCACACGATATCACTACACTTCCATCGGAACTTCCATGAGAAGAATCTCAGTGTCTTCTGATGTAGATTTTATGTTCAATTCGGAAATATCCCAAATTCCGAAGCCGTCTCTTTCTTCCAGTTTCTGTCCTTCAATTTCTGCGCTTCCTTTGATGATGAAAACGTAGACGCCGTTTCCTTTTTTCTTTATCTGATATTGGGTTTCAGCCGTATTTTCAAAATCTCCGAGATGAAACCATGCTTCCTGATGAATCCATATTCCGTCGTCTTGAGGATCGGGTGAAAGGATCTGCTGAAATCTGTTTTGGCTTTTCGTTCTGTCGAGTTTCATCTGGTCGTATCTCGGCTTTACATTTCTTTTATCGGGATAAACCCAGATTTGCAGAAATTTAACCAAATTGCCTTCATCTTTACTGAATTCACTGTGCATTAATCCTGTTCCGGCGCTCATCACCTGAATTTCGCCGCCTTTTATTTCGTTATGGTTTCCCAGATTATCATGATGGATCAGGGTTCCTTCCAGTGCAATGCTGATAATTTCCATATTGTCGTGAGGATGCGTTCCAAAGCCTTTTCCGGCTTCAACGGTATCATCATTCAATACTCTTAAGGCGCCGAACTGCATTTTTTCGGAATCATAAAATTCTCCGAAGCTGAAGGTCTTTTTACTGATCAGCCACTGTTCGTTGGTTACTCCTCTTAAATCTGCGCGGTGCACGACTCTGTTTTCAGGCTTTTTTGCTGCTGCAAAACTGTTTTCCACCTCGTTGAACAGCAATCCGCTTCCGCCACCGTAATGTAGTATTACTTTTATATTTTCATCAAAATTTCTGCAAAAAACACTGATCTGTTTTTCGAACTGTTCTTCCAGACCGGAACTCAGCAAAACAATATCGACGGGATTATTCTTGATAAAATCCTGACTCTTGCTTTCATCACTCAGAATTTCAGCCTTCCATCCATCATTTTTTTCGATAATTCTTTGTAAGGTTGCAAGAATTTCGACATTCTTTCCGATTACCAAAAAGTTCAGTGCTTTCATTTTGATTCAATTAAAAGTTAATGGTTTACAATTTTAAAATTTTACAGTTCTTCTTTAAACCATACATCGCTGTATTCGTCGGGACGGCGTTTGAACTGGGCGTGAACATACGGACACAGCGGTACGATTTTGAGCTGATTTTCTCTTGCGTAGGACACCAGTTTTTCCAACAGGATCTTTGCAAATCCTCTGCCTTCAAATTCTTCGTTTACTTCTGTATGATACACCGTTAGTTTATCTTTAATGACGGAGATGTCCATTTTTCCTGCTTTTTTCTCGTCTGAGAAAAGCTGAATCTCCCCTCTTACATTTCCTAAAACAACTTCTGTTCTTTCCATGATTTTGATTTTTAATGATGATGTAAAATTAGGCAGCCTGAATTTGCCGGATCATGATGTATGATAATAAATCGGCTTTATTTTGATTAAACTGAAAGAAGCCGGGAATTATTTTTTTTAACGTGATAAACATAAATTTTCTGCCTGTATCGCTGTAAATTTTTTTTTCGCGAAGGTGTTACACGCAGCGGAGGCTTGATTTTCGGAACGTCAACAGGAAGTTGAAAGCTATTATTTGGCTTTTTTGAGCGAAATCACAGGTAAATTGATAGTATTTTCAAAAATTAAATCATTAAAAATCAAAATATTAAAAACAAGAAATCAATTTATTTGCTAAAAAGTCTACTTTTTTAGTGGACTAATAAAAAAATATGTTTTATATTTGCAACCGTAATCAGGATATAATAATACAATGAAAGCAGAATTCAAGAACAGCAGCGTAAGAAAACATATCAATCATTTTATGATGATGTATTGCTGTATGCCTATGCTTCATTCCTGTTGTGGTTAACCTTACTTTTATATGACATATTTCTAAAGGCTTTACCACGTTGTAGAGCCTTTTTTATTTTAAAAACAACATTAAAAAATATCATGAATACTAATAAAAACAAATGGCTGATTCCTATAGCCTTCACCAATATTTATGTAATATGGGGAATTACTTTCCTCGCCATTTCTTTCGGGTTAAACGGATTTCCGCCTTTTATTCTTTCGGGGTTCAGATTTTTGGGAGCAGGAATAATAATGATCGGATATCTGCTCGTAAAAGGTGAAAAAGCCAATTCTGCCATTAACTGGAAAAAAAATGCCATCACCGGAATTCTCATCCTTACGGGAGGAACGGGATTGGTTGCGTGGGGAGAACAATACGTAACCGCTTCTGAAGCAGCCATCGCTATTGCAACCGGACCATTCTGGTTTATCGCCATTGATAAGAAAAACTGGAGCTATTATTTTTCGGATAAGTTTATTCCTTTAGGTTTAGTGATCGGGTTTGCAGGGCTTATTTTATTTCTTAACGGAAGTGTAAGTACTTCCGGCTCACATATACAAACGGCAGATGCTTCAATCAGGGTAATTGCATTTGTTGTTCTGGGCTTAAGTTCCGTAGCGTGGGTTTTAGGATCTCTTTATTCCAAGAAAAATCCGGCCGGTCATTCAACTTTTATGAATATTGCCCAACAGCTTATAACAGCGGGTATTGCTTCATTGGTTATTGCATTTTTCAGAAATGAATGGACTGGTTTTTCAATCGTAAAAGTACCGTTAAACGCCTGGTTAGGATTGTTTTTCCTTATTGTATTCGGATCAATTATCGCTTACCTTTCGTATATCTGGCTTTTGTCTGTAAAACCTGCCGCTTTGGTAAGTACGCATACTTACATCAACCCTATTGTTACTGTAATTGCGGGTTGGATCGTTGCGAATCAGACCATTAACATCAACCAGTTTTACGGATTGATTGTTATTCTTGCCGGAGTTCTTTTAACGAATGTGACTAAATATTTTAAGCTTTCCAAGCGGTCTAAAGTGAAAATAAGAAGAGTGATAAGGCACGTGAACAAAAACGCAAGACCTTATCAGCCAATATAAAATTTAAGTAAAAAATGATAGAGATAAAGAATGTTTCAAAAACATTTCATCAGAAAAAACAGTCGTTTAAGGCGCTGAATAATGTAAGTCTGACGATTGAACAGGGCGATATTGTAGGAATCATCGGATTTTCGGGAGCGGGAAAAAGTACCTTAATCCGAACGGTGAATCTTCTTGAAAAACCTGACAGCGGTGAAATCGTGATTAACGGAAAGGATTTTACGAAATTAAATTCGAGACAATTGGCACAGGAAAGGAAAAAGATCGGGATGATTTTTCAGCATTTTAATCTGCTTTCTTCGAGAACTGTTTTTGAAAATATTGCGCTTCCGTTAGAGCTGGATCATGTCAGCAAAACTGAAATTAATAAAAAAGTGAATGAACTGCTGAAAATCGTAGGACTGGAAGAGAAAGCTCATGATTATCCTAAAAGTCTTTCGGGAGGACAAAAACAGAGGGTTGCCATTGCAAGAGCTTTAGCAAATGATCCTTATCTCTTGCTCTGTGATGAGGCGACGAGTGCGCTCGATCCTGCAACCACACAATCGATTTTGCAATTGTTGAGGGATATTAATCAGAGACTTGGAATTACGATTTTGCTGATTACGCACGAAATGGAAGTCATCAAAACGGTTTGTAACCATGTTGCGGTAATCGACAAAGGTCAACTATTAATTAAGGGAACTTTAAGCGAGATTGTCTCGAACAAAGAAAATCCTATCATCAAACAATTTTTAAACTCTAGTGTTATGACGATACCACAGGAACTGAATAAAAAACTACAGCAAGAGCCACAAGACGGATTATTTCCATTGGTGGAAGTAGAGCTTAATGAAAATATATCGGTGGAAGAACTGCTTTCCATTGTTTACGATAAATATAAAATTCCATACAAACTGCTGAAAGCTGATGTTGAATATTTAGGCGATTCCAATTTTGGAAAGCTATTGCTTCAGCTTCAGGGAGAAGAGGAGAAAAATCAGCAGGCCATTTATTATTTCAATCAGAATAAAATTCAAAATACGGTAAGAGGATATGCTTAGTGATACGGTGATTTCTCTTTTATCAAAGGGAATTTGGGAGACGGTTTTTATGACGTTTGTTTCGGGGTTTTTCGGATTTGTTCTGGGTTTGCCTGTCGGAATTCTATTGTTTTTAACGCGGAAAGGACAGCTTTTGGAAAATGTAATTTATAACAGGATTTTATCTGTTCTGGTGAATATTTTCCGTTCTATTCCTTTTATTATTTTAATTGTGTGGATGATTCCTTTCACGAGAAGTCTGGTGGGAACATCAATTGGAGTAAACGCAGCTTTGGTTCCTTTAAGCATCGGAGCGGCTCCTTTTATTGCAAGACTGGTAGAAAACAGCTTACTGGAAGTTCCTTATGGTTTAATTGAAACTGCAAGAGCTTTGGGAGCAAGTCCGTTTCAGATCATTAGAAAAATACTGTTGCCTGAAGCACTTCCTTCCTTAATTAATAATGCAACAATTACCTTAATTACGCTTGTCGGTTATTCTGCGATGGGAGGTGCTGTCGGAGCCGGAGGATTGGGACAGATCGGTTATCAGTACGGCTACATCGGTTATGATGCGGTGATTATGAATCTTGTGTTGGGATTGCTGGTTGCGATTGTTTTCATCATCCAGTTTTCGGGAGACCGATTAGCGAAGAGGTTTGATCATCGTTGAGTTTTTTGAGTGGGAGGGTTTTGTGTTGGAGGGTTTGAGTGTGTGTGAGTGAGAGTGTGTTTGAGTTTGAGAGAGTATGTATGTGAGTTTGAGACAGTATGTATGTGAGTTTGAGAGAGAGTGTATGTGAGTTTGAGTGTGTGTGAGTATTTTGAAAATCATGTGATAAGTGTGAATGTGAAATAGTGTGGTGGTTTGAAAATTTCAGCCATCAATCGGGCGAAAATCAGCAAAAAGGAGTAAAAGCCATATTTTATTTATTAAAGAATTTAAAAAATCTAACCTTTTTGCTTTTCGCCCTTTTTTTAAAAGAAAATAATTTACAATGAAAAAAATAAAGATTTTAAGTTTATTAGCAGCAGGTTTGTTAGCATTTACCGGCTGTAATTCATCCAAAAAAGAGGATCCGAACTTTATAAAAGTGGGAATCACTTCAGGACCGGAACAGGAAATTGCCGAAGTGGCGAAAAAAGTAGCGAAGGAAAAATACAATCTTGAAGTAGAACTGGTTTCCTTTAACGATTATGTGGTTCCCAATGAAGCTCTGAATAATGGCGATATTGACGCCAACGCTTTTCAGCACGTTCCATATTTAACCGAACAGTCCAAACAGAGAGGATATAAATTAGCGGTTGTCGGGAATACTTTTGTCTACCCTATCGTTGCGTATTCAAAGAAAATTAAAAGCATAAATGAACTTCAGAACGGAAGTACAGTTGTAATTCCGAATGATCCCACCAATGGCGGCCGTTCCCTACTTCTTTTACAGAAAAACGGATTGCTGAAACTGAAAGACGGCATCGGACTTTTACCGAAAGTAACGGATATTGTTGCCAATCCTAAACAGTTAAAAATCCTTGAAATTGAAGCACCGCAACTGCCGAGAGTTTTGGATGATAAAGAAGTGGTGATTGCCATTATCAACAATAATTTTGCTGCGCAGGCGGGATTGGATGCCGATAAACAAGGAATTTTTAAAGAAGATAAAGATTCTCCTTATGTAAATGTAATTGTTTCCAGAGAAGATAACAAGACGTCCGAAAAGGTGAAAAATTTCGTAAAAGCCTATGAGTCTGACGAAGTAGTGAAGAAGGCAGAGGAAATTTTCAAAGGCGGTGCTGTAAAAGGCTGGAACTGATTTGGTGAATGGTTAATAGTGAATTCTTTGATAATGCCGCAGAATTCATCCTTGACAATTCACCATTGACATTTTGAAAAAGTCTATTATTATATATTTGGACATTGTTTCAGTTTTTTGAAATGATGTCTTTTTATTTTCAAATCACGGGTTATTAAAAATTATTTATTTAAAATTCATTTTCTCAATTTGAGATAATAAATTTTTTTGCTATTTTTGTTTCCAATCAAAAAAGGCTTTTTATGTTTAAGAAAACCGCCATTGTAAGTTTATTCACATTTATTTCTGCTTCTTATATGGCTCAAAATACACCGCTTCCTGTTTATTTAGACGAATCCAAACCTGTGGAATTACGGGTAAAAGATGCCCTTTCCAGAATGACTCTTGAAGAAAAAGTGGCGATGCTTCACGCGCAGTCAAAATTCAGTTCACCGGGGGTTCCGAGATTGGGAATTCCTGAATTCTGGACGACGGACGGACCTCACGGAGTTCGCCCTGAAGTGATGTGGGACGAATGGAATCAGGCAGGCTGGACAAACGACTCTATTATCGCCTACCCTGCTTTAACGGCACTTTCCGCGACATGGAACAAAAAAATGTCATGGAATTACGGTAAAGCACTGGGTGAAGAAGCCCGTTACCGAAAAAAAGATATTCTTCTGGGACCGGGAGTTAATATTTACAGAACTCCACTCAACGGAAGAAACTTCGAATACATGGGTGAAGATCCTTATCTGACTTCAAAAATGGTAGTTCCTTACATCAAAGGCGTTCAATCCAACGGTGTGGCAACTTCTGTGAAGCATTTCGCCCTGAACAATCAGGAAATGTTCCGTCATACAAGCAATGTAAAAGTAGACGACAGAACGTTGTACGAAATTTATCTTCCGGCTTTTAAGGCGGCTGTAACAGAAGGTGATTCGTGGACGATTATGGGAGCTTATGATATGTACAAAGATCAGTACGCGAGCCAGAACCAATATCTTTTGAATGATATTTTAAAAGGTGAATGGAAATATAAAGGGGTCGTGGTTTCCGACTGGGGTGCTGTTAACAATACCGAACAGGCTATCCATAACGGACTGGATCTTGAGTTCGGAAGCTGGACAAACGGACTTTCAGCAGGTACAAAAAATGCTTACGACAATTATTATCTGGCAAAACCTTATTTAGATTTAATTAAATCCGGAAAAGTAGGAACGAAAGAACTGGATGATAAGGTTTCAAGGCTTTTAAATCTTGCGTATAAAACGACGATGAACCGAAACAAACCTTTCGGAAATATCGCTTCTGAAGAGCATAAAGCTATTGCAAAAGAAATCGGGGAAGAAGGAATTGTATTGTTGAAAAATCAGGGAAATATTCTTCCGATTGATCTGAATAAAGCTAAAAAAATTGCTGTAATCGGGGAAAATGCTATTAAAATCATGACCGTTGGCGGTGGTTCTTCTTCATTAAAAGTGAAATACGAAACGCTTCCTTTAGACGGAATTAAAGCGAGATTCGGGAAACAATCAGACGTACAATACGCAAGAGGTTATGTGGGAGACATCGGCGGAGAATACAACGGGGTAAAATCCGGACAGGATTTAAAAGATAACCGTTCTGAAGCCGAATTATTAAACGAAGCCGTAGAACTGGCAAAAAAATCTGATTACGTTATTTTCGTTGGCGGATTGAACAAAGCTGATTTTCAGGACAGTGAAGGGAACGACAGAAAAAGTTACGGATTGCCTTACAATCAGGACAATGTGATTGCTGCGTTGGCAAAAGTGAATAAAAATCTTGCGGTTGTTCTGGTTTCCGGAAATGCGGTGGCAATGCCGTGGATTAAAGAAGTTCCGACTGTTGTTCAGGCTTGGTATTTGGGTTCTGAGGCAGGAAATTCTATTGCTTCGGTTTTAGCAGGTGATGCAAACCCATCAGGAAAACTGCCTTTCACTTTCCCTGTGAAACTGGAAGACAATTCTGCGCATCAGTTGGGAGAATATCCCGGAAATAAAGCGGAATTGGCAGCGGATAAAGGAAAAGATCAGAAAAACCCGATCAATATTAGCTACAACGAAGGAATTTTTGTAGGCTACAGATGGCATGATACGAAAAAAATCAAGCCGTTATTCAGTTTCGGACATGGTTTAAGCTACACCACTTTCGAATTCGGAAAAGTCAAAGCTGATAAAATAACGATGTCTCAGGATGATAAAATCACGTTTACGGTTTCTGTAAAAAATACAGGGAAAAGAGCTGGAGCAGAAGTTGCCCAACTGTATATTTCCGACCTTAAATCGTCTGTTGAAAGACCGGCTAAAGAATTAAAAGGTTTTGAAAAAGTATATCTGAATCCAGGAGAAGAAAAAGAAGTAACATTTACCATTGATCAATCTGCTTTAAGTTTCTTCGATCCCCAAAAACATGACTGGGTTGCAGAACCGGGAGATTTTGAAGCACAGATCGGTAATTCTTCCGATGCCATAAAAACGAAGGTGAAGTTTACGTTAAAGTAATCTTACTTATATATTTCTAAAACGAAATGTCCGGATATTATATTCGGGCATTTTTTTGTATAAAAATTTTGGATTACGGAAAACCGTAAAAAAATTGTTTTTCATGTATTTACATTTGTGTCATAAAACTGATTAATTAAAACAGAAATAATAGCTTAATTTTTTCTCCATTTTAAAACTTTATAACCATAATTATGAATACAATGATTCAAGATTCTATTTCTAATACGGATGATATTTTACTGAGAATAAAATCTGAGCTGAGAAATGCAAAATCCGAAATTCTGATTGCTATGGCTTGGTTCACCAATCAGGATTTGTATGAAATTATTAAAGAAAAACTTCTGCAAAATGTAAAAGTCTTACTGGTTCTTTCTGATCAGCCCGATAATGAAAAACTCGATTTTGATATTTTGGTAAGTCAGGGATTACATTTTACGAAAATTAGGAATATTGGTTACGGAATGATGAATCTGAAATTTTGTGTGATAGACCGTACTATCGCAATTTCAGGTTCCTACAATTGGTCAAATAATGCCAAAAATAATCATGAACAGGTACTGGTAACGAATTTTCCTAAGACAGTAAATGAACTTACAGAAAGTTTTTTCAAGATCAAAGACCGAGTGGAAAAACTCAACAACGGACTAAGTCTTGAAGAAATTGAGAGAGAAGAAAACGCATCATTTCTTCCGGTAATGAATCCTTTAAAATCTGAAACCCCAAATAAACCCTTGAATTTCCAGGAGCAATCTCTGAAAGATTTTAAAGATGTTCTGGATAGCATTATAGCGACAGAAGTCGGCTCATTCGATAAAAATCTTCTGAAAGAAAACGCTTATCAAAGAGCTTTTGAAAATCAGGGCGATCATCAGGTTCTTCCACAAGCGATGGATAGTCTTTACTCGAATTTCATTAACGAAATAGAAGTGATTGCAGAGAAGAAAACCAGACTTAAAAACAGAATTGAAGAGCAATTGAAAGTCAGCATCAGTAATGTAGAAATGAAAACTCAGAATGAGATTGACACACTAAATTATAATCTGGATGCTGAAATACAAAACACAGAAAATAATATTCGGGAAACCGAGAGAAGTATTGAGGATAAAAAACAGCTTATAGAATCCAATAATTCCATCAAAATCCCTTTCATTCAGGATAAAATTGATGTTCTGATGAAAAAAATAAACGAATTGAAAGTTGATTTTGTAAAACCACCTGTTAACTGGCCTTTAACGGTTACTTTAGGATTTATAGGCATCATGCTTTTATCTTATATATTCGTATTTTATTCTTCTGTTGCATATATATTTATTTTTTCGAAAAATGAAACATTGTCTGCTTTAAACAGAGGTACGGTTCCGGAAACACCGGAAGTTTTTAATTCTGATGCCATCACACAAATTTGGAACAAAGGAGCCGGCGGAATATTATTTCTGTTCCTTTTCGTCAGTATTCCATTAGGATTAGGAATGATGAAACTCATCATGCCCAATAAAGAAGAATCAATTGATAAAGAAGGCAGCGTAAGTAATACATTGAAGAGACTGTTTAACAATTACGGAGGCATATTTTTAATTTTTCTGGTTGATTGCTTTATCGCTTATCGGGTGGCAAAAAATATCAACTTTATAGAATATTTAACCAACCGTACCGATAAGCAGTTAGAATTTAAAGATATTTTACAGACTGAAAACTTTTGGCTGGTCTTTATTTTAGGGACTTTAGGAGTATATTTATTCGGAATTGTAACAGAAAAATTCTATCAGTCCTATCATAAAAGAACTAAAACGCACCATCAGGAAAAAACTGAATTCGTCGTTAAAAAACTGGAAGAAGAAATGCTGGAGCACCGATTAGAAATTAATAGCCTGAAAGAGGAAAACAACAGAGTAAGCAGTGAAATTTCCGCATCGGAAAGAAATAAAATAAACTTTACAAAGCAGCTTCAGGATTTACCAATGCAGACGAACACCAAGATCAATAATCTGAAGCAAATGTTACTGACTTTTAAAGAAAAAGTAGAAAATCTTGCTCATATTTATCAAAGTCAGGTTGATAACGACAGACTTCCGATATCCAAACTAGAAATGAAAAACCGAGTGAACATCTTTATGGAAGGTTGGAGCAAATATTTATTTGAAATTTATGCTGTTCCGAAAGCTGAAGCAAAAACAACTGAAGCCATTAGAGAATGCGAAAAATGGCTAAATATGATTGCTTTTAATGAAAGTTTCGCTACCGACTTCGCCCAAAATTAAACTTAAATATTTTATGAAAACAAAATTTACCTTATGCATTTTAGCACTCACATTTCTTCTGTTTAATTCTTGTGAAAAAAATAAAGTTGATATAAAGTCTTTTACAAAAATCCATGATTATAATGTACTAATTGTGCCTGATTTATCTAACAGAATCAACAAAGATATCCATCCCAAACCGGTAAACGACACGCTGTTAATCAATAATATAATATGCAACATTGAGCCTTTATTACAGACAAATAACAGACAAATGAATCAGCTTGATGTCTATAAACTGGATTTTATCAATCGGGGAATTCTGAACAAGAATGTAGTAGATCCAAAAGATCTGGAAATTAATTTCAAAAAATTTGAGAATAACTTATCGGCATCCTCTGAATACAAAAGAAAAGGTCTGAAATCTGATGTGTTGAAATTTAAATCCGGAGTTTCAAAGATTTACAATTATTCTTTACAAAATTCTTCCGGTTCCGATGTCTGGAATTACTTCAATGAGACAATCAAAAGTTCCATCATAAATAATCCCGATAAAATTGATAGCACAGCACAAACGATTAAAAATACAAAGAATATTGTTGTCCTTTTTACAGACGGCTATATAGAAAGTACCAATAACGATTTGGGATATACATTGAACCAACAATTAATCAAAAAAATAAGAACCGAGTTTTTGAATAGTAAATCCACTGACCTCGAAAAATTTATCAGTTCAAAACCAGAATATTTAATAAAAAAAACGTCTAATAATCTTCACGATATTAATATTTTAATTTTAGAAATGGTAGACAGATCGCTTGATAAAAATGGTTCAACAACCATTCAGCCAACAGATTTTGAGATCATGAAAATCATCTGGACAAAATGGCTGAAAGATTCCGGAGCATCGCATGTTGAAATTTATCCTGCTTTTTCTAAAGAAACAGACTCTTTTGAAGCGTTAGAAAAATTCATGAAAGAAATTAAATAACTTAAACCTCCACAATCAGCTCCCTCTCAAATCCATTATACTTTTCCGAAATGTAACCATGCGGATTGCAGATAATCTCTGTTTCGCCAATTTTGTATCTTGTCGGCGTATGAATATGACCGTGAATCCAATACAGCGGTTGATATTCCAGAATAAAATCCTCCAGATTGGAAACGTATGCGGAAGTTAACGGATCATTTTTAAAATGTTCCGGGCTCGACTGTAAACTTGGGGCATGATGCGTCACTACAATATTTTTCATGCCCTTTGAATTTTCAAGACTTTTTTTTAACCACAATCTCGAAAACTGATGAATTTTATAAATATCTATCGACCTCATCTTGGAATAAGAAGGATCTCTTCTAATTTGCTTATAATCATTCATTCCTTGCTGACAGACGAATCCGTAATATCTCGGATCCCCGAAAATAGAAAAATCCGTCCACAACGTTGTACCATGAAAACGAATCCCATCAATATCTGCAAAACCATCTTCCAGCACAAAAACATTGGAATTTTCTGCGGCAGCTTTTATTTTATTTAACGTTTTAGGATAAGAACCTTTGTAATATTCATGATTTCCCAACACATAAATCACGGGTTTGTCGGGAATTTTTGTTTTGATCCATTCAATTCCTTTCGTTCCCAAATTAACATCTCCCGCCAAAACAACGACATCGGCATGATCAAAAGATAATTCCGACATTCCGAATTCCTGATGCAGATTGCTGATGATTTGTATTTTCATGGTGCTAAAAAGATGACATGTATTAAAATTTACAAAAACTTTATTAACTAACTTTGATATACTTATAAAGTTAAATGCTTTACTTTTCAAGTTTCTTTACTCCAGTTAACCAAGTTTTAAGCTCTTCCAAGATCTTACTATCTCTTATTTCTTGTTCCTCAATCATTTCCTTTCCTAACTTCTTCACAAAAATATTTTTCACCAACCATCCTTTTTCTTTGTTAAAATTTCCTTCAAGATATTTCCGCCCCGCCCCACGAGTTCTGCAAGCATTGATTACAATATCAATATTTTCATATTCTTTTAATAAATTATTAATTTTTTTTACTTGATTTATATCGTCTCCCGCGCTGACGAAAGCTATATACAAATTATCAACTTCGAAGACAGTACATATATCACCTTTCTTAAGATCAAATTCTTTATTGAGGTAATTATTAGAAATCCATTCAGCTATTAGCTTAACTTTTGTTGTTTTTCCTGTTTTACTTACTCCTCTTAAAGTGAACATTTTTTTCATTTATTATCTTTTATAAGCTAATATAAAAATAAACTTATTGTTAATTTAATTATGAACAAAAGAATCGACAAAATTTGCCGATTCTTTCAATATATAATTTAGTTTAAAGTAGGTCAGTTTACGAAACAGCGATTTCAGATTCTGAGATTTTTATATTTTTAAAGATAAAATAGCACAGCATTGTCAGTGCAAAAACGGCATAGCCGATCAGAATAATCAGACTTAAATTTCCAACAGCAAGTTCAGAAGGAAAAACCTGACTCATCAACGTCATAAAAGACAACCCGATTCCTGCGCCTAAAAAATAGCTTGTCGAACTGAGACTCGAAGCCACTCCGTAAGAGGAAGGATTTACATCCTGAATTCCCAAGACAGACAAAGCGGTAAAACAAAACGTCATTCCTATTCCTGAAATGCATGCTGCACCTAATAAAACCATTGACAAAGGATGCCCGAAATAAATGGAAACCAACAACGCCAAAGCTCCGCTTAACATGAAAATCCAGCCCAAAATTCCCATCTGGGAAGAATTTAATCTTTTGGCAACATGAGGAAGGATAAATTTAGCTACCAAAGCCGACATAATGCTGAAAGGAACCAACATCAGTCCCGCCGAAGCCGCACTGTGATTCATATCTTTCTGCAACATCAATGATATTAAAAACAAAAATCCGATGAAAAATGCTCCTAAAGCCACAAAAGCCAGATTAGAAACTACCAGTGATGAATGTCTTAATAATTTTAAATCAATCAAAGGCTGAGCAACAGATTTTAAACGGAAAACGACAGAAGTCAGTAAAATAACCGCCAAAATAAACGAACCTGCAACCAATAAAGTCTGCTCTTCAATATGAACCAGCTCATGCGTTCCGTATGTTAAGCTCAACAATCCTAAAACCAGTAGAATTCCCGACAGAAGATCTGTTTTTTGGGACATCCCTTTCTCGTCTTTAGGAAGATACTGATACGCGAAAATCAACGTGATGAAAAGAATCGGAACATTGATTAAGAAAACCCAATGCCAACTCAGATATGTACTGATGATTCCCCCCAAAGAAAGTCCGCTTCCGGAACCAATCGCAGCAAAAGAACTGAAAATCCCGATCGCACGGTTTCTCTCCTGATCTTCCTTAAAAGTATTCGTTACAATCGACATTGCCGAAGGCATAATAAAAGCCGCTCCCAATCCCTGCAAAGCACGAAAAATAGCTAAAGTTCCGAAACTTTCAGACAAACCTGCTCCCAGAGAAGTCAGCATAAAAAGGAATAATCCCAAAAGAAAAATTTTCTTTCTTCCGAGCTGATCGGAGAGTTTTCCCCCGATAATCAGAAAGCCGCCAAAAAATAATACATATAAAGTCTGAAGCCATTGTACAGTTTCTGCACCAATCCCGAATTGCTGTTGAATAGAAGGAATTGTGAGATTGATAATGGCAATATCCAAAGCCTCTACAAATGTTCCTACCGATGCTAAAATCAAAATCAAATTCTTTCTCTTCATATAGTTCAATTATGCTGCAAAATTAAAATTAATAGAACGTATATAAAAATTAAGACTAAAATTAAGAACATATTTAATTTAATTCAATTTAAAAAAGAACAAATAATCTTATATTTGAAATTAATTCTTCAAAAACAGAACAGATGGCAACAGAAAATTATACACCCGACGAAAAAGACCTTTCCATTCTCAGAATTTTACAGAAAGATGCGAAATTAAGCGTCCGAGATATTGCGGCAAGAATTAATCTGAGTCCAACTCCCACTCACGAAAGAATTAAACGAATGGAAAAACTGGGAATCATTAAAGAATACACCACCGTTGTTGACCGTAAAAAAGTGAATAAAGGAATGATGGTGATCTGCATGATCGCGCTGAATGTCCATAACAAAAAAACCGCAGGAAAATTCATTGAGGAAGTAGGAAAACTGAAAGAAGTGATTGAGTTCTACAACATCAGCGGAGATTTTGATTTTATGCTGAAAATTCTCGCTCCGAATATGGATGAATTTCATGAATTTTTCGTGAACAAGCTTTCTGAAATTGAAGGAATCGGACAGACAAAAAGTATTTTTGTGATGAACAGTATTAAGGAAAGTTCTCAGATTTTGTAATTGAAATTAAAAAACTACAATCCTTTCTCCATCTCTTTTTTGCTGCAATCCTCACAAATTCCGCTTACCAGAAAGTTATACTGGTTGATGATAAAATTCTCCGGAAGCCGAATTTCAGGAACGACATTCTCTATGCAGGTAACCGATTTGCATTTCTCGCAGTTAAAATGCAGATGATTGTGATGATGTATCTCGGAACAGCCTCTGCATTTCGCAAAATTTACCACACCATCCACATTTACAATTCTGTGGACAATGCCCTCTTCTTCCAGTCTTTCCAACACTCTGTAAATCGTAACGCGATTGCACAAATCGCCCAGTTTCAGTTGAATATCTGCATGTGACAACGCATGATCAGATTCTGTTATCAGCTTCAGAATCTCGGTTTTTGCCTGTGTACTTCTTGTCTGTTTCATATAATTAATGCAACAAAGTTGCGATAATAAATTTTAATTCCTACTTTTGCAACAAAGTTACAATAAGAATAATGAAAACAAAAATCTTAGATCTTATCGGTATTTCTGCGGCGGTTCTCTGCCTGATCCACTGCATTATTTTCCCTTTGCTGATGGTCGTTCCGCTGGGTATTTCCCATAATCCCTATATTGATTTGGCATTTCTGCTCGCCGGAATTATCGTGGTTTCAAAAATAACCAGAAATATCCGCTCAACCGCTCTGAAATTGCTTTTCTGGGCTTCTGTTGCACTCATCGCAATTTCAATCAGTCTGGATTTTATTTTCCATATTCATTCCGAATTGATTTATGCAGGTGCAACCGGACTTATTACTGCACACCTCATCAATTTCAAAAATCATAAACATTAAAAAATCATTCAGATATCATGCAAAAAAGAATTCCTGTAACGGTTTTAAGCGGCTTTTTGGGTGCCGGAAAAACAACACTTCTTAATCACGTTCTTCACAATAAAGAAAACCTGAAGGTTGCAGTGATTGTAAATGACATGAGCGAAGTAAACATTGACGCACAGTTGATAAAAAACGAAAACACAATATCCAGAACCGAAGAAAAACTTGTGGAAATGAGCAACGGATGCATTTGCTGCACTCTTCGTGACGACCTTCTTATTGAAGTAGAACGTCTCGCAAAAGAAAACCGTTTCGATTATCTGTTGATTGAAGGAACCGGAATCGCGGAACCTGTTCCGATTGCCCAGACTTTCTCTTATGTGGACGAAGAAAGCGGTATCGATCTTTCCCGATTCAGCTATATTGATACAATGGTAACGGTTGTAGACTGTCTTCATTTCTTCAAAGATTTCGGTTCCAGCGAATTATTGACTGACAGGAATCTTACTGATATTGAGGGCGATAACAGAACCATTGTAAACCTTCTTACAGATCAGGTAGAATTTGCCAACATCATTGTTCTTAACAAAACAGATCTCGTAACGGAAGAAACAGTGAACTTTCTGAAAGCTGCCATTAAAAAACTAAATCCGGATGCAAAATTTATTAACTCCGAATTCGGAAAAATTAATCCTCAGGAAATTCTCAATACAGGACTTTTTGACTTCGAAACCGCTCAAAATTCTGCAGGATGGCAGAAAGAACTTCAAAATGAACATCATACACCGGAAACTGAAGAATATGGATTGAGCTCTTTTGTTTTCAGAAGCAAAAAACCATTTCATCCGGAACGCTTCTGGAATTATCTTGGTAAAAAGTATCCGGAAGGTGTTATGCGTGCAAAAGGGCTCTTCTGGCTGGCTTCCAGACCGGACGATGCGCTTAATTTTTCTCAGGCAGGAGGCTCTTTCCGAATGGATAAGGCAGGAATATGGTGGTGCAGTATGCCGATGAGTCAGCGGGAAATGTATCAGTCTTTCTCCGAAAACAGAGATTTTATCGAAAATAAATGGGATAAAGACTGGGGAGACCGGATGAACGAAATGGTCTTCATTGGTCAGGATTTAAACAGAGAACAGATGATAAAGGATCTGGAAAGGTGTCTTCTGAAAGACAATGAGAAGTATATGTTTGATCAGAATATATCATTTGAAGATCCTTTTCCTAAAAATATTTAATTATGAAAAACTCATCAAACCAGCCTTTCGATGCCATCATTATTGGCGGAAGTTACTCCGGATTATCTGCAGCAATGGCTTTAGGAAGGTCTTTAAGAAAAGTTCTGATTCTGGACAGCGGAAATCCCTGCAATGCACAGACACCTTTTTCGCATAATTTCATTACACAGGACGGAAAAAAGCCTGCTGAAATTTCCAAAACAGCCCTTGAACAGGCTCTGAAATACGAAACGGTAACCTTCCTTCAGCAAAAAGCAACAGAAGCGAAAAAAACAGATTTTGGGTTTGAAATAAAAACAGAAACGGAAATATTTTCATCCAAAAAAATCATTCTTGCTACAGGAATTCGGGATCTTTTTCCGGATATAAAAGGATTTAAAGAATGTTGGGGTATCTCTGTAATTCATTGCCCTTACTGTCACGGCTACGAATTCAGAAATCAGAAAACGGCAATTTTGGCAAACGGTGAAAAAGGATTTCACCTTGCAGGACTGGTAAGAAATCTTTCGCAGGATCTGATGTTACTGACGAACGGAAAGGCTGAGTTCCCGGAAGAGCAAATATCTGATTTAAAGAAAAAAAATATTTCCATTGTGGAAGAAAAAATAACGGAAATCGTTCATCGGGAAGGGAATCTTTCTGAAATTATTTTTGCGGACGGAACTTCTCTTCCGATGAATGTACTCTATGCACCTCCGGCTTTTGAACAGCACTCGGATATTGCTGCACAACTAAACTGCGAATATACGGAGACAGGACATATTAAAACCGATTCTTTTCAGAAAACAAGTGTTGACGGTGTTTTTGCGTGTGGAGACAATTCTTCGCCCATGCGCTCGATAGCTCACTCCGTTTATACAGGAAGTGTTTCGGGAAGTATGCTGAATCTTCAGCTTGTACAGGAAAATTTTTAAAAACGAAAAGAAACATCTACTATAAATTTGTCTGAACTTCATTTAAAAAAAAATTTAACGATTCCTTTTTATCAAACAGGTTAACGTTAAATTCATATAAATCAGAAAGATAAGCTTTAAATTAACCTCAAAATACCAGCAATGAACAGACGGAAATTCCTGAGCGGTTCTGCTCTTTTAACAGGGGCATTCTCATTGAATCCATTCGATATATTCGGAAAAAATTCTGAAGAAAAACTCAGCTTCAAAGGAAAAAAAGCAAAGAATATTATCTTCATGATCAGCGACGGAATGAGCAACGGAACACTTTCCATGGCAAATCTCTATTCCAAAAATATTTTGGGACGGGAAAGCAACTGGATGCATCTTTATCTGGAAAACAGAGTTTCGAGAGCTTTGATGGATACTGCTTCTGCAAGTTCTATCGTTACCGATTCTGCTGCAGCAAGTTCTTCTTTCGGGGGCGGATTCCGTGTAAACAACGGTTCTCTGAATGTAGGCGTGAACGGAGAACAATATCTTCCGATCTGGCAAAAATTTAAAAAGAAAGGTAAAAAAGCGGGATGCGTAACCACTGTTACCATTACCCATGCCACTCCCGCCGGATTTTGCATCAATTCTGCCAAAAGAAGCGCGGAGCCTGAAATCGCCGAGATGTATGCAGAACTGGGTTTTGATGTAATGATGGGAGGTGGTGATGAGTTTTTCAATGCTGAAAAAAGAAAAGATAAAAAAGATGTCTATTCTTCCTATAAAAATAAGGGCTACCAAATCCTGAAAAACCGATCGGATCTTCAAAATACGGATAAGAACAAACCTATTCTGGGTGTTTTTACCACTGGTGCTCTTCCCTATTCCATCGACCGAAAAAATATGCCTGAGCTGCAAAAAACTACTCCGACTCTTGCTGAAATGGCTAAAACGGCCATCGATCATCTGAAAGATCATAAGGAGGGTTTTGTTTTACAGATAGAAGGCGGAAAGGTAGACTGGTCGGCTCACGCCAATGATGTGGCTGCGCTTATTCATGATCAGATTGCGTTTGATGATGCCATAAAAATAGTCATGGATTTTGCAGAAAAAGACGGAAACACTCTGGTTATCATAACGACAGACCACGGAAATGCCAATCCGGGAACCATTTACGGAGCAGATGCCACAAAAAATTTCGACAGCATTGCCAATTATCAGTTTACAAATGAATATCTGCTGAATACTATTCGTCCCGATTTTAATCTGCAGCAGGTGAAAGACTGGATATTTACGAACCACCGTTTTTCAGTGTCCGATGAAGAAGCGAATCATCTGCTTAATTTTTACAAAGGTTTGGAAAAAGACGAGGAAGGATTGTACAATTATAAAAAACTGCCATATAAAGCATATTCCGAGATTCAGAAAAAACACAACAGCGTGGGATGGATCAGCATGGATCACAGTGGGGATTATGTGGAACTGGCAATGTACGGGCCCGGAAGCGAATTGCTGAAACCTTTTGTAAAGAATACAGATCTGCATTATCTGATGCTGAAAGCTGCCGAAGTAGAGAATAAATTTTAGGCGGTTGAAATATCAATAATCTAAATATTTTACTGTGCATCATTATTTAGATTTGAATGTTATATTCGATGGCTATCTTTATTTTACATAAATCACAGAATATTATTTAGAACCTTTAATAATTTTAATTATAATAGAAGCTGCCCGATCGGGCAGCTTTTTGTATTTTCATCTCAAAAAAATATTAATTATACCACAAAAGTGTTATTGTAAAAATTACAATTCTCTCGTAATTTTATACCTAAACTTTTTAAAAATATACACCATGAAAACAAAATTTTATGTATCAGCATTGTTGCTGATATTATTTGGCATTATAGTATCCGGACAGGAAACAAAGGAAAAATGGGTAGAAGAAAGAACTAATGAGGTTATAAAAGAAAATAATAAAATTGTTTCTGATGAAACCTTCAGAGAACTTGCCTTCAAAGATTTTGCAAATATACAGACTGGTGATAAAAATAAAAACGCACCAGGAAGATATGCTGCATTAGATGTTAATTCAAAAGATAAAAGTTTTGCTTTTTCTCCATTCATGCAGAGATTGGGTAACATATTTTTTTCAGCAGATATTACGGGCACATTGTCTAATGAAGGAGAATATTTCGACTGGAAAAACAGAAATACCATAGTAGTCGGATTAAATGCTACATGGCTTCTATCTCCTATTAAAAATTTCAAAACAAAACCTTCAAAGGATGATTATAAAGCTATGTATGGAGGTATTTATGACAAAGTGGAAGGTGAAATTACTAATAAAGATTCAGCAAAAACTAAACTTAAACTTGACGATATTACCCTCAATACTAAAGTATATTATAATGAGAAAGACTCATTAGCAAAATATGTACAGAAATACGAAACATTATTGGCAGAAAAATTATGGACCGGTAAAACACTGTTCTGGGTGAAATTTAATGTAAATCCTATCGCACAAGACAATTTTTATTATACGATTAAAGGGGATACTGCCAGTTTAAAAAATCCTTATAAAGAGACAATTAATCTATTCTCCGTACAGACCTCTTTCAATGCGTACCGGGAAACAAAAAATGTTTTACTATATGGAAATTTATACCTGAAGGGAACAAGAAAACATAATCTTTCAGAAATCAATCAGACTTCACAATGGAATAAGATAAGATCCCTTACAAACGAAACCTATATCTCGGAAAGCGCAAAAAATGTTTATGAGCTTGACAATAATGAATTTTACAATCTATTTTTATTCGATTACGGTTTACAGGGAATTATTATCTACAAAAAATTTAATATCGGATTGGAACTAAAATATGACTATGTAAAATTCATCAAACCCAATACAACCAATGATGTAAGTAATATTGATAATTTCTCAGCCGGTATTGTACTGCCATTTAAAGATAAAACAGGAGCTCCTTCTATAAATATCATCCCTTTTTATCAATACAGACAGTATATAGGATATGAAAAAACTTCAGAAAATATTGTAGGTGTTAAGTTCAGTTTGCCATTTGGCAATTAATTTTAAGTGTTTAAAACTGTCTTACAAACTACTAAACTTCTATAATATAAAGAATATTACTGTTTGTGAGACAGTTATTTTATTAAAATTTTCCTAAACAATATCGGTTGGCATTTATTTATTAAATCTATTCCTAAAATTTATATTCTAAAATAATCCAATTGCAATTCCCTCATTGCGAATGCTTAATAAATTAATTAAGTTTACAGCGATGAAAAAAAACTATTACCAGAGATTGGCAGTCATGGGAATATTGCTGATCATTTTATTCGCTTTTCAAAAATATACAAGTAGGGACAAAGAGGAAGAGTTTCCTGATGTTCAGTTTATCACACAACCATCCGCTGTGCTCCATCTCACAGAGTTTGACCCTAATGAACTGGATGAAAAGCAATGGCAAAATCTAGGCTTTACAGAGAAACAAACAGCGACGATTCTCAACTATAAGAAAGTAGTCGGAGGAAGGTTTGCATCAAAGGAACAGCTTAAAAAATGCTTTGCTATTTCTGAGGAAAAATTTTCTGAGCTGAACCACTATATTTTACTTCCGGAAACCAGTAGAGAAGCAAAATCAGTTGCATTCAAAAGTTTTGAAAAAAAATCGATAACGGTGAGAGGGAAATTTAACCCCGATCTTTATTCGGCAGACGACTGGACTAAAATGGGCTTTAGTGAAAAGCAGGCAGAAGCTATTTTAAAATACAAAAGTTATCTGGGTGGAAGTTTTGTGAGCAAAGAGAAATTCAGGGAGTGCTTTATCATCAGTGAAGAGAATTTTCAGAAAATCGATCCTTATCTTATTCTGCCGGAGAAAACACCGGAAAATTACAGAACCGATAAAAATTTCAATGCCGATAAAAATAAAATTCAATATCATTCTTTCGATCCGAATGCATTGGATATTGAAGGCTGGAAATCTTTTGGCTTCTCCGATAAACAGGCACAAATTATCATCAATTACCGTGACCGGAATTTAAAAGGAAGTTTTAAAAGTCTGGAAGACATTCAGAAATGTTTCGTTATTTCTTCTGAGAAGTTTGAGGAAATGAAGCCGTTCATTAAATTCAATGCAGAAACAATTGCGGTGAGTAAAAATGACAAATCTGAAACTAAGCAGCAGGAAAAAACGGATTTTACCAAGGTAGATTTAAACGCAATAACCTACAAACAGCTTATGGAGTTTGGATTTGACGGAAAAGCAGCCGGTTCGATGATCGGTTTCCGAAATAAACTTGGCGGATTTGTAAATAAAGAACAGATTCTCTCTACGTACAATATTGATCCGGAACTGACGAAAAAATTACTTTCAACCGCACCGCTTACAACTTCGAATGTTCAGAAATATACGTTGCAGGATGCTCCGGAAGAATGGCTGAAAAATCATCCTTATTTTAAATATTCTGCAGAGAAAATTATTTTTTACCGAATCTCCGAAAAAGATGAAAAGAAAATCTGGAAAATGCTGAAACTGAAACCGGAGTATGAAATGAGAATGAAATGGTATTTGAAGTAGAATGCAATTTTTACATTTTTATTGAATCGCAAAAGAAGCTGAACATAAAATTATTACATTTAAAATCAACAACATAAATCAACTTAAATTTATTAATTAAATCTGCCTAATCCGCTCAATCTGCGCGAGATAAAATAAAACTTTTTGAGATTCTTCCTCTGTCAGAATGACAATGCAGCGTTAATTTTTTTTGTCAAAATATTTTTTTAACAATTCTTCATTGTTTTAAGTATTATAGGAAGTATTCGCAATGTCACCCTGAGCTTGTCGAAGGGTTCTAAACGTTTTACTCTTCGCTGTTCTTTCAAGTTATTTGCTTAGATCCTTTCAGGATGACAAAAAGCTGTAAATACTTTTGAGAAAGTAAAAACAATTTTAAATTGGAAAAAAATCTGCGCAATCTGTAAAATCTGCGGGAGATAAAAAAACTTTTTGAGATTATTCTCTCGTCAGAATAACAAAAATACTGTATATGAATATGATAAAAGTCTAAGGTATACAAAAAAGAGATGTCCAATCCGGCATCTCTATTATGTTTAGTCATATGTTTTACTGGAACCTTCAACCAGTTTTTGTAAGGCAGAAAGTTCTTCCTCTGTAAGATCTCTCCATTTCCCGATGGGAAGATCCAGTTTGATATTTAAAACCCTGATTCGTTTCAGTTTCTTTACTTCGTAGCCTAAATATTCGCACATTCTTCGGATCTGTCGGTTCAGACCTTGTGTAAGGACGATACGGAAATTCATTTCATCAATTTTTTCGACCTCGCATTTTTTAGTGACGGTATCCAAAATCGGAACTCCGTTTCGCATTTTATCCAGAAATTTGGGCGTAATCGGTTTATCAACTCTTACAATATATTCTTTTCCGTGGTTGTTTCGGGATCTCAGAATTTTATTTACTATATCGCCATCGCTGGTTAAAAGAATCAAACCTTCACTCGGCTTATCAAGTCTTCCGATCGGGAAAATTCTTTTGGGATGATTAATATAATCAATGATGTTATTTTTTTCACGTTTTGTATCAGTCGTACAAACGATTCCTACAGGTTTATTAAAGGCAATATAAACATGGTTTTCTTCCGGTTCACGAATTGGTTTTCCGTCTACTTCAATCACATCTTCATCGGAAACTTTTGTTCCCATTTCCGGAACTTTGCCGTTAATGGTGATTCTTCCTTCCTCCAAAAGTTTGTCTGCCGCTCTTCTCGAACAGTATCCTACTTCAGATAAATATTTATTAATTCTTGTTTTTTCCATACTATTTTTCAGACTGTATTCATCAATAAAGAAATTTCTTTTTATGATTCGTTAAATCTAAAATCATTTTCCAAAAAGTCGGATGTTGCATCTTCTATTTTATATTCTCCGATTTTTGTCCGTCTCAATTGTGTTAAATAAGCTCCCACACCCAATTCCTGTCCGATATCGTGAGCTAAGCTGCGAATATAGGTTCCTTTTGAGCAGCCTACTGTAAAACTTACAAGCGGAAGATCAATTTTCACATTATCAATATAAAAAATTGTGGTTTTACGGGATTTCATTTCTACTTCTGCTCCTGCTCTTGCAAGATCGTATGCTCTTTTTCCTTCAATTTTTATTGCCGAAAAAACAGGCGGAGTCTGATCGATTTCTCCAACAAATTTTTCTAAAGCGGTTTTAATCTGCTCTTCTGTAATCTGCGAAATATCCTGATGCAGAATTTCGGGCTTTTCGGTATCGTACGATTCTGTCTGTGCGCCGATTTTTATTTCGGTCCAGTATTCTTTTGGGGCATCCTGAATTTCAGGAATTTTCTTGGTGAATTTACCACAGCAGACAATCAATAATCCCGTTGCACGCGGATCTAAAGTTCCTGCGTGACCAATTTTGAATTTTTTGGGTAAATCAAACTCTCTTTTGAGTTTATATTTCATTTTATTGACCGCCTGAAAAGAAGTCCAGTCCAAGGGTTTGTCTAATAAAAATATATGTCCAGATTGTAGATCTTCAGCGGTCATTTGTTTTTTCCTATTTCATTAATTTCGTCAATTCCTTTATTATCTATTTTATTTTTATTTACCCACAACATGTATATGATAAGTAAACAACAAAAAAATAAATTTTCAGGCTCATAAATAAAGTGTGTTGGGTACACAGAAAATGAATAATATAATATAAAGGGTAAAAGCAACAATATAAAAGTATTTATTAAAACAATTACATTTCGCTTCTTATTAAATAATTTAATGCAAACAATTAGAGATAATATGGATAAAATTAACAAATAAATCAAGTTTAAAGTTTTAATTTCATTCATCATTCCTAAAATTAGAAATAATGTTGTTATTAAAAAAAACAATAGAAACTATATGCAATAATTTACTCCTAAAAACTCTTTCGTCCATTCTTATTTAAAGAAATAAAAATAAATCAGCAAAGCAATTCCAACGAAAATACGATACCAACCCCAAGGTTTGAAACCATATTTATTCAAAACTCCGATGAATGCTTTGATGGCGATTAATGCAACGATAAATGCAACAACATTTCCTACGATGAAAATCATGATGTGATCCTGAGATTCCATAATCATTTCATAACCTTTCTGCGGATTAGGTGTTTCTTTACCCCATGTTTTTACAAAAACTGAATATACCGTTACCGCCAACATGGTAGGAACCGCCAAAAAGAATGAAAATTCTGCCGCTGCTTTTCTGGTCAATCCCTGTGTCATACCTCCGATGATGGAAGCTGCACTCCTACTCGTTCCCGGCATCATTGCAAGACACTGCCAAAAACCAATGGTTACTGCTTTTTTTATGGTAATGCCTTTTTCATCATCAATTTTTGGATTTTTAAACCATGTATCGGCAAACAGTAAAACAACACCTCCAAGAACCAGAACTGAAGAAATAGCGATCTGATTTCCTAAAACCGCTTCAATTTTATCATCAAATAAATACCCTAAAACCAAAGCCGGAACCACTGCAAAAGCCAGTTTAAAGTAAAACTGTAAATTTTTCAGATCAAAAAACTTTTTCCAGTATGCCACAACCACAGAAAGGATTGCCCCAAACTGTATGGAAACCTGAAACATTTTTAAAAATTCGGTTTCTTCAAGTCCCAGCAAATTTGCCGTGAAACCCATATGTGCAGTTGACGAAATGGGCAGATACTCTGTTAAGCCTTCAATGATCGCAATAATAATTGCTTTGATTAAATCCATAATTTATCCAAAATTAAAAGATTAAGAAACCAAGAGATTTAGACTGATCTAAATTTCCGAATTTCTTAATCTTCAAATAAAATTTATTTCTACTTTCTTTTTAAAATCGCGTAAACTTCGATTCCGAAACCAATCACCACAAATAATGGCGCAATCCTGATTCTTCGGATAGAAAAAATATCTTCATTCCATGAGTTCGGATCGTATTTTCCGTCTACTGTATTGGCATCGGCTCCCATCATCAGAAGAAACCCTACCACGATGAATGCCAAGCCGATCAACATCCATTTAAAGTTTTCTTTTCCGAAGTAAAAAGTGTTCTCCTTTGGAACTTCGGTTGTTTCTTTCCCGAAGTTATCTGCGGAAAATTTATTTGTTTTTTTGCTCATTTTTAAGAGTAATATAAGTCGTCAACGTTTGATCTTAAGAATCTCCAGGTAGCTACAATCGTACTTAAAACCGTAATAAAAATTCCTACTCCGAATACCAGCAGAACCAGCCAGAAGTATTGGTTGTTGTCCTGTACAAAGGCAGATCCGATCTGGCTTGTAAAGTAATACCATGCTCCGAAAAGAACCAGAAGTCCGATTGCAGAACCAATTGCCCCTAAAACTACCGCTTCGATGATGAAAGGTTTCAGGATGAATCTTCTCTTCGCTCCTACAAGCTGCATGGTTTTAATAATAAATCTCTTGGAGAATATTTTCAGACGGATGGAGTTGTTAATTAATACAACCGCCAGAATTAAAAACAGGATGGAAAATCCTAAGATCCATTTCAGAATTCTGCTCAGGTTGTTGTACACATCTACCATTAAAGTACTGTCGTTCTTTACGTCGATAATTCCCGGAACGGCTTTAATGGCTTTAATGGCTTCATCGATCTTTGCCGGATCTACATATTCCGGTTTTAGGGCAATTTCTACAGATGAAGGGAAAATATTTTCTTCGAAAAGCGCATCCGTATCAATCCCCATTGCTTTTTTAGCTTCTTTGGAAGCCATTTCTCTGGTAATATACGTTGCTTTCTTTACCGGAGCCAGTGTCTGAATTTCTTTGAAAACCTCAGCTTCCATTTTCGCAATTTTTACAGAATCCTTTGCATCATAGTTTTCATCAAAGTAAGCATTTACCACAAGTTGCTCCTTGATATAGTCGGAATATTTCTGGGCATTGATTAAAATAAGTCCCATTAATCCCAACAAAAATAACACTAAGGCAATACTTATTACTACTGTAATATTGCTAGACCTAAGCCTTTTCTTATTAAATTCATCTACAGATTTAGCCATTAATATTAAAATTTTTGGCTAAAATAGAAAAAATCTTCCGAAATTTGGGAACGAAAAAGAGAAAATCACTGTTAATAAAATCATAAAAAACATTGAGTGTAAAAGCAAAAAAGCATCTTGGTCAGCACTTTCTGACGGATGAAAACATCGCAAGAAAAATCGTAGAAAGTCTGAGTTTTGAGGGCTACAATAAGGTAATGGAAGTGGGTCCCGGAATGGGAGTTCTCACCAAATATCTGCTGGAAAAAGAACAGCAGATTTACCTTGCAGAAATCGATAAAGAATCCATAGAATATTTAAAGGAAAACTATTCTAAAGTAACCGAAGAAACTTTTGTGGGAGATTTTCTGAAGCAGGACTTTCAGTTTACCAACGGAGAGCAGATTGCCATTATCGGAAATTTTCCTTACAACATATCTTCGCAGATTTTGTTTCAGATTATCGATCATTATGAGCTAATCCCGGAAATGGTGGGAATGTTTCAGAAAGAAGTAGCGGAAAGAACAGCCGCCGTTCCAAGAACGAAAGATTACGGAATTCTCTCTGTCCTGATTCAGGCTTATTATGATACTTCATATTTGTTTACCGTTCATGAAAACGTCTTCAATCCGCCGCCAAAAGTAAAATCCGGCGTTATCAGAATCACCAGAAATCCTAAAGAAGGTTTGGCAGGAAATGAAGTATTGTTTAAACAAATCGTAAAGGCAGGTTTTAACCAGAGAAGAAAAAAGCTGTCGAATGCCTTAAAAATTTTAAATATTCCGGAAGCTTTAAAAACCCATGAGTTTATGGATAAAAGAGCTGAAGAACTCAGCGTGGCAGATTTCATCTCATTTACACAGCTCTGGAAAGAAAGTGTTTAGTAATAAAAGTTCAGAAGAGATATAACTTAATTAATCCTAAAAAAGCCCCTCAATTTCTTGAAGGGCTTTCATTTTGCATTATCGATTGATTTTTTATTCTCTGTTTTTCAACATAATCCAGCCAGACTGGCTCATGCTTGTTTTTGATTTCGGATACTGGAAGTTAAATTTATACCAGTACGTTGCAGTTGGCAGCTTTTTGCCTCCTAAAGTTCCGTTCCAGATTGGGTTTTCTTTGGAGAATCTGAATAATTCTGAGCCATATCTGTCATACACAGAACCTGTGAAGTTATTAAAGTTTCCAAGAGCAGTAAGATCCAATGTATCATTAACACCATCCTGATTTGGAGTAATCATATTTGCAATATTCAGTGTGAAGAATTCTAAAGCTCCTACACAATGTGTTCCTACAGTTCTTACCTGAATGTCGTAGTGGGTATTGTTGGAAAGTCCTGTAAATACATTAGACTGCTGCCATGAAATACCACCGTCCACAGAATATTCCGCTGTCTGAGGAATATTATTGATCATAGGAACCTGCGCAGTAATTGTTAACGTATTGTTGCTGTAATCAATATTAGAAACAAACGGAGAAGCTGCTGCCATCACTTTTGCAGTGAAAGTTTCCTGACAAAATCCGTTCTTAATGGTTACAGAATAAATACCCAACTGGTCTACTTCTATTGTTCTGGTCACCGCACCTGTACTCCACAGATAAGTGTAATTCGGTCCTGCTCCTGCGTCTAAAGTTACTCTGTCTCCCTGACACATTTCTACATCCATTAATGTCGAAGTGATTTCCGGAACTACCTCAACGGTGATTTTTGCAGGCTGTAAAGATTTACATCCTTTTGTTCCCAATGCATATACAGAGAACGTTGTTGTATTGTATACTGTTGCACTTTGGGTATTGCCTGTTCCTGAGAAGTTTGCCCATTGATAAGTTACCCCGCCGGTTGCCGTAAGATCTACTACAGTTCCCGGACAGACTTTAATTTTCGATGCCACAACACTTGCAACAGGAGTTGCTTCTTTTGATAATGTTAATTTTACCATTTTACTACAGAAACCTCCATTCGATACCACGACATAAAGAATCTGTCCATCATTACCATTGTAGTGAAGAATATCCTGAATGTAATTATTGTTCTGGGCAATTGCATCTGCCTGATTTACATAAAAATAGAATACTGCACCCGGCGTTGTACTGATTGACGCCATTGAATTGGTAAGATCAAACCAGGTGACATCCGGAGTTGTACAGAGCAGTAATGTTGCATCTACTGCGGCTGGTGTTGTTCCTCCGTTTATTTTGATATTGGCTTTACCCGGACAAGGACTTCCAGGGAATGAAACCTGAATTTCGTAATTCCCCGGCTGTGTTGCTGTAATCGTAGGAGAGGTAGCTCCCGGAATTGCAACTCCGTTGAAGAACCACTGATACGTCATATTCGGATCACTAACCGATGCAGTAATTACTTGAGGAACATTGTCGCATACATTAATTTGCTCCGGTAATGTTGCTCCGGAAGGATCTAATAATTCTACTCCAATATTGAAAGATCCACCATCTAAAAATACTGCAGAATCATAGCTGCTGTCTATAGCATCTGCCAAAACCATTTTAAAGTGGTATGCCTGTCCTGGAACTACTGTAGCGGTTGCCTGTAAAGGAACAGTTCTTCCGTTAAAGTTGGTTTCTATATTAGCAGTATTGTACCCTCCAAAAAAGGCAACGTTTGGAGCACCGCATCCCATATTGGTTCCCGCAAAACTGTTTTGCGGGTGAATATTGGTTACACTCACCGGTCCTGTTCCCGGAGCCGGTAATACAGCCATGTTAACATAAGGTCCGCCGGCTACAGGTTTTAATAATAAAGCAAATGCATCTGAGAAGCTACAAGGGAAAGTTCCTGTATATTCTTCAGAAGCAAAAAGGTAATTAAATTTCACCTGACTGGAAGTAGGCACGAAATCAAACTCCAGAATAACGGCATCATTAAGTGTTGCAGAAGGATTCGTTGCCGCAACAAGATCCGGATCACTACCCGTCGGCAAATCATCTCCTAAAGTAGAGCTAATATAGCTGTTTCCGGCTTTCTGAGCATATCCCGTAGAAAGAACAATACCATCCTTGAAAGGAAAACTGGTTGTTCCTCTGTTGAAATATCCCCAAGATCTGTTTGCATTCGTTGCCGGAAGATTCGGGCTCACCTGCACGTTGGAAACGTTAGGTGTAACACAGGAATTGGTTCCTGATGAAATCAACACATCTTTTACCAGCTGCAAAGGGGTATAAGCTGATGCAGGATATGTAGGAGTATTCACATCAATAAAAGCACCCGCTTTCATTGTAAGAGAGGAAGCCTTTTCTTGCTGAGGCTTTCTGTTTGTATTTTTTTGTGAATAAAAGAGACTCGATGAGGAGACCGCGAATAAAGAAAACAATAGTAGATATCTCTTCATAATATTTTTGTTTTAACAAATTTAATTTTTTTTTGAATATACCACACATTTATTTGGCATTTTTATGCTAAAAAAGCAAAAAAACCTTTCATAAGAAAGGTTTTCAATTTTAATATCTTTTAATTTCTGTTTTTCAGTAAAATCCATCCGCTTCTCTGCTCGAGTTTTTTACTGGCGGGATTTTCCCATTGTACTCTGTACCAGTAAGTAGCAGTTGGCAACACTAAACTTCCCCGCAACATTCCGTTCCAGAAAGTCTGGTTTTTGGATGCTTTAAATACTTCCTGTCCGTATCTGTCGAAAATAGAGGCTGCAAAATTATTATATGTGCTGATTCCCGTAAAATCTACAATATCGTTTTTACCGTCAGAATTCGGAGTAATGGCATTGATAACAACGAAAGTAAAGAAAGATATTGAAGTGCTACATTTCGCATCTTTCACTCTTACCTGAAGATTATAATTCGTATTATCCAAAATATTAGTAAATACATTGGAAGTCTGCCAGCTAAAACCATTATCAGCAGAATATTCCAGAGTTCCGCCTGTCGGATTTGTCGTAGACAGTGTTAAAATATGGTTCTCGTAGGAAATATTTGTAAACTGCGGCAATGTAGGATTGATAAGCTGTGCAGAAAATACCTTAGAACAAACCCCATTACTTATCGTTACCGTATAAGTTCCCGGTGTACTTACAGAAATGGTTTGTGTTGTTGCTCCTGTATTCCATACATACGTATAATTTGTTCCTGAGCCTGCATCTAAAATTCCTGAATCTCCCGCACAAACATTAACATCTTTCAGAGTAGAAACAATTGCAGGGACAACCTGAATGGTAATTGAAGTAGGATTAGCCACTTTACATCCGTTTCCACCTAAAGCAAAGACAGAATAGGTAGTTGTAGCTGTTGGAGATACAATCTGTGTACTTCCGTTGCCCGGTAAACCTACCCATTCGTAAGTAACTCCGCCGGTTGCTGTTAAAGTTACAGATTCACCTGCACATATTTTCATTTGAGAAGCAGTTAAAACTGCTACAGGAGGAGCCACGATTATTGTAATGGTAGCAGGAGTCGCTGAAACACATCCATTAGTACCCACAGCAAAAACAGTGTAGGTAGTTGTAGAAGTAGGCGAAACTACCTGTGTATTTCCATTTCCTATAAGTCCTGTCCAGTTATAGGTTGCACCGCCGGAAGCCGTTAAAGTAACAGATTCTCCTGAACATATCTGTAATACCGTAGAAGTTACAGTCGCTGTCGGAGCGGTTGTATTTTGTGTTACCGTAACGTTTAAAGTATACGTACAGTTTACATTTCCGGGCTGGTTGATATTGGTTACCGTTAAAGTATATACTCCACCCGCGTTTACCACCGGAGTTAATGTATTAGCTCCAGAAACAATATTTCCTCCACCGGTTGCGGTCCATGTAATGGTAGATCCTGCAGGAATTACAGAAGCAGAAGCATTCAATGTAACCTGAGGAGTGGTACAGGTAATCTGCTGAGGCGGATTAATGGTTAAAGTTGTTTGAGGAGTAGACAAAAGCTGTAATGTGACCACATTTTTACACCCTCCGTTTGTCACCAAAACATAAATAGTCTGTCCTCCAGCACTGTTAAAAGATGCAGGATTGGCAATTGTATTCGTATTTCCGGCATTGGCATCCGCAACATTCAGATAATAGGCAAAAGTAACTCCTGGTGCTGTTGTAATCTGTGGCTGTGCTTCCGTTAAATTATAATTAATTCCTCCGTTCTGATAACATTTTAATAAAGTAGCATTCTGAACGGTAATTGGCTGAGTCACCTGTATCGTAATCGTTGCAGGAGTAGCAGAAACACATCCGTTCGCTCCCACCGCAGTAACCGTATACGTCGTGGTCGTCGTAGGAGAAACAGTTTGTGTCGCTCCATTTCCCGGAAGACCAACCCAATTGTAAGTAGCCCCGCCGGAAGCCGTTAAAGTTACCGATTCTCCTGAACAGATTAAAATTTTTGAAGCCGTTAATCCTGTAGTTGGCGGCGCGCTGTCTCCTGTAACGGTTACATTCGCTGTTCCGGTACAGCTAACATTTCCCGGCTGGTATATATTAGATATGGTTAAAGTATACGTTCCCGCGGTATTTACAACAGGATTTAAGGTATTTGCTCCTGAAACAATATTTCCGTTGGTAGTTGTCCAGCTAAATGTAGAACCTGTAGGATATACTGAACTCGAAGCATTTAACGTAACCTGTGAATTTGTACATGTTAAAACTCCCGGTGTAGCAATAGTTGCCGTAATCTGAGGCGCTTTTATCAGTTGTAATTCAGCAACTTTGGAACAAAATCCGTTTTTAACTGAAACATACACCGTCTGTCCCGGACTTGAAAAGGCGGTCGGATTCGCAATCGTATTTCCGTTTCCTGCAACCGCATCTGCCTGATTCACATAATAAGCAAATGTAGCTCCCGGTGTTGTACTGATTGAAGGTTGTGCCGACGTTAAGTTGAAAGTAGCATTACCCTGTGTGTAACAGGATGTGAGTGTTGCATTCTGAACCGTGGGCGAAGTTCCCCCGACAATAGTAATGGAAGCTGTTCCCGGACAGGTGTTTCCGGGTAAAAATACCTGAACTGAATATACTCCCGGCTGAGTTGCCGTGTAAGAAGCATTGGTTGCTCCCGGAATAGGGTTTGTTCCCAAATACCATTGATAAGTAGCTCCACCTCCCTGAACTGACGCAGTGAATGTCTGCGGAGTATTATCACAGACGTTGATGGAGGAAGGAAGTGTAACTCCCGCCGGATCTAATAACTGCACACCAATATCGAAAGATCCTGCTTCAAGAAATACCGCAGAATCGAAATTAGCATCCTGATAATCTGCCAAAACCATTTTGAAATGATAAGTCTGCCCCGGAATTACTGTTGCTGTTGCCGTTAACGGAACAGTACGTCCGTTAAAGTTCGTTTCGATCTGAGGAATATTATATCCTCCGAAATACGATACGTTTGCAGCTCCGCAAGCCAATGGAGCACCCGTCTGATATTGTGTGGAAGGGTGAATATTCGTTACACTTACAGGACCTGCTCCTCCCGGTAAAACAGCAAGATTGGTATAAGGATCCCCTACTTTTCTTAATAAAAGAGCAAAACCATCGCTGATGGTACATGGGAAGTTTGTCTGATATTCTTTTGAAGCGAATAAATATCTGAAAGTAACTTTAGTAGAAGCCGGAACAAAATCGAATTCTATGTAAGTCGCATCGTTAAGCTGATTGTTTGGAACTCCAAGAGCTGCTGCCAAATCTGCATCTCCTCCGGAACCTAAACCGTCACTTAAAGTTCCCTGAAGATCATTTCCAGCTTTTCTCGCATATCCTGTTGTAAGAACAATTCCTTTTGCAAAAGGGAAATTGGTGGTTGCTTTATTAAAATATCCCCAGCTTCTGTTTTGGTCTGTCACTGCTAAATTTGGAGAAACAGATACATTCGTTACATTCGCAGCAGAACATGCAGATCCTCCACTAATGAGGACATCTTTTACCAATTGTGTGATACTGTATGAAGATTCCGGATAAGCGGCTGTATTTACATCTATAAAAGCTCCGGCTTTCATGTTTTCAGGGGTTTGTCTGCTCACAACTCCTTTTCCGTCTCTGCCTTTCTGTGCATTAACGAAATTCCCTACAAAAACCAAAAGCAAAGCCAAAAATAAATTTTTTGTCCTCCTATTTAACATTTTATATTATTTTAAACAAAAATACTATTTTTTTCAATTGAATTTCAATTCGGTACTAATTACATTATCACTTATATAATTAAATATCCTGTAAAAAAAGTAATTTCAATTATCTCTAAAACGAAAAAAAGACCAACAAATTGTTGGTCTTTCTATTTTGATTAAATTATTCAAAATTTTTCAATAAGATCCATCCTGTTTTTACGACAGGCTTTTTACTTGCAGGATCTTCAAAACTTACCTGATACCAGTATGATGAGGTATTCAGTCGTTTACCTTGGAAATATCCGTCCCAATAAGGCTGTAAGCTGCTTTCTCTGTAAACCTCTCTTCCGTAACGGTCAAAAATAGAGGCTTTAAAGTCTTTGTTTTTATTCACGATTCGGAAATCAATGATATCATTAATGTTATCTCCGTTTGGCGTAATAACGTTCTGCATTACAAATGTGAAATATTCAAGGAAGCCTACACAGCTTGTATTCTTCACTCTCACTCTAATGGCAATAACTGTATTTCTCGGCACATTGGTAAATGTATTTGAATTTTGCCATGTTAAACCATTATCAACAGAATATTCCAAAACACCGTTGCTTGGGTTACTTGCCGTAATAATCATGGTTCCGTTTTCATTATAGTTAACATTAATAACTTCCGGAATAACCGCCTGAATAACCTGTGTTGTAAAGACCTTTGAACACACTCCATTGGTAATGGTTACACTGTATGTTCCCGGAGTTCCTACAGAAATCGTCTGAGATGTTGCTCCATTACTCCACAGATATGTATAGTTCGGGCCTGCTCCTGCGTCTAAATTAATAACATCTCCCTGACAGATCATTCCACCGGAAAGTGTTGATTTAATAGCCGGAACAACTTCTATAGTAACGGATGCAGGCTGTAAAGATTTACATCCCTGTGTTCCGATCGCATAAACAGAATATGTTGTAGTCTGGGTTGGAGAAACTGTTTGTGTAGCTCCGGTTCCCGATAAATTCGTCCATTGATAGGTTGCTCCGTTAGAAGCTGTTAAAGTTGTAGATTCGCCTAAGCAGATTCTTACTTTTGTTGCCGTAAGCTGTGCAACAGGCGTTGCTTCTTTTCTTAAAGTTAAAGTTACTGTTTTGCTACAGAAAGCTCCGTTGGAAACCACGACATACAAAACCTGTCCGTCTGTTCCGTTATAACTTGCCATTTGCGCCGCCGTAAGATAGTTTGCATTCTGAGCAACAGCATCTGCCTGATTCACATAATAACGAACAATAGCCGTAGTGGAAGTTGTAATCTGCGGCGTTGCATCATTTAAATTAAATGTTGCCAAAGATGGTGTTGTACAGAGTTTTAAAGTAGCATTCTGTGCAGGTGGCGTTGTTCCGCCTACAATGGTAACGGTAGCTGTCTGGCAGTTGGTTCCGCCCACAAATGTTCTTACCTCATACACACCGGGTGATGTAGCGATATAGGTCGCATTGGTTGCCCCTGCAATTGCAACACCGTCTTTGTACCATTGGAAAGTCATTCCCGGAACAGCAGCAATCTGTGCAGTAAGAGTTTGCGGCGTATTATCACACATATTCACCGTCGTTAAAGGATTTCCGCTGCCGTCTACAATGGTCATTCCGATATCAAAAGATCCTCCCTGAAGAAAAACGGCAGAATCAAAACCACTGTCGGAAGCATCAGCCAAAACCATTTTAAAATGATAGGTCTGTCCCGGAATTACCGTTGCAGTTGCCGTTAAAGGAATTGTTCTTCCATTGAAATTCGTTTCGATATTTGAAGTGTTCATTCCTCCGAAGTAAGCTTCGTTAATAGGTCCGCATGAGAACCCATTACCGGAAGGAACAATGTTGGTAACGCTTACCGGTCCCGCTGTTCCGGGTAAAATTGCCATATTGGTATAAGTAGGATCCCCTACTTTTTTCAGTAATAAAGCAAAACCATCAGAATAAACTCCACAAGGGAAATCTGAGGTATATTCTTCTGAAGCAAAAATATAATTGAATTTTACCTGAGTATTGTTGGGAACGAAGTCGAATTCAATAAAAACGGCATCTTTTAAAGGAGCCAAAGGATTAATTGCCGTAACAAGATCCGGATCACTAACGGTGGATCCGGGAACAGTGTCACCTAATCCTGTTTCCAAAACATTTCCTGCTCTTCGGGCTTTTCCAGTTACCAATACAACACCATCCGTAAACGGAAAAGCGGTAGTTCCTTTATGAAAATATCCCCAAGCTCTTTCGGGGTCTGTTGCGGGCTGATTGGGAGAAACAGTGACGTTGGTAACATTGGCAACAGCACAACTTGAACCGCCTGTAATAAGGATATTTTTAACAAGCTGTTCTATATTATAAGATGATGGCGCATAGGAAGCGACATTAACATCTATAAATGCACCTGACTTTAAACTCGAATTAGTATGCTTTTCTTTGATTGGTTTTCTTGATGCTTTTTGGGCAAAAACGGAACCCGAAACCAGAAGCAACACTAAAAGGAAATAGTAGTTTTTTAATCTATAATTTAACATTTTGTTGTTGTTTGTTCAAAAATACTAAATTATTACTTAAAATCAGAACAAAAAACAAGCGTTATACTACAAATAACCTAAAATATTTTAAAATTATAGAAATAACAGATATTCTATCTGAATTAATAAAAAAGACTGATAAAATTATCAGTCTTTTTGTGTGGAATTTTACTATTTCAACAATTTTATCTGTTGATTAACTAATCTTTTTTCAGTTCGTCAATCATATTTTGCAATTCTGAGATCTTATCTTTCAGTGCTTTAATTTCATTTTTGTTGGAACTTACATTGCTTTTCAGCATTACATTTTTGGCGCGCTCATTATGGTCTTCTTCATCTTCTTCCTCATTAATTTCTTCAATATCTTCCTGAATATCCTCAATATCTTCATTAATTTCTTCGATATCCTCGCTGATTTCCTCAATGTCTTCGCTGATCTCTTCAATATCTTCCTGAATATCTTCAATATCCTCACTAATTTCCTCGATATCTTCCTGAATGTCTTCAATCTTTTCATGACTTTTATTCACCGACATCTGGATGAAAATGGCAAGATAAATTGCCTCTAAAGAAACCACTGTGGTAAGAATCAGCAGCATTTTATCAAATTCTACAATATGAAGAACCGGCAGAAGAAAAGAAATCAAAAAAAACAGGGTATGCGCAATGAGCGACGGAATAGAACCGATCCACCATGTAATTCCGTTGGCAATTCTTTCTAATACTTCAATTTTTTCTTCGTTCTTTTTCATTGCGTTTCAATTTTAAATTAATTCCTTGGTAACTCCTAATCCAAACAGTGCAAAATCGTATTTTGCAGGATCTTTTTCATCAAATGTACGGATGATAAGATCTAATTCTTCCACCGTTTTCCAGTCGTTCTGCGTTCTCGTAATCAGCCCCAGTTTTCTTGAAATATTTCCGGTATGTACATCCAAAGGAATCGACAGATGTTTCGGATCTGTATTTTCCCAAAGACCAAAATCTACGCCACGCCTGTCGTTACGCACCATCCAGCGCAGAAACATAATGATTCTTTTGGTGGAAGAATTTTTATACGGCGAACTTACATGTTTGTGCGTTCTGTGCTTTTCCATTCCCAAAAACTGTGTTCTGAAACGTTCAATGGCATGAGAAAAATTAATCTCAGAATCATTTATCCTGAATAAATCTTCCAGACTTTCATTCTCCGTATAAATTCTGTTAAACTGCTTAATAAAATAAGCAAAATCTTCTCCGTTAAACGTTCTGTGGACACTTTTGCCTTCAAGAAATTTCAAATCTTTTTCCGAATGATTCAAAACAAAATCATAGGGTGAATTTCCCATAATATCGAGCATTTTTTCTGCCGATTTAATGATCGCTTTTCTGTTTCCCCACGAAATTGTCGCCGCCAGAAATCCTGCAATTTCAATATCCTGTTTCAGAGAAAAACGATGCGGAATCTGGATCGGATCATTTTCTATAAATTCAGGATCATTGTACTGGTCTGCTTTTTCATCTAAGAAGATTTTCAGTTCTTCAAACTTCAACATTATTTTTAAATTTTTACAGGTTCCAGTGCCTTCGGTAAGAAAGTATTGGGAAAAACAGTTCTTGCTTCATCGGTAAATACGGTAAGATCTCCGTACCGATTGGAAAAATGTCCTAAGATCAGTTTTCCGACTTCTGCTTTTCTGGCTACCGTTGCAGCTTCCAGAGCAGTTGTATGCCCTGTATAATCTGCCATTTCCTTCAAATCGTGAAGAAATGTAGATTCATGATAAAGCACGGTTACATTTTTAATGATCGGGATTACACTTTCCAGATATCTTGTATCGCTGCAAAAGGCGTAAGATACAGAAGATGCAGGTTCTACGGTAAGAATTTCATTTTTAAGAACGTATCCATCGCTTAAAACAAAATCTTTTCCGGCTTTTATATTGTGATAATCGCAGGTTTCTATTTCGCTGTACTTCGCTATTTCCTTCATGTTCAGATGCCTGTCTTTCGGTTTTTCTTTAAACAGATAACCGTTGCAGTATATTCTGTGATCCAGAGGAATGGTGTACACTTCTACCCTGTTGTCTTCGTAAATTTTCTCTGAATAATCTTTATCCAGTTCATGATAAACCACTTCAAAACCACGGTGCGTTTCTGTAATCGTGAAAATAGTTTCCAGCATTTTCTTAATTCCTTTCGGACCGTAAACGTGAAGCGGCGTTTCTCTTCCTAAAAGTCTGAAGGAAGCAATAAGCCCTGGTAAACCAAAACAGTGATCTCCGTGAAGATGAGAAATAAAAATATGATTGATCTTCGAAAATTTCGCTTTGGCTTTTCTCAACTGTACCTGCGTTCCTTCCCCACAATCGATGAGGAAAGACCGTTCTTCCATCTCCAGAAACTGCGCGGTAGGAGAAGAATTCACCGTAGGAATTGCTGAATTAAAGCCTAATATCGTTAAATAAGTACTCAAATCGATGGTTTATTAAGGTGACAAATGTACGGATTTAGGTTAAGACTAAGATTTAGGCTGAGATTAAAATTACGTAGTGGAAACCAATTTAAATATCTAAATTCCGGTTTCTGTTTTCACCATACATCTTAGCCTCAACCTCAAACTATTCTTTCCCTTTCAGGAAATCCAAAAATAGATCCAAAGCCTGTTTTCTGTGGCTGATTTTATTTTTATCCTGCGGTTCCATTTCTGCAAAAGTCATGTCGTACCCTTCCGGAACGAAGATCGGATCGTAGCCGAACCCTTTGAAACCTTTATTTTCTTTCAGTAAATTTCCGTGAACCCTTCCGTCGAAATATTTGGCTCCGTTTTCGTCGTAATAGCATAAAACAGTAATGAAATACGCTTTTCTGTTTTCAATACCTTCCATTTCGCCCAAAACTTTTTCGATATTTTTGGCAAAATCATGATTTCCTGCATAACGCGCGGAAAAAATCCCGGGTCTTCCGTCCAGAGATTCTACAACCAGTCCGCTGTCATCGCCCAAACTTGGAATTCCTGTTTTTTCGAAGCAGTATTTCGCCTTAATTAACGCATTGGCATTGAAAGAATCTCCGTCTTCTACGATTTCTTCATGAAGATCGTAATCGGCAAGACTTTTAACGACAAATTCATCGCCTAAAATCTGCTGAATTTCTTCTTTCTTATGTATGTTGTGCGTTGCTACCAGTAATTCCATATTCAATTTCATTTATTTAATTTCTATTTTGTTTAAGCCTCAAATCATCATCATGAATAACACCAATGATATTAGTGAAATTAGTGTGTAAAAATTTAGTGCCATTCGTGTTTAGATTTAAATTTCAGAATAATGCACTTTATATTTTTTCATAAAAAGAAAATAAAACAAGGAGAAAAGTGCAATTCCTGTCATCAGTATGATCCATTCTGAAACTTTAAAAGCATCTGCGAAGCTTTCCGTTTTTACATAAGTGATTAATAAGGTGGAACATAAATTATTAAAACCATGCAAAAGCATTGGTAAAAGCAGAGATTTTGTTTTGTAATATACCAATCCCAGAACGCATCCTAACAGAACTGCTCCCACAAACTGCCACGGATTTCCGTGAACCGCACCAAAGATTACGGAAGCAAAAACAATTGCCATTTTTGGTTCAACGCCTTTATTCATCAATCCTTTCTGGATAATTCCCCTGAAAATAATTTCTTCAAAAATAGGCGCACAGATAACGGCAGTAATGATCATCACAACCGGATCATCGGTAAGTTTTTCCATCATCTGGGTAAAAAAATCGTAATATTTCCCGAAAAAAGGTCCCGTTGTAGGAATCTGGGCGGTAATAAATTCTGCAATAAACATCATCCCGATCATCATTGGAAAAATCAGGAGATAAGTAGAAAAATTAGTGGGAGAAAAATTGAAATTCAGCTTCATTCCTGTTGTTCTTCTCACGATGAAAAAATCAAAAAAAGCAATAGCCGTAAGAAATCCTGCGGCATTGGTAATCATAAAAAACCAGTCTCTGTACTGTAGATTTTCTTTGAAAGTAAACATCCAGAAAACATTAAAAGACGAAACCACCATTGTTCCGAAAAACAATCCTGCCAGTAAAACAAGACCGCCAATCCATGTAAACTTGAAATTCGGATATTTACTTTTTTCCATAGAATCTAAGAATTTATTGAGAAACAAAGATAATTCAAATTATGAGAAAAGAGAATCGCAGAGAAGTTTAACCTTAAAATACATGGTTACATTTATGTTTTTTAAAATGTTTAAACAAATTTCAAAATTAACCACAAAAGTTGCAAAAGAACATTATTCCGCAATAATTAGAATAATCAAAATTCTCAAAAGACTAAAAATCGAAGATTTTTAAAGCTGTTGTTGCCTTTTTCATTTATCGTTATTAAATTTTGAATAAAATTTCAGCTTATCTTCTATAACTTTTGCGGTTAAATAAAAAAGGTTAAACAGATTTTAAGTTAAATTTCTCTTTCATACTGTTTTAATGAAGTAACTTTGCAGCTTAATATTTTCACATGCAGGGTTTGGTAAAAAAGTCGGAGAATGTTAATCTGTCTTTAATCAGTTATGTAAGTTTTACCTTTATAGGGTATTTCGTTATCGGATTATCGCTTTCGGTTCTTCCTATTTTCATTAATAAAAGTCTTGGGTTCAGTCTGGTGATTGCAGGTTTGGTCATCAGTCTGCAATATGTTTCTACATTTTTCCTGAGAGCTTATTCCGGAAAAATCATTGATGGAAAAGGCCCGAAACCAGCCGTTTTATTCAGCATGATCAGTTTTTCGCTGACCGGAATTTTCCTGATCATTGCTTATTATTTTAAATTTTCTCCGTGGTTAAGTTTAATATTTTTGATTATCACACGTCTTCTTACAGGCTGCGCGGAAGGAATGATCGGTGCAAGTCCCATCAACTGGGCAATTATGGCAGTCGGAGAAAAGCATACGGCAAAAATTATTTCCTACAACGGCGTTGCCTGTTACGGCGCATTGGCAATCGGAGCTTCTCTGGGCGTAACGATTGAGCATGAATTCAGCTTATACGGAATCGGAATTCTTTCGATTATTCTTGGAATTTTAGGATTTCTTTTCGCAAAAACCAAAGACAATAAAACCAATACGAATATAAAGGAATCGCAGCCGTTCTGGAAAGTTTTGGGAAAAGTGGCTCCTTTCGGCGTTTGTCTGGCTTTAGGAGGACTTGGTTTTGCGAGTATTTCAACTTTTATTACCCTGTATTACAATTACTTTCATTGGAATAACGGCGCTTTATGTCTGAGTGTTTTCGGGGTACTGTTTGTTGCAGGACGACTCGTTTTCAATAATGTAATCAATAATTACGGAGGAATTAAGGTCGCTATTGCCTGTCTTTTGGTGGAAACTATCGGGCTTTTAATTATTTCGTTTGCCACGAATTCACAAATGGCTCTTGTGGGAGCCGGCGTTACGGGACTTGGGTTTTCATTAATTTTTCCGGCTTTGGGTGTGGTGGCGATTAAAAGTGTGCCTTCATCCAATCAGGGTTCCGCTTTGGCGGGATATGGTCTTTTTATTGATCTTTCTCTTGGTGTTGCAGGACCGCTGATTGGCGGAATTGCCGATCTTTACGGGATGAGCTATATTTTTCCTTTCAGTGCGGCGATGGTTTTTGTGGGATTGGGACTGGCTTATTTGCTTAAGCTTAAACACAAATAGCACTAATTTTTACAAGAATTAACACGACTCAGGTTGGTTTTCGCAAAGACGCAGGATTTTTACTAGTCTTAAATTTTTAAGGCGCAAGGATTTTATCTTTGATAAAATTGATCATCAGAATTATAAAATAAAATCTTTGATTTTATCCTTGCGTCTTAAGACTGGAAAACTCTTATTTAAATCTTGCGCCTTAGCGTTTTTCCAATAAAATTTAAACTCATCGTAGATCTTTTAAACACGAATAACACAAATGGTTTTCACAAATTCCACGAATTTGATTTTTTTTTAGCCTATTTTTAGTTTGGCAAAAGCAAACAAAAAAAGTTGTTTAAAGTAAAACGGTAGAAAACTCTATAGAGTTTTATCTGTGTAGACACCTTATTCACAATGCATTTTGCGTTCCGTAGGAACGCTATCTTTAAAAAATTTCTCATATTTATAGATATCAATCCTACGGATTGATTTGCGGATTTATTCTTATTTCTACACAGATTCTGCTCCTAAAGGAGCAAACTCTCTTACTTCAAACAACTTCAAAATAAAAAATCAAAGATTTTTAAACTAATGTGTCCTGTTACGTGTAAAGAATTTAATCTTAAGTTGATTCTGTTTAAACTTTTTATTTAACCGCAAAAGGGACAAAAGATGACTAGACTTTTATTTAAAGTTGATCATTATAAATGAAAAAGTTCGCAATAGTTTTTAAAAATCTTTGATTTTTATTCTTTTGATTGCTTTGATTATTCTGGAAATTCGCTTTACCATCGTCTTTTGTGCCTTTTGTGGTTAATTCTGAAATTAGTTCAAACAAATTTGTTACGAATGTGTTATAATCTTTTGTGAGTTTGCGGTTAAATAAAATTCATGCTTTTTCGTGTAAAAATTTGTGTTCAAACAAAATTTTCAGGATTCGACAAAATTCCCGATTTTTGCAACTTCAAAATACGATATGTCAGACTTAATCAAAGAAATAGAAAAAAGAAAAACCTTCGGAATTATCTCTCACCCCGATGCCGGAAAAACCACTCTTACGGAAAAGCTTTTGCTTTTCGGAGGTGCAATTCAGGAAGCAGGTGCGGTAAAATCCAACAAAATAAAAAAGGGAGCGACCTCCGATTTCATGGAAATTGAAAGACAGAGAGGAATCTCCGTGGCAACTTCGGTATTGGCTTTTGAATACAGAAACCACAAAATCAACATTCTGGATACTCCCGGTCACAAGGATTTTGCAGAGGATACGTACAGAACTTTAACGGCGGTTGATTCTGTAATCGTTGTGATTGACGTTGCAAAAGGGGTTGAGGAACAGACGGAAAAGCTTGTTCAGGTTTGTAGAATGAGAAACATTCCGATGCTGGTTTTCATTAATAAGCTTGACCGTGAAGGTAAGGATGCTTTCGATTTGCTGGATGAGGTGGAACAGAAACTGGGATTAACGGTTTGTCCGCTTTCTTTGCCAATTGGTATGGGAGCTGACTTTCAGGGAATTTACAATATCTGGGAAAACAATATCCAGTTGTTTTTGGAAGAGAAGAAACAGAAGGTGGGTGAAGCGATAAAGTTTGACAATATTAATGATCCTTCAATTGATGAAGTGATTGGCGAAAAAGCTGCCGCTACTTTAAGAGATGAACTGGATCTGGTTCAGTCGGTTTATCCTGAATTCAACCGTGAAGATTATATGAAGGGGGATTTGCAGCCTGTTTTCTTTGGTTCGGCTTTGAATAATTTCGGGGTTCGTGAGTTGCTGGATGCTTTTATTGATATTGCACCGATGCCACAACCGAAGGAAAGTGATACGCGTATTGTAAAGCCTGAAGAAAATGGTTTTACAGGATTCGTTTTCAAGATCCATGCGAATATGGATCCGAAACACAGGGATAGACTGGCTTTCGTGAAAATTGTTTCGGGAACTTTCAAGAGAAATGAAAATTATCTTTTGGTAAGAGAGGGCAAAAAAATGAAGTTCTCTTCACCAAATGCTTTCTTCGCAGATAAAAAAGAGGTGGTTGATGAAAGTTTCCCGGGAGATATTGTAGGTCTTCATGATACGGGAAGTTTCAGAATCGGAGATACGTTAACAGGCGGTGAAAAACTGAATTTCAAAGGAATTCCGAGCTTCTCTCCTGAACATTTCAGATATATTAACAACAACGATCCGTTGAAAGCAAAACAACTGGCAAAAGGGATCGATCAATTGATGGATGAAGGGGTTGCACAGTTATTTACCCTTGAAATGAACGGCAGAAAGATCATCGGAACAGTGGGTGCGCTTCAGTATGAGGTTATCCAGTATCGTCTGGAGCATGAATATGGGGCAAAATGTACTTACGAACCTCTTTCTATGCACAAAGCGTGTTGGGTTGAAGCGGATGAAAAATCGGATGAATTCAAGGAATTTGCAAGACTGAAACAGAGATTTTTAGCGAGAGACAAATACAACCAGTTGGTTTTCCTTGCCGATTCTTCTTTCACGATTCATATGACGCAGGAGAAGTTCCCGAATGTGAAACTGCATTTCATCAGTGAGTTTAAGAATGCTTAATTGAAAGATAATTTGTTTTAAATAGATTATCCGCGGAAGTTTTTCTGCGGATTTTTTTATGAAATTAAATGAAACTTTTATACGTGAAGTATCTTGAGGGTATCTGAGATTTTTCGACTTTACTTTGTTTCGTTCAAAATGACAGTGCTGAAAATTAAATTCAGATAAGATTTAATTAAGAAAAAGAAATCAAAGATTAAAAAAACTTTGTAAAACAGTATTTTTTTATTTTACAAAATACTAAAATTCAACTCCTTATCAATTTACATAAGCAAAACAATTCCTTTACAATCTTTACAAAAACTTCCCTCCTAATTTTACCTCATCGAAAAAATTAATGTTATGAAAAAGTTCATCTTACTCGTTGCTGTATCAAGCACGTTTATCATGTGTAAAAAAGGAGAAGCGGCAACATCTAAAATTGAAGATGCAGTACAATCAGCAGACAGTACGATTTCTGCGACCTCTGAAAAAATTAATGACGTAAGCGAAAAAGCCAATGTTGCACTGGATTCTGCCAATGTAAAAATTAAAGATTTTGAAAACGCTAAAAATGAAGTGAAAGACAAGATTGAAAATACTTCCAAAATGGTAGATTCTTTATCTGAGAAAATTTCTTCCGTAAAACTGGAATCGAAAACGGAGAAAAAGGATTCGGCTAAAAAAGAAGAAAAAATTGTGGTGAATGTTCCCGCTCCGAAAGTGATTAAAGAAACCAAAATCGTTTATAAAGACAAACCAAAAAGTGAAAATTACGAACTGAATGTTCTGAAAAATAAAATGGTAAAATCGGGCTATTTAACCATGAATGCAGACAATGCGGAAATTGTAAGGGAAATTATACGACAGGAAACTGTTAAAAATAATGGTGCCGTTACTAAGGAAGAGCTCACTTATGTTGCAGCAGAACCTTCCGATGACAGATCTTCAGAAATGGTGGATCAAAAAGCATATTATCTTCAGATTAAAGTTCCTCTGCAGAATTTTGATCAACTGATCGATGATTTAAGCAACAATATCGGCGATATTGAAAGTAAAAACATAGAAGTAAAAGGAAGTGACTATTATAACAACACGCTTTGTGATATCAGGATCTCTCTTTTGGATAACGCTCATAAAGCTCCGGAAACTTTTGGTGAAAAGTCTTTAGCCGCCGTTTCTTCAGGATGGAGTGTCATTACTTCTATTTTCCTGTTTATTCTGCCGCTTTGGCCATTGTTTTTAATTGCCGGAATCGGATATTATTTTTATAAAAAGAGGGGTAAAAACACAACCAATCATGATGCCCATTAATTTCGAAAGTCCATCCTTTGTGATGGATTTTAATTTTAATATTATTTTAATCATATAATCTCTTATCTAATAATTCTTATTGATATTTTTGATATGTCATCATATCTGATAAAAAGAGCACTGATTTAACCTTAATAAAAAAATCCAATCAAAAAGATAAATAAAGCAGACAAAAAATTTTATATATTATATTTTGTGGTTCGTGTGAATGTAAAAAGGCTTCCAAATTCGGAAGCCTTTTACTATTTCATATATAATTAAGCAATTACTTTGCAATGCTTCTTGAAATAACGATCTTCTGGATTTCAGAAGTTCCTTCGTAGATCTGAGTGATTTTGGCATCTCTCATCATTCTTTCTACGTGATATTCTTTCACATATCCGTATCCACCGTGGATCTGTACAGCTTCAATCGTAGTATCCATTGCCACCTGAGAAGCGTATAATTTTGCCATTGCTCCGCTTTCAGAGATATCTTTTCCAGCGTCTTTTTCTACAGCCGCCTTGAAGCAAAGCATTCTTGCTGCTGTGATCTGAGTTGCCATATCTGCCAATTTGAAAGCAATCGCCTGATGATTGATGATTTCTGTTTTAAACGCTTTTCTTGTTTTAGCATATTTCAAAGCCAGTTCGTAAGCTCCGGAAGCAATTCCTAAAGCCTGAGAAGCAATCCCGATTCTACCACCGTTCAGAACAGCCATCGCGAAATTGAATCCGAAACCGTCCTCCCCGATTCTGTTTTCCTTCGGTACTTTTACGTTATTGAAGATCAAAGAATGTGTATCGCTTCCTCTGATTCCCAGTTTATCTTCTTTCGGACCGATCTCGAAACCTTCCCAACCTCTTTCTACGATGAAAGCGTTGATTCCTTTATGCTTTTTCTCAGGATCTGTCTGTGCAATTACAATATAGTAAGATGCTGTTCCACCGTTTGTGATCCAGTTTTTGATCCCGTTTAAAAGGTAATAATCTCCTTTATCTTCCGCAGTTGTTTTCTGGGAAGTTGCATCAGAACCTGCTTCAGGCTCAGACAAAGCAAAAGCTCCGATTACCTGTCCGCTTGCCAAAGGGGTAAGATATTTTACTTTCTGCTCTTCAGAAGCAAATTTCTCAAGACCTGCACAAACCAATGAGTTGTTTACAGACATTACCACAGCCGCAGAAGCATCTATTTTTGCAATTTCTTCCATTGCAAGAACGTAAGAAACGCTGTCCATTCCGGCACCGCCGTATTTAGGATCCACCATCATCCCCATAAGTCCCATTTCCCCCATTTTCTTTACCTGTTCTGCAGGAAACTTCTGGTCGCGGTCTCTTTCGATTACTTCCGGTAAAAGCTCGCTTTGCGCAAAATCTCTTGCTGCCTGCTGAATCATCAGCTGTTCTTCTGATAAATTAAAGTCCATAACATTGAATAATTAGATGGTCGCTAATTTACACTTTTTGGGCAAATCTGAAAATAGAATCATAAATTAGATAAAAACAACGAAATATCTCAATTTTTAAATTTTCATCATATATATATTAAGTTTGAATTATTAAATATATTATGGCATACATTTTATTAATTTCTAAATAATCACTTCCAATTTCCACAATTAAAAAAAATGCTTATATTTAAAATCCTTTAACAATTACTTAAAAAATCATGACAATCAAAAGATTATTTGATATTCCTCAATATGCATTGAAAACGTATCCGAAGTCGGATATGTTTGTAACCAAATACCATGGTGAATGGAAGAAAACTTCCACGCAAGAGTTTATCAATGAAGCCAATAAGATATCAAGAGGACTTTTAAAACTTGGCATAAAACCTGGTGACAAAATCGCTTTAATCACCACTAATTCCCGAACAGAATGGGCGATTATGGATCTCGGACTTTCGCAGATCGGGGTGGTTTCTGTTCCCGTTTATCCGAGTATTTCTCCCGAAGATTATGAATTTATCTTTACCAATGCAGAAATTAAGTACTGTTTTGTGTCTGATAAGGATCTTTTGAACAAGGTAGTAAAAGTAAAACATAACATTCCTTCATTACAGGGCGTTTTTACTTTCGATAATGTTTCGGGAGCTGCTAACTGGAAAGAAATACTGGATCTTGGCGAAGATGATTCTACGCAGATTGAAGTGGAAGATCTTTCAAATGCTATTAATCCTGAAGATCTGGCAACGATTATTTACACTTCGGGAACCACAGGAAAACCGAAAGGAGTAATGCTGACTCACCATAATATTGTTTCGAATGTATTAGGGGCAATCCCGAGAATTCCTAAAAAGAAAAGTCTGGATTATAAAGATACAAGGGTTCTGAGTTTCCTTCCGATCTGCCATATTTTCGAAAGAATGCTTTTCTATCTTTTCCAGTACAACGGTTTTTCGATTTATTTCGCGGAAAGCATCGAAAAGATGGGAGAAAACGTAAAAGAAGTAAAACCTCATTACATGAGCGTGGTACCGAGACTTGTGGAAAAAGTGTATGATAAAATCTACGCCACAGGTTCTTCCGCGGGAGGACTGAAACAGAAGATCTTTTTCTGGGCACTGGATCTGATTTCTAAAAAGAAAAGTGTTTCAAAACCATCCGGATTAAAGGAAATTATTGCCGACAAACTGGTGTTTAAAAAGTGGAGAGAAGGTTTAGGCGGTGAAATCATTACTTTGGTTTCCGGTTCTGCAGCTTTATCTACAAGACTGAATTTAATGTTCCAGAATGCAGGAATTCCTATTCTGGAAGGATATGGATTAACGGAAACTTCACCTGTAATTTCGGTAAATTCTTTCAGCAAAATGAAAATCGGAACCGTAGGTTTACCTCTTGACAATCTGAGTGTTAAAATTCAGGCAGACGGAGAAATTACAGTAAAAGGTCCTTCTATTTTTAAAGGCTATTTTAAAAATGAAGAAATGACGAAAGAAGTCTTTACAGAAGATGGCTATTTCAGAACGGGTGACATCGGACATATCGACAACGACGGGTTTTTACAGATCACCGACCGTAAAAAGGAGATGTTCAAGACTTCGGGAGGAAAATATATTGCGCCGCAGACCATAGAAAATTTAGCAAAAGCTTCAAAGTTTATCGAGCAGATCATGGTTGTCGGAGACGGCGAAAAAATGCCTTGCGCATTGGTACAGCCAGATTTTGAATTTGCAAAAAGCTGGGCATCCAGAAACAATCTGAATGTAGGTTCCACTCCACAGGAAATTGCCAAAAGTGCGGAATTAAAAGAAAGAATTAAAAAAGAGATTGACGATATCAACCAACATTTAGGAAACTGGGAACAGATCAAAAAAATTGAGCTTACCCCGGAAATCTGGAGCATTGATGCCGGTCTTTTAACGCCAACTTTAAAGCTGAAAAGAAAAGCGATTAAAGAGAAATTCATCGATCTTTACAATAAGATGTATGAGCATAAGGAATAAATTCTTATCGAAAATAAAGAAAAACAAAATTAACCGATTCATCATTTTTGGATCGGTAATTTTATTTTCATCCTGTGAAAAACATACCGACAGCACAAAGATATCTTCCAAAAAAGATTCTGCTCAAATTGTTTCTGATATACCAAAAATTAAAGGAATCTGCAGAACGGAACTTATGGATTATGTGAAATCTTCACCAAGTATCAAGCCTAACAAAAGTAATGGAATTCCTTTCAGTACGCTTGATTATGACAAAATTATAGCATACGATTTCAGGGGTGATGAAGAAATGTACGATGCACCGATTGATAAACAGGGAAACTTCATTCCCATCATAGAAAAACAGCAGTTTCTGTCACAGGAACAGGCTGATAAAATTTTAAAGGCTTTAGCGAAAAAATCCAGTTATGGAGAAGCTTCTGCAGCGTGTTTTAATCCGCATTTAGGTTTGGTGTTTTTTAAGGACAATAAAAAAATCAACCAGATGAGTATTTGTCTGGATTGCAATGGTTCTACTTCAGAAATTGATATTCCAGCTCGACGTCATAGGTTTTTCAACAAAGGAACTGATGACGAATATTCTTTTACCGGTTTTACGCCCAAAGGAAAGGCTGCCATTATTGCGCTGTGCAAAGAACTCAAATTTTATTATAAGTCTGCAGACAATATGGATGCAAAAAAATAATTTTTTCGCCTTATTTTTAACACGAATTCCACAAATATTTTCACGAATGACTCTATCTAATTATTTCAAAATAAAGCTATTTAAGTTTTCCATTGAATAAATGTTTTTAAATATTCTTTTTCTTTGTAATCACAAATATCATGTGGTTTATATTTATTTTTTTTAAACTCTATAGAGTTTTATCTGTGTAGACATCATATTAGAAGGAAATTCGGCGTTCCGTAGGAACGCTATCTTTAGAACATTTATCCTATTATAGATATCAACCCTGCGGATTGATTGATAGACTTGCTCTTATTTCTACAAAGATTCCGCTCCTAAAGGAATAAAGCTCTTTTACTTTAAAAAACTTCAATATTAAATTGTGCTATTTGCGAAACATTTGCGCAATTAGTGTTTAAAGCAAAAAAAGCTGTCTCAAAATTGAAACAGCTTTATATCTTTAAAATCGTAAGTAATTAAAATTTAATTACAGATTTCATTCTTTCGTTTTCTTCCATTACCAACTCGTCGTCAACAAGGATTTTTCCTGAATGCTCATCGATGATGATTTTCTTTCTCTGCGCAATTTCCATCTGCTTTTGCGGCGGAATAGTGAAGAATGACCCTTTTGGAGCACCTCTTTCCAATCCTACAACAGCAAGACCGTTTGGAGAGTTTGTTCGGATTCTGTTGTATGAAGCCAATAATCTCTCATCAATTTTCTCAGAAAATTCTTTTGATTTCTCGATAAGATATTCTTCTTCTTTCTGAGTTTCAGAGATAAGACCTTCCAATTCTTCTTTCTTGAATTTAAGGTGATTTTTAAGCTCATCAATTTTTGAGTTCAATTCGCTTAACGTTTCGTTTTTGTGACCTATTTTAGCACCGAATTCTTTAATTCTCTTCTCTGCAAGCTGGATTTCAAGCTCCTGATATTCAATCTCCTTTCCTAACGCTTCAAACTCTTTATTGTTTCTTACATTATCCTGCTGAGATTTGTATTTTTCAATTAAAGTTTTTGCATGGTTTATTACTTCATGCTTTGTTTTGATCTGGTCGTCCTGATCTTTGATTTCTGCATGAAATTTTTCAGCTCTTTTTTCAAGACCTTCGATTTCAATCTCAAGATCCTCTACTTCGATTGGCAATTCTCCTCTTGTATTTCGGATTTCGTCCAATCTAGAATCAATGATCTGCAAATCGTATAAAGCTCTTAACTTCTCTTCAACTGAAATATCGTTGGTTTTTGCCATATTTTAAATGAAATAATTTACCGGGTTTGTTTTCTCAATAGATTTTGAGATTGCAAATGTACTAAATTTTTGTGACAATATTTCAAATAATTGTTGAGTTACAAATTGTTCTGATTCAAAATGCCCGATATCACAAATCATCATTTTCGAATCGGCAAGGAAAAAATCGTGATATTTTACGTCTCCCGTAAGATAAGCATCACATTTTTTGGAAATTGCAGAACGGATTCCGCTTGCGCCCGAACCGCCCAGAACTCCTACTCTTTTAATTTTTTTATTATTAAATCCTGAATGACGGATCATCTCCAGACTGAATTTTCCTTTTACAAATTTCAGAAAATCTTTTTCATCCATCGGCTCATCAAGATCACCATACATTCCCAATCCTGAATAATGGTTGGTATTTTCAAGGCTGTAAATCTGGTGGGCAACTTCCTCATACGGATGTGCCGTTTTCATTGCATTAACGATCTGTCCCTGTTTGTAATCCTCAAAAATTACAGAAACCATATCCTCATCTGCATTCTCACGGATGTTCTGCTGTCCCGAAAACGGATTTGAACCTTCAATCGGTCGGAACGTTCCATTTCCGTTGATTTTGAAACTGCATTCGTCATAAAATCCGATATTTCCTGCACCTGCCGAAAATAATGCTTCCTTTACTTTTTCAGAATAATCTTTCGGAACGAAAACCGTAAGCTGTTTCAGATTATTTTTTTTAGGCTGAAGAATTTTTAAATTTTTTAATCCCAACTGATCACAGATTCCACGGTTAACCCCAAAAAAATCATTATCGAAAGCGGTATGAATGGCATAGATGGCAATTTTATTTTCAATAGCTTTTAAAACAGCTCTCTCTACATAGTTTTTCCCTGTTAAAGATTTCAGTCCCGAGAAAATGATCGGATGAAAACATACAATCAAATTACAGTTCTTTTCAATGGCTTCATCCACAACGTTTTCCAATGCATCATGACATACCAGAATTCCGGAGACATTTCTGTCCGGAACGCCACACAACAAACCTACATTATCAAAATCTTCTGCCTGCTGCAAAGGAATTCTTTCTTCTATTTTGGCAATTACCTTACTTATTGTCATTTATTGTCTATGTTTGGTACGAAAATAGGGATAATTTGTTAATTTTAAAAAAACATCGAAAAATGGAAAAAGAGCACAATCTTATTCCCGAAGATGCTCTCTGGAAAAGACACCTTTATCGCATCATATACCGCTCCGACACAAGGCTCGGAAAGCTTTTTGATATTATTTTATTGTTGCTGATCCTCATCAGTACCGCTATTATCATGATGGAAAGTGTTCCGAAGCTTGATAAAAGGTTTCATTATACATTCATTATTATGGAATGGATTATTTCCATATTTTTTTCTGCGGAATATTTTTCGAGAATTGCCGTAGTGAAAAACAAAAGAAACTATATTTTCAGTTTTTTCGGAATTATCGATTTTCTGGCATTAATTCCTTTTTATCTGAGCTTTATTTTTCCCGTCACCAAATATTTCCTGATTTTCAGAATGCTGAGAATGCTGAGAGTTTTCAGGGTTTTCAACTTAATGGACTTCATGAATGATGGCTCTGTAATTGTGAGGGCATTAAAAAACAGCTCAAGAAAAATTTATATTTTCCTTTTATTTTTAATTATTTTCTCCGTGATTGTCGGCTCACTGATGTTTATGGTGGAAGGCGGAAGACAGGGGTTTGAAACTATTCCACAGGCAATTTACTGGGCGGTTGTTACTGTTACAACGGTTGGTTATGGCGACGTTTCCCCGATTACTCCGATGGGGAAATTTTTTGCTGTTGTTTTAATGCTTGCCGGTTATTCCATTATTGCTGTTCCTACCGGAATTGTAACTGCCGAGATGAGAAACAAAAGACAGAATCTGGAAAAAGTGTGCGACCGATGCGGAAATGAAGATATTGATGATGATGCAAGGTATTGCAAACAGTGTGGCAAGAAATTGGCTTAGTAAAAATATAATGATCTATTAACGAAACACCACAAAAATCATGGAACCTAATAAAAACAAACCGAACAGCTTAGTAATTATCCTTATTTCATTGATCGCACTTGTGATCGTGGTTTATTTTATCCTTGTTATGTTTTTCCCTGCTATTTTTGATAGCATGACGACGGGTGAAATTCAGCCTGTTCCCAATAAATAAAGTTTTTTCATTTAAAATAACAAAGGCGATCCTTACAGACCGCCTTTTATTATGGTTAAATTTTCTTTATTTTTTAATTGTTTTTACGACCTGTTTAGACCCATCTTTCATATCCAACATCAGAAAATATACCCCTTGTTTCAATTCTCCCAAATGAATCTCAGAAGTAGGATTTTCGATAACTCTTATCAGTCTTCCTGAAACATCTGTTACAGAAACTGATTTTACTTTTGCTATATCAGAAATATTAACAACATCCCTGAAAGGATTTGGAAATACTTTAATGGTATTTTTATTGGCTGCCACTTCGGAAGTTGCTAAATTATTTTTCGTAATGTTAATGGTAAATGCTCCTTCCGGCTCATCTGACCAACCACTGTAATGACCAACATTTACATAATAGGTATTTCCTGCAAGTGTAGGAACAGAAACTGTTTCAGCACCTCCCTGTCCACCATCATCTACTGTACTTTCGCAGTTTAATGCAGAACAATTTCCGCTATACACCCCGATCTGAGGATCAAAATCACTTCCTGCAGGCATCGTTACATTAATATTAAATGTACTTCCGTCCCCTGTAAAAGTAAACCAGGTTCCGTCATTCATTTCATTAGAACATACGCTTACAATTCCCGAGTTATTGGTAGCTCCCGCTCCATCGTTTTGCGCGTAAGTGTAAGGGAAAGCAGTAGCAGATAATGCTCCGGAACAAGCATCATTTGCCGGTGGCGGAGGGAAAGTTCCTACGCAGATATTAAAGCTCTGGTTACTTCCTGCACCATAATAACTGTACACTCTCAACAGATATGTTTCTCCTACCGTAAGACCCGATACAACTCCCGAAGGCGGATCTGAACACAAAATGCTTGATAGTGCTCCACAACCTCCGCTGAATACCTGAAAATAAGTATCTGTATCTCCCGCTGTACTTCCTACAGAGGTAATATTAAGAAGAGATATTTTATGAGTTGTAGCAGTGGCTACAAATTTAAACCAAACATCATCATCTGCTTGTCCATAACATGGACTTGGAGCAGTTCCTGAATCTGTTGCGCCAATTGTATACCCTGCAGTTACTGTTCCGCAGTTCAGATTCGGGTTTACAGGAATTGTAATTGCTGTGGCGCATTCATCATTAGCCGGTGGCGGCGGTGCAGTAGTAAACATCTGCTCTGTACATCCTGAAGATTCTCCTCCCGAACCTACTGCTACGATTTTAACGTAATGGGTTGTATTCGGAGCCAATGTGGCTGAAGGTGTATAACTATTGGTTGTTACAGAAACCTGATTCGCTATACTCGTTCCTCCTGGAGAAGTTCCGATAGAAACTTTATAGCTCGTTGCTCCTGCTGTATTGTTCCATGTGATGGTAGGAGTTAAAGGAATAAATGTAGCATTATTTGCCGGATAGGTAACAATCGGGCAAGCAGGAACAGGATTGGAAGCCAGTCCTTCAATGGTAACAACGGATTTATAATTTACAAGGTTTCCTGTAGCAGGCGGTGATGCCGGATCCGGATTTGTAAAATCATCTTTATAATAAATCGTAGAATTTTGCGCTCCACTGTACACATATGTTGCCTCATCGAAATCATTATTATCATAACCTGCAGAGTTTTCCTCTGCCGCAATAACAAGATTAGAAGTATTATTGTAAGCGAAAGGCGTTGGAAAAACTACTTCGATAACTCCGTTGTTATTGCTTACAGTTCCGGAAAAAACCTGCGTTAACTGAGCTCCGGGAATCCAGTCTGAATCGGAGCTGAAGGATGTTTTGTTGGTGAGCCCTAGATAAACTACCCATTGTGAAGAGTTTGAAATTGACATTGAAGGGTCTATATAGAACTTGAGTCCTGTAATATTCCCTGCTGCATTGGCGTTAATTTCCTGCTTTGTGAAAATCTGCTGTACATAAGAATAACCGTAATACGTACTTATTGGAGCTACCCCAACATCTGTACTCCCTGAACCCAAAGTAATCTGGGCTGAAAAAGTCATACTTAAAAATAATAAGCATGAGAGTAAAAATTTTGTCATAAACTATCTATATTTTGTTGATTGAGTACTAATTTAACAATAATATTTAAATTTTAACATTAATTTTAAAGTTTATTGATAAAAAAATAGCGACTAAAAATATTAGTCGCTATTATTATTTATAAAACGTATTAAAAATTATTTTTTAATAGTTTTTATCGTTTGTTTAGAACCATCTTTCATCTCAAGGGTAACTAAATACATTCCTTGTTTCAATTCTCCTAAATGAAGTTCTGAAGTAGGATTTGCAATAGTTTTCACCAATCTTCCCGCGATATCTGTAACCAATACGTTTTTCACATTCGCTACATCGGAAATATTCAATATATCTGAGAATGGATTAGGATAAACTTTGATGTTATTTTTAGCATCTTTTACTTCGTTTGTTGCTAAAACCAATGATGCGTCATAAGCAGATACTTTAAACTGACCTGTTGTAGTGGAAGAATAATTCCAAACACCCACCATCAACGTAGATCCCGGCGTTAATCCTGTAAGAGCTACTAAAGAGAAGTTACCGTCTGAAGAGCTATCATCATCACAGCCAATTTGTGTAAGTGCTCCACAGCTTCCACTGTAAACACCTAAAACAGTATCTGTAACATTGGAACCAGAAACAGATTGAGTTTCAATTGTAATATTTCCACTTGCAGGAACCACTACAGAATACCATACATCTCTGTAACCAGTTGTCTGGCAAGAATGTGTAGCCGTAGCATCAGATGTAGCCGTAGCACCAGAGTTTGTAGCAGTTACAGCATTTTGTGCAAAAGTACCACCAGGCGTTAAAGCAATAGCACCAGAACATTCATCGTTTGCAGGCGGTGGAGGTGCTGTTGTAAAGCTTCTTTCGGAGCATCCCTGAGATGTAGACATAGCATCATACGCATTTAAGGTATAATAATAAGTTGTATTATAACTTAATGCAGTTGGAAGTGTATACGATGTTACATTTCCTAAATCCTGAGCATTCATAATATTGGAAGCACCAGCTGAAGTACCAATAGAAAGTTTATAGCCGGAAACTCCGGTTACAGCAGTCCAGGTAAATGTAGGTGTTACAGAAACGTTTGTTGCAGCAGCAGAAGGTGCAGTAACAGTAGGACAGAAAGATTTTGTCGTGAACGTTACAGGAACCCAGATTGACTGATCTGCAGCACTACAACTAGATCTCACCCAGAAATAATAAGCTGTAGCAGATGCTAAGTTAGGCAATGTAGTTGTTGTAGCAGTTAAGCCAGAAATTGTAGGCGTTGTAGTAGCAGTCGGAGCTGTATTTGTTGTACTATAATACACATCATAACCATTCGCAGGTACAGGATTTGGTGCAGTCCAGTTTACAACAGCAGAATTATACGTTAAAGTTGCAGCAGGTACTGTAACCGCTGAAGGCTCTGAACATGTAGGAGTAATATTAATGTTAATATCATCTACGTATAAATTATATTGATTACTTACTGAGTATGCATTAAATCCAAAATAATAAACTCCAGATGCAGTAGGTGTAAAGTCTACAAAGTTAGTTGCTGCAGTTGCAGTATTAATACTTGGGTGATCTGCTAAAGCATTTGTCATACTGGCATTATTCGCTGAAGTACCATAAGCAACCTTTAGTTTTTCAACATACGTTGTACTGTTGTTTCCATATGTATACTTAATTCTGTAAGAAACTCCTGCTGTTAAGTTGATTCCCTGAGTATAGAACCAAGCATTTGCATCATTACTAAAATTGTACAGATAAGTAAGCGCTTTAGTAGTAAATCCATAACCAGCCGGAGAACTTGTTGTCCAGTTATTTCCTGTTCCTGCATTTTCTGAAGAAGTACAAGAAGGTAATGCAGGTGTTGTTACACTTTCAAAATCCTGAACATAAGGAACAGTTGTAGATGTACATGCAGTTGTGAAGCTCAAAGGACCTGCCCAAGAACTTGTAGATCCGGAACCGCAATTAGAACGAACCCATACGTAATAAGTTGTGTTAGCCGTAAGACCTGTTAAGCCATAAGTTGTAACTCCTGCTGCAACACTAGCGGTAGGCGTTGTAGTAGCAGTAGGCGCTGTGTTGGTTGTACTGTAATAAATATTATATCCATTTGCAGGAGCTGGTGTAGCAGCCGTCCAAGAAACGGTAGCACCTGAAGCTGTAATTGCAGAAGAAGTAAGTACTGTTGGCTCAGTACAAGCTGGCGTTAATTCTAATTTAAAATCATCAAACCCCATATAGTATGGTGCAGTAGATGTTACGTAAGCTTTTACACCAAATGTATATACCCCTGAAGTTGTTGGTACATATGTTACCGTAACTTTGGTATAATTGGTACTATTTGAACCTCCCGTTGCTGTTTGCGTTGAAGTAAGGAATGTACTAAGGCTTGTTGCTCCTGTAGAAGATTGAGCATTATTTACCAATACTTCATTCTGCCATCCCGTTAATCCATCTCCAACCCAATAGAATGAAAAATCATATGACTGACCTGCTGTAAGATTAAATGAAGGAGTCCATAAATATGCAGCCGTAGTAGGATAATAAATAGTCATATAGTTAGGAGCAGACCTAGGATCATTGTAAGTATTTCCAGATGCAGTCTGACTTGTAAACAGATAAGAAGAGCTTAAACCTCCACTTGTTGCCCAACAACTTGGAGTAATTCCGTTTCCAACTGTTGTCATGCTATCAAAATTTTCAGTCCATGGGAAAGTTGATATTGCCGCAGCCGGAGCAGAAACAGAAACAGGAGTTGAATTGGTAGTCACTCCCGAACCTGAACATGTAACAGCACAGTAGAATGAATTAGCAGCACTTACAGTTGTTGTGTAAGTAGATGTTGTAGCACCCGTAATTGCACCTGCATTATCGTACCATTGATAACTAACCCCTGATCCAACCGTAGAATTCTGCAGACTCAGCGTCGTAGAATACGGGGAAGAACACTGTGTACTTGTTGCCGTTGCTAATGTATTCCCAGGGTTAGGAGTACCAGAGCAAGCTGTTGCAGTGTAGGTTAATTGTGTCTGATACCTTCTCGTTTGAGTGGTATAACTAGTAGTTGTAGCTGCAATTGCAGATGAAGCACTGGTTCCCATCGCCTGAGCAGTAGTTGTAGTATCATATAACCATTGGAATGCACCTCCTGTAAATGGAGTTGCCAAGGTACCGGAAGGAACCCATTCAATATATACTTCAATAGCACCTCCTGTATAGCTGAAAGTGTTTGATGTATTATTATTAAAGGTTACCCAGCCTGCAGCAGCAGGAAAATTGTTAGTACTATTTATTGTAGCACTATAAAATAAAGTTGCCCCTCCAATCATAGTACTCCAGGCAGTACCACTTGCTAAAGCAGTAGCAGCACTATTTTTAAGATAGACATTGAGTGTCCATGCATTACTGCCCGACACATTAAACGCCGTACTCTTATTATAGGCAATACTGTTAATGGTTGCTCCAGGAACAACAGATGCACCACTCAAATCCGCTGCCGTAAGCAACTGTATAGATTTTGAATGATGAAATGAACTCGTACCACTGGAACGATAGATAGGATCGCCATTTGTACCAGCCGAAGCTGTACTGGCTCCCGAACCTATTGTTACTGTGGTTTGCGCCATGATGCCTGCATAGAGGAACATCAAACACATCAGTAAAAGTTTTTTCATGCGTAAAAAAATAAAATTAGGTGATGTAAAAGTAAAAATAAATTTTAATTTAATTAACCAAAATTTGACAAATAATTAATATTTAATAATATAATGAACAATTATCAAACTATTTATTAAACAATCATTTAAATATTTAAATAAAACCTAATTTAACACTTAGTTGCAAATTACTGTTTTTCAGAAAGTTAAAAATTAATCACAAATCATTGATTTACAACAAGTAATAAAATAAATTATTTTAAAAAATCTATTGGTTTTTAGGTAAAAGAAATAGCGACTGATAAATCAGCCGCTATTATTAAGTATTATTTGATAATAAATTATCTTTTAATTGCTTTTACAGTTTTCCTTGAACCATCTTTCATTTCAAGAGTAACTAAATACAATCCTTCTTTAAGCTCTCCCAACTGTAATTGCGAAGCGGGGTTTGCAATAGTTTTTACCAATCTTCCTGCAACATCTACGATGAACACAGATTTCACATTAGATATATCTGAAATATTCAGCACATCTGTAAACGGATTAGGATAAACTTTAATTCCTTTATCTTTATACAAGATTTCGCCTGTACCCAATGTAGGAGCCATTTCCGCATAGGAAAGGAAACCTGTATAACTGGTGCTTGCTAATGCGGTGTTAGATTGCGTAGTATTTGGTGTACCTGCAGCATAAGTAGCTGTAGTACCAAATAAACTATCATATACTCCATTGGCTGTTGTCGCTATTACCGGAAAACTACTACTTGTAATTGCAGCATCTCCTAATCTTACATTGATTGTAGAGAATGTACCAGATACCAACGGAGCTTCCCATCTTCTTGCAGAAGATAAGTTTTGAGTACCAGAGCCTGCTGTTCCAGAGTTGGAATCAAATGCTTCCGCTTTCATGATAGTTACTGCTGTAGTTGCAGGAGCCAATGAAACTGGAGCATAAGCAGATTTACCTACAGGGTATAGTATATAGTTTGTATTTGCATTCGCAGAAGCAATTGTTCTGGCAAATGGACCTGTAATATAAGCCGTAGCTGATCCTCCTGATAAAGTTCCTGCCGCTGTTGCAGTTCCTAATGTCAATAAATTAGTTGAAGTTGTATTAACTTTACCTGCTGTAAGTGTTAAAGTTCCACTTACTGATAATGGTGCATTCAATGTAACACCTCCGGTACTTGCATTATTTACAGTTAAACTAGTTAAGTTAGCTGTAGGAGATGTTGCTAAATTTCTGAATACACCTGTACCAGATATAGTCTGTGTATTTGTAGATGCCACGCTAGAAGTAGAAGATGCTAAATCCGATCCCCATTGTGCCAATTCTAAAGTACCAGTAGAAGTAAGCGTACCATTATTGACAATATTTCCGTTAATTTTTGAACCAGATAATCTTAACTCACCTGAAGTAACTGTTAAATCTTTTTCAACACCTACTGTATATGGAGGCACAACAAATCTGTTTGTACCTGCAGATAAATTAATAACTAAATTACCTGCAATAAAATATCCCGTTCCTGGCCAAGTATTATACTGAAGACCACTCGTGTTTCCACCTGCATCAGTAGACACTCCGTCTCCTAATTGAACTGTATGATTTACTCCTGCACGGTAACCATTACCCCAATAAGCGAAAGCGTGTCCATTTGAAGTACCTCCTGCTGATGAAGTTGCAACATGCGGATCTACAATAACAATTCTACCGCCTGTTAAATTTAATGTAGCACCTGTTCCTGAAGTACCAAAACCAAAGATATTAGTACCGGAAGCAACAGAATTAGCCGCTACACCTGCGTCATTACCATCAACAATAATATCTCCACCTGATTGATTAAATGTTGATCCATTTACATTATTTACGTTACCATTTACATTTAATATCCCACCTGAAATTGTTAATGTTCCATTATTTACTAATGAATTATTTTTAAGAGTACAACCTACCGTAAGATCACCGGATGCATTTACCAGTGTTCCTCCTGTATTAATGGTAACATTTTTAGAAACATTTCCTGCAGAATTTACCGTTACCGTAGTACCTGCAGCAATTTGTACCACATCTGTACAAGCAGGAACAGCTCCTTTATTCCAAGTTGAGGAAGCATTCCAGTTACCATTTGCTACAGATATAAAAGGAATGTCTGAAGCTGCAATACCTAAATAGTAAGTATCCGCTAAATTAGCCAATGGAAGAACGGTTCTTTGCGCATTTACATAGCTTGTCCCTGTTTGATGTGTTCCGAAAGCCGGAGCAGATGCTAAAGTAATTCTGCTGTTGCCGTTAGCAGCAGTATAAATATTTTGTCCGTTTATTGCCATAGAATAAGTAGGCGTTCCTGTAATCCCTGTCTGAGAAACAACCCAGTTGGATTTTGCCTGCGTATCTACAGTATAGGTTCCGTCTACGATGCTTACAGTATTTGTTCCCGCAACATCATTATATTGTACAGCGATTTTACCACCGGTAGTAGCAGCCGCTGTCTGGTTCAGATAAAGATTTCTTGCTACAAAAGCAGTTGATGTTCCTCCAGCGAAAGGATAAACACCTGTTGTCGTTGCTGAAGATGTTGTGCTCGCTGTAATAGTTGCTCCACCTGTTGTAGTAGGCCACCATCTCGCAAAAGTACTTCCTGTACTGAATCCACCTGCACTATAAGATAAAGTTCCGTTAGATGTAGCTGAGATTCCTAAAACGAAAGTATTGGCACCGGTATTCACGAAACCTGTTGTCAATGTCAACGTACCGGAAACAGTTCCTGTATTTGCCCCACTCAATAAAGAGTTTGCATTGGCAAAAGTAACCCCTGTTGAAGAACTATTATTAATAGTTACAGAAGTAAAATTAGCTGTAGAACTTGCCGTAACAATATTATTTCTGAATACACCTGTCCCTGAAACGGTCTGCGGCGTTGTAGAAGCTGAAACGGTTCCATTATTTTTAAAATTCTGGAAACTTAAAGTTGAAGCTGTATGGGTAAATGTTCCATTATTGGTAAAGTTACCGCCAATACTTACTCCCGTAGTTGGTATTCTGAATTCCCCATTTGCATTAATGGTTAATGTATTAATACCGATTGTGGAGGAATTTGATACATATCTGTTTGTACCCGAAGCTCCGTCTATTATTACATTATCAAAATAGATTTTACTTCCTGCATTGTTCCAGATAAATCCACCAACTGTTGAAGCCGTTGCAGCAGTTCCTCCAGCGTCAGCAGAAGATCCGTCACCAAACTTCAGAGTCCATCCCGCTGTATTATCAATCGCGGTTCCTCCCGTATAAGAGAATGCGTATGAAGTAGTACTGTTAGCCGCATGAGGATCTGTTACGGTAAGCGTTCCACCGGTAAGCGTAACGTTTCCGGTAGCTATATTTACTATATTAGTACCAGAAGCTACACTTGTTGCTGTGGCGCCTGCATCGTTTCCATCTACATTAATATTTCCTCCACTTTGAGCAAAAGTAGAACCGGAAGCATTGTTAATATTACCATTTACTGCTAATGTTCCTCCGGAAACCGATAAAGTGCCATTGTTGTTAATGTAGTTATTTTTATTAGTACAACCTACTGTTATAGAACCGCCCGTTACTCCTAATGTTCCTCCTGGATTAATGATAACGTTACTTGGATTTGCAGTTGTAGCAGATGATACCGTTACCGTATGTCCTGAAAGAATAGCTGCATTATTACATGAAGGTACGACACCTCCTACCCAAGTAGTTGTACTTTCCCAAGGACCAGATTGTGCTGACTCTATAGGTGCTTCAGATGTAACAGAAGCTAATGTATATGTTGCTGCTATGTTTGCCGCCGGAACCGCAGCTCTCTGTCCCATAGGCTGATTTGTACCTGCCTGCGCTGTGCCCGCCAAAGCTCCATTATTTAATATCGTAACATTTGGAGTAGTAGCCGTAAATGTTCCCTGGCCTTGAATCGCAATAGTATGCGTAGCAGAAGATGCGTATCCTCCGGAAGTGGTTACTACCCAGTTCGCATTCGTTTGTCTGTCGTATGTTAAAGAACCTTCGGTTAACGGAGTTATTGCAGAGTTACCTGCAGCACCATTAAACTTAACCGCCATTTGACCTGCCGTAGTTAAAGCTGCGGTTGCTCTGTGAAAATGATCAACCGAAAGTCCCGTTACAGGATTTCCCATTACAAAAGGATAAGTACCTGCTCCTGAAGTTGGAATTGTAGATGCAGCTATAGTAGTTCCCGATCCTGCTGTTCCATACCATCTGCTGAATGTAGAACCGGAACTGAATCCTCCTGCAGTATACGAAAGTGAACCAACAGTTGTACCACTTACACCTAATATAAAAGTATTAGAACCCGTATTTACCACCCCATTTGTAAAAGTTAATGTACCTGAAACAGTACCTGTATTTGCGCCACTTAATAAAGAATTGGCATTTGCAAAAGTAACACCGCCTGCACTTGAGTTATTAACAGTTATACTTGCAAAATTAGCTGTAGAAGTTGTTGCTGAATTTCTAAAAACACCCGTTCCTGATATGTTTTGAGCAACTGTATTAGCAACACTTGATGTCCCTGAAGGCATTGCAAATGTCAATGTGGAACTTGCTGTATGGATCCCATTATTAACTAAGTTACCACCAACGGTTAACGCTATTGAATTCTGGTCTAATTCTCCGGCCGTAATCGTTAAGTTCCCCTTTATACCATTACTCCATGAATATTCTTTTACGATTCTGTTTGTACCAGAAGGATTATTTATTTCAACATTGCCAAAATTTAGTTTTCCGGCACCTACATAATTGTATACGTAAAATCCTATTGCATTTCCTCCCGCATCTGTTGAAACGCCATCTCCAAATTTTAAAGTATGATTTAAAGAAACCTCTGAAGAAACAGACGTGTTATAATAAATCGAGTAATGCGAAGATGAGGTTGAAGCAGGCGGGTCTACTAAAACCAAAGTACCACCTGTCCAATTTACTCCATTGGAAGAAGTAATATTTAATGTATATTGGCTACTTGTAGTACTTGTAGCGGTAGCTCCTGCATTATTAGGATCAATGGTTATTGTACCTCCACTTTGATTAAAATTACCAGACGTGTAATTTAAATAGCCGTTAATCAACACATTACCACCAGAAACAGTTAAGGTTCCTCCACTGACGGTAAGATTTGAATTATTTGCGTTTGCAATACTCACTGTAAGGGTATTTGCAGCCACTGTTAAACTTCCGGAGTTTATGGTAAGCTGCCTTACAGATGCATTTCCGGGAAGCGTCATTGCCGATGAATTTTGTATTACAAAATTATCTGCGTTACTAATGGAACCGGGCGACGTTCCCGTTCCGTCAGTATTGGTTCCCCATGAAGCCACATTTGTAAAATCCGTTGCAGAAGCCTTCGAATAATACGTGGTCTGTGCTTTTATTGCTGCGGGACTGCAGATCAACAAAAGCCAAAGATAGGTTTTGTTCATAAATAGTTAAATTAAAATTAGGAAATATAAAATTATAATAAATTAATTTAAATTAACTAAAATTTTATAAATAATTAATATTTGACAACAAAACATCCAATAAAATACATTATTATTAAACAATCATTTGAATAATTAAACTTATCATAATTAAATAACAACCCATAAGAAACTGTATATCAAACAGTTAAAAATTACTCCCAAATAATTGATTTACAATAATATAAAACTTAACATAAAAAAATATAGACTGCCCCTTTGAGACAGTCTATATAAATAGTATACATTAGCGTTATTTATATAAATAGAATTAAGTCGCACAATTGTACATCTTGATTTTCCCTCATCATTTTTACCGCAATACATTCCCTCAGGCATTTTATCTTCGGATGCTCCCGAAAACACATTCCTTTGGGCGAAACGATTTCGGAACTCCCCGAAGGCGTTTTCCTTTTGGCGGAATACATCCGGCGGGTTCCGAAAGTCTGCTCCCTTAGGCGGGACGGTTTCGGCTGTTCCCGACACCTCCCTCCCTTCGGCGGTGGCTCTAGGAAGGCGTTTCCGGAGATTCAGGTTTCTGATCTTCTCCCCCGCTTTCTTCCGTACTGCTGTATTTGGTAACGGCAAGATTATATTGGTTTACCAGACTGCTGAGCTTTGCCATTAACTGATCGTATTCTGCATTCGGGGTAAGCAGGGCGTGAGCTTCTATATGCTGTTTCAGCGTTCGGTAAGCTTCCGTAGATGCTGTTCTGGCAGTAGCTAATACACCTGTTTCTACTTCCGAAAGCTGTACGGTACGGGCAATATACTTGTTGTTAAAATTCTGGTTAGAAGTTTTCAGCTCGTTTACCCAGTCAGCAAGTTGAAGCTGGGAGATTTTATCGCTGTGCTTTTCTTCCCATTCTGCCACGATGCTGTTAATAGTGGCAGTTTCCAACTGATACCGAAGCTTATAGATACGATCCCCAAAACGGTTAAGGATATCTAAAAGTGCAAAGGCATTGTTCTTGGTCTCCGGATCGAAATGGTACTGCCATGCTTCCAAAATCATCTTGATCCCGATAACAGCGTTGTCTCTCTGCGCATCCAAAGCCTGAATTTCCGGTGTAATATCGCTTCCCGTATAAGGCAGATAAGCATTATTAAAACTTTGTGCCGCTGTTTGCAAAATTGTTCTTTGGCTGCCAATATTTAATTGGTCGGCAGTAGTTTGAGGCAAAAGTTCCAGTACATTGTTCACGAATTGCAGAAAATCTCCGTTACGGTATTTTTCCAGATTGGCGGTTGTAATCATTGTGTTATTTTAAAATTTTAAAGGGCTAATTTATAAAAAAATTGAAAGCGTTTTTCTGTTCAGGTATATTTTACGAAAAAAATTTTAGGCAACTTCAAAATTTGAGCTGCGATAAGGTTTTCATAGTAGAGAATTTTCATGAAACATTTATCAAAAAACAGAGGCTATCCATTGGGACAGCCTCTATAATTCATGCTTTGAGTATGGTTAATAAAATTTACTTTTTAATTGCTTTGAAAGTCTTTTTAGATCCATCCTTCATATCTAAAGTAATTAAATACATTCCCTGCTTTAATTCATTTAGATTAACCGATGATTCAGGATTAGCAATGGTTTTAATTAACCTTCCTGCAATATCCGTCACATAAACGGCTTTCACATCAGAAATATCAGATACATTCAAAATATCCGTAAAAGGATTCGGATATACTTTAATTTCGTCCTTCGTACCGGATAATTCGTTTGTGGCAAGCGGAGCGGTTACAATGAATGAATAATCAATAATTTCTCCCCTTGAGAAACCTAAACAAGGATCCGTTGGTGCACTGTTGTTGTAATTGATCAAAACCCTCATTCTGTAAGTTCCTACAGATGTATTTGCAGGGATGGTAAGTGTTGCACCGCTTGTGGTTGTAGTATAATTTGTTGTTGCAAACAGTTTTTCGGAAGCATCAAAAACATTATTCTGATTTAAATCTACCCATACAGCAACCCCAACCGTAGGACCTCCCGCAGTTATAGAAATAGGAATAACCGTATTAGACGCAGATTTTGTAATGGAAATATTATTTGAGCTCATCAGATTTTTATATCCAAAAGTTGCTGCACTGTTTGCCGTTGCAGAACTGTACGCCATATTGGTATTGGCAGTAGTGGATGTAAATGAGCTGATCCATGAATTCTGATTGGAAGTTACCGGAGTACAGTAATTACTTGTATAGAATCTTGTTCCGCCTTCCCACGCACTGTTGTCTGTTGCGCTGCATTTAGCTCTTGCCCAAACATAGTAGAATGTATCACTGGTTAATCCCGTCAGGTTAGCAGTTGTACCCGTTCCACTTGTACTTACAGAATTTGAAGCATTTAAAACAGTTGTTGCTGTCGGTGCTGTATTGGTGGTGCTGTAATAGACATCATACCCTACTCCAACCGTAGAAGAAGGTGCCGTCCAGCTAATCGCAGCTCCGTTAGCTGAAGTGGATGCTACGGTAATTAATGTCGGATTATCGCAGCTTGGAATAGGCTGAATATTAATATCATCAATTCCGATACCTCTGTAAGTTCCTCCTACACCGTGTCTAAACGCAAGATACTGATCTGTTCCCGCCGGAATATTTACCGTATACTGAGCCATAGTTGATGTTAAAGTAACCGCACTGATCTGTGTAAAAGTAGAAGCATCAGCAGGATTGCTTAACGTTCCCACCTGAAGCGTGTAGCCTGAAGATCCTCCCGCAGCCATGAAACGAACCCTGTTTGCTCCGTTTGAAAGGGGTGTAATTTGTGGTGAAACCAACATTCCTCCTGCTGTAGTAGCTGTATCATTATATAAATAGTAGCCATTTGGAGCAGAAGAATTATACGATGTATTTACATAGCCATATCCCGCCCAAGACGACGGTTCTAAATATCTCCAGCAGGTAGGCGCATTTGTATTGCTGCTGCTTCCCGTAGCTGTAGTATCGAAATTTTCAGACACAGGAAGAGAGGTTACAGCCGGGCAAACAGTTGTAAAGCTTCTCTCTGTACAGTTTAAAGAGCTTTGAGTTGCCGTATATGCTCCTACAGACCAATAATATACCGTACTGTAATTGAGAGAAGTTGGCAATGTGTATGTAGTTACATTTCCTACATCAAAATTATTAAGCACATCATTTCCGCCCGGCGTTGTTCCTATTCTCAGCTTGTAGCCTGTAACTGCAGACGAGGAAGAAGCCGTCCATGTAAAGGTAGGCGTAAGCGGAACATTAATAGCAGATGCTGCAGGCGCAGACTGTGCAGGACAGATAGAAAGTGTAGTAAATGTTCTTTCCGAACATCCTGTTGATGAAATCGTAGCATTATAGGCATTAACCGTATAATAATACTTTGTGTTATAAGTTAATTCTGTCGGTAAAGTATATGTCGATACATTTCCAACATTCAAATTATTTAAAACATCTGTTCCTCCTGAAGTTGTTCCCACAGATAATCTGTATCCTGTAGCTTCCGGATTTGCCGTCCATGTAAATGCAGGCGTTACGGAAACTCCTGTTGCCGCCGAAGAAGGCGCAGAAACTGTAGGACAGAAGGTTTTCGTCGTAAAAGAAGATCCTGAAACCCAAGAACTCTGCTCTGAAGCAGAACAACGAGATCTTACCCAAACATAATAAGTTGTACTCGGCGTTAAATTGGTTATTGTATACGTTAAACCTGTTGCTCCCACAACATTGGGCGTTGTTGCAGCAGTAGGTGCTGTATTGGTCGTACTGTAATAAATATCAAATGCAGGTGCAGGATTTGCCATCGCCCAGTTTACCGGAGCTGTTGTAGACGTAGTTGTTCCGGGAGTTACAGAATCCGGGAACATACAAGGAATGACAGAAATATTTACATTATCAATATAAATATCGTTGCTTCCATTGTCTCCTGTAGCCATAAATCTTACAATCGCGGTCGGACTGCTCGTTCCCAAATCTGCATATTTGGTAGCCCATGAAGCAGAAATCCCCTGAGTAGAACCCACCTGATTGAAAGTGTTTCCGCCATCCGTAGAAACCAAAACTTTTAAAACATCAGTTCCTGAAGTATTCTGATAATCGTAAGACAAAAGCCTCGATCCTGTTCCTGAGGATAAATTAATATACAAATCCATGTATCCTGAAGCATTGATCGTATTGTACGAATGGAATCTTGCTGCCGGAGCTACACCCGGTGCTGCAACAGCAACGTTTCCGCCTAAACTTGTCCATCCTGTTGTACTTGCGTAACCACTTACTGTAATGTCACTTGCTCTCCATGAATTATCTCCTCTTGAAGGCCAGGTTCTCCAATAACCGGCATTAGGAAGATCTCCAATTGAATTTCCGTTTTCCCACGTACTGAAACTTTCGGTAAAAGGAATAGAAGCATAATTTACAGGAGCTGCAATCCATGTTCCCGGAGAATAAGTAAATGTAAGACCGGAAGCAGGTACAGTTGTAGAATTGGTAGTTCCTAAAGTAACCGAATCTGTACTGCCGGTTCCTATGGAAGTTGCCGTCCAGTCTGTTCCTACTCTGTTGTTGGTATCGGAAGCTTCCGATCCTCTTATTCCGACCTGTCCCGTTAATACTGCAGTACCGGAAACACAATTTCCGTAGACAATGCTTACGTTATTAGAAGTTAAATCAAACTGAATCTGAAAATTAAGAAGCTGCGCAGCAGATGCTGTACTTCCCTGAAGATCTTTAAACTGGACTATAAATTTAGAACCAACTGTTTCGTAGGAAATTTCAGAAGTTGTAGTATTGGCATTTTTAAGATTGACTGCAAAACCGGCAAATGCACCTTCGTAAGGAGTCGTGGTATCTGTAGAAAGCCCTGTGTAAGTGGCCGCCAAAGCTGGTGTTCCAAGGGTTACAAAACCATTATTGCTAAGGTAAACAGCATTATAAGATTTACCATTGAATTTAAAAGCTGACGGTAAACTAATTGCTGCAGAAACAGCATCCGTTCCTAAGGTGGCTCCCGACTGCCAAACTGTTCTGGAGGCAGAAAGCGGTGTGTAGGTTCCTGTAGTCTGCGTAAATCCGTAGCCGTTATTGGTATTCGGATTGGTTGCCTGAGGCGGTCCCACCTGTGCAAACGTTGCCGATCCCAAGGCAAGAAGACACGTGAGTAGAATTTTTTTCATATATCAATAAAATTAAGGGCGGTAAAAATATAAAAATTATTCATTAAACCTATTAAAATTCAGAAATTCATCATTATTTAATGTTAAAAAGCTAAAATATTTTAATAAAAATTAAACATTCATTTGATTTTAACAGAGAAATAAAAAGTGGGATTTTAAAGTGGATTTATGTTATGAATTTAAAAGATCACCAAAATAAAAATGGCTAAAAATCTGATCAATAGATTCTTAGCCACTTTAAATTTATATCACGGAGTTTTAAACTTAATTCAGATAAAATTCATATTTATTTAAAAGCTGAATTTCTTTAATCAGTTCACCGCTGAGATTTACAGAATGCTTCATAGACTGTACTTCGAGATGTTCTACCTTCGAATCTTCTTCCACATTTTTGAGATAAAATTTCAGCTTCTGATTTCCCTGATTTCTTTCTAAAACTTTTCTGAAAAAATTCAGATCTTCCGGTCGGAAATCCATCACATCCATCACCAAAGAAATACTTTTTGCAAATCTTTCAAAAGCTTCCTGAAGCTCAATAACATCCGTAACATTCACAAAAACCCTTCCGTCTTTTACCTGAGCAAATTTAATCTTAAAAATTACAAACCGCTGAACTTCCAGTTTTTCTTTCAGTTTCATATAATCACGATCTCCCAGTCGGAAAGAATAAGAACCGGAATAGTCTTCCAGCGTTACAAAAGCCACTTTTTCTCCGCTTCTGAAGCCATCTTTTACCACATATTCGGTAATCAGACCGGCAACAGTATATTCTTTTCCGCCACCGCCGTTTTCTCTTTCCTTCTGTAAGGTTTTCCAGTCTTTTTTCTTCTCTTCGAATAATTCTTCTTGCTTATTGGCAAAAGCCTGTTCTTTATAAGCATCTACCTCATCCAGATTCAGGAAATGGAAAACACCTTTTGGTTCTGCTTTTTTAGTAACTTCTTCAATAAGTTCCTCTTCTTCACCCTCAATCACATCATCGGAAACAATTTCCGCAAGTTCAGATACATCTTCCGGAACGTCCTGCTCTAAAATCGGAACCTCATCAATTACAATTTTCGATTCATCTTCTTTTTCCAGAACAGATTTTTTGGAAAGGCTTCCCTGTATAAACTGGAACTGGTATTTAAATTCATCTAAAGGATGCGCAGAAAGATAGAATCCGATGGTTTCTTTTTCTTTATTCAGCTTATGCATATTCGGCCATTCGGGACACGGAGGCAGCTTGGGCTGCTCGATCTGAACTTCCTCTGCAAAATCTGCAAAAAGAGAATGTTCCATTTCATTTTTACTTTCCTGAAAGCTTTGTCCGTAACGGATCAGTCTTTCCAGATTGGTTCTTCCCGCCATATCAATATCAAAATACTGACCTCTGTGGAAATTGTCGAGTTCATCAAAAGCTCCTGCCAAAACCAAACTTTCCGCCACTCTTTTGTTCATTTGTGAAGGCAGAATTCTTTCGAAGAAATCATAAATATTTTTAAATCTTCCGTTCTGTCTTTCTCTTGTAATGGCTTCACTCGGACCTTCACCAATTCCTTTAATGGCTCCCAGACCAAAACGGATCTGTCCTTTTTCGTTTACCGAGAATTTATACTGAGATTCGTTCACATCCGGTCCCAAAACATCAACACCCATACTTTTACAGTCTTCCATGAACATGGTGATGGAATCGGTGTTGTTAATGTTGTTACTCATCACACTCGCCATATATTCTGCCGGATAATTGGCTTTTAAATAAGCAGTCTGATACGCAATAAATGCATAACACGTAGAGTGAGACTTGTTGAAGGCATATTCTGCAAAGGCTTTCCAGTCGTTCCAGATTTTCTCTAAACGTTCTTCGTTGAGGTTATTTTTTCTTCCGCCTTCGATGAATTTCGGGTACATTTTATTAAGAACGTCGATCTGCTTTTTACCCATAGCTTTTCTCAGCGTATCTGCTTCCCCTTTCGTGAAATTTGCCAGTTTCTGGGATAAAAGCATTACCTGTTCCTGGTATACGGTAATTCCGTAGGTTTCTTTTAAATATTCCTCTGTTTCTGGTAAATCGTAGACGATTTCTTCAATTCCGTGTTTCCTGTTGATAAAATTCGGGATGTATTTTATCGGACCGGGACGGTACAATGCATTCATGGCAATAAGGTCGGCAAAAACCGTAGGTTTCAGCTCTCTCATGTACTTTTGCATTCCGGGACTTTCATACTGGAAAATTCCGACCGTTCTTCCTTCTTTAAATAACTGATAGGTTTTTGCATCATCAAGCGGAATGAGATCGGGATCGATATCCACTCCATGCCTTGCTTTTACAAGTTTTAAAGCATCTTTAATAATGGTTAAAGTTCTCAGCCCTAAAAAGTCCATTTTCAGAAGCCCTGCACTTTCCGCCACCGAGTTATCAAACTGCGAAACCAGAATATCGGCATCTTTTGCCGCAATGGTTACCGGAACCAGATTACTGACGTCTTCCGGCGTAATGATAACCCCACAAGCGTGAATCCCTGTATTTCTGATGCAGCCTTCCATTTTTTTCGCACTTGCCAAAACTCCGTGACGTGCATCATTCGGACTGTCGAGAACGTAACGCATTTCGTCAACAAGCTGTTGTTCTTCAGGTTTTAATTTATCGTATTTTGCTAAAGCTTTCGCAATATTCATTCCCGGTGTGGAAGGAATTAATTTAGCAATATTATTCGTGTCCGGAATCGGAACATCCAAAACCCTTCCCGCATCTTTAATCGCAGATTTCCCTCCTAAAACCGAGTAGGTAATAATCTGGGCAACCTGTGTTTTTCCGTATTTATCAACCACCCATTTGATGATTTTATCTCGTCCTTCATCATCAAAGTCGATATCGATATCGGGCATGGAAACTCTTTCCGGATTCAGGAATCTCTCGAAAAGGAGATCATATTTAATGGGGTCAACATTCGTAATTCCGATACAGTACGCTACTGCAGAACCTGCCGCAGAACCACGACCGGGACCTACCCAAACGCCCATTTTACGGGCTTCGTTACAGAAATCCTGAACAATCAGGAAGTAACCGGGATATCCTGTATTGGCAATAACTTCCAGTTCGAAATCCAGACGTTCTTTTATCTCATCTGTAATTCCGGTTTCTACATATCTTCTTTTTGCCCCTTCGTACGTTAAATAGGTAAGATAAGCCATCTCCCCGCGTTTTCCGCCATCGACATCATCTTCGGGATGAATAAATTCTTCCGGAATATCGAATTTAGGTAGAAGAACGTCTCTTTTTAAAGTATAAGGCTTGAACTTTGCGAAAAATTCTTCATACGCTTCGAATGCATCCGGATACGTTAAAAACGCTTCCTTGATTTCATCCGCCGTTTTCATGTAATATTCTCCGGTTGCAAGTCCTCTTCTTTTTCCAAAACCTTTTCCTACAGGTGTTGAAAGCTTTTCTCCATCTTTGATGCAGCTTACAATATCCTGAATATTAGAATCGTCTTTATTGGTGTAGAACGTTTCATTCTGCGCTAAAATTTTAACATTATATTTATCGGCAAAATGCAATAATACGTCATTTAAATGCTCTTCTTCGGGCAGTTTATGGTTCTGGATCTGGACATAAAAATCGTCTCCGAAAGTATCTTTCCACCATCTGAAAAGCTCCTCCCCTTTCTGTTCACCCGTATTTAAAATGGCATCCGGAATATCCCCGTGAATTCCCGAAGTTAGGGCAATAACCCCTTCTTTATATTCGGCAATCAATTCCCTGCTGATCCTCGGAACTCCAAAATAAAATCCTTTAAGAAATCCGATACTGGATAGTTTGGCTAAATTTTTATAGCCGTTAAAATCTTTTGCCAGTAAAACAACCTGCGTTCTTCGGTCGGGATCATCTTTGGTAAACTGCTTCTGCTCATAACGGTCTGAAATATAAAATTCACATCCCACCACAGGAATCAGAGGTTCTGAAACCGGTTCCGGCTCATTAAATTCTTCGCCTTTTTCTTCCGCTTCCTGTTTTTTAGCGAGGTATTCTTTATGCTTTTTTGCACGGTCGCCGTTTGCGCCTTCTACCGCAGAAACAAATTTGAAAGCTCCCATCATATTTCCCAGATCCACCATTCCGACGGCGGGGAAATTATCATCAGTTGCTTTTTTAATTAAATCGTTAATGCTTGTGGTAGCCGTTAAAGTAGAGAAAACACTGTGGTTATCAAAGTTGAAATATTTTCCGAGATCGATCTCTTCAATACTTCCTATATCCTGCTGTTTTTTCTTGTTGTGAAAATCCGCAACCTGCCTTCTGATAACAATATTAAAGGGCTTTATCGGATCAGGATACAGCGTTTTAAAATACGCAAGCTGGTCTTCGGAAACTTTTAAAACTTCCGCAGGAATGACCCCGATTCTCATCATTTCGAAGAAAACCTGAGCCGTGGCATTTACGTCGGCTGCTGCGTTATGGGCTTCATCAAATTTATGACCGTATAATTTTTCGTAAAGTTCTTCCAGCTTCGGAGCTTTGTATCTTCCTCCTTTTCCGCCTCCCAACTGACAGAAATCTGTTCCCAGAATCATCGTATCGGCTTTCGGCTTTTCCTGAAGGTTGTCTTTAATATTTTTACGGTAAAATTCGGCTCCCACAATATTATAATCAAACTCAACATTGTGTCCGGAGACCACTCTTACTTTTTCTAAAACTTTAGAAAATTCATTTAAAATTTCTTCGAGATCACGACCTTCGTCATTGGCGATTTTTGTAGTGATCCCGTGAATTCTCGCGGCATTGAAGGGAATATCATACCCTTCCGGTTTTATAATATAATCCTGATTTTCAATTAATGTTCCGTCATCTTCATGCAACTGCCACGCAATCTGCACCATTCTTGGCCAGTTATCTGAATCTGAAAGCGGAGCGTTGAAATTCTTCGGTAAACCTGTGGTTTCTGTGTCAAAAACTAAATACATGTAATTTTTCTAGCTTTTATTAAAAAGAGAATGTAAAGTTACTTTATTTTTTTGAAGGAGTGTGTGTTTTAGAGCCATTTTAAGAGAGTTTGTATTTTCAGGCTATTTACATTTAAAAAGAAAAAAAACATATTTATTATATAATTTTAAGATTCATTAAAATTATACATAATCATACAAAATATTATCAATTAATTATGTGACTTAATGAGTTTTACATATATTTGTCAACTAATTATTTGTAATCATTAAGTGGCATGAAGAGAAATCTAATCTTGATTAGTACGTTGCTTTATCTTTCAACGTATGCGCAAAAAAACAATGACAATTTAAAAAGAGAATTTGAACAGCAAAAAGTTGAGAACGAAAAAAAGTTCGATGCCTATGCTGAAAGGGTATATGGGAAAAATCCTGACGCAAAAACGAAGGAAAAAATTGATTCTTTAAAATCCCATCTTGGAGGATTTAACTTTGATATTCCTTTTTTTTTGCAGGAACAGGATACAAGACAATTAATGAATTCCAATTCCGACCAGTTGAATTTGTCTGGAGGAGTTGCTGGCCTTACTGGTGCTTTTAACGGAGAAAATATAAAGTATACAGTATTTGACGGCGGAAGAATATACGAATCTCATACAGCTTTCAATAATGCAACAGGAAGAATTACCAATAAAGAGGCCAGCACACAAAGCTATTCTGACCATTCTACAGGCGTAGGAAGTTTCATCGGCGGGAAAAGTGTTAATTTGTCCAGCGGAGGTGTTGCTGTAGGGAATACTAAGGGAGTTGCTGTAAATTCAACAATGGATAGCTATATGTTTAGTACAACCACTTTACCCGGTGATACTTCAACAAGCAATGTTTTTCAAAAAATATTGGTTTCTCAACCTAACATTTCTAACCACTCATATGGGGTAAATTCAGGATGGACAGAAAATTACGATAATAATGGCAATATCAGTTCTTATGTTTACAATGGTTCTAAAGCAGGAAATACATTCTATGATCTTCAGGGTACTTATAATACCAATGATTATAATTATGATATGCTGGTAAACAATAACCCTTCTCTTATAATTGTAAAATCCTCGGGGAACTATTTTAATATGGGACCAGGTAGTGCTTCCTCAGCCATTCCAAAATATTATTCCTCCTCAAGCGGTCCATTAGCATTCAGTTCCAGTGATACAATCCCGCCTAACAATTGTTCTCAAGGATATGATTGCATAGGAACAGGATCTTTGGCAAAAAATATTATTGTAGTAGGTGCTACAGATATAATTAGTACCAATAATTTCCGATACACAAGCGCAACTGATGTTGTACATTCCGACTATAGCAGTGCTGGTCCAAGAGATGACGGCGGAATAAAACCGGATATCTCCACAGTTGGAACAGATGTTTTATATGCAGCCACATCCGCAACCGGTAGTAACACATGGGCAGCAGGAAGCGGCACATCATTTTCCGCCCCTATTGTAACGGGAATTATCGGACTATGGACTCAGATATATAAACAATTATTCAATAACGCTTTACTAAACGCGGCTTCAGCAAAAGTACTTACCATTCATTCTGCATCTGAGGCCGGAAATATCGGACCTGATCCATGGTTCGGATGGGGCTTTATTAATGCTAAAAAAGGAGCGGAATTATTGGTAGGCAAATCTAACAATACTGTTTTCTTTGCAGATGAAACGCTGAACAGCGGAGTTAAAAATAGTAAAACACTTACTGCAACCGGAAGCGAACCCTTAAAGGTTACCATCAGCTGGATCGACCCTAAATATACTCCTAATTACCAATTTGTATCTGATGTTTTCAATAACAGAACATCTAAACTGATTAACGATCTTGATCTGAGAATTATAGATCTTACTACCAATACGGTGTATTATCCGTGGAAACTTGATGCTAACAGTCCTTTGACCCCTGCAACAAAAGCAGATAATACTGTTGATAATGTTGAGCAGGTTGTAATAGACAATCCTATTTCTGGCAGAAGCTACAAAATTGAGATTACAAATAAAGGAACACTAGTTAATGATTCGGGAGTTGCGGCTCCACAGAACTATTCCATCATGGTAACAGGACAAACACAGTCCTCATTATCAACAAGCGATATTATAAAAGATAATGGAATAATAATAGCTCCGACTCTTACAAAAGATTATGTAAAAGTAATAAAGTCTCCTAAGAGATCAACATATAATGTATACGATCTTTCCGGGAAAAAACTTAAGAGTGGAACCATTAAAAATGAGGAAGAAAGCATTGATCTGACTTCTTACATCAAAGGAATATATATCATTGAGGTTAAAACAGACAAGGATACTGTTTCTAAAAAAGTAATTAAAGAATAACCACGATGTTATTTCAATAATAAAAAATCTTCAAAACACTAACGCTTGTTAGTGTTTTGTTTTTTTGTTTATCTTTGCTTTCTATGGAAAATACACTTCACGAAAAGGTTTCTCAAGATATATTACTCAAGGCTTATAACCATATGATGCTTGCCAAAGCAATGGCGGATATTTATGAAGAAAACAGAAATGTCTGTAAATATGTTCATAGTACATCAAGAGGTCATGAAGCCATTCAATTGGCAACAGCTTATCAGTTAAAAAAAGAAGACTGGGTTTCTCCTTATTACCGGGACGAAAGTATACTTCTCGGGATTGGTTTTGAACCTTATCAGTTGATGCTTCAGTTACTAGCAAAGGCCGACGATCCTTTTTCCGGAGGTAGATCTTACTACTCTCACCCTTCCAGCAGGGACGAAAATAAACCTAAAATTATTCACCAGAGTTCTGCGACAGGAATGCAGACCATTCCTACAACGGGAGTTGCGCAGGGAATTAAATATATTCAGGATTTTGAATTGCAGGATTTTGAAAACAATCCGGTGGTGGTTTGCAGTCTGGGAGATAATTCTGTAACGGAAGGTGAAGTAAGTGAGGCTTTACAGTTTGCTGCTTTACATCAGCTACCGATTATTTTCCTTGTTCAGGATAATGAGTGGGGAATTTCCGTAACCAAGGAGGAAGCAAGGACGTGTGATGCCTATGATTTTGTAGCCGGTTTTACAGGTTTAAGCAGAATGAGAGTGGACGGAACTGATTTCGTGGAAAGCTTTGAAGTAATGAAAAAAGCGGTGGATTTTGTAAGAACTGAAAGAAAACCTTTAGTGGTTTGCGCAAAAACAGTTTTAATTGGTCACCACACATCCGGAGTACGAAGAGAGTTTTACAGAGACGAGGAAGATTTAACCAAACACAGAGCAAAGGATCCGGGAAATATTCTAAGAAATCATTTGATTGAATCCGGAGTTGATGAAGAATTATTAAAACAGATTACGAAAAAGGCCCGTCTTGAAGCTGAAGAAGCTTTTGAAAAGGCTAAAAATGCAGAAGATCCGAAGCCTGAAAGTGTAATGAATCATGTTTTCGCGCCAACTCCGATTACGGAAGAAGTTGGAACCAGAGAACCTGAAGGCGGAGAAAAAATTGTAATGGTAGATGCTGCGATTCATGCCATTCAGGAATTGATGTGGAAACATCCGGAAGCTTTGTTATACGGACAGGATGTTGGGGAAAGAATTGGCGGGGTTTTCCGTGAGACGGTAACGTTAGGAAAAAAATTCGGAAGCAAAAGGGTTTTCAATACCGCGATTCAGGAAGCTTATATTATCGGTTCTACAGCGGGAATGAGTGCAGTAGGATTAAAACCGATTGTTGAAGTGCAGTTTGCGGATTATATTTATCCGGGAATCAATCAGTTAATTACAGAGATTTCAAAATCGAGTTATTTAAGTCAGGGGAAATTCCCTGTAAGCAATATCATCCGTGTTCCGATCGGAGCTTACGGAGGTGGCGGTCCTTATCACAGCGGAAGTGTTGAAAGTATTTTAGCGAATATCAAAGGGATTAAAATTGCTTATCCGAGCAACGCGGCAGACTTCAAAGGTTTATTAAAAGCTGCCTATTACGATCCGAATCCGGTGGTAATGCTTGAACATAAAGGGTTGTACTGGAGCAAGGTTCCGGGAACGGAGGATGCAAAAACCATAGAACCTGCGGAAGATTATATTTTACCTTTCGGAAAAGGAAAAGTAATTATTGAAGCGGATAAAGAGGAAACCGAAAAAGGAAGAACTTTATTGATCGTTACTTACGGAATGGGCGTTTACTGGGCAAAAGAAGCAGCGAAAAATTTCAACGGAAGAGTTGAGGTGATTGATTTAAGAACTTTAATTCCTCTGGATGAAGAACTGGTTTTTGAGAGAGTAAAAGCGCACGGAAAATGTATCGTTTTAACAGAGGAGCAGTTGAATAATTCTTTTGCGGAAGCTTTCGCACACAGAATTTCGAAAAACTGTTTTAAGTATCTTGATGCACCGGTAGAAACGATGGGTTCTCTCGATGTTCCTGCCGTTCCTATTAACTTGGTACTTGAAAAGGAAATGCTTCCGAATGCGGAAAAGCTTTCCAATAAAATTGAAGAAATGCTGAAATATTAATTCAGTTTAAAATAAAAATGTAAGCCTCTAAATTTTTTAGAGGTTTTTTTGCGCCTTAATTTCTTATATTTATGTATTGTTAGCAAAAGGTTTTTGAAATTCTGTTTCAAAAATATGGTATCTGTTTTGCTTAGTCTTTTGCTGATTCGAAATTAAATTGCACAAATATGATTACAACAAAATACGTCAATTACAGGCAGGTTCTCAATTTATCAGGATTTCATGTGATTCTGATTTCAATCTGGTGTACTTTAATTGCTGTGCTTTTTCATTTTTTTCATTGGGATTGGATGATTATTCCCTGGGTTCCGGTAGCATTGATTGGTACTGCGGAAGCGTTTTTAGTTGGTTTTAAAAATAATCAGGCTTACGACAGATTATGGGAAGCAAGAAAAATTTGGGGCGGAATCGTAAATTCCAGCAGAATGCTCGGATCGATGGTATATGCTTTTCATACTTCCAATGAAGAAGCGGGGAAATCTGATCTGGAAGACCGCAGAAAAAAAATTGTTTTCCGTCATATTGCATGGCTGTATCAGTTAAGGGAACAACTCCTGATTCCTACCGAATGGGAACATATTAAAGTGGAAGAAGACCAGCTTAAAAATGTAGACCATAAGCGTAACCGACTGATAAAAGCAGGTTTTCCGGATTACGGAAGAACGCCAATTTTCCTGAATAAATATTTATCTGAAGAGGAAACTGAATTGCAGTCTCAGTATAAAAATTTTGCGACTTACCTTATCGCTCAGCAGTCGAAAGATGTTAATGAGCTTAAAAATATGAGTGCGATTTCTGATTTTAATCAAAAGCAATTGCAGGATTGTCTCAATGAATTCTATACATTGCAGGGACAGGCGGAAAGAATAAAAAAGTTTCCTTTGCCAAGACAGTTTGCAAGTACTGCTTTTATTTTTAATATCATTTTCATTATGCTTCTTCCGTTAGGTTTGGTGAGTGAATTTGCCAAATTGGGAGACTGGGGAATATGGGTCTCAATTCCGTTCTGTATTACGATTGGCTGGATTTATATTATTATGGAGCTGGTTGGAGATTATTCTGAAAATCCTTTTGAAGGTCTGATGTTTGATATTCCAATGCTTTCGATCTGCCGGACGATTGAGATTGATCTTCTGCAAATGACGGGAGAAACGGATTTGCCTGATCCTATTGCTTCTAAGAATGGGGTTCTGGTTTAATTAATTGTCTTCAATTGAAATTAAGACCGCAGTTTAGCCCCGATTGCAGCTTTGTCTGAGCTCATTTTCAGGGATTTGGGGTTGCGGCGGCTAAGCCGCCGCAACCCCAAATCCCTGAAAATAGCGACTGCGGAAAGCGGGAAAAAGCTCCTGAAAAAAACTTTTTCCTCTACAAAACAATTGCCGTTGTATTTTTTACCTCAGAGATCATGAAAGAGCTGTGTGTACTTGCAATATGCTGCAATGTGGTAAGTTTTGTGAGCATAAAATTGCGGTAGTCTTCCATATCTTTTACGCCGATTTTTAAGATATAATCGTAGTCTCCGCTTACGTGAAAACATTCGGTTACTTCTTCTAAATTCATCACTTCTTTTTCGAACTGAAGGACGTATTCTTTTTTGTGCTGAGCGAGTTTGATGTGACAAAGCACAATGAAATTTCGTTGGATTTTATGCCTGTCCAGAATCGCAACATATTTTGAAATCACTCCCGTATTTTCGAGTTTCCGGATGCGTTCATAAACAGCCGTAACGGACAAACCTAACTTATGAGACAGTTCTTTGGTGGTTTGTTTGGAATCTTCCTGCAGAAAAAGGAGCAGTTTTTTATCCGTTTCATCAAAATTCATAGATAAATTTTAGTTAAATGTTTATTAAATTCAAATATAATAAACTTTTTTTCTATCATTTAAAAATATGATAGATTTATAATCTGATAATTTAAATTTCTGTTGTAATAATTCTGAAGGTTATTCATATTTATAGCATAAAAACTTAAACGATATGAACGACTTTAACGCAGCCAACGAAATACAGGATTTGCAATATTTCGGTGAATTTGGCGGAGTAAACCCATCGATTTCCGACAGTTCTACTTATACTTTTCTTTCTGCGAAAACGATGTTCGATACTTTCGAAGGAAATGCAGAAGGATGCTATTTGTATTCAAGACATTCTTCTCCGATGAATCTGTATCTTGCGCAGGCTTTAGCCAAACTTGAAAATACAGAAGCGGCAAACGTTACCGCATCGGGAATGGGAGCGATTACTTCGGTTCTGATGCAGGTCTGCAAAAGCGGAGATCATATTATTTCGAGCAGAACAATTTACGGCGGAACGTATGCTTTTATGAAAAATTTTCTTCCGCCATTTAATATTCAGACGACGTTTGTAGACATCAATAATTTTGAATCTGTTGAAAACTCAATTACTGAAAACACAAAAATCATCTATTGTGAAAGTGTAAGCAATCCGCTTCTGGAAGTTGCTGACCTGAGAAAACTCTCTGAAATCTGTAAAAGACATAATCTGAAACTGATCGTAGACAATACGTTCTCTCCTCTCTCTATTTCGCCAAAGCTTTTGGGCGCAGATATCGTGATCCATTCTTTAACGAAATTTATCAACGGAAGCAGCGATACCGTAGGTGGAGTGTACTGTGGAACTCAGGAGTTCATTAACGATACGAAAAACGTGAATAACGGAGCATGTATGCTGTTGGGACCTACGATGGACAGTCTTCGTTCTGCAAGTATTCTTAAAAACCTCAGAACGCTGCACATCAGAATGAAACAGCACAGTTATAACGCAATGTATCTTGCTCAAAGATTTGAAGAAGACGGATTGCGTGTCTCTTATCCCGGATTAAAATCTCATAAAAACCACGAACTGATGAAAACGATGATGCACAAAGAGTACGGATTCGGTGGTTTGCTGACTTTAGACGCGGGAACCACAGATAAAGCCAATGAACTGATAGAACTGATGCAGCAGGAAAACTTAGGTTATCTTGCGGTAAGTTTAGGTTTTTATAAAACTTTATTCTCATGCTCAGGAAGCTCCACTTCTTCTGAAATCCCGGAGGAAGAACGTGCTGCGATGGGAATTTCCGATGGACTGATCAGATTCTCAATAGGTCTGGATCACGACATCGAACGAACGTATGAAAAGATGAGAGAATGCATGCTCAAAACAGGCGTTCTCAGCCATGAAACCATCTCCATATCCTAATTATTGTAAAAAAGCTGTTGTTCATTCAACAGCTTTTATTTTTTTTAGATAAGCTTCGCGCCTACAGAGCAATATTTACTGTAATCGAAAATCATAGTTTTTTTTAACGCAAAGTTTAATTTTAAATACTCATTATTTAAGGGAGCAAAGAAGAATCAACAAGTTGCTTTGATGAAGCGTATTTTTCAAGCTTTGGGTAGCAAATGTATTTACCTTTGCTGACTAAAATTAAAGCTTTGCTAAAAAATCTTTGCGTCAAAAAATTTACGCTAAAAAGTAATGCATCAAAAATTTTAGTGGTAAAATCAAACTTTATGAAAATGTTTCGGGAAAGCATCTTCGGGTTTCATCCTGAAAATATTCAGTAAAACCCACGATTTTAAGAAGCCATACCCGTAAGAAAACATCTGGATGTAGGTGGAAATTACCGCCATTCCTGCAATGCTTATATTTTTGGTCGCCCACAAAGCATGGAAAAGTACCATAAAAGTATATAGCCCGTAGAACGCAAGAATAACGCCTTTTCCCAAAATGAAATATTCTACAAAGCCCATGATGTAGCCCAACATAAATAAAGTAGGAAATGCGAACGAAATTTTCACATAATTCGGATGTCTTTGGTTAAGAATAGGTCTTGCACAGCCAAACTGATACACCTGTTTTGAAAATTTTCCGAAATCTACTCTGCGTTTATGATAGACTGCAATATCATCGAAAAAAGCAGTCGTAAAACCATTTTCCCAAAGCGTCATAGAAAGATCCGGATCCTCTCCTATTCTCATTTCTGAAAAACCTCCTACTTTTTCAAAAACCTCTTTTTTTACGCCCATATTAAAGCTTCTGGGCTGAAATTTTGAAACCGCTTTTTTACTTCCTCTGATTCCTCCGGTCGTAAAAACAGAAGTCATGGAATAAGAAATGGCTTTCTGCATTAAATTAAAACCTTTATGCGCCTTATCTGCTCCGCCAAAAGCATCACAGGGAATTTCAAGAATATCTTTTTTGATGTTTTCGATGTAATCGTTCTCTACAATCACGTCGCTGTCTACAAAAACAAGCCATTCGTTTTCGGCTCTTCTTGCCCCGTAATTTCTGGATAAACCGGGTCCTGAATTATCTTTCCGAAAATATTTAATGGTTAAAAAATTTTCGAACTTTGAAATAGTTGGTTTTAAATCGATTAATGAGCCGTCATCCACGATAATGATCTCAAACTCTTTGTCTGTCTGCGCAGTAAGAGAATTCAGGAGTTCAAAAAGTTCGTCTTTACGGTTAAAAATAGCAACGATAATGGAAATGGTAGGCTTCAAATCTGAAAATTTTTCAAAATTACTTATTCGGGAAGGAATGAGCAAAAAGATTTTGGAAATTAACCGCTTATTTTAGATGATAAATAGCAACATTACACCTCAATAATTGATTTTTAAGTATTTTTGATCTTTAAACATAAATATGATGAGCGGTTTTAGAGAATTTAAATATTCAGTAATAACTTTAATCTGTGCATTAATCATTAATATTTCTATTATTTCAGCTCTATACTGGTTTTTCAATATCCGTCGCTTTCCGCCAATATTTGAAAGAGATATTTTAATTATCACAATACTGATTCTTACAGCATTAACACTTTTAATTACGAAATTTCTGATTGCTCATTTTGATATTCCATCTAAACGAAAAAATACGGTAACTGCTTTGGTAAATTCCTGCCTATTTTTGAGTTTGCTTTTTTACAGCAATATTGTATCAAATTTTTGGGCAAAAACTCAAGAAATAAATAATATTGAAGAAATCTACACTGTGAAAAATTCCGGTGTAAGAATAAAAAATTTTAAAATTGTAGAAAATCCGGTTATTCAAAGGCAGGTAAAATTACTCAAGAGTTCGAAAAAAATTATTCAGATCGTATTTCTTTATCCATTTAGATCAGAGAAAAAAAATATTTATTATGCTTTAACATTTAAAAAGTATTTAGATTTTGAAACAGATGAAAAGAAAACAAATTTCGAATTCAACAGACTACTGAAACAGGCAGAAAACAGTTTAAAACAATATGATTTTCAAAAGATTAAAAACTTTGAATACATTACTATGATGTCTTATGATTATGACGATTTTTTATCTGCAACACAAACAAAAGTCGGCAATTTTGTTTTCCTGAAACCTGTAAAGGAAACCGTAGAAAAAAAAGCTAAAGATGAAATATCCTCCAGCATGATTATAATTGCAATAATTTTACTTATTCATATTATCATTCTATCGTTTATAACATTGAAAAGGGATCATACATTATATAAATATTCCTAAATCATAATAGATAAACAAAACTGCTGAAATTATCATCACAATTGCTGAAAAACTAAAAAACAGCCATTGAAAGACATTTTTAAAATAGTATTTTTCCAAAATATACAGAATAAAAAACAGCAAAAAAGATATCGCCAAACCAATCAATAAAGTAATAATCAACGTTTGAACATAATTTTCAGAGGGTAACGGATCCTTGAAGACAGCAAAAAGTAGGACTGCAGAAATAAAAAGAAACAATGAACTTACTTTTTCCGTTAAATATTTTGTCTTTTTTTCTATTTTAGATTTTTCATTATAGTTTGAATCTGAAGAATTGCTGCCTAATAATTCCACAACATCTATTACAACGCCAAAAACGTCTAGAAAATCGAAATTCATAGTTTGAGTTTTTGACAAAAATAAAAAACCTTCCGTAAAAAGGAAGGTTTTAATATTATTTTCCATCCAATTTATGAACTTTCTTCGTTCCCTCATACATTTCATACTGCAAAAATCTGGTTTCCAGTTTTCCGTTGAAAAGCTTGATTTTTCTTGACGGACGAAGACCGATTTTCTTCACCGCTTCCAGATCAGAAGAAATCAGCCATGCCAATGTATTCGGATAATGAGTTTTGAAAGTGTCGCCTATTTTCTTGTAAAAATCATCATCATTAATAGAAATTCTTTCGTCGTAAGGCGGATTGAAAACCATTAACAAAGGGAAAAGTTCTTTTTTGGAATCAAAGAAATTCTGTTTCTTCACTTCAATTACATCTTCCATTTCTGCTGCTTCGATGTTCATTCTTGCCGCATTCAGCATTCTTGCATCAATATCGTAGCCAACGATCTTTCCGGTAAATTCTTTCACCCTGTTGATTCTGAATTCTTTAATCTTGGTAAAAAGATCCGCATCATAATTTTTCCAGTTCTGGAAAGCAAATCTCCTTCTGAAAATCTGCGCCGGAAGATCCAAAGCAAACATTGCCGCTTCTATTAAAAGTGTTCCCGAACCGCACATCGGATCAAGGAAATTACCTTTTCCGTCCCAACCAGCCAGTTGAAGCATTCCGCTTGCCAGAACTTCATTAATCGGAGCTTCTCCCTGCTCTCTTCTATATCCTCTTTTAAATAAAGGATCTCCCGAAGAATCCAGAGAAATCGTAACCAATTCTCTGTCGATATGAAGGTGGAATTTAATATCCGGATTTTTAGTTTCTACATTCGGGCGCTTTTTGAATTTTTCCTGAAAATAATCCACAATGGCATCTTTCATTTTCAGCGTTACAAACTGAGAATGCTTAAATGTTTCGGAATTTACCGTAGAATCAATTGCAAAAGACTGATCCACATCCATAAATTCTTCCCAATTGAATTTAAAAAGCCTGTCGTAAAACTGGTGCTGATTGAAAGCCTTAAATTCATGAATCGGAACCAAAATTTTTAGAGCTGTTCTCGCAGAGTAATTGATCTTGTATAAAAAGCCTAAATCTCCTTCACAGTTTACCGCACGGTTTTTAACCTCAACATTCCTTCCGCCCAGTTTTTTAATCTCTTCTGCCAAGATCTGCTCCAGTCCGAAAAATGTTTTTATCTGAATCTGTATATTTTCTGTATTCATTCTGCAAAAATAGCAATTTTAGTGGTTGGTTGTCAGTTTATAGTTTATACAAATCACTGCAACTACAAAAACCATGGGTTTGCAACAACAGACAATCGCCCAAAAAACACTATTTTTGCAGAATGGAATGGTTTGAATCTTGGTTTGATACCCCTTATTATCATGTACTGTACAGCAACAGAGACTATACAGAAGCGGAAAATTTCATCACAAAACTTACTGCAGAACTGCAGCTTCCGCCGAACTCAAAAATCATCGATCTGGCTTGTGGTAAGGGAAGACATTCGGTTTTTCTTAATAAGCTTGGGTATGATGTTTTGGGACTTGATCTTTCCAGACAGAGTATAGAATTTGATAAGCAGTTTGAGAATCAGACCTTGCTTTTTGATGTTCACGACATGAGAAACCCGATTGATGCAGATCCGATGGACGCTGTTTTCAATCTTTTTACAAGCTTCGGATATTTTGATAATGAAAATGACGACAAAAAAGTATTTCAGTCCGTTTATAATGTATTAAAACCGGGCGGATATTTTGTTCTGGATTATCTGAATGAGGAATATGTAAGAAAAAGCATTGTTCCGGAATCTATTATTATTCGCGGAGATATTGAGTTTAAAATAAAAAAGAAAATTGAGGGAAGACATATTGTAAAAGACATTCGATTTGAAGCAGACGGAAGACCTTATCATTTCTTCGAAAAAGTAAAACTTCATACGTTGGACGCCATCAATTCCTATGCAACTGAATGCGGTTTCGAAAGAATAAAAATCTGGGGAGATTACCAGCTTAACGATTTCAACAAAGAAACTTCTCCGCGTTGCATTAATTTATTCAAGAAAAGATAATGATTACCGTACTTTTACTGGTGTTAAGCGTTATTACAGGTGTATTTCTTGGAAAACATTTCGGTAAAAAAGAAAAACTGGCAAAAAATCTGTTGATTTTAAGTGCCGGATTTCTGATTACCATTTGTCTGAATGAAGTATTTCCGCAGGTTTATACCTCAGAAACAGGAAACAGTCTTGGAATTTTCGTGATTGCCGGAGTTTTACTGCAAATGATTCTTGAAGCTCTAACCAAAGGTTTCGAACATGGGCATTTCCATCATCACAGCGAACATAATATTTTGCCTGTTGCTTTAATGGTGGGACTTTTTATCCATGCTTTTATTGAAGGAATTCCTTTAGCGAACGAAGAACAGGAATTATCGCCTTATCTTTTGGGAATTGTTTTTCATAATCTTCCGATATCGTTTATTTTGGGTGCATTTTTATTTAACCGAAAAGATGAATCAAAATCCAATCCTTCTTATCCTTCGCTCCTTATTGTTGCCCTTTTTGCTTTGGCTTCTCCAATGGGAATGCTGCTCGGAAATTATTTCAATCCCGATCTTCAGCCTTACTTTCTGGCGATCGTAGGAGGAATTTTCCTGCATATTTCTTCGGTAATTATTTTTGAAAGCAATAAAAACCATAACATCGACTGGCTAAAAATAGGGCTTGTGATTTTAGGAGTTTCATTGGCGTTGGTTATGCATCTTTTTCACAGTCATGCTCATTAATGATAACAAAAGACTGTTGAATATATTAAATTTGTTTAAACTAATTTCAGAATTAACCACAAAAGCCACAAAAGACAATTTTAAAGCCAATTTCTATAATAATAAAAGCGCTCAAAAGAATAAAAATCAAAGATTTTTAAAAAAATTATTGTGAACTTTTTCATTTATAATGATCAGCTTTAAATAAAAATTTGTCATCTTTTGTGACTTTTGTGGTTAATAAAAAGTTTAAACAGACTTATTAAATAAAAAGCTCCGAACGTAAATTCGGAGCTTTTTATTTAAGTTTTATTGAATATCCGTTTTCTAACCTAAAGCTGTGATATTAGCAATAATCAGCCTTTCAAATAACTTTTCTCCAAAATATC
>NZ_MVAG01000211.1 GCF_002177115.1 Chryseobacterium mucoviscidosis | reverse complement strand
CTAATCACCACTAAAATACTTGCTAAGCCGTCAATCCCGTCCGTCAGATTCACCGCATTTGAAAAGCCAACTAGCCAGAAAAGGGCAAAGAAAATATAGAAAATGCCCAGATGTACTTGGTAGCCAAAGACTGAAAGCATGTCGCCACCACGCTCATAAAAGAGGTAGAAAATCACTCCTCCAAGTAGCTGGAGAGCAAGCTTTTGTTTAGGATTCAATCCTTCGTTGATCTTACGGAAAATTTTGAGGAAA
>NZ_MVAG01000210.1 GCF_002177115.1 Chryseobacterium mucoviscidosis | reverse complement strand
TGATCCGTGTACCCTTGTTGTTGCATGAGTGGATTCAGCAGATTAGCTAGATTGTCATATACTTGCTGTTGTTTGGCGCGTTCATTTTGAAGGATCATCGGAATAACCTGCGTCTCCAGATACTCTGTCTGCTCGTTCTGTATGCCTTGCGCTCGTTCTCCCAGTGCCGTGGATCGTCCAAAACCCGCTGAACCAAGCGCTTCTTGCGCTGCTCTTGTGCCAGCTTGTGCCCTGCGATCTGCCTGCGCTTGA
>NZ_MVAG01000156.1 GCF_002177115.1 Chryseobacterium mucoviscidosis | reverse complement strand
TCTCTTTTTTTAGCATAGTACGCGCGTTATCAGTAAGTGCGTGAATGGCGGCTAACGGTTGATTTTGTTCATGGGCAATTTCGGTTGCCATCTGTCCAAGCGCCGCCAGTTTGCTGGACTCTGCCAGTTCACTACGCGTAATTTGTAATACTTGTTCAGCCTGACTGCGCTCTTTTATCTCCTGTATTAATTTTTGATTGATCAATTCCAGGGCAGATGTACGCTCTTTAACCTGTTTTTCTAATGTTTCAT
>NZ_MVAG01000208.1 GCF_002177115.1 Chryseobacterium mucoviscidosis | reverse complement strand
AAGTCGAACCAGTCTTTTTTAGCGAATGCTTCGTACTCAAGGTAGGTATCGTTGCGGAGCTGCGGTCCGAAACGGGTGTGATAGCTTCCGACAACGTTAACGCTCTGGTGCCACCAGTCGGAAAGATACTGCGGTTTGTCGTTTTCAGCTGCGTTGACAGTAAAAGACGAAGAGAGCGCCAGTACCGCACCGGCTGCCAGTAATGTTTTTTTCATATGTATGCCACTGTTTGAAAATCCCTTGCGGGAGTGA
>NZ_MVAG01000206.1 GCF_002177115.1 Chryseobacterium mucoviscidosis | reverse complement strand
TCTACCATCCGTCATCAACTTTCAAAACGCAAATGCCCAGGTCCGTTTATAACTTAAAAATTCTTTGAATGTTAATTTTCGCTCTTCTGTTGTTACCGTATTTTCCTCAACAGCAGCATCTTCCTTATCCTGATTAATATACGTAAGCTCATGTTCATTCACTTTATGATGCTTATGGGTTTTTTTGTAGTAAAATACCCAAAGTCCCATCCATACAAATG
>NZ_MVAG01000205.1 GCF_002177115.1 Chryseobacterium mucoviscidosis | reverse complement strand
AGCGGTCCTGAAAGGGTATTATTCGGTAGGTTAGACTGCAGAATTCCGAATTGGTTTTCGCCTCCTATTGCGCCTAAAACTTCTCCATTGGCTCTGGATTTTAAAACCCTGTCTCTGGAATCTGGCAGATTGTCCGTAAATCCCAGACTTGCTGCTGCTGCCTGACTTACCGGCGAAAGGGCTTTAATATTTCTTCCGTCCAAAAGATACCATCCTCCTTGGTCGGTCTTTTTTACAGAAGTTTTAATATCCC
>NZ_MVAG01000167.1 GCF_002177115.1 Chryseobacterium mucoviscidosis | reverse complement strand
TATTTTGCCATCTTTTTTATCGCACCAACTTATGTTTGGCAAGCCTTAGATGCGTCATAAGTCGCGGTTTTTTTTAACAATCCTTTACTAATTTCTTTTAAATTTTTTGTTAAAATGATTGCTTTTAATAATTTAACATATTTTTAAAATTTTATTAAAAATTTAAGCATTATGTTAAATAAATATTTGTCTTTAAGTAGGAAAAATCTTATGGCGTGGCAACAAATCCATTTACAACTCACCAAAGACCAAG
>NZ_MVAG01000098.1 GCF_002177115.1 Chryseobacterium mucoviscidosis | reverse complement strand
GCAGCAACTGAAGAATACGGCAACATGATCGATATGGGTATCCTGGATCCAACCAAAGTAACCCGTTCTGCTCTGCAGTACGCGGCTTCTGTGGCTGGCCTGATGATCACCACCGAGTGCATGGTTACCGACCTGCCGAAAAACGATGCAGCTGACTTAGGCGCTGCTGGCGGTATGGGCGGCATGGGTGGCATGGGCGGCATGATGTAATTGCCCTGCACCTCGCAGAAATAAACAAACCCCCGGGCAGAAAT
>NZ_MVAG01000176.1 GCF_002177115.1 Chryseobacterium mucoviscidosis | reverse complement strand
CCACCACCCCTGCCTCCCTTTTTTTTTTTTTGAATTGCTTTCAAAATTTATTATCTTGGTTAGGAATGACTACTATCTTAATTTGTATTATTTGAATACGTTGGTTGTGAATTGCTTTCAAAAATTATTATCTTCGTGATGAAGGACAACAGTAAAGAACGCAAGATAATAGTCAGCGGGAATGTTAATTGAGTACATAAATTAGTTTAAAATTGAAAAAAGACAAGTGTATAGAGCGGAGGGGGGTCGGGTAG
>NZ_MVAG01000123.1 GCF_002177115.1 Chryseobacterium mucoviscidosis | reverse complement strand
TTCCATTAACCGAATATCACGCATCGTCAGTGGTCCTGTCTGCTCCGTATAACCCGATAGGAAGACATCCCGTTCCTCCCGATTGAAAATAAGAGCCGCACCTCCGGCATCAAAGAGATAGTAGCCATAACCGTATAAACAAAAATCAATCATGGATATGCCCTGATCCGTCACCAGCAGATTGCCGCGGGTAATATCCGCGTGAATCACTCACCAAGTCTCGGCAGTGTGAGGATACGTTTCGAGTTGCCGGT
>NZ_MVAG01000039.1 GCF_002177115.1 Chryseobacterium mucoviscidosis | reverse complement strand
TAAAACTAAATATATTCATCTTAAACAATTGACTATACGCAAATTTACTAAATTTAGGTGAAATTACGGATATTCAAAAAAGTAAATGTAGAATTTGAAAAGCTACTCCAACAATTGATTAAAATACAACCAAAATAAAGCCCCTTAATTGGGACTTTATTATTTAAAATTTTACAAAATAGTAGATAATATATAAGAAAAAAATCAAATAGATCATCAAATTATTGATGAAGTACTTAAAATCAAAAATAGTCTAAATACGATATTAAAATTAACAAATTATCAAGATCTTGAATTAAGAATTGGCTCAATTAAAGAAGAAGAAAATATGAATAAAAAGATTGAAAATATTTTTAATAAAGTATCTGAAATTATTACAAAAGATGATTAATTCCTTTTTCAAATAAGGAAACATAATATTCGTCTTCATTAATAAAATCCCTTATGTATTTCTTAAATAATAATGGTTTTTCTTTTTGTGCTTCTTTTGCTCTTTCATTTGTAATGTTCTCGGAACATTCATCATAAAACACATTAAAACTATCAAGCAACTCCTTTATGAGATTGTCTTTTTTGATTTTAATTAATTCAAGTAAATCATTTTTACTTAATGTTTCACTTTCCTTTTTTATTAAAGATATATAGTTATTAACAATTACATGATTCTTGAGTCTGTACTTTTCATAAGCCTCATGGAAAATAAAAAGAGGTTGTTCCATAGTTAATTTTTTTTCTAAATATACACATTTTCTCTATATTTGTAGAAGTTAAAATATAATAAAAGAACGCATTAGCTTTTATTCTGCCTGTAGGAATCTGGTAAATTCAAAATGAGGTGTAGAATAAGTAAGTTGAATGCTCATGCTCTATATGGGCATGGGTTTCGCTTATTTATACCTCATGGTTTACCAGAGCCTCTACAGATTAAATAAGACTACGAACCCATGCCTTTCTTAATTTAAAATCAAAACTTCTACTTAGGGTTCGGTAGGTTTATAAAAATCTATCTTATGAAAAAGACTTTATTAACAGTGGCTTTTACATGTATTTCCCTGTATGGTTATTCCCAATACAGACAACCTACACAGTACAGAGATCCGCAACAATTGGATATTTCAGGTTTAGGAAATGCAATGACAACTAAACAGAACAGATACAATAGTAATGTATCAAAGATTCAAAACGCTATAAATAAAATTGCAGACCATTTAAGGAACTTAGATATATCAGATGAAAGAAAACAAAATCTTTTTAATTCATTTGATGCAAAATGTATGAAACAAATGCCAGAGATAAATTATAGTTCAGATTTACAGTCAGACCAATTAGTTAAATTTTTATATGACTGTGTAAATAATCAGCTTAAAAACAACTAAATTTAAAGAGAGCAATCGCTGCTCTCTTTTTTATTGTGTAACATTGTATGTTAGTGCCATTATTTTCATGAAGATCATTTTCTTGTATTCAAAGAACATGAACGGAACAAACCAAATTCCTTATCTTTGCATTATGATACGTATTACAAAAATTTTTACATTCGAAACCGCTCACGTTTTATACAATTACGACGGGAAATGTAAAAATATGCACGGACATTCCTACAAGCTGTTTGTAACAGTGAAAGGAAAGCCTGTTAATGATTTGGAAAACCCTAAGAATGGGATGGTGGTGGATTTTGGTGATATTAAAAGTATCGTTAAGTCTGAAATTGTAGATGTTTGGGATCATGCCGTTCTCATCAACGGACTTTCGCCGCACAGAGAACTCGGGGAAGATCTTGAGGAAAAAGGGCATAAAGTGATCTATTGTACATTTCAGCCGACCTGCGAGAATATGTTGTATGCTATCGCAGCAAAAATAAAATCGAAACTTCCGGAAGGAATTTCCTTGGCTTATCTTAAACTTCATGAAACCGAAAACTCTTACGGAGAGTGGTTTGCGGAAGATAATCAGTAATTTTTTATTCAGAAAAACTCAGAACGGTGTTAAAAACAACCATTAATTTAGAACCCGGTAAAAAAGTATATTTCGCTTCAGACCAGCATTTTGGCGCACCGAATCCAAAGGAAAGTAAACTGCGCGAAGAGCGGTTTATCCGTTGGATGGACGAGATAAAGCATGATGCACAGGTTCTTTTTTTAATGGGAGATCTGTTTGATTTCTGGCATGAGTGGAAACACGTAATTCCGAAAGGATACGTTCGTGTTCTGGGAAAAATCGCCGAACTGAAAGACCGTGGAATCCACATTTACTTCTTTGTGGGAAACCATGACCTTTGGATGAAAGATTATCTTGAAGAAGAAATCGGATGCACGGTTTTCTATAAAAAGCAGTATTTTGAGATGGGCGGAAAGCAGTTTTTACTGGCTCATGGTGATGGATTAGGACCGGGAGATAAAGGATATAAAAGAATGAAAAAAGTCTTTACCAATCCTGTCGCGCAATGGTTCTTCAAATGGCTGCATCCCGATATTGCGATGAAGATTGCATTGTATATGTCTCAGAAAAATAAAATGATTTCAGGAGATGAGGATAAAGAATTTCTGGGAGAGGATAAGGAATTTCTGATCATTTATTCAAAAGAAAAACTTAAAACTCAGCCAATCGATTATTTTATTTACGGACACCGTCATCTTCCGATGATTCTGGATCTTGAAGGAAAAGCAAAATACATCAATCTGGGAGACTGGATCTCTTATTTTACCTATGGTGTTTTTGAGCATGATTTTGAATTGAAAACCTTTGGAGACAGTACAAAAAAAATTACCCCAAAAGCTGAGGTAATTTCCGAATGAACCGAAATTCATTCATGTTTTTAATCCATATTCCGCATTACTCATTGCAATAATCTGACCATTTTTTAATTTTAAGATTAAAAATGATTAAAAAATAATCTTTTTTATGATAAGTAATTGTAAATGAGGTTGAAAGAATAAAAATATTTTTAGAAGTGAAAAATATATTCGGCATACAGACAGAGCAGGATTTTTTGGCTGCATCACTGGAAACCTTCCGTTATCAGTATGAAAATATTGAAGTTTACAGACGTTTTGTAGATTATCTCAACATCAAGCCAGATCATGTAAATCAGCTTTCAAAAATTCCTTTTCTGCCCATTGAAATGTTTAAAAATCATCAGGTTTTAGATAAAAATACAGCCACTGACCTTTTTTTTCAGAGTTCTGGAACCACACAGATGAATTTATCAAAACATTTCATTGCCAATCCTCAACTGTACGAAGAAAGCATCTATAAAAGCTTTGAACAGTTTATCGGAAAACCGGAAGACTTCATTTTCCTCGGACTTCTGCCAAGTTATCTGGAGAGACAAAACTCTTCGCTGATTTACATGGTAGATTACCTGATGAAAAAATCCGGAAAACCTGAAAACGGATATTTCCTGTACAATCATGAAGATTTATTTACCCTTTTAAATGAATTACAAAATAAAAAAGTTATTCTGTTCGGTGTTTCTTTTGCTTTGCTGGATTTCTTAGACTTCTGTGACAGCAGCTCAAAAACGCTTCAGTTCTCCGATTCATTAACCGTAATTGAAACCGGAGGAATGAAAGGCAGAAAAGAGGAAATGACCAAAGATGAGCTGTTGAAAATTTTGCAGGAAGGTTTTAAAACCGATAAAATTTATTCAGAATATTCCATGACGGAGCTTCTTTCGCAGGCATATTCTTTGGGAAATAATGAATATGAATGTCCGAACTGGATGCGCATCATGATCAGAAATGCAGAAGATCCCTTTAATTATGAAAAAGAGGGAAGAACGGGAGCGATTAATATCATCGACTTGGCAAATTTACATTCCTGTGCATTCATCGCCACGCAGGATTTAGGAAAAATTGTCGGAGATAAATTTCAGGTTTTAGGCAGAATCGATCATTCAGATATTCGCGGATGCAGTCTGCTGGTAAGTTGATTGATTTTGTAGTTGAAGTGTTTTAACATTGTAGAATTTTCAGGCTCAAAATTTAAAATTCTGCTATCATTTGCTTAGTGAAAACGCCTTTGCGAGCGAAAATATACAGAACAAATACTAAATAAAATCTTTGCGATGCGATCTTCGCGTTGAAAACAAAAAATAAAAAAACAAAAGTGTTAAAAATAGAAGAATTGGTTCACGCATTTATTCATTCTCAATGCAATTTTGAGAAAGAAATTGTTTTGACCAATCATTTTCAGGCAGACTGGGAAGCCGATATTCTGATTGTTGATTCCGAAGGATTCAGTCATGAAATTGAAATCAAGCTCTCGAAAAGCGATTTTAAAAATGATTTTAAAAAATCTTACACCAACTCCAATACAGGCGAAAAATTTTTAAAACACGATAAAATTTCCTGCGGAGATTATGTCTGCAATGCGTTCAGTTTTCTGCTTCCGATGGGAATGGTAGATCATGAAATGATTCCCGAACATTGCGGAATTATCGAATTTTACCACAACGTAGACTCTTGGGAAACGGAATTTTATATTGTAAGAAAACCCAGAAAAGTACACGAAGATTCTTACTGGAAACTGAATGATAAAGATCTTTTCATCCGGAAAATGGCGCTGAGTCTTTTATATAAAAAAATGGAAATCAAAGGAAAACACGAAGAACTTATCTTCAAAAATCCGTTTGATCTTAAAAAATTAAAGTAGTCTTTCAAAATGTCAAACATAAAAAAATCCTGTCGGCTGACAGGATTTTGTTTTAACTATCTAATTCTTCCATGCCGTTTCGCTGCAATAGGAATCTGTAAATCAATCCTCCTGTAATTCCTCCCAAAATCGGAGCAGCCCAAAACAGCCAAAGCTGAGACATTGCGTTTCCGCCTACAAAAACTGCCTGAGAAAGTGATCTCGCAGGATTCACGGAAGTATTCGTAATCGGGATAGAAATCAAATGGATTAACGTTAATCCTAGACCAATCGCAATACCTGCAAATTTTCCGTTGGCAAACTTATCTGTTGCGCCAAGAATGATGATCAGGAAAAAAGCAGTCAGTAAAAATTCTGTTAAGAAAGCAGCACTCATCGAGTAGCTTTTTCCAAAATAGACCGCTTCACCGTAGAAATTGGTGGCAAAAGCTCCCGGTCCAGAAAAATCCGGAGTTCCGGAACCGCTCAGAATAGTAAACAATGCTCCTGCAGCTCCTATTGCTCCTAAACATTGTGCCACAACATATGGAACAAGATCTTTTGCAGAGAATCTTCCACCTGCCAGAAGTCCTACAGAAACAGCCGGGTTGAAATGACCTCCTGAAATATGTCCTACTGCATATGCCATGGTAAGAACAGTAAGCCCGAAAGCCAGCGAAACACCCAGAAGAAGAATCCCTAATTGTCCATTAGATGCCGCTGCAATCTGCGAGGCGAAGATTGCACTTCCGCAACCTCCGAAAACAAGCCAGAATGTGCCGAAAAATTCAGCAAAAAGTTTTTTTATCATATTGTTTATTTTTAAAAAGTATTTCAAATTTATCATTAATATATTGAATTAAAAAGTATAATTTTAAACTTATTGCAAATTAAATTTTGATTTTATTATTGATTTAATAATTTAAAATAAAAATAATAGTTAATTATTTTCATATATATGTTTATTAGAGTTTATATTTATTTCATAAATGATTATTTTAGTTTATAATTTTTAAAATTTCTTTCATGAAAAAGTTTTTGTGTGTGATCTTTGCTTCCTTTCTTCATGGCATATTTTCTTCACAGGCGGCTCAAAAAACATTACCATGCTATGATCTTACAGAAGTTTTAAGAGTAGAACCCACTTTTCTTTATAAGCCGCATCTGGATGCCTCAAAAAGTTTTGGGGTAAAGCTTCTAAAGGATTCAAAGACTGTTCAGAATTATATCAGCAAAGGAAAATTTCATAAAATAAAAAAATCGGGAACCGGATATCGGGTTCAGAAACTGGATTACAGCAGAGCGTACATGGTTTCTAAAGGGAAATCGATGCTCGAGAAAATAGGAGCGCGTTTCAGTAAGGAAACAAAAGGGAATGTTTTTACGGTTTCTTCCATTACCAGAACACTGGAAGACCAGTGCCGACTGAGAAGAGTAAATTCTAATGCGGCATTGGGAATCAGTTCTCATAACTACGGAAATTCTTTTGACATTTCGTATGTACGGTTTAATGGTGTTTTAAAGCATAATCCTAAGTTGGAAGCTGCTTTGGAGAAGGTTCTGAAGTATTATTATGATCTGGGAAGAATTTATTACATCAAAGAGAAACAACAGAGCTGTTATCACATTACAGTAAAGAATTATTAACTAATTTTCAATTATACGTGAGATACTTGCATAGATAATTTAGTTTCTATAATTTTATGCCTTAGAAAAACCGTGAAAATATGAATACATTCAACAGAGAACAATGCGAATTAGCATTTGCAGCGTGGGACAATTGCCGTGGAAATTACAATGCCATTAAAGATCTGATTCCTACCAATTATGTTTTTGATTTTGATGCAGAACAGATCAACTGGGTGAAGAACGAAAATACAGGAAGTGAGTTTTGTGCTCAGATCGGTATTTACGAGAATAAGATGGTTGCTGTTCTTTGCCCGATGGACGAAGGAGGACATAAAAAAGAAGTACAGGATTATCCTTACAGCTTTTTAGCTGAACTGAAGGAAGACCTTAATCTGGTGGAAACGGAAGAATATACGCTTGTGAAAAATGCGGTTCTTTCCAAAGATCTTAAAACAGTCGATAACAGTTCGGATATGTTCTGGCCGATTGCCAATAAGCCCATGATGGAGCAGGATAAAGCAATCGAAGCCATAGAATCCTGGAGAAACGAAGCAATGACGTGGTTCTACAGAGAATGCACAGAATTTCAGGGAGCAAGAATTTTCAGACAGTTTTACGTACCTGCAGAAAATCTTAATCCGCCGAAAGCAGGGCTTTCCCATATGGTTTGTTCCTTCGGACTGAAATTTTCTCAGGTGTATCAGAGAGTTTTGCCTACGCTTATTTTCATTTCTTTTTATACAAATCTGGAAGGCAGTGAAAACGGAGTAAGTGTTGAAAAAATCTCCAATACATACGATTGGTCAAATGCATGTCCGCCTATCTGCCAGTTTATGTAATTTTTAACTAAAATATATTGTGGATATTTACCAGGTAATACTTTATCTTAATAACAGTTTACTTGTTATTTGTGCTTTAATCGGAATTTTAAAGTACAAAACACTTAGAAACACAGAAAAATGGTATGTATATTATATCATTTTTCTTTTTTTGATAGAAGCGGCAGGAAGAGTTTCTATCAGTCTTTTTCATGTAAAAGGACTGGATTTTCTGTTTCCTTATTACGTAGCAGGAGAATTTCTCATCTTGGGAATTCTTTTCGTGAAAAAATTATCATTACCATGGTATTGCTACCTTCCGGTAGTAGTACTGGCGCTCTTCTTTTTGCTGGATACAGGAATGGTAACCAATGAAGTAAAGAAAGTAATTTCAAATATTATTGTGATCTGCTTTGCCGGTTATGCACTGCTTATGGAAATTAAAAACATCAAGGTAAATGACCGTTTCATGGCGGTAGACAGTCTTATTTTCCTGTATTATGGATTGTCGGTCTTTTTATTCTTCCTTCTTCGTCAGCTTGCAGATTTTGGAGTAAAACAGGCAGGAATGATATGGAGCATCAATAATGTGCTCTGCAGCTTTTTATATATATCAATCATCTATACCTTTTTAAGATTAAAGAAATAACCTTAAATATCACTTTTTTTGTCGCGTTGATTGCCGTTCTGGTAATCATCATGACATTTATTTTGCTGGCGTACAGAAGTTTCATCCAGAGAATCATTAAAGAGAAAAATGCACAGTACGAAGCAGAAGTACAGCATCAGAAAAATCTTGCTTTGGAAAATATTAAAGCGCAGGAATCCGAGCGGAAAAGAATTGCCGTTATGATCCACGACGACATCGGAAACCGTCTGAATATTCTTTCTTTATGGCTGAATAATTTAGATACCAAAGGCGATGAACTCATCAAAAAAAATATAACCACACAAATGTCTTCTCTCATAGATTCTGCCAGAAGCATTTCGCATTCATTATATCCTGTGAATCTGGAATCTGTGGGTCTTGTTCTTTATATTGAAGAGCTGATTGCCAATTTATCAGGAAGAATAAATATTTCACTGAACGTAAGTCCGAAATTTCAGAAAAAAGAAATCTTCGTGGAAGTTCAGTTGTACAGAATTATTCAGGAGTTTACCACCAATGTCCTTAAACACTCGGAAGCATCCAGAGTCTGGATCTATATTAAAGATAATAAAACAAATCTTGCAGTTATCATTTCCGATAACGGACAAAGCTTTGAGTATGATGAGGTAAAAAAGGGAATGGGTATTAAAAATATAGAATCCAGAATAAAATCTATGAACGCGGCGCACAAATGGAAAAATACCCTAGGTAAAGGCAGCCGACTAATTATAAAAATTCCATACAATGAACTCCCAGATCAAAATAGCATTAATTGATGACGAACAACTGATTCTCGAAGGCGTAAAAATGTTATTGTCTTCGGAACCCAATATCACGGTAGGATCTACCTCTACCAACGGACCGGATTTTTTAGAAACTTTAGAAGAAACCTCTGAAGAAGATTTTCCCGATATTGCCTTGGTAGACGTACAGATGCAGCCCATGAACGGCTTTGAGCTGGTAGAAATTTTAAAGGAAAAATATCCCCATCTTAAAATTATTATCCTCTCTTCCCATTACAAAACAACCATTCTGGGATACATGGTGAAGCTGGGTGTTTCAGCATTTCTGCCGAAGAACTCTAACCGAAATGCTTTTATCGAAGCCATTACCATGGTCTACAAAAACGGAATCTTCTTCACTCCGGAAGATCATCAGATGATTTTTTCGTACATGAACAGTCCGACCAAAAAAAGAACACTCTTTGAAATGGACGATGAACTTTCCGACCGCGAAAAAGATGTGGTAAGACTCATCTGTCAGGAATGCACCAATAACGAAATCGCAGAAAAATTATTCATCAGTCCCAGAACCGTAGAAAGCCACAGACAGCGAATCGTCGAAAAAATAGGAGCTAAAAATACAGTGGGAATTGTAATTTATGCCATTATCAACAATATTCATCCCTTAGAAAGAATCTGATTCCGTAGAAATACGGAATTTTTTATTTGGTACTTTCTACTCTATTATTCCGGTTTTTTTCATCGTTACTTTGGAGTGTTCATATAATAAGTACTTCATTTTTAGGAATGAAGAAAAGATAAAAACCACAAAGTGTAATGGAAAACAACATCATCTCTGTCGGAATTTTCTTCGATGGAACAGGAAACAACGGGATGAATGCCACTTCTCATAATAAACCACTTAGGAATAACGAAAGCTATTATGGTAATATTACCAATATCTATAAATTATTTAAGCTGTTTAAAAGTGATGAGAAAAAATATGTAGGAGGAATCGGAACGGTTGCAGGAAATGAAGACAGCGATTTTGCGATGGCTACGTGCAAAAATCCTGCGGGATATCACGGATATTCTTCAGATGATAAACTGGAAGAAGCTTTTTCCTTCATTAAAAATACAATTGAGGACGATACAAGAGAATACCATTTATACATCTATGGTTTCAGTCGTGGAGCCATGTTGGCAAGAACTTTTTGTAATAAAATAATACAGCATACCTCAGAATTTTCAGAAAAAAAAATTAAAATTAAATTTTTGGGAATTTTTGATACGGTAGAATCTGCTGCTTTCAACGATTACGATGTGGCGGTTTTACCCGAAACTGAAAGAGTTCTGCACATTTGTGGCGTAAACGAATGCCGTTATTTTTTTCCTCTTACAGGTATTTTCGAAGAATCAAAAGACAGAACAGACGCAAAATGGGAAAGCGGAAACTCGGTATGGAAAGAAATTTTCGTTCCGGGAGCCCATGCAGATGTAGGAGGAGGATATTTAGAAGGTTCCCAATCGGTTTACATTTCTCCGAATTTCATTAAAAATAGAGAACTCTATTACTATGTGGAAAACATTAGAGGAACGGCTTTAGATTCAGAAAAAAAGAAAATTTGGAATTCCGTTTTACAAGATTATAAAATAGATAAAGGCGATATTTTTTCTCAGGCTTACGTTACAAGAGATTTGGTGTACAGCGATCTTTCAAAAGTCTACGGAAAACTTATGCTGATGGAAACCAATTCTGAGCAGTCTGTTTTTGAGGAGGATTTTAATGAATCTACTTTTGAAATTCATCCCGAAACACATCCTTACCTTATAGAATTATCGGAGGCTCTTGAAAATTATATTAAAAACCTTTCGCCTGACCTTAAGCCGGATTACAATTATGAAAAACTGGCAGATTATACCCATATTTCGGCAAATTTCGGGTTGTATCATCCTGCTTTAATGATGGAATCCAAATCGGGAATTCCTACAGAAATCATCAATAACGGTCTGAATGTTCCGAGTAATTCGGACGATCAGTTCAATAAAAACCAATCCAGATTACAGTCGGAGATTCATCATATTGAAGATTCTGTCGTGGATTACGCCTACGGAACCAATATTCCCAATAATGATAATTGGAGCCGTACCATTTTGATCAAAGAAAATTTTTATAATAAATGTTAGTACATTTTCAGTTTTAAATTTAGGTGTTGAGCTGTCTTGGTTAGGCAGCTCAGTTTTTTTTACGTGAAACTACCTATTTTTAATTTGGTTATTTATACTGTAGTTTTTTCTTCTTATTCTTTGTTACTTTGGGTTGTTCTTACAGGAAGCTTCAATAGGAATGAAATTCACTTATAGTTAAACCTAAAGTCATTTACAAAGACTAAAAAACAGAACATAATCATGGAATACAGAGATAACGAAGTCTATTTCGATACGGCTTCCAATAATTTGGTAAAAGGATCTTTTACCGTAAACGAGTTTTCAATTACTGAAGGACAGGATCCTAAAGGACATATTTATGTAGGATTTACAGCAAGCTGCGGAAGCGATGGAAAGTTTATTTTTTCTATCGGAAGAAAAGGATCTTCAGCAGTAGCCAAATGGTTTTCTGCAAGAGTTCCCGCAAACAGAACAACTTTTAACCACGATCCGGGAGAACTTAATTTTGCTATGATCGGAACCCTGGTTCTCGAATTCAAAGGCGGAAAAACCTGTACCTTCTACAATGTTGCTTTGGCACAGGGACATAGCGGACTAAGCAATAACTGGTGGTTTGGAGGCAAACAGGGAATGTACAATGGAAGCGATACCGCGATCTATGGAGCGATAAGCAATAATATTGTAGAGTTGGCATCTTTCCTGAGAGGAGGAAACGCAGCAGATCATATCAAAGTTACTCCGAAAACATTTTAAAAAAAACAACTTAATATTAAATTTTACATCAGAAAACCACTCTTTTAAGGGTGGTTTTCTGCATATAATGCAGCATTCATTTCTTTTCCGTATTTTTGCACCCGAAAATTCATTATTCACTATTAATCATTATTTAACACATGCTTTCGGTTCAAGGTTTAGGATTACATCATTCAGGAACATATCTGTTTCAAAACGTGAATTTCACGATTAAAAAGGATGATAAAATTGGTTTGGTCGGTAAAAATGGAGCGGGGAAATCCACTTTATTGAAAATGCTTTCCGGAGAAATTAATTTCTACGAAGGAAACGTGGTTCCGGAAGGAAACATCACCATTGGTTTCTTAAAACAGGATCTCGATTTCGTAAAAGGAAGAACAGTATGGGCAGAAACCATGCAGGCTTTCGAACAGATCAACGCATGGAAAAATGAGCTTGAAGAGGTGAATCATCAGATGGCGACAAGAACCGACTATGAAAGCGATTCTTATACGGATCTGATTAATAAGATGACGGAGCTGAATGATCTTTTAATGAACCACGACGCTTACAATCTCGAAGGCGATATGGAAAAAGTATTGTTTGGTCTTGGTTTCAAAGCGGATGATTTCCAGAAAATTACCGATGAATTTTCCGGAGGCTGGAGAATGAGAATCGAGCTGGCAAAACTGTTGCTGCAAAAGAACGACATCATGCTTCTCGATGAGCCTACGAACCACCTGGATATGGAATCCATCATGTGGCTGGAAAACTTTTTGAAAGATTATCCCGGAGCAATTGTTCTGGTAAGCCACGATAAGCAGTTCATGACTGCGGTTTGTAACCGTACTTTCGATATCAACAACAAAAAAGTTGACGATTATAAAGCGAATTATTCCAAATATCTTGTGATGCGCGAAGACCGCCGCGAAAAACTGATTCAGGCTAAAAAGAATCAGGATGCGGAGATCAAGCAGATGGAAGATAACATCAATAAGTTCCGTGCAAGTGCTACAAAAGCATCTTTCGCACAGTCTTTGATTAAAAAATTAGACAAAATCGAACGTATTGAAGTAGATAATGAAGACGTTTCTAAATTCAATATACGTTTCGTACAGTCGCAGGTTCCGGGAAAAATTATCTTCGAAGCTGAAAATCTTGGAAAAGCTTACGGCGAAAAACAGATTTTTGATGATGTGGATTTTATCGTTCAGCGAGGAGACAGAATTGCGCTTCTTGGACAAAACGGACAGGGAAAAACAACGTTGGCGAAAATTCTTGCAGGAGATATCAAAGATTACTCAGGGACATGGAATCTTGGACATAATGTAAACATCGGGTATTTTGCTCAGAATCAGGAGGAAGTTTTAACCCCGAATAAAACCGTTCAGGAAGAAGCGGAAGACGCGGCAACCGAAGAAACAAGACCAAGAGTCCGTGATTTGTTAGGATCTTTCCTTTTTCAGGGTGAAGCGGTGAATAAAAAAACGAAAGTACTTTCCGGAGGGGAAAGAAACCGTTTGGCGCTTTGTAAATTGTTGCTTCGTCCTTTCAACACGCTGATTATGGACGAACCTACGAACCACTTGGATATCCAGTCTAAGGAAATCATCAAGCTGGCTCTTCAGAAATTTGAAGGAACGTTAATTGTGATTTCGCACGACAGGGAATTCTTGCAGGGACTTTGTGATAAGATCTACGAATTCCGTGATGGTAAAATGAAAGAATTCTTAGGAGACATCAACGAATATCTTGAATTCAGACAGAAAGAATCAATTCGAGAAATTTCTGCTGAAAAAGCAAAACTGCACGGAGAAGATACCAAGGTTGAGATAAAGGCAAAAAAAGAGGAAAAGCCTGCAACAGAAACTCAACAATCAACCATTGTAAGCAAAGAGCAGAAAAATATTCAGAATAAACTGAAAAAAGTAGAAGAAAAAATTACTGAGCTGGAAACAAAAGTTGAGGAATTTGAAGCTTCTTTCACCAAAGAAAATCCTTCTGAAGAAACACTGGAAAAATACAACAATACCAAAGAAGAACTGGATCTTGCTTTGCAGGAGTGGGAATATTTGGGGACACAGTTGGATTAATTTCTAAGAAATACATAAAATAAACCTTATAGGTTTTTAGAACCTATAAGGTTTGACTACAGTTTGTAACAAAATCTCATTTCTACTTACTTATCTATCAAAATATTTTAAGAAAACTTTAATCTCAATTTTTAAATTATTTTTATAATTTTGACGAATGATCTTTAAAGAAAACAGAAATCTAAAGAATTTTATTTCCAAATTATTGTTTGGGATCTATTTTCTTGCGCTGTTTTCCCAGAATTTCCACAGTCACAGTTCCGAAGATGTTTTTAAAAACTTCAGCTTCAAAAAATCGGACAATACAGTTACTAAAAATATAGCGAAGGAAAAATCAGCAGACTGTCTTGCCTGTCATTTCTTAGCTACCGGAAATACTTTAGTTCCTGAAGAATTCAGTTTTTCTTTTGCGCATTACACGCACGAAGTTAAAAGGATTATTACCGTTCAGGAAAAAATATGGTCTCAGACCAAATTTACCTTTCAGCTTCGCGGTCCGCCCGCAATTTCATAATTCATAGATTCTTTTCGGATTTTTGCTAAATAATTTTTAGATACATAATGTATTTAATTAAACTAATCTAATTTTTTTTTAACCATTAAGATGAATTTAGGAAGTAAGTTTTATTAAGAAAATCATATAGATTTTTTGTATCCCTTAAAAGAAAGGTTAAACTTAATTGCTATAAAATTTTTAAAACAAATCTTAACGGTTCAAAATAGAACATCGAGATTCGTTGTCTGAAGCTAAAAATCCAATTCAAATTTTAACGAAAAAGTACCCTGAAAAGTACACAATCAATCTATTTAACAATGAAATTGATCTATAGTTTTATGCTGATCCTTTGCGGATTTGCATTGACAAACGCACAGCAGACTTACACGGTAGAAGGAACAGTTCAGGATTTTCATGATAAAACGATGCTGGAAAATGCATCCGTGAAAATTGGAGATTTTTCTGCAAAAACCGACAAAAACGGTAAGTTTTCAATCAATAAAATTCCTGCGGGAAAATATATGCTCATTGCTAAACATCCTGATTGTAATGATTATACTGAAAATGTAGGAGTTACACAGGATTTGCATTTAACAATTACGCTTGAACATCATATTCAGGATATCGAGACGGTTACCATACACGGAAACCATAAAAACAACGGATCTCTTGTTATTAAAACACTTGATAAAGCCGAAATCGAAAAATATTCTTCTGAAAATCTGGGAAATTTATTGACGAAGATTTCGGGAGTCAGTGCTTTGAAAACAGGAAATAATATCTCAAAACCTATTATTCACGGGCTTTACGGAAGCAGAATCTCTATCTTAAACAATGGAGTGAGACTTGCCGAGCAGGAGTGGGGAGTAGAACATGCTCCGAATGTGGATATTAATAATTTCCAGCATATCGACGTTATCAAAGGAGCTTCAGCATTGAAGTACGGAAGTGATGCGATTGGCGGAGTCGTGGTGATGGAACCTGAAATTTTCCCTAAAAAGGATACTTTAAAAGGTTCAGTCGGTCTTACCGGAATATCAAACGGAAGAGGAATGGCTCTGGATGCGGATGTCGCGAAAATCTGGAAAAACGGATGGGCGGTAAAAACCGGAGGAAGCATCAAAAAACTTGGAGATCAGAACGCTCCGGATTATAACCTGATGAATACTGGAATGGATTTTTCTTCCTTTAATTTTACCGTTCAGAATAATACGTATGAAAGAGGAATTTCTTTCGATTATTATTTAACGAACCAGAATATCGGGATCTACAGAGGTTCTCATGTGGGAAACAATGAAGATTTTTACAACGCAACTACCACGAAAATTCCGATTTATACAGGAACTTTCAGTTATGATATTGATAATCCGAGACAGGTGATCGAGCATCATATCGCCAAAGTTTCGGCTTTCAAAAGATTTGAAAATATCGGAAAAGTTTCTGCAACGTACAGTTATCAATACAACCACAGACAGGAATATGACATCAGAAGAGGAGAGCTGAAAGATACGCCTTCTCTGGATCTGGAACTGATGACGCATCAGTTTAATCTTAATGATTTGCTGGAAAGAGGGAAGTTTTCTCTGGAAACAGGAATTGATGCGAGTTTTCAGAACAATTATTCGGATCCGGCGACAAAAGCGAGACGTCTGATTCCAAACTATGATAAATATGCGGCAGGTTTTTATTCCATTTTTAAATATAAAATCTCCGGCAATTTCAATGTGGAGGCAGGAGCGCGATACGATTTTACGCGTTATGATGTTACCAAATGGTACGATAAAAGCGATTGGGAGAAGAGATATGCAGATTCTTATCCTCAGTTTTATGTAAAAACAGACCAGAACAGGATTCTTACGCGTCCTCAACTGAATTATAACAATGTATCTTTCAATGCAGGTCTTGAATATCGCCCGAATTCATCTTTTGATCTGAAATTCAATTATGCAAAAGTGGGCAGAACACCGAATATTGCTGAATTGTTTTCAGACGGACTGCACCATTCTGCTTCTGTGATCGAAATCGGAGATATGGGACTAAAGAATGAACAGGGACATCAGTTTAATCTTACTGTGGATTCAAAATTCAATGTTTTAAAAGGATTGAATGTTTCTGTGAATCCGTACTTTTTTATCACCAAGAATTTCATCAACGAAGTTCCTACAGGAGTTCAGAATACGATCAGAGGAGTATTTCCGGTGTGGTCTTATCAGCAGATTGATGCCAAAATGTATGGGGTAGATCTGGATGTTAATCTTAAACTTACGGATCATCTTACTTATGTAGGAAAGGGAAGTTATGTTTACGGACAGGACGACACAAACAATGTTCCGTTGATTTTAATGATGCCTCCTAATTTTTCCAATGCATTACAGTTTAAAAAGGAAAACTGGAAGCAGTTTTATTTTACGGTAGAAAACCAGACTTTTCTTAAGCAGAACAGATTTCCGGTGTACAATGCGACCATACCAATATATATAGACGGAGATGAAGTGGAAAAAACGGTGGATCTGAGTACTCCGCCAAACGGTTATTCTCTCTGGAATATCCAGACAGGAATCAACATCAGCAAAAATCTTTCTGCGGGACTTATCGTGAACAATCTTTTCAATTTTACGTACAGAGATTATCTGAACAGGATGCGGTTTTTCTCGGATGAGGCAGGAAGAAACTTTATTCTCAACTTTAGATACAGATTCTAAAGATTTTTAAAACCATCAGACAAAATATACAACTTTAAAATTTTAAAAAAATGAAATTATTCAATACTAAAAATATCATCAAATTATTAGCAGTTTTATTCATCGCCATCACCGTAGTTTCTTGTCAGAGAGACGGATCTGCGGCAGAAGACGATCTTCCGCAGGAAGACCTTACCAACATTATTTTGAATGTGAAAGATGTTGCGGCGGGAACTACCCAAACGTATAATTATAGTATGGGAGCGGGAGGAGCTCAGGCGATTAAATTAACCGACGGAAAAACTTATCAGGTAACTGCACAGTTTAAAAACGGAAACGAAGATGCCACACAGGAAATTAAGGATGCAAAAGACGAGCATTTTTTAATATTTAATTTCCCGAATTCCGATATTACCTTAACGCGTACAGACGATGCTTCTTCTACAAGAGCAGACGGAAAACGTGTAGGATTAAAAACAGAATGGGTAGTAAACAAAGCCGTTAAAAACCCTTCTGCTACAAGCCAGCTTATCTTTACTTTATACCATGAACCGGCAAGTATAACGGAGGATTCCCAGACAACCACAAACGGAGTAATCTACGGAACGCAGGTAGGAGGAGAAACAGATGCGCAGGCAAACTATACCATTACGAATTAAAATAACCTTTTAATATCTTTAATCTTGTTAGCAAAAACCACCGTAATTTTTCCGGTGGTTTTTCTATTTAATAAGATTTGGCGTTTTAAGTTCATTTTAATTGATATTTTTTCATAAAAATTTTATATTTTTGCAACCTAAAATTTTAATCAATAATGAAGGTTACTGCAAAAAACCATGATGATGTAAGTGCATTGCTTACAGTGACATTGGAAAAATCTGACTATAAAGAAAAAGTTGATAAGCAATTGATTAATTATGCTAAAAATGCGCAAGTTCCTGGTTTCAGAAAAGGAAAAGTGCCTTTGAGTATGGTTAGAAAACAATATGAAGCAGGTATTGCTTTTGAAGAAATCAACAAGCAGGTTTCTGATGCTTTAAACAACTACGTAAACGAAAACAAACTAAGATTAGTTGGTCAGCCGGTTCCACAGCCAGTAAACGAATTCGATTACAATGCGGATCAGCTTGAAGTTGCTTTTGAAGTAGGATTTGAGCCTGAATTCACTATTGACCTGGCTAAATATGAAGCTCCACACTACAAAGTAGAGGCTTCTGAAAAAGAAATCAACAAGAGTATTGAGAACATGCAGAAGCGTTTTGCAGAGCAGGCTCCTCAAGAAAAAATCAATAAAGATTCTTACATCGCTTTAGAAATTTCTCAGGTTGTGGAAGAAGATGCAGAAGGAGAGCATCACCACCATCCAAAGAACATTACCATTACTGCTGAAAACAAAGAAGCTTTCAAACTGGTAAAATCTTTGAAAATGGACGGCTCTGTAAAAGTTTCTAAAGAAACTCTTGCTTCTGATGAAGAATTGGCTAAAGAATTAGGATTCTCTAAAGAAGAAGTTGAGCATTTACACCACAACGAAGTGGAAGTAAAAGTAAAAGATTTCTACGGTCTTAACTTGGCTGAACTTAATCAGGAATTATTCGATAAAGTGTACGGAGAAGGAAACATTAAGTCTGAAGAAGAACTTAAGGAAAAAGTAAAATCTGAATTAGACGAGTACTTCCAGCAAAATGCTGATGTTCACTTTGTGAATAAAGTATTGGAGCAGGTTTCAGAAAAAGAAGAAGTAAAGCTTCCTGAAACGTTCCTTGTAAAATGGTTAATGTTCTCTAACCAAAACATCCAGTCTGAAGAACAGGCAAAAGAAATTCTTGAATCTGAGAAAAACCAGTTGAAATATCAGATCATCGAAGGTAAATTAATGACGGATAACGACATTAAATTAGACTATGCTGATGTTTTAGGACAGGCTGAACAATTGGTAAGAAATCAATTGGCTATCTACGGAATCCACCATTTAGGAGACGAAGAGATCCAAAAATATGCTGTTGAAATGTTGAAAGACCAGGAGCAGGTAAGACAGATTTCTTCTGAAGTTGCAATGACGAAGCTGAAAGATGTAATCCTTGAAAAAGCAACGAAAAAAGAAACTGCAATTTCTCACGACGAGTTTTTGGAAGAGCTTAAAAAGTAATTTATTTTACTATAAATATTTGAAAACCACTGTTTTTGCAGTGGTTTTTTTATTGAGTAAACATCTGCATTTATTTGTTTAATATTCCTATATTTACGACACTAAACTTTATTTATGAAAAAGATCATCATTCCGTTTTTTTGCGTTGTGCTTTTTTCCACTTCGGTAGCAGCACAAAAAACTACTGCTGCTCCCGCTAAAACGGAAGCGGTAAAATCTAAACTTACTCCAAAAGAAGTTATCGATAAATATCTTACGGCACTTGGAGGAAAAGATAAACTTGAAGCGGTGAAATCCATTGTGATGGAAAATACAATTTCGGGGGCTGCGCTTCCGGGAGAAATCACGATGACGACCAAAAAAATGGGCAATAAATTCAAATCTGAACAGTTTTTTATGGGACAGAAAGCTGCTTCTCAGTATTTCGACGGCGAAAAAGGGTATATGGAGCAGATGGGCAACAAAAGCGAAATTCCGGCAGATAAACTGGGAGATTTAAAGAATGGAAAAATTATTGATGCGCTAGGATACGATTATACCAAATTCAAAGATGTTACCACAGAAAAAATCGACGGAAAAGATTATAATGTGTTAACTTCCGACAAAGGAAAATTTTATTTTGATGCTTCTACAGGTCTCTTGTATAAAGCAGATGCAAAAGAAGGAACAGCGTTTACAAAAGATTATTTAACGGTAGACGGAATTAAATTCCCTTCCTTAATTGAAGCGCAGGGTGGCGGACAGACCATGACTATTAAAACGACAAAAGTAACGATCAATTCAGGAGTTACGGATGCGGATTTTAAATAAAAAATTCGCTATTTAACATAATAAGGCCGGGCAATGCTCGGCTTTTTTGATGATACCACATTTTTAACTAAAGTTTAACTAAAAAAGAATATTCTTTAACAGTTGAATTTTTAATTTTGCCACATTATAACACAAAAACATACTGATGAGAAAAGATTACATTACTTTGGCTTGGGATTTTCCCTTTTAAAGCCGTTTTCTATCTTCTGAAATTCAATTTTTTTAGCTTAAAATTTTAACGATAATTAACTCGAATTTAACTTTAAATAATAATTTGAACATTTCCTCGTTAAGTGAATAAATCATATTTTTGAACCATAAAAATTAATAATCGAAACAACTATGAAAAAAATGTTTTCGTCGCTTGCAGTTGTCTTTCTGATGTCTGCCAATGCATTTGCACAGAATATTCCTATGGATCCTTCTGTAAAGACCGGTACACTTCCAAACGGGATGAAGTACTACATCAGAAAAAATACATTACCAGAAAAAAAAGTAGATTTCAGACTGGCAATTAATGCAGGATCTATCCTTGAGGATGAAAACCAGAGAGGTCTGGCTCACTTCATGGAGCATATGAACTTCAACGGAACAAAAAACTTTCCGGATAATAAACTTGTCGATTTTCTACAGTCAATCGGAGTAAAATTCGGACAGCACTTAAACGCTTACACCAGCTTTGACGAAACGGTTTATATGCTTCCTGTTCCTTTAGACAAGCCGGGAAATCTGGATGCAGGTCTTAAAGTGATGGAAGACTGGGCATTCAACGCTACCCTTTCTGATGAGCAGATCAATAAAGAGAGAGGAGTTGTTCTCGAAGAATTAAGACTTGGTTTGGGAGCAGACAAAAGAATGTCGGATAAATACCTTCCGAAATTACTGTATAACTCTCAGTACGCCAACAGACTTCCGATAGGGAAAAAAGACGTTTTGGAAAACTTCAAGCCGGATGTTATCAGACAGTTTCATAAAGACTGGTACAGACCGGATCTGATGGCAATTGTAGTGGTGGGAGACATTAATGTGGACGAAGTTGAAAAGAAAATTAAAGATAATTTCAGCAAATATAAAAATCCTTCAAAACCTAGAGATAGAAAGAATTTCGATCTTCCGAACCATAAGGAAACTTTGGTGGCTATCGAAACAGATCCGGATGCTACAAGATCTATGGTTCAGTTCATCATGAAAGATTCTGAATCTTACCAGCCCGATGTTACAGTAGAACAGTACAACCAGAGTCTTGTAGAACAGCTTGCTTCCACCATGTTGAATAACAGACTTGGAGAATTGGTAAATTCCAACAATCCTCCTTTCACATACGGTTACGTTTATCACGGCGGAACCTATGCGAGAAGCAAGGAAGCTTTTCAGGGAATGGCAATGGTGAAAGACGGAAACCAGCTTAATGCTTTAAAAGTTCTTCTGGAAGAAACGGAAAGAGCTAAAAGATTCGGGTTTACACAAACAGAGTTAGACAGGGCAAAATCTCAGGTAATGTCTAATATTGAAAGAACGTACAACAACAGAGATAAAACGGAAAGTGATATCCTTGTAGACGAATATGTAAGAAACTTCCTGGAGCAGGAACCAATGCCGGGAATTGCATGGGAATATGAAGACACCAAAAAATTCTTACCTTCTGTAACGCTGGCTCAGACCAATGAAGTGATTAAAAAACTGGTAAAAGACGACAGCAGGGTAGTGGTAATTACCGGTCCTAAAAAAGACAATGTTCAGATGCCGACGGAAGCGATGGTGCTGAATACTTTTGAAGGAGTGAAAATGGCAGATCTTAAGCCTTATGAAGAAAAAGCTACGATTAAAAATTTAGTGAAACCGTTTAAATCTGAAGGTACGATTGCTAAAACGGAAACCGATGTCAAATTAGGAACCACAACATGGACGCTGAGCAATGGCGCAAAAGTTACTTTCAAGAAAACAGACTTTAAAGACGATGAAATTGTTTTTGCAGCGAGAAGTTTAGGAGGAAGTTCTGTAATTAACGATGCCGATTTTATTAAAACCCAGTTTGCTTTTCCTGCGCTTTCTGAAGCCGGAGTTAATGGTTTCTCCAAAGCAGACCTTACCAATTATCTTGCAGGAAAGCAGGTTAATGTAAATACTTCAATCGGAAATGTAACGGAAGGAGTTTCCGGAAGAACTACCAGAAAAGATCTTGGAACAGCAATGGAATTAATGTATGCTTATTTTACAGGCTTAAATTACAATCCTGATGCATTTAATGCTTACAAAACAAAACAGTCTGCGATGATGGATAACCTGTTGTCCAATCCTCAGTTTTATTTCTCCAGTGAGCATGCGAAATTCATGAATCAGAAAAACCCGAGATTTGTAGGAATTATCCCGATGGAGAAAGACTGGGCAAATACAGATTATAAAAAAGCGTACGATATTTATAAAGAGAAATTCTCCAATGCCGGAAACTTCCAGTTTTATTTTGTAGGAAATATTGATGAGGCAACATTTAAAAATGAAGTGTTACAGTACATTGCAAGTCTTCCTTCAAGCGGAAAAACGTCTACTTTTAAAGATACAGGATATAGACAGATAACCGGAGATTATTCTAAGGTCTACAAAAAAGGAAAAGATCCTAAAAGTATGGTTACCATTGCGTACAGCGGAGAAGCGCCTTACAACGAAAAAGAAGCACTGGCTTTAGAGGCTCTTGGAGAAGTGGCAACCATTAAGGTGATTGAAAAACTGAGAGAAGATGAAAGCGGAATTTACGGTGGCGGAGCAAGAGGTGGAATGTACAAAGTTCCGTTCAGTAATTACAGTTTTAGCATCAATTTCCCTTGTGGACCGGAAAATGCTGAGAAATTAACGAAAAGTGCGATTGCAGAACTTCAGAAGTTAATAGATAAAGGGCCTGAGCAAAAGGATCTTGATAAATATAAGGAAGGAGAGTACAATGATGATAAAACCAATATGAAAGACAATATGTATTGGATGAATGCGCTTACTAAAAATCAGGTTGATGGAAGCGATAAATATGAAATCCTTAACTATCAGGAAAAAGTAAAAGCTTTAACGGTAAAAGATCTTCACGATGTAGCGAAGAAGTATCTTACAAAAGGCAGAATCGTGGCAACTCTGATGCCGGAAGACGGTTGGGAAAAAGCCAAAAAAGAAGAAGCCAAAGCTGAAACAGCAGTCATAAAAGCCGGAGCAGCAAAATAATTTTCGATATAAAGTTCAATTAAAAACCGTTCTGTAGATTTTACAGAACGGTTTTGCTTTATTACTGTTAAGGCTGAATGCAATTCATTTAAGTTAAAAAAATATTAAACACTAAAAACCTTACAACTCAACACCCTCAAACTCTCAAACCCTAAAAACCCGCTCACTCTCTAACCCAAAATTAAGATCCATACTCCTTCTTCCATTCATCCGCTACTTCGCTCAGAACGTCATAAAATTCTTCACCGTATTTTCGGATCAAAGGCGTTTTCAGGAATTTATACACAGGAACCTGCAATTCTTTTCCTAAAGTACAGGCATCGCTGCAAATCTTCCAGACATCATAGTTTAGTGCTTTGAAGGTAGAATATTCTTTAATACGGATCGGATAAAGATGACACGAGATCGGTTTCTGCCAGTCTACTGCGCCGTCTTCATATGCCTTTTCAATACCGCATTTCGTAATTCCTTTTTCATCAAAAGTTACGTATGCACATTCGCGGTTTTCCACCATTGGCGTTACATACATTCCGTCCATCGGATCTGTCGTCCAGGTTCCTGTTTTTTCGATGGATTTAATACCTTCTTCGGTAAGATAAGGCTTCACTTTCTCAAAAATAGAATCTAAAATTTCCAGTTCGTCCTTATCCAAAGGAGCACCTACATCTCCTTCCACACAACACGCACCTTTACATTTAGAAAGGTTACACACAAACTCTTCAGAAAAAATATCCTCAGAGATCAATTTATCGTCTATCTGAATCATAATCTTTAAAATAAGTTAAAATAAGTTCCGGCTTTAAAACCGATTAAACTGAAAATAAGCAGCCACAAACCGACTTCCTGCATCCAGTATTTCGGCAGAAACCTAAGCATTCTGCTGATAATAATAGTGGAAGGAAAGGCAAGAAGAAGTAAATATTCGTAGTTTTTATTCATGTAAAGAATAATCGTAATAAGCTGAGCCATCGAAAAAACAAGCAGAAAAGTATATTTATAGCGGCTTATCGGGCTTTTTTTGTTATAATTTCTGAAATGATCGTACACAGCGTAGATCAGCATGCCAATTACAGGGATCAAAGGCAGAAGCTCTGTGTAATCAGTCACAGGTTTCATCTTTCCGAAAGGAAAATAATCGATATTCCAGCTTTTAAAATCAATAAAAAACATTACCGAAAAATAACTGAAAACAATTAAAATAATTCCCAGTAAAAACCTGAAAATATTCAGACTTATTCTTTCGGAAGTAGCAATTACGTGAATAATCACAAAAACCGCCATTGGCCATGTTGTCGGAAGAAAAATAAAATTCAGCGCAACAATGGAGCCTACCAGAACATAAGATTTTTTTCGGATGTCCTCATTGGTACTTGTCAAAAGCAGCAAAAGAAAAGAATTGGTAAGCAGTGCGACAGCAATTCCGATGTCTAAATTTCCGGGATACAACCCGAAAACAAAAAATGTATATAAGAATAATGGGAGATGCGTCTGATAATTGAGTGCAATACTGTGAAAACAGAAATATCCCAAAGCAATTCCCAGAAAAGTAATCCCGGCAATAATCCCCTCATAAGTGTTGAAATTCAATAAATTAAAAGTTATTACTATTAAAAGAAGAAAACCAATATAAACAGGAATTGAAAAAATATTGCTTTCTTTTGAAAGTAATTTAAACATTTTTTATAAATTTGTACAAAGTTAATTTAAAAAAGGAAAATAATGACGTCTTTCTTTCTATTCTTAAGCAAAGTTTTCAAATGGTCTTTCGGTTTCTTTGATGCTTTCGGTAATGTTTTGAACTGGATTCTGTTTATCGTTTGTTGCGTACTGTTCACTTACTGGTGCTACGTTTTGGTAGTTACTCTTGGAGGTGATAAAGATAAAGACTACTATTCTCCAACGGAAGGTAAGAACCCTTACTACGATCCGAAAATCTACAAAAATGAAGGTTAATTAATTGGTTATATAGTAAAAAGCCGATCAAATTTTTATTTGGTCGGCTTTTTTATTAACGATTAAAATTTTCACTTTTTAGTCATGTATCGGAAGAACCAGAACAGGAACTTTAGAATCCTTCGTGATCCCTTTTGTTAAACTTCCTACAAAAACATCATAAATCCCGCTTCTTCCGTGAGATCCCATCACGATGAAATCGGCTTTTTTATCTTCTGCGTGTTCCAGAATAATATCTTTTGCAATTCCCTGTTTCAGAATATGTTCGCATTCTACCTCATGCGCCAGAATTCTCTGCTGAATTTTGTTCAGCTGAACAAGTTCTTCCCGGATCTCGTTTTCCTCTACTTCCGGAAAATACTGAAATCCCATATCTCCGATCGCAAAGCCGATATCCGAAGGCGCCACATGAATTAAATAAATCCTGCCGTTTATCTGCTTAGCGAATTTTACAGCTCCTTCCAGAAGCTGCTCTGTCTTGTCCCCAAAATCTACGGGTAATACAATATTTACCATAACCTTTAATTTTGTTTACTAAAGATAGGAAAATTATGCCAGAAATTATGTTAAATTACTTATAATATTCGGATGTCAAGAACTTTTTCTTCTTCCAGGTAAGCTTCCAGAATATCATTTTCTTCCACTTTTCCTACGCCTTTCGGGGTTCCTGTAAAGATAAGATCTCCCACTCTCAATGTAAAATACTGCGACACAAAAGCAATAATGTCATCAATGGTGAACATCATGTCCTTCGTATTTCCGTCCTGTACCTTTTCCTTGTTCTTCAGTAAAGAAAAATTCAGGGAATCCAGATTAAAATTATCTTTTTTAAAGAAATTTCCCACTACTGCAGAACCGTCAAAACCTTTCGCCAGTTCCCAGGGCAATCCTTTGGATTTTAATTCACTCTGAAGATCTCTTGCGGTAAAATCAATTCCCAGTCCGATTTCCTCATAATGTTTGTGTGCCGTTTCTTTCTGAATGTACTTTCCACCTTTCGAAATTTTCACAACAACTTCCAGTTCGTAATGCACATCATCTGAAAACTCAGGAATGTAAAAATCATTTCCTTTTAAAACCGCTGTATCCGGTTTCATAAAAATGACGGGTCTTTCCGGGATTTCGTTGCCCAGTTCTTTTGCGTGTTCGCTGTAATTTCTTCCTATACAGATTATTTTCATACTCTTCTATTTTGTCTTTGAGAGAATTGAATGCGAAGAAGCAATCTCAGTCTCACATTATTTAATAAATTTTTATTTTCAACGATCGTAAACTTCCATCCTCCATCTTCCTTTCTATTTTTTAGGAGCTTTTTCCCGCTTTCCGCTGTATCTTTTGTTCCGCTTCGCTTCACAAAAGGATGCCGCTGCAATCGGGGCTATGAGAAGTGAAACGGTTAATTTCTAAGAGTTAATCATGAATTTTCCAATGTATAATAATTATTTCAAAAAAAAAATTCATACCTCTTCGATTATAACGCATCACTTATCAGTCATCATTCATCACTTATCAATCATCTCTTATCAATCATAATTAAAACACCACCCCGTCAAAAATTCATTCGAATTTTTGGCACCCCTCCAGAGGAGGGGAATTGTTTTTTCAATATACTTTTTGTTATATAAATTAGGAATACAAATATACAGCTCATTTGCTGAGTAGAACGCCCTTGCGAACGGAAAATTTCCACAATACTTTCAAAAAGACATTGCGACCATTGTGTTAAAAAAATCAATTTCTAAAAGCATTAATGCGTAAACTCATTCCCGCAATAATAACAGACAAATTTATGGCTCGTTAAAATCGAAATTCCGAAAAAACTGGTTGCACTGTCGTCCCTGTAAATATGGTTAGAACCACATTTCGGACAAACGAAATCAAATTCAGGATCTGCAATGGTGTGTTCCACTTCCAGAGAAAATTCTTCGTTTTTCTTTGTAATCTTTCAATGCCTGATTGGCTTTTTCAAGATCCTCTTCAAAAACCTGAAGCTGAATTCCGCCAACTGCCTGAGAAAGCAGCCAATCCGACTGAATCAACTGTTCATTGGCGATAAAGCTATTGATGCCGCTTTCAGCCAGAATCTGTTTATCCCGGTTCGCCTGAAGCGCCGTTTCGTAAAATTTGAATTTAACAAGCTCACTCATCGTCTTTTTACTTTTTCCATGTTTTTTTATAAATATAGTTATTTTTATTTTTTTAAGTGAATGGACTTACGCAATGTAATGTAAGCGCAACAGATTCAAATTTATTTTCTTATAAAATTTTAAACAAATCATTGTAAACCAAACCATCCACCGTACGCTGAGCGGAGTCGAAGCTCACATCATTGCCATCCCATTTTAAACAGATCATTATAACACAAATCCGCCATCGGGTGCTGAGCGAAGCCGAAGCGCACATCATCGTAAATAATTATTCCTAAAGTTGTTTAAACCCGCCAAGGACGCAATATTTTTTAACACGCTCTATCTGTTTAAGGCGCAAAGATTTTATCTCCGATAAAATTTTAATGCAGATATTTTTACGCTTCGGCTCCGCTCAGCGTACTTTAGTGCGACTTAATTTTAAACAGATTATTGTAAGTCAAACCATCACCGTGCGCTGAGCGGAGCCGAAGCGCACGTTAAAATACACCCATAAAAAATATTTTTCATCATGATTTCCAACCTTTTTGAAAAAAATTGCATCCTTTAAAATAAAACGACATGTTTTGTCGTTAATGCTTTGTAATTTTGCAGAAAAGTAAAAGGGACGAGATTTTCTTTTTACCGTTCTGAACAAAAATTAATAAAGACAAGGCTGCTAAAAGCGATAAAAAAAGACTAAAAAAACCATGATTAAAACAAATAAATTTCGGACAGATTCTATTCAGAACAATTCTTTAAGAATGCGGGTTTCCTTATTTTTCTAAGCATTCCCTTTCTTAATTTCACCTTTACAATAACGTTAAAATTACACTAAGTATGAAAAAACTCGGCATGAGTATGCTCACTCTGTGCAGTATTCTGGGTGTTTCCGCCCAGGAAGTGGTCTGGCAGAAAGATATCCGGTCTTCTACGCAGGACTTTCTTTCACAGGTCACTACAACCATCGATCAGCAGTATTTAATTACCGGAAGCAGCATCCATTCTGACAACAATCAACCAGCATCTGACAACAAAAAGCAGAACAACGGTTACGATTTCCATTTGGTTAAGCTTAACCAGCAGGGCGAAGAAGTCTGGGAAAAATATTTCTCAGGAAAAAACCATGATTTTCTTTCGGCAACGGTTAACACTCAGGAAGGAGGGTTTCTTCTTGCCGGAACTTCCTACAGCGGAAAAGGACTGGATAAAAAAGAGGATTCTAGAGGCGGCAGCGATTTCTGGCTTATCAGAATCAACGAATTTGGCGATGAATTATGGCAGAAAACGATTGGCAGTACAGCGGACGAAGAAGCAAGGGCGGTGATCCAGACGACGGATATGGGGTTCTTTGTCGCGGGAAATACAACCCTTCCCTTCGGCTCCGCTCAGGGTAAACAAACTCAGGATCCGAAAATGAAGGGGTACGGTTCCAAAGATGTTTTGGTAGTACGACTGGATAAAAACGGGAAAGAACTATCCCAATTGATTTTAGGCGGGAAAGGTCTTGATGAAGTGGAAAAGATGATTCCCACCAAAGACGGTGGAGCTTTGTTAGGGATCTATTCCAGAAGCGCAGCTTTGGCAGGAAGCGGGAAGACGGAGGCCGGAAGTAGTAAAACCATCAACTATCAACCAAAAACAAGCAACAATTTTGGTGAAGGTGATTACTGGATCGTTAAGCTTTCGAAAGATGGAAAAGTAGAATGGGAAAAGAATTTCGGAGGAAAAGGCGACGATCATGTAAGAACACTGGCTCTTACTTCAACCGGCTACCTGATCGGTGGAGAATCCAGATCGGAAAGATCGGGAAATAAATCAGTCGGTATTGAAGAGGGTACCGATTTATGGTTGGTTGCTATTGATTTAAATGGAAATGAGCAGTGGCAAAAATCCTACAATTTCAAGAACCGGGATGTTCTGATGGGAATGAGCGTCATTGCCGGGAAGCAGGAAGATGGAAGCGGGAAGTCTAAAGGGATTCTCTTGGGCGGTTACACACAGGCGGAAGGCAGGATTGAAAATGATGACGAGACTTTCTGGATGCTGTATCTCGACCAGAACGGAAACGAGCAGTGGAGAAAGCACGTGAAGGGAGAATCCCGAAAAAAAGAAGAACGGTTATCTGATATTAAGCTGAACCGTGACGGATCGATTGTACTCGCAGGAACCAGCGCAGAAGAGTTAGGCAAAGAAAACTGGAAGATCGTGAAGCTGGGTGACAGACAGGTTGACCAACTGATCGAAAAACAGGATATCAGGATCTATCCGAACCCGGTAACGGATTATGTGTATGTGGAGCTTGGGTTTGAGGGCTTGAGAGAGGGAGCGTTTGAAGCTGAAATTGCAGTGTATGACATGGGTGGCAGAAAGCTTGAAACGGTAAAAACGAAAAATAAAATCACCAAAATCAACACCCAGCCTTTGATTCAGGGGGCGTATCTGGTGGTGGTGAAAACCAATGACAAAACGTCGAATGCCAAATTGATTAAGAAATAAGTAAAGAGAAGAAAAATATAGTATCTGTTATACCCGATCTCGCGGATTTGTAACCGTGAGTAACAAAAGAACCCACAACAATTAAGACTGTTACTAAAATGTTGGTCATTTTTTAAGAAGCAGTCCACAATAGTATAAATTAAATAAGTTTTGAAATATAAATATGGTTATAAATATTTTGACTATTAGGGAAATTTACCTTTAAGTTATTTTAATAATAAGATAAGCGTAGAAATTGCTTAAGAAAAAAATTATTATTCTTTTGGGATTAGATTATAAAGGGTATCATATTGTATCTGGAAATTCTCTTTATCAATATATGTAAAAGCCATGGCTTTTAAAAGGTAAGATATTTTTAATAGCAGTCTATTTACAACCGTCAAACAATTTTACTAACGATAAATTATAAAGAAATGATAAAAAAAAATTTGTGTATTGCTTTTGCTTTTTTTTATTTAGGAATTTTTGCTCAGAAAGTTTCTACCATTCCATCTCCAAATGTTGCATCATTATTGAAATATGCTGAAGTACCGGTTAATGTATATAATGGAACAACATCTTCAGAGATACCTCTCTGTAATATTGATGAGGGAGATTTAAAAATCCCTATTTCTGCAAGCTACTATACGACCGGATTAAAGGTTGAAGAAGAGGCAAGCAACATCGGATTAGGTTGGACATTAAATGCAGGAGGAGTAATACATTTAGTAGGACAAGATAATAGTGTGTATAGAAAAGACTACATTCCACTATCATCAGAACTTAATCAAACAGAAGACCCTTATGAATCAAATTTTGTTTTTAATTATGTTCGAAAGGGTTGTAACTTCATGACATCCACTGGAAATACTGAATCCAAACAGTTTCAAGTTGGTGCTGACTCCGATTTTTTAGTTTGTATTTATAATTTTAATGGATATACAGGCAAATTTATTGAGGATAAAGACCATAATTTTGTTTCCATTGACAAGAATAATATAAAATTAGAAAGAATTATAAATAGTGCAAATAATACTACAGGATTTAAAGCAATAACTACTGATGGATTGGTTTACTTTTTTGAATTAAAAGCTACGATTGATACTCATAGTTCTACTGATTGCCAAACTACACAGCATCAATATCGAGATAGTTATTATTTGACAAAAATAGTTAGTCCTCAAAATAAAATTGCAAACTTTACATACGTATCTACTCAGGTAGAATCTCTACCTCACTTGATTCAAAATTACACTAAAGAAGTTTTAGCATCAACCTCCAATCCTTTTAATGCTCCGTGGAGTAATTCCGGACCACCTTTTATGCCTTTTGAAGGATTGAATTTTGGGTATTCGGCAAGTCAGGGAATAGATTATACAATCAGTGAAATCAATACAAATAATTCAAAAATTGTTTTTCAGAATAGTAATAGAGAAGATATAAAAAACGGAAAAAAAATAGATAAAATATCTCTTTATTCTAAAAGTGATACAGAGCCCATAAAGACAATATTATTTGATTATGATTACTTTACAGGATCTCCGACTTTTGGTGATTATACAGTTGTCTCCACAGCAATGGGAACTTGCGGAGTAATGCCCAACAATATATTAGAAAGTTATAAAAGTAAGCGTCTTAAATTAAAAGCAATAAAATTTGGAGAAACGAATTCTAATGATATGATTTACAGGTTTGTTTATGATGCTACTACTTTGCCTTATAAGACATCTGCAGCTCAGGATTTGTGGGGATTTTTTAATGGTGCTACAAATTCAGGGCTTATTCCAAACGTAAATAATTTAGGATATAAAGATAATAATATACCCTTTCATTTTGTTTCAAACCCTCAACCAAATGACAGAAGTTTTAATGAAAAATTTCTTAAAGCAGGATTGCTGAAATTAATAATATATCCTACAGGAGGGCACGCATTAATGGATTATGAAAGTAACCAATTCGGATCACCAACTATTAATTCTACATTGGTGGAAACTACCCAAAGTATTTATGATTATAATAGCACAGTAGAACAATCTAAAACTTTCACTATTCCATCAATAATAAATCAATCTGTAAAACTATCAATTACTTTAACTTGTAGTTCAACTGGTCCTTGTGATTTAGGTACTTCTACTAATAACTTGTGTGCACCTTATAGTAATTCTGGTCTTGGTGTCAATTTAACAGTGCATCCAAACGATATCAGGCTGTATGGTCTACTGGAAAAGAATGTTAATGGAAATTGGCAGATTATTTCAGAGTATAGCAGAAATAATGCAGATTTAGTAAATTATGGAATCGCACATGGTGTATGTGGTGTGTATAATGTTGATATTACAAATCTTATAACACCAGGGGCCCAATATCGTATGAGAGTTAATTACCCTGACAATAAAACAGGTATTTTGGGGAGTGCATGGGTAGATATGAAAATATCATATTTTACAGAACAGGAAATTTTGTATCCTAATAAAGGTGCTGGTTTAAGAATTAAGAATGTTACATACTTTGATACAGATGGGAAAAAGGCTAGTGAAAAAAATTATTCCTACAAAAATGGTATACTTATGACTAAACCCGTTTTTTATAGAGTAAAAGACAGAACAGACAGTGATATGTTTGCTCCAATTAATAATGCCAATTGCCCTACTGTGTTTAATATGAGTGAAATTTTATGTAATGATTTACAAACAAATAGCAGCTTAATTCCTTATGTTTATTCAACTAGAACACTAATGTTAAATTCTGATCCTACTGTTCCATACAGTTATAATGCGCAAGGATCATTAGTAGGTTATTCAGAAGTAACTATTCAATATGGAAATAAAGATAATTCAAATGGGGAAGAGGTTTATACTTTTAACAATCTCTCTGATTATTCAACCTATTATGCTTCTCGACCTATAGGGTTGCCTGAAATAAGATATCTAAGAAATGGAACTCTTAAAGAAAAATCATTTTACAAAATAGCAGGTAATGGACCTTTTTCTACAAAAGAAATTGTCAAAAAAGAAATATATGACTTTATAGTAAAAGATCAAAGAAGATATTGGGCTTATATGGCAGAGTATATACCCATGAATTTTTATTGTCCTACCACTTTAAAATCTAGCTCTGTTTTGGATTATAATTCAAATTTCATGCATTTTTATCCCATTAAAACAGGTAAAATTTTGTTAAATAGTAAAAAGGAAATTAGTTATTTTAATGGAAAGGCAATTACAAGACAATATAATTATAATTATAATGATAAAAATCAATTGGCATCTGAGAAAATAACAGATGATGACGGAAAAATAACTGAAATAAAAAATTATTATCCCAATGATTTATTATTAGGAAATCAATCGTCTGAAATGCAAATGCTAATTAATTCTAACCGTATTGATATTCCTGTTAAATTTGAAAAATTTATTAATAATAAAAAAGTTTTTGAAAAGGCTATAAAGTATACTCAAGATGCATCTACCGGAAATATACTGCTACCAAAAGAAGAACACGATTTATTAATTAAAGATAATTCTCAATCATTAGACATTAACACTTTAGATAATATAAGAACAATATATGATAGATACGATTCATATGGAAATGTACTTCAGTATACCAATGATAAAAAGCCGGTAGTATTTATCTGGGGATACAATAAGATGTTACCAATTGCAAAAATAGAAGGGGGAGCAACATATCCGAATGGTATCAATTCTAACACGTCAGATATTCCACAAGATCTAATAAATTCTATTGTAGAAGCTTCAAATTTAGATGTTGATGCCGCTTCTGAAGCTGCTTTAGATAATAAATTAGATAATTTCAGAAAGGATGTTCGAATGAAAGGATATTTAATTACCACTTACACCTATGATCCGCTTATTGGTTTAAAAAATATAACGTATCCTTCAGGAATTAAAGAATTCTATTTTTATGATAATAAAAACAGACTGATTCTAATTAAAGACAATGAGAATAATATTGTGAAAAATTACAATTATCATTATATTAATTCATTAGCTTCCACAAATATATTTGTTAATGCAGAAATTAGTAAAACATTTTTAAAAAATGATTGTCCAACAGGTCAAGTAGGAACACCTGTGACATATACGATTCCTCAAGGATCTTATATATCCAATATAAGTCAGAATGATGCCGATTCTAAAGCTCAAAATAATCTCAATTCTAATGGACAAAATTACGCAAATACCTATGGGATATGCAGTCAAGGCTGCCCATTCACATTAGCATCAAATATAGACTCTACTAATAATATTAGTTCTGTAATGCAGGATGGTAATACTATCAGTATGTTTATTGAAATTTCAACAAATAATCAAAATGTAAATTTACCTTGGACACAAGGTGGGTATATAATAGGAACTGTGGGAGAAAATTGTAAACCAACTAGTACAAGGGCTGTAGATTACACGGATGAATATACAGGTATAAAATGGAAAATTATTGTTTTTCCAGTTACAGGTCAAGTACTCGCAATGGTGTTAAATGGTCAAGTTAGCATTAACAATCCTATTCAAATTAAAATTCAATATCAAAAATAGAATAAAATGAGCTAAATATTAGCGGATTTGTAATCTATGAGCCATAAAGGAACGTACAGCATTATACCATAAAGGACGGGATAGTAGCCATGATTATTGAGACTATAACCTGCTTCAGCTTATTGCTAAGATTATAGGTGTTCACTGTAAGTATTTCAAAGGCATTGATTATAGCATTGTGAATACTTCCAATACAGATATTTCCTCAGCTCCGGAGTATTATGAATCCAAATTTTAGCCCTGTTGGATATCTTCATAAAAGATCTTTCTATAGCAGGACATCAGGTAATGACTTATATATAATCATTTAATTGAGGTATGAGCTAAGAAGCATCATGCCTCCGTTGGGAATAACGTAAGTATAATCTACGATGCTGCCAACAGGCTGAAAGAAAACAGGGAGAAAAGCCAGACAGGAAATATCCTGAAAAAATTCAAATATAATTACAAAACTAACGCGTTATGAAAAAAATAATAATCCCTATAGGAACACTCTTTTTATCTGGACTGGCTTACGGCCAAAGTCAGACAAGTTCTTTAGAAAACTATATCTACAGTAAGACCTACTTGGAACCTGTAACGACAAGCAGCACTACTGCAAAGCAAATCGAAACCGTCCAGTATTTTGATGGTCTGGGAAGACCAAAGCAGGTGGTGAATGTAAAAGCCTCCCCGGGCGGAAAAGACGTGGTACAACATATCGAATATGACGGCTTCGGAAGACAGTTGAAAGATTACCTTCCCGTTCCCCAGCAGGGAACCCAGAACGGAGCGATCTATACTTCACCTTTGAGCAACGCTACCCAGCCTGCTCTTTACGGAGCTGAAAAAATCTATTCTGAAAAGATATTGGAAAACTCTCCTTTGGAACGTATTTTACAGCAGAAGCAGGTAGGTAATGCGTGGAATGATAAACCCGTTCAGTTCGGCTATGATGCCAATACCACTGCTGATGCTGTAAAAAAATACACTACGGTAACCACATGGGTAAACGGAGCTACAAGTTCTGTTTTAAGCCAGAGCAGCGAGTATGCAGCAGCACAACTGTATAAAAATACGGTAACCGATGAAGATGGGAACGTCAACATAGAGTTTAAAAATGGAGAAGGACAGGTTTTGCTGGTGAGAAAAATGAACGGGACACAAAGCGTGGATACGTATTATGTGTACAATGAATACAACCAGCTTGCGTATGTGATTCCGCCGCTGGCTTCCGTTTCAGGGGCTGTGGATGATGTTACCCTGGATAACCTTTGTTATCAGTACAAATACGATGGCAGAAACCGTCTCGTAGAAAAGAAACTCCCAGGCAAAGGATGGGAATTTATGGTATATGATAAACAGGATCGTCTGGTTCTTACCCAGGATGCCATTCTGAGAGCTCAGGGACGATGGCTGTACACAAAATATGATCAGTTTGGAAGAGTTCTTATGACAGGTCTGTCTGATGGTTCCACACGATTAACCGAACAATCCAATACAGATGCGAAAGGATCTAATAATGAAAAAAGGATGTCCGATTACTGGACAAACAGTGGAATGCCCGTTTATTACACCAATGGATTTGGATATCCAAACGGGAATATTTATAAGGTTCTGAGTATTAATTATTACGATACCTATCCTACAGGCACCCCTGCTATTCCTACCCAGATTTTGGGACAGGATGTTTTGTCTCAGGATGCTCAAAATTCATCCATAAGCACAAAAAGTCTTCCTGTTGCTTCTTATGTGAAAAATATTGAGGATGACAACTGGACAAAAAATTACACCTGGTATGATAAAAAAGGAAGAGCAATAGGAACCCACTCCATCAATCATTTGGGAGGATATACCAAAACGGAATCTTTACTCGACTTTGCAGGGACTGTACAGAAAAACAACATTTATCATCTCAGAAAGCAGGGAGAAACCGGGGTGTTTGTAACGGAAAGGTTTGTCTATGACGGACAAAACAGGCTGCTGCAGCATTATCACCAGGTAGATAACAAGCCCGAGGTTCTTTTGGCGGAAAACACCTACAATGAACTTTCCGAGCTTAGCAATAAAAAAGTAGGAAATAATCTGCAAAGCATAGATTACACCTACAATATCCGTGGATGGATGACGGACATCAACAAAAACCAAATGACGGTTCCTAATCTTGACGGAAAGCTGTTTGCCTATAAAATAAGATATAACGAAAGACTGGGGATCATAAATCCTGATCCTTCACTGTTTTCGGGAAAAGATGTAGAGGCAAAATATAATGGTAATATTGCAGAAGTGGACTGGAGAACTGTAGAAAACATTGGAAATAATCCATCTACAACTCCTAAAAGATATAGTTACGCCTACGATAAGCTCAACAGACTTACCGCAGGATATTACCAGAATCCGCAAAATCCGGGAAGTAAAGAAAATACAGAATCCATAGATTATGACCTGAACGGGAATATTACCAATCTTTACAGGACATCTGTAATAGAGTCTGGAAACACTCCTACCGTGATCGATAAGCTTGTATACACGTATGAAAATTCAAACAAAAGCAACAGGCTGGCAAAAATTATTGATGATGCACAAAATACAACAGGCTATGAAGGCGGAGGGCAAACCATCGGTTATGATGCAAACGGAAACATGACATTAATGCCGGATAAAGCCACGATTATCCAGTATAATTACCTGAACCTGCCTTCTACAGTGAATATGCTGGTGGATTTTCCATTTGATATGGAATATTTATACAGAGCAGACGGAGTAAAACTAAAGAAAAAAACCACCAATATAGTTACAGGATATTATACAACTACCATAACAATAAACAATTCTGATTATCTAGATGGATTCCAGTACAACAATAGAACTTCTACAACTCAAGGCGGCGGAGACCCCGCAGATCCTCCGATGGAAGACATGATGATGGCTCCCCAAAGCAGGGCCATGGAGATGCAGGCATTTAGTACTGATGAAGTCATAAATTTTGGACCTGTTGGTACACTTGACATCTTGAAAACTCCTGATCTGGAGTTTTTCCCAACCGCAGAAGGATTTTATGATTACAAAAAAGATCAGTATATTTACCAGTACAAAGATCATTTAGGAAATACTAGGGTAAGTTTCGGAAGAAACAGCGCAGGTGCTCTTGAAATTATAGATGTAAATGATTATTACCCTTTCGGAATGAACCACTTGAAGAGTGGAAATTCTTTCTTCGGAGCGAGTTCGTATAAAAATTACAAGTACAATGGAAAGGAGTTGCAGGAATCCGGTATGTATGATTACGGGGCAAGGTTTTATATGCCCGATATCGGAAGATGGGGAGTCGTTGATCCGCTCGCGGAAAAGATGAGACGTTGGTCGCCTTATACCTATGCATTTGATAATCCGATAAGGTTTATTGATCCGGATGGAAGACAAGGTAAAGACATAATTTATCTTATTCGTGATTCTAAAGGGAATGTTACAGAACAATGGAAGTATTCTAACGGAAGTTTTCGACGTTGGGAAAATGGAAAGTTAGGCGCTAAATATGATGGAAGGACACATACAGGTAGTCCAACTCTATTTAAATTAGCGGTTGCTTATCGAAAAATTGAAAATTCAGGAAATAAAGAACTTCAAGGAATGTTACATACTTTAGAAAATAGTGATAAAACACATTGGATCGAAAGTGGGAATAGTGGAAGTAAGGTACTTCCAGATGGTAATGGAGCTGTATTAGGTCATAGTATTGGAACCCATGCTCTTTATGACTTTAGTAAAGAAGCACAAGAACAGTTTAAAAAAGTAGAAGGTGTTCCTGATTCAGATTTGTCTGCTGTTGCTCATGAAATGAGACATCAATTTGACTATGATCAAAAAAATATGAAAGATAATCCGAGAAGTAATGATCCAAAATCGGGAACAGCAGATGATCCAACGGAGCAAAGAGCTGTTAAAGCAGAAAATGAAGCTAGAAAAATAGAGAAACTAATTATTAGAACAACTTATGGAGGAGAAAAAGTTAATCCTAATCCTCCTAACTATATACTTCCTCAATAATTTTTTATGAAAAAAAATATTAAATTTCTTTTTTTTGGTCTCTTTTTTATCATAATTTCATGTAATAAGAAAGTCGAGCTATCGGATGATTTTGTTCAAAATCTCTCAAATATTGATTCGAATATACCATCACCATATGCACAGTATAATCTTTACTTGAAAACAGCAGATAATAATATTTTTGAAACCAATGTTAAATTTTTAAATGATATATATATAAAATATTATAATAATGATTATAAAGACTTCTATGATTTTTTAAAAATCGCTTTAAAACAAGAGCTTAAAATAAAGAATTCAGTAGCTAATCATTACGAGTATGGAATTTTTAGCGAGAGTTCTAAAATTGAAAAATTATCTAATAAAGAAATAATCAAAAAATATTTTATTATAGATAAAGATGTGTTTTATTTTTATCCAAACAATATTTCAATAGAAGAAAAGAAAACGATTCTATACAAAATGTTTTTAGGAGGGTATTTAATAACATTTGATGACTATGCAGGAAAGTATATTATTAAAAAATATAATTTAAATAAATAACCTGATCTCGCGGATTTATAATCTGTGAGCAACAATAAATACCCCACCGCTTTGCGGTGGGTTTTGTGTTTTATAGCGTAGCTGCGTTTTTGGCAAAAAAATCTTTAAACTTTTTATGGGTAAGTATTTTTTCTACGAGCCGGAAAATGGTTTGCTTGTCTTCCTCTTCGAGTTGTTGTATTAATCTGATCTGTTAAGTTCCGTTTTATCTTCCAAAATTACTTCTTTAGGAATAGAACAGCCATTATTAGTTGCTCATTAAAGCATCTTTTTAACCAGTTCACGCATCATTTAAAACTTACTTGATAATTGGATTTTCGTGAAAACCTTCTTCGTGTACAATGGGAAATCAGCATTCTGAAGCCATCCGTAATAGCCCAGATCTTTCTGGAAAACAGACTTTACCGTTTGTCCCTTATATTTTCCGAAAGCAAAAATTTCCTGTCCGTTTTCGTTGAAATGAATCATTCCGGCAAGATCTGCGAATTTATTCTGAGACGAAAAATTGCTTAATTCTGCGATTTCGTTTGGTACATCATCATATTTTCCGACCTGCGCATCAAGCACTTCAAAAGTTGCCATAACATCGGCTTCCGCAGAATGGGCGTTTTCCAGTGTTTTTCCGCAATAAAACTGATAGGCAGCGCCTAAATTTCGGGGTTCTTTTTTAAAGAAAATGGTCTGTGCATCAACCAGTTTGAATTTATTCAAATCAAAATCAAACTCGGCACGAAGCAGCTCTTCCGCTAACAATGGAACATCGAATCTGTTGGAATTGAAACCTCCCAGATCCGCACCCGTAATCATTTCCATCACTTTTGGAGCAATTTCTTTAAAGGTTGGCGCATCTTTTACATCTTCATCATAAATACCGTGAATTTCGCTGCATTCTTTCGGGATCGGCATTTCAGGATTTACTCTCCATGTTTTGCTTTCTCTTGACGCATCAGGATTTACTTTTAGAATACAGATTTCAACAATACGGTTTTTGCCGATGTTGGTTCCTGTGGTTTCCAGATCAAAAATGCAGAGCGGTTTATGTAGTTTTAAATTCATTTTTTATAATTTGAAAATTTGAGAATGTGTTAATTTGAAAATGGATTTAAACGTCCATTATTCAACACATAAATTTATTTTAGTTGTTTTTGAAATATAATTGAGATTAAAATATAATAAATAATTACTAGCGGAATTCCGATAGTTTTAAAGATAGCTAAAATAATAACAGAACCGACAAGTAAAGCTATTTTCGGATAATTATCCTGTAGTTTCATCGATTTAAATTTCATCGCGATCATTTTTATCGGGGAGATTAAAAGCCATGAAGAAATAGCCGTCAGAATAAGAAGATAAATTTGATTTTCAAATAAAAATTCAAAAGTTCCCAGTTCTTTATTAGCATAAAATAATCCGAAAATTAAAATTGTGTTTGATGGGGTATTTAATCCTTTAAAATAATATTTTTGTTCTTCATCAAGATTAAAAATCGCCAGTCTAAGACAGGAAAATAAAGTGATTAAAAAACCAAGATAAGTTACCCATTGAGGTCTATTGTAGAGTAAATGTGTATAATTTATGGCTTCCAAGGGATTTCTATGATCTATTCCGAGTAATGATACAACAATCGTCAGTCCCGGAACCAGTCCGAAGCTCACCATATCTGCCAAAGAATCCAGTTGGGTTCCAAGATTGGAATTTGCCTTTAAAGCTCTTGCCGTAAAACCATCAAAGAAATCCAGAATCAGAGAAAGGACGATGCAAACCGCAGTCGTCTGATAATCTCCTGAAATTAGATGAATGGCGCCGATACATCCGGAAAGCAGGTTTCCTAACGTTATCGCGTTGGCAAGATTATTTTTAATAAAATTCATAGGCACAAAATTAATAAATTAAAGTAACAAAGCGTTAATTAAACGGTGCATCAATTATAGAAGATTGCTAAGCCGTTACAGGGAGATATTATTAAATTAATTCGAATTTAATGTAAATTTGCAGCATGAAATTGTTTAAAGAATTTAGAAAACAGGAAGTTCTGGTGCTTTTGTACAGAATTTTTTTAGCCTATTTTTTCTATCAGATCGCAAGATTTTTATTCTGGTATTTTAATAAAGACTTAATAAAAATCGATTCTGTTTCAGATTATTTCAGTCTGTCTTTCCATGGGATTGCGTTCGATACAACGGCGATTTTATATGTAAATGCCCTTTTTATTCTTCTGAGCATCATTCCTGTCATCATCAATACTAAAAAAAGTTATCAGAAATTTCTTTTCTGGCTGTATTTTATTACCAACGGAATTGCCTATGCAATGAATTTCGGAGATATGGTGTATTTCAGATTTTCGCAGATGAGACTTACTTCTGCCGCGTTGCAGGTTGCGCAGCACGAAAGCAATATTTTTAAGGTCTTTACGACTTCCGTTGCTCAGAATCCTTTTGTTCTGATCGGATTTATAGCTTTAATGATCCTTTGGATTTTTCTTTATAAAAAAGTAAAAGTTCAGGAAAACAAACCAGAAAAACTGCTTCCGTATTTTGTGTGGTCTGTGATAACGCTTTGCATAACGGCTGTTTTGGCTGTTGGCGGAATCCGTGGAGACTTTAAACACAGCACAAGACCGATCAATCTGGTGGATGCCAATCGTTTCGTAAAAATTCCGGCGCAGGGAAATGTGGTTTTGAACAGTACGTTTTCCTTTTTCCGAACTTTAAATACGAATAATTTTAAAGAAGTTCATTTTGTAGATGAAAAATTTATTGAACAGAACATTCATCCTTATAAAGAATATAACAGAGAAGTCGCAGAAAAACCAAATATCGTTATTTTTATTGTAGAATCCTTCGGAAGAGAATATTCAGGAGCATTCAATAAAGACAAAAATATCAAAGATTACGTTTCTTACACTCCATTTATCGACAGTTTGGCGGGACAGAGTCTTATTTTTCCGAACACTTTTGCCAACGGAAGACAGTCGATTCACGGGATGAGTTCCGTTCTTGCCGGAATTCCGAGTTTAACCGACGCTTTTACAAGTTCGCCCTATTCCAATCAGAAAATCCAGTCCATTGTTTCTGTCTGCAACGAAATGGGATACGATACTTCTTTCTATCACGGCGCTCCGAATGGTTCCATGGGATTTTTGGGCTTTGGAAACATCTTAGGCTTCAAACACTATTTTGGAAAGACAGAATACAATAACGATAAAGATTTCGACGGAATATGGGCAATCTGGGATGAACCTTTTTTACAGTATTTTGCGAAAAATGCAGGAAAAAAGCAGCCTTTCATGGCAACAGTCTTCACGGCATCTTCACATCATCCTTTTAAAATTCCTGAAAAATACAACGGGAAGTTTAAAAAAGGAAAAATTCAGATGCATGAACCAATTCAATATACGGATTTTGCCATTAAAAAGTATTTTGAAACGGCTAAAAAACAGCCCTGGTTCAATAATACCATCTTTGTTTTTACGGGAGATCATACCAACGAAATTTATTATCCCGAATACGATAAAACAATGAATCGTTTCGCAGTGCCTTTAATCTTTTATTCACCAAATCCTGCATACAATTTAAAAGGTGTAAATCCTGAACTGGCACAGCAGATTGATATTTATCCTACGCTTGCAGATTTAATAGGTTACCATAAAAAAATCAGAAGTTGGGGGAGAAGTCTGGTGAGCGAAAGACAGTATTCGCCGATTATTGCCAATTCAGACGGAACCGTGGAGCAGTTTATCATCGGAAATTACATCTACCGTTTTGATGGAAAAGAAATTGTGGGGATCTTTGATAAGTCTGATTTAGGATTGGAAAAAAATCTCATGGAGCAGTTGAGATCTGATCCGGAAGCGCAAAAAGGAAAACAAATAGCAAAAGCGTGGTATCAGGATTATATGGATCGGGTGATTAACAGAAAAATGAATTAAAATATAACCGTTTGATCTTCAGGATGAATTGAATGAAATTTTAATTGCTAAACTTATTAATTTATTACTGTTTCAGAAGAGTTTTTGGTATATCTCTTGTAATCTATGTGTAGGATAATAAATTTTTTTGTTGTTTTAAAATAAATTTATATTTTTAGCAATAATAGACAACGAAATTATTTTATTGAAATTAAAACTATAAGAAATATGAGAAAATTATTGTTGACCTTCGCACTTTCATTATTCGGAGTAATGTCTTTTGCACAGATTGAAGGAAAATGGAAAACCATAGACGATGAAACAAAACAGGCTAAATCTATTGTTGAGATCTATAAAAAAGGAGACCAGTACTTTGGCAAAATCTCACAGTTATTAATAAAGCCGGCTAATCCAAACTGTACAGCTTGTAAAGACGACAGAAAAAACAAGCCTATTTTGGGAATGGAAATCATCAGAGGGCTTAAAAAAGACGGTGATGAATTTACAGGAGGAACCATTACCGATCCTAAAACAGGAAAAACCTACAAATGTACGATTACAAGAAGCGGTGATAACCTGAATGTAAGAGGATATGTTGGTTTATCTTTCATCGGAAGATCACAGACTTGGCAGAAAGCTAATTAATCGGGATCAAATAAAAATTAATAAGCGGCATTTCATTAAATGAAATGTCGTTTTTGTTATGTAAATAATAAAAAAACACTACTTTTGTACTCTAAATTTTTCAAATAAATATGGCAGAATATACTTTTCGTGAGGTAATTGCACAGGCAATGAGCGAGGAAATGCGTAAAGACGAATCCATCTATTTAATGGGGGAGGAAGTTGCAGAATATAATGGTGCATATAAGGCTTCAAAAGGAATGCTGGATGAATTTGGTGCTAAAAGAGTAATCGATACACCAATTGCTGAGCTTGGTTTCGCAGGGATTTCTGTGGGAGCTGCAATGAATGGTAACAGACCGATTGTAGAATTTATGACCTTCAATTTCTCTTTGGTGGGGATTGATCAGATTATCAATAACGCTGCAAAAATCCGCCAGATGAGTGGAGGACAGTGGAACTGCCCAATCGTTTTCCGTGGTCCTACAGCTTCTGCAGGTCAGTTGGGAGCAACACACTCTCAGGCTTTCGAAAGCTGGTATGCCAACTGTCCGGGATTAAAAGTAGTCGTTCCTTCAAACCCTTACGATGCGAAAGGATTGTTGAAAACTGCGATTCAGGATAACGATCCGGTAATTTTCATGGAATCTGAGCAGATGTACGGAGACAAAATGGAAATTCCTGAAGAAGAATACTATTTACCAATCGGAAAAGCAGACATCAAAAGAGAAGGTTCTGATGTTACGCTGGTTTCTTTCGGAAAAATTATGAAGCTGGCTATTCAGGCTGCTGAAGATTTGGCTAAAGAAGGTATTTCTGTAGAAGTTATCGATCTTAGAACCGTTCGTCCTTTGGATTACGATACTGTTTTGGCGTCCGTTAAAAAGACCAACAGACTGGTTGTTTTAGAAGAAGCGTGGCCATTTGGTTCTGTGGCGTCCGAAATTACCTATATGGTTCAGCAGAAAGCATTCGATTATCTGGATGCTCCGATTAAGAGAATTACAACTCCTGATGCTCCTGCTCCTTACTCTGCGGCTTTATTTGCAGAGTGGTTCCCGAAACTTGAAAAAGTGAAAGAAGAGATTAAAAAAGCAATGTACGTTAAGTAATTATACGATTATAGAGAAAAACTTCCGAAAGGAAGTTTTTTCATTTATTATATTCATGAAGAAAAATTCATGGGGATGTAAATTTGGCTTAAATTTGCGCGTTTAAAAATTAAATTAGCTGGTATGGCAGAAGTTACAGAAGGCGGTCATCATTTTGACATAAAAAAGCTTTCTTTCATTGGAATTTTAGTGTCTCTCGGAATTGTTTTCGGAGATATCGGTACTTCACCGCTTTATGTAATGAAAGCGATTGTTAACGCAAGAGGAAAAGGAAGTACGATGCCTTTCAATGAGTACATCGAAGGGGCGTTGTCCTGTATTATCTGGACACTTACTCTTCAGACGACAATTAAATATGTAATCATTGCTCTTAGAGCAGACAACAAAGGAGAAGGGGGTATTTTAGCATTGTTTTCTCTGGTAAAAAATCTTAAAAAAGGCTGGCTGTATCTTATTGCTATTGTAGGAGCGGCTGCGCTTATTGCAGATGGGGTAATCACTCCTTCGCTTACGGTAATGTCCGCGATCGAAGGTCTTGAAATTTATAATCCGGATACTCCGGTTGTTCCTATCACGATCGCGATTCTGATTGTTATTTTCGTGGTTCAGCAGTTTGGTACGAGCTTTATCGGGAAGTTCTTCGGACCGGTAATGGTAATCTGGTTTCTTGTTTTGGGAGGTTTGGGATTGTCTCATTTAAGCGAGAATCTTGAAATTTTAAGATCTTTCAATCCTTACTATGCGTACAAGCTTATTGTCAATTCTCCGAGCGCAATTGTAATTTTAGGAGCGGTTTTCCTTTGTACCACAGGAGCGGAAGCGCTTTATTCCGACTTAGGACACTGCGGTGCCAAAAATATCCGGGTAAGCTGGGGATTCGTAAAAGTGATGTTAATCTTAAATTATTTGGGACAGGGAGCATGGCTTTTAACCAATTACGGTAAACCGGGCTTTTCGGTAGTAAACCCTTTCTTTGGTATCATGGAAGAATGGATGGTGGTTCCGGGCGTTATTTTGGCAACTGCGGCTGCAATTATTGCCAGTCAGGCTTTGATAACAGGATCATTTACCATTTTCTCTGAAGCAATGTCCTTAAATTTATGGCCTAACCAGAAAATTGATTATCCTTCCGGGGTAAAAGGACAAATGTACATCCCAAGAATTAACTGGGGGCTTTTATTGTTCTGTATTGTGGTGGTTCTTCACTTCAGAGAATCAGGAAAAATGGAAGCAGCTTACGGTTTATCCATTACGGTAACCATGTTGATGACCACGGTACTTTTGGTATACTGGCTGTTGAAACAAAGAGTCAATAAAGTTTTAATCCTTATTTTTGCATTTGTTTACATGGCAATCGAATTAGGTTTCTTTAGTGCAAACGTAATCAAATTCATGGAAGGAGGATGGATTACGGTCGTATTGGCTGGATCTATCGGAGTTTGTATGTATGCGTGGTATAACGGAAGATCTATTAAAACAAAATTCATCAAATTTATTAAGCTTGAGACCTATATCCCGATCATTAAAGATATGAAGCTTGATGAAACGATTCCTAAATATGCAACTAACTTGGCGTACTTAAGCCGTGCAAAAAGAAATGATGAGATCGAGTCGAAGATTATTTATTCAATCATCAAAAAACAGCCGAAAAGAGCCGATCATTATTTTATCTTAAGCATTACCAATCAGGAAGATCCGTATACCTTCAAATATGCGGTAGATGAAGTTCTTCCGGGAACGATCTATAAGATTAACTTCATGTTAGGATTTAAGATAGACCGAAGAATTAACGATTATTTCGATATGGTTCTCAGAGATTTAATGGCAGACGGAACAATTCCTTCAAGAAGCAGCCATCCGTCATTAAGAGCGCATAATATTCCGCCGGATCTGAAATACGTGATTATAGACAATACCTATATCAACGATATTCTTCTTACGGTTAAAGAGAAAATCATCCTTAACATCTACAATTTCGTTAAATATATCGGAAGCGACGACTTTAAAGCATGGGGAATCACTTCCCACAACGTTGTGGTAGAATCTGCGCCTATGACAGAAGACTGCGTTGGAAAATCCAAAATCGAGCAGTGCGAATTTATCCGCCACAAAGGTTAAATTCTTTAACACAGTATGACAATATTTATTTAAATAAAAATCAATAAATTTGTAGATAAATTTTTTGATGGATACGATACAAAAAGAAAAAAATATTGCGCTGATAAAGGATGTTTTAAGAAACTATTTATTGGAAAAAGGTTTCCGAAACACTCCTGAACGATATACAATACTCGAAGAAATATACGGTATGGATCATCACTTCAATGTGGATGATCTGTACCTTTTAATGTTGCAGAAAAAATACCATGTTTCCAAAGCAACAATTTACAATACAATTGAAATTTTCCTTGATGCAGGACTCATCCGTAAGCATCAGTTCGGAGAAAAAACGCTCACTTCTTCCTCTTACGAAAAATCTTATTTTGATAAACAGCACGATCATTTGGTGGTGTATAAAAAAGATTCAGATAAGGAAATCGAAGAGATCATTGAGTTTTGTGATCCGAGAATTCAAGGGATTAAAGAAGCAATTGAACAGGCATTTGGCGTAAAAATTGATTCCCATTCGCTGTATTTTTATGGCACAAAGAATGATTAATCAATTCATGAGACTATTTGCTTTAGTCCTAGTCTCTGTTTCAACGTTTTTATTTGCACAGAACCAGCCGAAAACTCTGCAAAAAGATCCTTATTTTACCAATACCACTCCCAAAAAGAATGCTCCGCCTGCTGAAAAGGTGAAGCACATCCATTCCGATGAATTAAGAAAGGACGAGAAATACGACGGGAATAATTATTTCGTGGGGAATGTACAGTTTTCGCATCAGGGTTCTTTGCTGAATGCGGATCTTGTGATTGTGTATGAAGAACAGAATTTCATTAAAGCAATCGGGAATGTAAAACTGCAGAACGCCGATGGTTCAGTAATTACAGCCGATGAAATGGAGTATGACGGAAATACACAAAAAGGAATTGCCCGAAAAAATGTAGTTCTTACCGATCCGAAAGGAACGGTGATAAAAACGGAAACCATGTATTATGATAGGCTTTCCAATCAGGCGTATTACAACACCGGAGGAACAATTAACGACGGAAAAAGTACAACGTATTCCAAAACAGCAACCTATTTTCTGACAACCAGAACGATTGACCTTTCCGGAAGAGTGAAAATAGAAGATGCTCAGTACATTCTGGAAGGAGATAATGTGGTTCAGAATCAGAATACAAACATCGTCAATATCAACGGACCGACGACAATTGTCAACAAGAAAAATCCTAAAAACCGAATCGTTACCGATAAAGGAAATTACAATACAAATACGAAAGAAGCTTTTTTATACAAAAACTCCAGAGTGTATTATAATGATAAGATTCTTACCGGAGACGAAATGTACTATAACCAGTTATCCGGATTCGGAAAGGCGACAGGAAATGTAACACTGGATGATCCGAACGAAAGAAGATTTATAAAAGGAGGTTACGGAGAAATTTATGAAAAGAAAGATTCTGCCATGATGACCAAAAACCCGTATGCAGTAAAAGCATTGGAAAAAGATTCGATGTATTTTGCGGCAGAAAAAATTATTTCTTTTCAAAAACCGGATCCTGAAGATATCAAGGTGAAGAAAAGTTTTCTAAGAGCATACAGAAAAGGACGTTTTTATAAATCCAATGCACAGGGAAGAGCAGATTCCATCGCTTTCAATGAAACGGATGGAGTTCTTCATATGTATACCAATCCAATCCTTTGGAGCAACGGAAAACAGGTAACCGGAGATAAAGTTGAAGCCTATTTCAATACCCAAAAAGAAAATATAGATTCTCTGAAGGTTCTCGGAAATGCTTTTGCCATCAGTAAAGTCGATTCTCTGAATATGAAAGATGAATTCAATCAGGTGAAAGGTAAACTCATGACGGTTTATTACGGAGAAGATAACAACATCAAAGAAGCAAAAGTAATCGGAAATGCACAGGCAATTACCTATTCCGACGATGTGAACGAGCAAACGAAGGAAAAGGAAAGAATCGGGATTTCTCTTACTTCCTGCGGTATTATTGATGCTATTTTTGAGGAAAAGATGTTGTATGTTGTTGCCTGTAATATCGGAGCGGCATCAGATACCTATCCTATGAGTATGATAGAACCCGAAAGGCGGAAATTTCCGGATTTCAACTGGAATACAAAAGACAGGATTCTGAAATGGCAGGATATTCTCGTGGATACGCCTAATTATGAAGAAGTAAAATACGAAGCCGACAATACACTTTATAATAAAGCACAGGAAGCAGTGGAAAAAGAAAAAGCCAAAGAAGAAGCCAAAAAGCCGAAACGTGTAAGGCGATAAATTCGCATTTTTTTAACAGAATTTTTTTTAATTATAAAATATTCACCATTTTCTAAATAGGAAATGGTGATTTATTTTTACAAAATCGCCCTGAAGATAGTGGCTGCCTGATAATTTTTTAATTTTTTTTCGAATTTTCAGGCGTGTTTTATTCAAAAATCTGTGAAGCGGAAACCCTTATCGTTATTCGGTTTTCTAATTGGTAAATTCTCATGGTTTGTTGAATTGATTTGCGATCTTGGTATTTAATGTAAATATTTTTTATTGAATATGTATTTTCATTAATTTTTTTCTATATATTTACCTAAGAATATATGAAACTATATTAATATTTTGTGATTTGGTGGTATTGCCCGCAGTTTTCTGCGGGCAATTTTTTTATTCTGTCCGTTTCATTTCGGAGTTTGCCGAATCTTTTATAGTTTTGCTAAAATTTTTGGAACAATGGAAATGCAAAAGGATTTTTTTATATATCAGGCTCAGACGACAAAGTTTGCCGCAGGTTTTGAAGTAGAGAAGGCGGAAGGAAGTTATATTTATGGTAAAGACGGAAGAAGATATCTGGATTTTGTAGCAGGAGTTTCTGCCAATACTTTAGGACATTCTCATCCAAAAGTGGTAGATGCAATAAAAGAGCAGGCAGAAAAATACCTTCACGTCATGGTTTATGGAGAATATGCCCAGGAAAAACCAGTCGCTTTATGTAAATTATTGGCGGAAGCTACTCCAGATCCGTTAGAAATTACTTATCTCGTAAACAGCGGCGCAGAAGCGATCGACGGAAGTCTGAAACTGGCAAAAAGATATACCGGAAGAGAAGAGATTGTCTCTTTTAAAAACTCTTACCACGGAAATACCCACGGTGCGTTAAGTGTATCTGGAAATGAGTTCCATAAAAGAGAATTTCGTCCGTTATTGCCAATGATTTCGTTCATAGAATTTAACAACGAAAAAGATTTTGATAAAATTACCGAGAAAACAGCTTGTGTAATTTTAGAAACCATTCAGGGAGCGGCAGGATTTTTAGTTCCTAATGACGATTATTTAATCAAATTAAAAAAGAGATGTGAAGAAGTCGGCGCATTATTAATTTTAGATGAAATTCAGCCGGGATTCGGAAGAACGGGAAAACTTTTTTCTTTTGAACATTTCGGCATTGTTCCGGATATTCTTGTGATGGGAAAAGGAATGGGAGGAGGAGTTCCTGTTGGTGCTTTTATGAGTTCACGGGAAATTATGGAAACACTGTCTCATTCTCCGAAATTAGGGCACATCACAACTTTCGGTGGAAATCCGCTTATTGCGGCTTCCAGTTATGCAACTTTGAAAGAAGTTCTGGAAAGCGGTCTGATGAATGAAGTGGAAGAAAAAGAGAAATTATACAGAAGTCTTCTGGTTCATCCCAAAATAAAGAACATTAACGGAAAAGGTCTCATGCTGGCTGTAAATCTCGGATCTCCCGAATATACTTTAGACGTAGCCAAAAGATGTATGGAAAAAGGACTGATTGTATTTTGGCAGCTTTACAGAAATGAATATCTGAGAATCTCTCCGCCACTTACGATTTCAAAGGAAGAAATAGAAGAAGGATGTAAAATTATCCTTGACGTATTAAATGAAAACCAATAAAAAAGCTCTTTTTCAGAGCTTTTTTTTGATACCACAAAACAAAAAGATTATGGTAAAATAATAATTAAACACCTATTTAAGAATCTCTGACAAATATCATGAAGATTATGCAAAAAAATAAATACATTTTTGTGTAATAAAAAAATTAATTTATATATTGCGGAACGATTAAAACAAAGATTATATGGCGAAACATAAAGTCCATTACGAATTCCCAATGCATTGTTTATCAGAGATTTTATATGAATATCTGGCAACAGCGGAAGGATTGTCTGAATGGTTTGCAGATGATGTGACAGAGAAAGGGGATGACTTCTTTTTCAGCTGGGGTGGAGGTCCTTCTGAGAAGGCTACTTTAATAAGATATAAGCCTGAAGGTTTCGTACGTTTCCGATGGGAAGAAGACGAAGGAACCAAGAACTTCTTTGAAATGACGATCGCAATAGACGACATTACAGAAGACCTGTCTCTTAATATTACAGATTTCTGTGAAGAAGGAGATGAGGAAGAAAACGCAATGTACTGGGAAAATCTTATCGAAAATCTTAGAATTAAATTAGGAGCAGCCTAAACGTAGGCAAGCTGAATTATAAAACTGATGAACGATTTATCGTTCATTATTTTTTTGTAAATAAATTAGATTACAGTGGAAAATCAATATTTTACATCAGACGAAATTAATGTAAAAAACAGAGCCTTTCTTTCGGGGGATGCCGTTAAAGTTTCTTTTTTCATCAGAAACGGAAAATTAATCATGGATGAAGAATGCTATTTCTTCCTAATGGCTTCCATGAGAAAAATGAGACTGAATATTCCGTTAACCTACACTCTGGAATTTTTTCAGTCATTATTTCAAAAAGAAATTATTAAAGGGAAAAATATTCAGAATGCAATCATAAATTTTCAGGTTTTCAGAAATTCAGACGGAATTACTTTGTCTAAATCCTCAGTTTCCTATTTTTATGAGATTACCGAGACTGAAGATGTACTATCGCTGCACGAAAGAAATCTTGAACTGGATCTGATTAAGGAAATAAACGTTAATAACAACCTTTTAAGCAACATAAGGGTTCACAGTCCGGAAAATATTTACGGAGGGATTTACGCACAGGAAAATGACCTTGATGACGTTATCCTTTTAAACCCGAATAAAAGAATTGCGCGTACAACTTTCGGGAATCTTTTGTTTTTGGAAGACGATGTGATCAAAATTCCGAAACAAACGGAAGGAGCTTACATTTCGCCGCTTATGGAAAATTTTGTAACGTTTTTGCATAAAAATAATCTTGCAGACATACAGGAACACGAGATCATCGCGTTTGAGTCTCAGAAAGCCGAAGAAATTTTACTGATTTCAGATGAAAAAGGGATATTTTCTGTGGGGAAAATAAGAAATAAAACTTTCGGAAATCACAAGTTTTCTGAACTGATTAAAAGCTGGAAAGAAAGTTTTTAATATGAAAATTGACAAACCCGGTAAACAACAAAGTTCCGAAAGTCCTTTACCGGGTTTTATTCTGAATGATTCAGAATTTGTATCTTTATTTAGTATTCTCTGAAAATTTCAGAAAATTTCTGAGCAATTTCTTTCTGACCTTTCTCGCTGGTCAGATATTCTCTGTCTTTTGTATTATTGATATATCCGAGTTCCATTAAAACGGTCGGAGCTTTAGATTCTCTTAAAATATGAAGATTTTTCTCTTCAATTTTTAACGTGTTGAATTTCTTTGAAATCCGGTCAGCAAGCTTTTTTGAACCCTCGGTATTCTGCGTGTAGAGTTCAGCTCCCTGTTCAGTAGATTCAGACTTCGGACTGCTGTTTACGTGAAGTGAAATAACCATTTCAGGATTCAGCTTATTGATAAGAGCTGTTCTGTCTGATAGCTGGCTGTAGGTATCATTACTTCTCGTTAAAATAACCTCGTATTGATCCTGAATATCATTGAATTTTTGAATCTCTTTTCCGATGTTCAGAACAATATTCTTTTCATAAATTCCGTTTCTGTTCGCTCCCATGTCTTCTCCGCCATGTCCTGCGTCAATAATGATGACTTTTTTATGAATTGGAGTGAAAGATAGAAATGCAGTGGAAAAAACGGAGAGAATAAATAGTTTTGTTCCTTTCATATCGTAAAGATTTTAGTTAAACAAATAACGTAAATTCTTTGCTTAAAATTGGTTAACACTTTCTTAAAGTTTGTTAAATATTAACGGAATGTTAATAATGGGATGTTTCTAATTCAGGGAAATATCTTCAGGAGAATTTGCCCATAAAAGATATTCTCCACCCAAATTCTGCATGATCGATTTCCAGAGTGTCTGATCATTGGGCAAAGTATAATCAAGGTTATAAACATCTACTACCGTCCAGAGTTTTCTCTGGATTTCCCCATCAAGCTGCAAAGCTGTCCATCCGGAATAGCCGGAAAATATTTTCACGTTATTGATGTCCAGTTCACCGTTCAGAACAGCACTGATGATGTTTTCAATGTCTTCCGTAAGATAAAATTCGGGGGTGATTTCTGTATAAATTTCGGTTACTTTTTTTCCTTTTACAATAAAGAAAACTTTGTCGTTTTCTACAGGACCGCCATCATAAACTTCAATCTTAAAATCAAAAAAATCTTTGAATTTACTGCTCATCTGGCTGTTTTTCTTATTTAATATTAAACCAAATGCACCGTTCTCATTATGTTCAATAATCAAAACAACAGATCTGGAAAAAATATCGCCGGAAATGTCGGGTGTGGAAATTAATATTTTACCTTTGTAAGAGTAATTCATACTCAAATTTAATAAAAAATATTTATGGAAAACCTGCACGACAAAAGAAAAGTGTACGAGAAATCCCAACTTATTGAAAGTGAGATAAAACAAAATCCTATCGAACAGTTTCGCGACTGGTTTCTGGAAGCCAGCGAAAATCCTAACATCTCGGAAGCCAATGCAATGGCTATTTCCACGGTAGAAGAAGATAGCTGTCCGCGTACAAGAATGGTGTTGTTAAAAGCGTATACACATGAAGGATTTATTTTTTATACGAATTATGACAGCAGAAAAGGAAAATCCATAGAAAAGACCCATAAAGCCTGTCTTCATTTCTTTTGGCCGAGTCTTGAAAAGCAGATCATTATTAAAGCAGATCTGGAACGCATCGCAGAAAATCTGAGTGACGGATATTTTCATTCCAGACCGAAAGGAAGTCAGTTAGGCGCAGTGGTTTCTCCTCAAAGTCAAGAAATTCCCAACCGTGAATTTTTAGAAAAAAAGCTTAAAGAGCTTGAAGAAAAGTATGAAAATGCAGAAGTTCCAAGACCTGAAAACTGGGGCGGTTATATTGCAAAACCTTACGAAATAGAATTCTGGCAGGGAAGACCTAACCGGCTTCACGATAGGATTGTATATAAATTAGTAGATGGAATTGATTGGAAAATAGCAAGATTGGCTCCTTAAATAGCTGATACATCAATAAGAAAACCTCATCGCACGATGAGGTTTTATTTTTTCTTTAATCCTGAAAGATTATTTTTTCTTTTTACTTGGAGCAGGAGCGTTTGCTGAAGCAACAGCAGCAGAAAGATCTGCACCCGCTTTGAATTTAGCAACAGTTTTAGCTTCGATGTTAATTGGCTTTTTAGTTGCAGGATTAATTCCCTGTCTTGCTGCTCTTTCAGCTACAGAGAAAGTTCCAAACCCTACTAAAGAAACTTTTCCGTCTTTTTTCTTTAGCGTAGTCATTACATTAGAAATAAATGATTCTAAAGCAGCTTTAGCTGCAACTTTAGTGATGCCGGCATCTTTTGCGATTGCGTCGATTAATTCAGACTTGTTCATAATTTTTAATATTAAAGTTAGTTCGTATTAATAGCAAATATAATACTATTTTCTATATGTGCAATTTTTTTGCAAAAAAATAAATAAATTTTTTGATTTTACGTGAAAACAGTTAAAATATGATAATTCAGCTTTTTACGAAAAATCTACGTTACACGTTACTAAAATCATGCCAAATGCTTATGTATATTGACTTTACTAAAAATGTAATATTATTTTTTACATTTATTAAATCCTGAATTTTGTAATAAGTATTGATCGTTTTTAGGATATGTTTGTAAATTCTGTAAATAAAATCTTCAAAAATTATGTTTAATTAAATTAAAGTACTGGCATTCTGTGAGTTTTAAATTCATTATAAAAGGCGGTTTTGTAAATTATTATTAATAAATTTGCACCATGTTAATAGAAGTTTTTAAGTCTAAGATTCACAGGGTGAGAGTTACGGCTTCTGACCTTAATTATATTGGAAGTATTACAATAGATGAAGACCTTATTGAAGCGGCTGGTTTGGTAGTGGGAGAAAGGGTTTATATTGTAAATGTGAATAACGGAGAGCGTTTCGACACTTACGTGATCAAAGGAAAAAGAAAATCGGGAGAAGTTTGTCTTAACGGTCCTGCAGCGAGAAAAGTACAGAGAGATGATATCATTATTATCATTGCTTATGCACAGATGACTCCGGAAGAAGCACAGACTTTCCAGCCAAAAATTGTTTTCCCGGACGAAAAAACAAACCTTTTGACGTAACCGGATGGAGAAAAAATCAAAAAATCCTCTGAAATCCATTCTTACAATAGTGATCTCGCTTGCTTTTGCAGGCTTTTTTTTATGGTTTGCCCTAAAAGGTTTAGATTTTAAAGTGATCCAAAAATCTTTAGCAAAGGCAAATTACTGGTGGGTTTTATTTGCTGCCTGTTTTGGTATTGCAGCATACTGGTTCAGAGCAATCCGCTGGAATCTGATGCTGGAGCCGATGGGACACCATATTTCAAACTCCAATTCTCTCTGGTCGATTTCTTTTGGATATCTTATGAACCTAACAATTCCAAGAAGTGGAGAAGTAGCAAGAGCAACTGCTTTGTACGGAGTGGAAAGAATTCCGGTAGACCAGTCTTTCGGGACCATTATTCTGGAAAGAGTAGTAGACTTAGTCTGTATGCTTTGCTTTTTAGGGTTGACTTTGATCTTTAAAGGAGATGTTATTTCATCTGTTTATGAAAGTTCGGGAGCCAATTTCAATCCGAATAAAATCTTTTTCATCATAGGAATTTTATTGCTGGGTGCGGTTTTATTTTTTATGTTCAAAAAAAGACTCGCCAATGTTCCTGTTTTAGATAAGATTATCAAATTTATAGACGGAATACTCGACGGTTTAACATCTGTATTCAAATTAAAGCAAAAAGGAAAATTCATTCTTTATACTTTAGGAATCTGGGTTTCCTATTATTTTGCCGCCTATTTGGTCTGTTTTGCGCTGCCGGAAACTTCAGACTTTACTTTTGATGACGGATTTCTAATTCTCGTAGTGGGAACCTTCGGGATGATTATCCCTGCAAGTGGAGGAATCGGAGCTTTTAATCTCGCAATGAAATACGGTTTTATGGCTTTATTTATATCCATGGGGAAAAGCGGTGAGCTTGGAGGAGAGGTTGGTTTAACGTATTCTTTCATTTCATTGCCTTTGCAGATCTGCATCATGTTGGTCATGGGATTAATCTCAATTCCTATGCTGGCAAAAGCAAGAAATAATATTGTTGCAGAAAAAGAATTTACAGAATAATTTATCTTTTAATTAAATCTTTTGAAAATATAAAATCCGGTCATGGCGATCGGATTTTTTCAGCTCTTAATTTTACTGAATTTCAAAATTTTATGTTTTGCAATTTACATAATTTTTTGTCACAAAATATTTTGGAAATTTCCTAAAACCGCCATAACTTCGATAAACAATACATAAAACACATAGCATTATTATGGCAATTAATTTACAGAAAGGGCAAAGAATTGATCTTGGATTTACAAAAATGACCATCGGTCTTGGATGGGATCCGAATGAAGGAATGGGATATGATTTTGACCTTGATGCCTCCGCAATTATGATCGATGCAGAACGAAAACTGGTGAGTGAAGAATATTTTGTTTTTTATAATAACCTGAGTTCGCCCGATGGCGCACTCACGCATACAGGTGATGATCCGAGCGGAAAAAACAGCGACGGAGATGATGATGAATCCATCATTATTGATCTTGAAAAAGTAGATGAAAGAGTTCAGGAAATTCTTTTTGTCGTTACCATCGAAGATTTTGAAAGGAGAAAGCAGAATTTCGGACAGGTGAGAAATTCGTACATCAGAATTGTAGACAATAACACGAATATGGAAATTGCCAAATATGAACTGGACGAAGATTTTTCCATCGAAACCGGAATAGAATTCGGAAGACTGTACAAACGTGGTGGAAGCTGGAAGTTTGAAGCTTCAGGAATCGGCTACAGAGCAGATCTGGGCTTTTTCCTTGAAAAATATTACAAAGGACAAATCATTAAATAGAAATGGCAATCAACTTACAAAAAGGTCAGACGATTAACCTCCGCAAAAATGAACATGGAGAAGATGCGTATGATCTTTCCTCAGTAACCATAGGTCTGGGTTGGGATGTTCGAAGATCCGGAAATTTTTTCAACCGTCTGTTCGGGGTCAGCGATGGTCCGGAATATGATCTTGATGCCATCGCTTTTCTTTTAGATAAAAACGGAAAAGTAGCAGATCTCGGAATGACGGTTCCCGGAAGAAACGGAAGAGAGATCGCTTTGTACAAAAGTGATGTTATCTACTTTAATGCGATGCGGCATCCGAGCGGAAAAATATGGCTCACCGGAGATAACAGAACCGGAGCCGGAGATGGCGACGACGAACAGATTATTGTGTTGCTGGATCAGTTGGATGAACGTTATCAGAAAATCGTTTTCGTGGTTTCAATTTATCAGGGATTGTTTAATAGGCAGCATTTCGGAATGATAGAAAATGCATTTATCCGCGCGGTAGATGCAAGAGGAAGAGAAATTACAAAATTCAGTCTTTCCGGCGATGCAGGTATGAACGGAATGTGTTCCATGGTTTTTGCGGAAGTTTACCGACACAACGGCGACTGGAAATTCCGCGCCATCGGAGAACCGCACCGGACGGATAATTTTATTGAGGTTCTTGTTCCTTACACCTATAAGTAAAAAAGTATGCTGAAAATGCATACTTTTTTATTTCAATCCGATTTTCAGTCCCATTTCCTTTTTCATATACAGTAAAACTTCTGCATTTCCTCGTGCATCATCAACCGGATGATGGGTGTGTTCTGTTTTTCGTAAATGTTTCCACTGGGCAAAAGTGTCTTTTTCCAGTCCGCAATACAGATCCGCAAGTCTTCTGGAGGAAAACCCTAAAGGATTTCTCCCGATGAAATGATGAAAATACCAACAGATAAACATCCAGTCGAAGCCGTTGTTATCACTAATGAAAACAGGTCTTCCTTTAGAATTTTCTTTAATCCATTCTTCAAATTTCAGCATCACTTCTTCGGGATCATCAAAATTCATTGTTTCCTCCCGCGTGAAACCGGAAACTGCCAATGCATCCGGATTGAATTTCTCTGAAATAGGTTTCAGTTTTCCGTAAAAGGTGGTTTCCAGATTTTCATCCACTAAAACGGCTCCAAAACAGATCATTGAAAAATCGCCCGGAATCGGTCCGTCTGATTCTATATCGACCATAATGTAGCTCATGCAATTGTATTTTAAATTTTAAAGAAACGAATATATAGAAAATTGCCTTCGGAAATTAAATATTTACAAAAGTTCAAAAAAACTTCTTTTGCCGATCTTAATTTTTATTCCTTTCTCTAATTTAATTTCTTCATTCGGATCAGTTATTTTTATATTGTTGATCTGAATTCCACCGTTTTCAATCAGTCTTCGGATGAAAGATTTGCTTTCGTTACTTTTCAGTTGATGACATAGTTCTGTTAAAGTCATTTTATACTGAATATGATGGAGCGAATCCATGAAGACCAGTTCAAAAACTTTTTCTTCAAAATTTTTACTCTGAAACTGATTCATAAAAAACAACTCTGCACTTTCAGCCGATTCTGCATCATGATATTGTGTGATGATATTTTTAGCGATCAGCTTTTTAATATTCATTGGATTTTCACCATCATTGATGTTTTGTTTTAAACGTTCTTTCTCTTCAGAAGAAAAATCCGTGGTAAGATCAATAAATTCGTCAATCAGAGAATCCGGAATGGACATCGTTTTCCCAAACATTTCATTCGGCTCGTCGGTTAATCCGATGATGTTGTTTAAAGATTTGCTCATTTTTTCTTTTCCGTCCAAACCTTTTAGCAAAGGCATGCACATCACGATCTGCGGAGATTTTCCGTGACTTTCCTGTAATTGTCGTCCCATCGTACAGTTGAAAAGCTGGTCGGTTCCGCCCATTTCAATGTCACAATTAATCTGTACAGAATCAAAACCCTGCAAAACAGGGTACACCAGTTCATGCATTGAAATAGGTGTATTTTCTGAAAACCTTTTATTGAAATCATTTCTGTGCATCAGTTGGGCAACCGTCACTTTCGACATCAGTTGGATCATTTCCGAAAAATTCAGCGCATCCAGCCATTCCGAATTAAAGACAATTTTTGTTTTTTCCATATCAATAACTTTTGAGAGCTGACTGATGTACGTTTCCGCATTATGATGAACTTCTTCAGCGGTTAAAGGTTTTCTCGCCTTGTTTTTTCCTGTTGGATCGCCGATTCTTGCGGTAAAACTTCCGACAATGATTACAATCTGATGTCCCAGATCCTGAAATTGTTTCAGTTTTTTCAAAACAACTGCGTGTCCAAGATGCAGATCCGGAGCAGTGGGATCAAAACCCAGTTTGATGATTAGCTTTCTGTTTTCTTTTTCGGCTTGCTGAATTTTCTCTTCCAGTCCGTTTTCCGGCAGAATGATTTCTACATTTTCTTTTAATTTTCTGATCATATTTTTAATTTTTAAGCATGAAAAAACCCGAACAAAACTGTCCGGGTTCTATGATATTTTTAGATTAAATTTCTACTGAATATGGTTATAGAAGTCTTCCCGAACGGTTATCCGGGTAATAATAATTGCTGAAAAAAGGAAGACGCAATATGTTGTTTAAGTGCTTCATGAATGCAAATATAGAATTTTATTAAAAGATCATTTGTTTTTTCTTCAGAAAATCTTCGACTTTTCTTTCAAAGTCATGGAAATTCTGTACAAGAAAGGCACCGCTTCTTTTTTCTGAAAATTCTTTATCATTAAGCAGTAAATAAGTCTTTTTCAGTTGAAGGTAACAAAGCAAAACAAATTGTTTTATTTTAACTTCGAACTGAGTTTCCAGTTTAAAATTCAACTGTCCTCCGTAAGATTCTTCAAAATAATATATAGAAATAATGGCTTTATGCTGTTTATCCTTTATTCGTTTTATTTCAAATTTACATCCTCCCGGTTCGTTGTACCAGATAAATTCAGTTTCCCATTTGTCTTGTATCAGATCCAGAACGGCATACATGATTTCTGAATAAGGATTGTTAAAAACATGAGTAATTACATAATTAAAACTTCTTCCATGAATGTAAAGCAGAAATTCACTCCATCCGGAAGGAAGAAGGATCAAAAGCATATCCAATTCATCCGATTGGATTATTTTTTGGTTATTTCTCATTTGAATTATTAATCGTTTTTAAAGTTTCATGATATAACCTTTATAAAACTTTGTACAGTCATACAGCTTTTCAAAATCAGGATAGTTTTTTTCATGGGAAAAATCGTTATTTTTTGCATGAAATTCCTGTTCTGCCAAAGAATACAGATCTTTATGATTTAATTGTAAATAATCCGACAGATAATTTTCATTTTTCTGATCTACTAATCCTGTAAAAAATATTCCGTAGATCAGAAAACGGTTGAAATCTTCCGCTTTGCATTTGTACCCTAAATGTTGCATTGAATATTTTTCATAATCTGAAAGAATTTGGTTAAAATTTTCAACTTGTAAAGAATCATTTATTTCATAAAAAATATCAAATCCGTGTACGAAAAGCTGGGTTTTCATTTCTTCAGGATCGGAAGTGTATTCTGATGCAAACCAATTGAAAATATCTTCCACTTCTTCTTTATTAAGATTTTCTGCATTCTCCTGAACTTTCTTTTTTATAAGCTCAAAACTTGTTTTCTGATCTTTTTTTAAAAACTGAAGCGCAGTTTCTTCTTCGCGGCAGAGTTTGTTGTACAGATTGATCTTTGCGGCAACAGGATTGTTTTTGATGAAATAAAGTTTTTCTGCCATAATCTTATGTATTGCCTTATTTTTCAGCAAATTTCATAACTAAGGTAGTGAAAAATTTCATATAAAAAAGCAGAGTGGTATTATTTCATACACTCTGCCGATGATTTTTAAATTTAATTTTATTATTTACTGAAAGCAGTCAGCCGTTTTAGTTCATCCTTTAAAATCACTTCTTCGATGGCTTTTTTAATCATGCTGCGAACTATGGAAAGCGGATGATGGGGAAAATCATTGTCATACTCCTCTGTTTCGGATTTATTCATAAGAGCACCCTCTTTAAAGGAAGGATCGTAGGGATCTTCAAACCAGTTTTTCAGTCCATTATCATCAAATGTAACTTCGCCGTTTTGGAGAAATCTGTTTAGTACCAGATTATCTCTCATCCCTGTTGTTCCGACTTCAACAGCTTGGGTTTTAATTACAAAACTGCAGTTTTCAAAAGGAATAGTAACGGATGCAAGATAGCTCATCCCTTGTTCAGGTTGAGGGATTTTAAAAATAGTCTTTACACTCGGAATATTATGAAGGTTAAATGTTGATACCTCAACAATGCCTCCACCGGAAGCAGAAACTGAGTGCCTGTGAAAGTTTCTTAATTCATCAATATTTTTAACAGTCGGTAAATCCGGCGGAATGTTGAAAAAGTACAGAGAAATCAATGCGCTTTGTTCAGGATTTACCCAGACGATCTGAGCGTCATTTTGTTCAACGATTTCCCAGCCGAAAGTTGGGATAGAAATAGAATTGATGGTAACTTCAGGCTTTTTTCTTTTAAGGAAAGTAAACATAGGTATCTTGTTTTTGTTTTTAAAGTTTCTGATGTGCCGTTTTAAGGAATTTTATCAGTTCGGCAAGTCCGTTTTTGGAAAACTGTATTTCATTCTGGCTGTAGAATGTAGCAGGCAATTTCAGATAATATTCCCATGTTTTTACATCTGCATGGTAGTTGCTTCCTGTTTCGATATTGCTTTTGGTGGTGTATTTGTATTTGGTGTCGTTTTCAGGTTTGGAAGATGAGTTCTGCTGAATTTTTTCAAGCGCATTGATGAGTTTTTCGACTTCATCTTTTTCCAGAGTAGTAGTCTTTCTGGAAATGTTGTCGAAAGTTTCGGAAAGCGTCATAATTCCCAAAACGCTCAGCGAAGAATCATCCGACAAATCTTTAAGAACAATTTTCTGAAAATGAAGGCCTTTAAAATCACCAAGCTTAATAATTTCTTTTTGAACAACCGCTTCTTTTTTTGAGCTGAAGTTTTGATAATTTTTCTCCAGACCTACAGTCGAAGGTTTTACAGTCGGAATCTGTGCTTTAAGAGCTGAAAAAATGATAATAAAAAATGCTGAAATAATTGTTTTCTTCATAGGAGATGGTTATTATTTATGTTTTTTAAAAATGCTGAAATTACAGAAAAATTGGGAATTGATTAGTAAACAGAATCTTTTTTTTATAAAATTCTCAACGCGACTCCGGATCAAAATGAGCTTTAAAAGTTAACGGATCTTCTGTTTTGTCTTCTGCAATTTCCAAAAATTCATGATATTCTTCAGGATGCTTTCCCATATAAGTCATCACAATTGCAAGATTGACGAACAGATTTTTATCCGCCGAACCCAGATTTAATGCCTTATGAAGATGTTTTAAAGCCTGCTCGTCTTCTCCCATATCAGAATAGATTGCAGCAATGTTGATTAAAGCGGAAGTATTTTCCGGTTCAAGCGCTAAAATTTCATCCAGTTCTTTGATTAAAAGATCGTTAATTGCATCCCAATGATCTTCATTTTCCCATCTTTTTGCCTGGAGTTTTTTTACGTTTTGGAGTCTTGTGTTTATATTATTCATGATTTTTATTTTTTTTCTAAAATTTCCGAACAAATGTTTTTGCCTTCATTGCACCGATAATCATAAATAATATAGTTTTTTCCTGTTTCTACCACTTCATATTCCGTTTTCTTACCAACATAAAATAAGCTGTCCGGCATTTTATATTTTGTTTTTATATTTTTTATTTCCGCTTTAAATTTACATTTACTCAGCATTTTTATATTACTTTCTATCGTAACGGTATTTTTCCCATAGATTTCTGTCATTTTATTGTCAGAAAATTTCACTTTAAACCGATTATCTTGGCTATATCTGGAAAAAGTTCCATTTTTAATCATGTCACAATTCGGGATTTTATCAGAATACGGAAAATCATTTCTTCTTTGGGATTGTAAAGCGAAAGAAAATAACAGGGCGACGAAAAGTGTAAATTTTATTTTCATTAAGAATACACTAAGGCGATTAAAATGTGTTCTTTAAAAAGATAGACCCTTTAAACACAGTAAAGGATTCATTGAATATAATTTTTGTTCTGATAACAGGGCTCGAACCTGTGTCCTCCCGGGTGAAGAGCCGGGTACTCTGCCGCTGAGCTATATCAGATACCAAGACAGATGTAGGGCTCGAACCTACGTCAATCCGGAAGAAGAGCCGGATATTCTACCACTGAATTAACCTGTCTTTATTTATTTTTTCCTGAGAAAAATTTGTTCTTTCTTAGAATCATTGCCATAAATGGATTTGAAACCGTTACACCGTGTACAAGTTCGGGTGTCGGTTTAAATTTCGCAACAGAATGTTCTCTTGGTGCGATCCATCCTGATTTTTCCGGATCTATTCCTGCTTCTCTGCAAATATCTGTAATTAATTTTTTATTGCAAAATGCTTTTTCCTGAAAAACTTCCCAAGGTAGAGGGATCTTATTCCAAACCTCTGTATTAGGATCAATCTTACTGCCTGTTGCATAATGCCACGCAACAACATCTGCAGCCATTAATCTCATGACTTTTCCAAAGCAAATGTCTTCAAGGATATAACCCATTCCCATTGCATAAATGATATTCATCCAATTGTCTCTCGCATTATTCCATGCTCCGGCGGTATTGTTCCAGGTTGTAGAATCATTTCCGCGTTTTACAGCCATTGTCTGGCGATTGATATCGTTATTATTCCATAGAACTTCTAAAAAACCGGAGATTTCCTGAATAATAGATGTCCATTTTCCCAAAAGTTTTCCTTTTTGTTCATCATTTAAATAATTTAAAGTTATATCGCTTGTGTAAATATGAGAAATTGCCCACCAATTTGTATTTTCAGGATTTTCTTTACATCTCCCGAATAAAACTTCGCAAATTTCATCAAATGGTCTTTCCTGACTTTGATTGGTAAATACACTTCTCATATTGCAGCGTGCATTATAATAGGCGATAAAACAGGCAGTATTTAGATCAGATTGAAAATCCTCAAAATTTATCGTGTGACTTAGTCCATGTTTTGAAATTTTTTGAAATTCAAGCTTTTTAGTTTCCTGAATTAGTGTTTTTAATTTCTTTTCGATTCTTTTTAGGAGACGCCATTTTTTATTGTAATTTCTTTTAGAAATATCCAGACCAATTTCTTTTCTTTGAATCTTGTTCAGTCTGTCTGTCTTAAAATTATTCTGACCAACAGATTTAAAAATGAGGGGAGAAGTCTTATTTAAAAAATCTTCAATATCTTCTGTCTTACTACCAAATTTGTCAGTTTTTTGAATTTCAATCTTAAAGACTTCTATGGCTTTATTAATTTGGACTTCTGCACCAACTGTAGTTCCAAAACTTTCCAACATTGAAGTATAGCCATACAGATTTCTATTCAGAGATCCTTTTGCTGTTTTTTCCAGAATTTGATTTTCATGAGTTGAAAGTTGATCTTTCATAAGTTCAACAATCATTTCCGCAACATCTTCCGGACGTCGTCGTTCTTCTAAGGTTTTGTAAAGATCTTTGATATTATACATTGTCACTTTTTATTTCAAATCTAATAATAAACTGTGAAAATTATTCATACTTCATTTTAAAATCAAGCCCATTCTCATACTCTGCAGGATTAAAAAAAGTAATAACTCCGATATCAGAATTCAGCCTTTGTTTCAAATCATTTAAATAAATTTCAGCTAAGGTAATGGTTCCGTCAATAGTTAAACTGAAGACAGTTTTATTATCATCAGTTATATTAACGCCAAACAAAATTCTATCAGGATTGTCAGTGTATTGATTCCAGTAAAAGGTCTGGTCAATATGATCTGTATTTACAAAATAATCGATCATTTCTTTATTGCTGCTAAAGCCTTCTTCACTATCCATTCTGGAAGTATAATCTAAATTCAACGGTTCGTATTTAGGCAGATAAAGATCTAAAAGTTCAAAAATTTTTTCGGTTGATTTGCCGTCAAAATAAACCTGACAGACAATGTCTTTAATTAATTCCATGGTTTTAATTTCGAATTGGTTTAAAGCGGATTCTCAAATATAAATTTTAATTCTATGCAAAGTAAAAACAATTTTTAAGATGAAAGAGAACAAGTATATTTCCGTTATGTGCGGATGATGAAACTTGCGCTTCATAGCAGATGAAATCTGCCTCACTTTGCTTTACTTAAATATTTAGCTCTGAATATAAAGCTTTGCGTTTCAGATTATAATTAAAGAATAGCTGAAAATTTCATCACGGATTTTTAAAATAAAACCATTAAGCTCAATAACTTAATGGTTTTATAAATGTTTTTATCCAAACGCCCTCTTCAGCAAACTTTCCACTTTCGGTTCGCTTCCTCTGAAATTCTTGTACAGTTCCATTGGATCTTTTGTACCGCCGGAAGAAAGAAGAACTTTATATTTTGCAGCAATTTCAGGATTGAAAATTCCGTTTTCTTTAAAATATTGGAAGGCGTCGGCATCCAGAACTTCCGCCCATTTATAAGAATAATATCCCGCAGAATATCCACCCTGAAAAATATGTGAAAAACTCGGACTCATCGCCGTTTCAGGATTCGCAGGGTATAACTGTGTTGCTTTTGTATATTCATCCTCAAACTCCTTCACACTCTTATTCTCCAACTCTCCGACTTTCGTATGGTAATTCATATCCAGTAATCCGAAACCAAGCTGTCTCAATGTCTGGTAACCCTCCATAAAGTTTTTCGACTGTGCTATTTTCTCAATTTTTTCATCCGGCAAAACTTCTCCTGTTTTGTAATGTTTTGCGAACGTTTTTAAGAATTCCGGTTCGTAGCAGAAATTTTCAAGGAATTGAGAAGGCAGCTCCACGAAATCCCATTTTACAGAAGTTCCCGAAAGAGTAGGGTATTGCGTATCGGCAAGCATTCCGTGAAGGGCGTGACCAAATTCGTGGAACAGAGTCGTCACTTCCTGAAACGTGAGTAAACTTGGAGTATCCTTCGTCGGCTTACTGAAATTACAAACGATAGAAATATGAGGACGGGAATTTTCGCCGTCTTTTTTGTACTGGTTTTTATAGCTCGTCATCCAGGCTCCCGCTCTTTTGCCTTTTCGAGGGAAATAATCTACATAAAGCAGCGCTTTGAAGTGGGTTGATGATTCTTGGTTGGAAGTCTGAGCGGAGTCGAAGACTTCTTTTACCTCATAAACCTTTACCTCTTCATGATATTTCGAAATATCGTTTCTTTCCTCAAAAGTTAATCCGAAAAGTTGTTCTGCCAATCCGAAAACCGCATCCTGAACCTGATTTAACGGAAAATAAGGCTTTAATTCTTCATCATTAAGATCATATTTTGCTTTGCGGAGTTTTTCTGCATAAAAAGCGTGGTCATAGCCTTGCATTTCTTCAATTCCGTCTGCTTTTGCCAAAGATTTCAACTCTTCAATTTCTTTATCGGCATAAGGTTTTGCTTTGGTTAAAAGTTCGTTCAGAAAATCGATAACTTTTGTCGGAGATTTTGCCATTCTTTCCTCCAGAACATAATCTGCGTAGTTTTTATAGCCTAACAATTCAGCTTTTTGCTGTTTTAAAGAAAGAAGCTCTTTAATTAAATTCTGATTATCAAATTCTCCGCCGTCGAAAGACTTTTTGCCGTTTGCCAAAGCAATTTCCTTTCTCAATTCGCGGTTTTCAGCATACGTCATGAACGGAATGTAACTTGGATATTGTAACGTTACCACCCATCCTTCCAGATTTCTTTCTTTGGCTTCTTCAGCATATTGTTCCAGAATAGCATCCGGAATTCCCGCAAGATCTTCTTTATTGGTGATATGTTTAAAATAATTATTCGTCGAAGCCAACACATTCTGCCCGAACTGAAGTGATTTTAAAGACAAATCCATGCTGATTTTCTTTAATTTCTCTTTGTCTTCTTCATTTAATAAAGCACCGCTTCTCACAAAACCTTTGTACGTTTCATTCAGAAGCATTTCCTGCTCTTCGTTGAGGTTGTATTTCTCTTTTTCATCGTACACTTTTTTAATTTTACTGAAAAGGGCTTCGTTTTGAGAAATTTTTGAAGAATATTCTGTTAAAATCGGAGAAACTTCCTGTGCGATCTTTTGGATTTCATCGCTGGTTTCTGCCGAATTTAAATTGAAAAATATATTGGAAACTACATCAAGCTGTTCGCCGGAATAAGCCAATGCTTCAATTACGTTTTCGAAAGTCGGGGCGTCCTGATTATCAACGATAGCGTTAATTTCTTCTTCAGATTTTTGAATTAATTCCTTAAAAGCAGGAATATAATTTTCATTTTTGATTTGATCGAAGGGCGCTGAATGATATGGTGTGGTAAATTTTTCTGTTAAAATATTCATATTCTGATTTTTAATTGTTGTAAATTTAATGATTCTCCGGAACCGACAGCGAAAAAGCTCAAAAATGATGCCTGAAAGGAAGTTGTGACAAAATTGATATTATTGTATAATCTTGTCATATGGAAAGTCAAGATGAAGCCGGATTGATTAATTTTGACAGCAAATTGAAGTGTCCTTATCATAAAAATTATAACCCTAAATTTTAATAACGATGAAAAAAATTTTAAAAGTTTTTGGTATCATTTTACTATTAATTGTTGTTTATGCTTTGATCGCAATGGTGGCATTTGGCAAAAACTATCATTACGAAAAATCGATGGTGATGAATGCTCCGAAAGAGAAAGTCTGGAAACAGATCAGTTCCATGAAAGCTTTTAATCAGTGGAATCCGTGGATGAAGCTGGATCCGAATATGAAAATTGTGTATTCCGGAAACGAAGGTCAGGTTGGAGATAAGTATTGCTGGGACAGCAAAAATGATGATGCAGGAGCAGGTTGTCAGGAAATGAAAGAGTTGGTTACAGACCAAAAGCAGAAAACAGAAATGATTTTTGAAAGACCGTTTGCAGGACAGGCAACCTCAGAAATCGCTTTGTCTCCAGAAGGAAACGGAACAAAAGTAACCTGGACGATGGATACAGAGCAGGATCCGATGATGAAAATAATGCGGCCGATGATGGATTACCAAATGGGAAAATCCTACGAAGAAGGACTTAATAATCTGAAGAAATTAGTAGAAAAATAAAAAGAAAGCCTTGTGAAATTACTCGCAAGGCTTATTTATTTAATATTCTTTTTGACCTATTTCATTAATTGAATTGTAATTTCCTTCACCTTTCGGGTTGGGACCATATTCATTCGGGCCATGGTCGCTGTTTCCAAATAACATCCAAAGGGAATAAAAGGGAATGATTTGGAACCATCCTGAATTTCCTCTGTCGTGACATCTTTTTGCTCCTTGTGCTAACATAAACCACACTAAAGGAATAAGCAATAGTAAAAAGATAATAAGAACAACTCCTGAAGGTTCTTCATTATTATTCATATTAAAATAAAGATTGAAGGGAACAGAAAATACTAAATAGATAAGATAGGATAGTCCATACTCTGTTCTTCTAATTCTTCCCTCGAAAGAAAATGGTGCTTTAAACATGGTATTTTTAGTTTTTATTCGTTAAAAAAACAAATGTAGAAATTATTTTAAAATTTCAGCACCATATTTGGAATTGTTATTTTATGTTAAGCCGAATAAGAATTATTGAAAAAATATTATCTTTATATAAAGATTTGATGTATGGAGAAGACCGTATTTGAGAAAAACAACATAAGAAATTATGTAAAAAACGTGATTGCCGAAAAGATCGAAAAATTAAAAAACTTCATAGAATTTACATTAGAAGCAAGTCGCGACATCAAAAAGACTCCGAAATATGACAGCATGAGAGAAGAGATGCAGGAAGAGATCTACCAGATGCAGCGTCAGTTGGGAGCGTTAAACGATTTAAAAAGAAATATGGCTAAAGTCCTGAATAATTCCACCGAAAAAGTTCAGTTGGGATCTTTGGTCATTACCAATAAAGCAAGATTTTATATTTCGGTTTCCTTGGGAGAATTCTTTTTTGAAGGCGACCGGTTCTATGCGATCTCTTCCGAAAGTCCGATGGCAAAGAAAATGATGGGCATGAAACCCGGAGATGAATTTACGCTCAATAAAATCCATCAGAAAATTGTTGAGGTACTTTAATATTTATAAATGATGAATGATGAATGATGAATGATGAATGATGAATGATGAATGATGAATTTTTCAAACTAAACACTTGCTGTCATTCTGAATAGAGCGCAGCGGAGTGAAGAATCTATTTAGTGATATTAACGTTGAATATTCGTCAGAACGACAAATAAACTTTTAAAATAAACGGATAATCTAAATTATCAATAACTAAAAACTATCAGCTATCAATAGCCAACCATCAACTTTTTCGTAATTTTGCGCTCATGAATAAAGCAGAAGTTTTAAAAGAAATCATAGAGCAAAGAAGAAGCATATTTCCGAAAGATTATTCGGATACAGAAATTTCACAGGAAATTCTTGACGAAATTTTACATTCGGCAACTTTAGCTCCCAATCATAAACGTACAAAACCTTGGCGTTTCAAAATATTCAGAGGGGAAGAAAAAGCAAAACTGGCTTTAGAAATGCAGTCGATTTACAAATCTACCCAACCCGAAACACTTTTTTTAGAAAAAAAATACAACGATATTGGTTTTAAAATCAATAAAGCAGATACCGTAGTTTCCATTGTTGTCAATTTCAGCGGAATGGTTCCGGAATGGGAAGAAATCGCAGCAGTTTCCATGGCGGTTCAGAATATGTATCTTACCTGTACTGCAAATAATATCGGATGTTACTGGAGTTCTCCGAAAATCGTGGATCATTTGAAAGAGTCTTTAACGATTGAGGAAAGCCAGAAGTGTTTAGGGTTTCTGTATATGGGTAATCTTGATTAGATCAAAAGATTTTTCTGAACTTTTTAGTTTCGGCGCGGCTCCGCCGCGCCGAAATCCAAGGAAAAAGCGATTAGTGAGAGCAGGTTCCCGGCTCCAAAAAATAGAGAATTTGCAAAACTTTTTATCCGAAGCTTTTTACTTTAAACTTTTTTATTATCTTTGCACTCTTAAATATTTAACTGGGACGAGTTCCCGTAAAATTCAAACATTATGTCAGTAAAAATCAGATTACAAAGACACGGATCTAAAGGAAGACCTTTTTTCCACATCGTGGTTGCAGATTCTAGAGCAAGAAGAGATGGTAAATTCATCGAGAAACTAGGAACATACAACCCAATTACAAACCCTGCAACTATCGATTTGAACGTTGATTCTGCTGTAAAGTGGTTAAACAACGGTGCTCAGCCAACTGATACTGCAAGAGCTATTCTTTCTTACAAAGGAGCGCTTTACAAAAAACACTTACAAGGTGGTGTTGCTAAAGGAGCTTTTGATGAGGCTGAAGCTGAAAAAAGATTCAATGCTTGGGTAGAAGCTAAAGAAGCTAAAGTACAAGGTAAAGTGGACGGTTTGGCTACTGCTAAATCTGATGCTAAAAAAGCTGCTTTAGAAGCTGAAGCTAAAGTAAACGAAGCTAGAGTTGCTGCTGCTGCACAGGCTGAAGCAGACGCTAAAGCTGCTGAAGAAGCTGCAAATGCACCTGCTGAAGAAACTACAGAAGGAGAAGCTGCTGCTGAATCTACAGAAGAAAATACTGAAGCTTAAGAAAAATCCGGTATGCGTAAAGAAGATTGCTATTTATTAGGAAAAATCACACGCAGACACGGACTTGCGGGAAACGTTATCCTTAAACTGGACACCGATCAGCCCGAGCTTTACAATAAACTGGAATCAATATTCGTTGAAATCAACGGATTATTGGTTCCTTTTTTTATTGAAAAATCATCCTGGAGTAAATTGGATGCTCTTAATATTGCCTTTAAAAATTCCTCGGAAGCTTTAGTGGATCAGTCATTGGGGAAAAACGTCTATCTTCCTCTCTCAAGCTTACCAAAACTTAGCGGAAAGCAATTTTATTACCATGAAATCATCGGGTACAATATCCATGATGAAAATGATAACGACTGTGGAGTGATCCGTTCCGTAAACGATCAGACAGCACAGGTTTACTTTATCACCAATCTCGACGGAAAAGAAGTGGTAATCCCTATCATCAAAGACTGGATCTTAGAAGTGAATAGAGATGAAAGATTCATCAAAATGCATCTTCCGGAAGGTCTTATTGATGTTTTCTTGGTTCCTTCCAAGAAAGACGAATAAATTTTACAAATAATTTTGCTGCTTACATTTTAGTATTCAGTTTCTTTTTCAAATCCTCAATCTGAGTATACATTCGGTTAAAAAATATTTTTCGGTCCCGGTTTCCCGAAGTATTCATCGATTTTGAATTTTTTATCTGATGCTCAAAATAATTCAAGGTTTCGGTACACGTCTTTTCATCGTTAATCAGAATATAACCAAACATATTGGTCGGAATAGCAAACAGTGACTGTTGAGGATGATGAAAAAAGATGTCATTGGAAAGATGCATCAGTTCATTTTCATATAATTGAAATTTAAGATTGTTTTCTGTTTTTTCCTCAATATACTGTATAAGTTCCGTTAATTCATTTAAAATAATCAGAGCCTCACTTTGTTTCAGGTGTCTCGTTTCAGAATAAAACAAAATTTGCTGTAGGATGCTCGAAATCGTACTATTATTCCATAACTCAATAACATTCTGTTCCTCATATTTCTTCCTGAGTTCTTTTGTGTCGAGTTTAAAATCGGGAGGCGAAAACTGCAGAAAAGGAATGAAAACCTGTTTGGAGTTAAGCAGATTCATCCATACATATACTTTAAAACGGGAAAGCATTGAATCTGAAAGCGTGTAGAAAAACGGAATGTCTTTCGCCGAATAATAGATCGTCATTCCTTTTGAAAGAGGAAGGTTTTCAAACACATTGAGATTGTTCTGGAAAAATGCTTTTAAATCTTCTGTTTCCGTAACAACACTTGTTTTTCTTACTATAATCTGCCGGTCAGAAGTCTGAAACTGATCCAGAGAAATCTGAAAATACTTTGCCAGTTCCAAAGCTTCCTCTAAACTGAATTTTGCTTTCAGGGAAGTTCTTCGGTGTGCCGCATCGTAGCTGATATTGAGAATGTTGGCAATTTCGTCATTCAGAGATTTTTCGCCAATCTTTTTTCGGATTTCTTTAAGCAAACGTTCCTGATACATAGTTTTGCGATTTTCACAAATGTAGAGATTTATTTTAATTTTTTTTCGCATTTATGAAACAGCTTTTCAAGTATAGTTTTGAGGTGTAATTTTTAAAATAAGCAATCATGAAAAATTTTGTATTAATCATTGCGCTGTCGTTTTCCAGTTTTGTAAACGCACAAATCGGCAACAAAAAAGACTGGGCAATTATAGGATCAATTATTTGCACTCGTCTCGAATTAACCATCATGAATGATAAATCTTTTCTTTCTTTCGGTCCGAAAATTCCTCTTAATGAAAATAATTATGTGAGTTTAAGAGGGCATTTCAATTGGTGGGATACACCTGAAAGAAAATTTATTGTTATTCCGGAACTGGATTATTTTTACAAAGTTGCAGATTTTAAAGAAAAAAGTATGATAACCAATTTGTATACCGGCGCTGGAATTACTCCATATGCGGTATCACCAAAATTTGGAATAGTTTTTTACCATTTTATTTCTGCTGAATCGGGTTATAATATTGAATATGAACCTTACAAGTATTTTTCTACTTCAGGTTTCAGATTTTCTTTGGGATTTAATTTAGTCTTTTAAATCTTAAAAAAACAATTGAAATGAAAACGATACCTTATTTATTAATTGCTATACGGTTTATTCTTGCTCCGATTATCCTTTTACTCGCTTACTTCAAAGGCACAGAATCCCGGTTTTTAATTTTATTCTTAATGTATTTTGGTTTATTAACGGATATTTTCGACGGAATCATCGCACGAAAAGTCGGTGTTTCTTCCGAAAAACTGCGACGTTTAGACAGTCAGACCGATTTGATATTCTGGCTATCTCTTGGATTTGCTTCTTACTTTTTAAATGCTGAATTAATAAAAAACGAATGGAAAGGAGTTGCTCTAATTTTCATAATGGAAGCACTTTGCTATATAATAAGCTGGCTAAAATTCGGGAAAGAGACCTGTACTCACGCTTTTTTATCAAAAATGTGGGGATTGAGTTTGCTGATCGCTTTTACCTGTTTAATTGGATTTCAACAAGCAGGATGGACTTTTTATCTTACCGTTATTTTAGGATTTGTTTCGCACATTGATGTAATTTTAATTATTTTAATCCTTCCCAAATGGCAATATGATGTTCCGAGTTCTTATCATGCATGGAAAATTAGGAAAGGAAAACAGAGAAAAAAATCGATTTTCTTTAATTGATTCTTATTTAAAGCATAATTTTTTGAGTAATTAATTGATAAATGAATGGAATTAAAACAGTGTAATCCTCAAATTGCGCTGTTTTTTTGTAACTTTGCAGACATTAATTTTTACAGAAAAATTTTAATCAACAAATGAAAAAGCAGACCATTAAGGAAATCCTACAGGATTACAAGAAAGTATTACATCATGACATTACGGTTTACGGTTGGGTAAGAACGTTCCGTGCGAATCGCTTCATTGCGCTTAATGATGGTTCTACGATTAATAATTTGCAGATTGTTGTTGATTTTGAAAATTTCGACGAAGAGATTATCAGCAAAATCAGTACGGCTTCTTCCCTTAAAATTGTTGGAGAAGTGGTGGAAAGTCAGGGAGCAGGACAGGCTGTTGAGATTTTGGCTAAAAAAATTACCATTTTAGGAGATAACTTCACGGAAGAAAGAGACAAAACCATTCTTCAGCCTAAAAAACACTCATTGGAAACTTTGAGAGATCAGGCGCATTTGAGATTCAGAACCAATTTATTCGGAGCCGTTTTCAGAGTGCGTCATGCGGTAAGTTTTGCGGTACATTCTTTCTTTAACCAAAACCAGTTTTTCTACATCAACACACCGGTTATTACAGGAGCTGATGCAGAAGGAGCCGGAGAAATGTTCGGAGTAACGAATTTTGATCTGAACAATATTCCGAGAGACGAGCAGGGAGACATCGATTTTGCTCAGGATTTTTTCGGAAGAAAAACAAATTTAACGGTTTCCGGACAGCTTGAAGGAGAAACTGCAGCGATGGGATTGGGAAGAATTTATACTTTCGGACCTACTTTCCGTGCAGAAAACTCAAATACAACCCGTCACTTGGCAGAATTCTGGATGATAGAGCCGGAAGTGGCTTTTAACAACCTTGAGGATAACATTGATCTTGCAGAAGATTTCTTAAAATATGTAATTAAATATGTATTGGATCACTGCAAAGACGATCTTGAGTTCTTAGACAAACGTTTTGAGGAAGAGCAAAAATCCAAGCCCGAAAAAGACAGAGCTAAAGAAGGTCTCATCGAAAAGCTTGAAAATGTAATTGCGAAACGTTTCAAGAGAGTTTCTTATACAGAAGCTATTGAGATCTTAATGAACTCAAAAGAAAATAAGAAAGGGAAATTCCAGTATCCGGTTGAAAACTGGGGAACCGATCTTCAGTCTGAACACGAGAGATATCTGGTAGAAAAACATTTTGAAAGTCCGGTAGTTCTATTTGATTATCCAAAAGAGATCAAAGCGTTCTACATGAAGCTGAATGAAGACGGTAAAACCGTAGCTGCCATGGACGTTCTTTTCCCCGGAATCGGAGAAATCATCGGTGGTTCTGAAAGAGAAGCAAGATTGGATGTTTTAAAACAGAAAATGGCAGAAATGCACGTTGATGAGCATGAATTATGGTGGTATTTAGATACAAGAAAATTTGGTTCTGTACCGCACGCAGGATTTGGTCTGGGATTGGAAAGACTGGTTCTTTTCGTAACAGGAATGACGAACATCAGAGATGTAATTCCTTTCCCGAGAACTCCGAAAAACGCTGAATTTTAATTTTTAATAAAAACATATAGAAATCCTTCTGAGAACATCGGAAGGATTTTTTTATTAACTTTACTTAAAATAATAATGATGAGTACAATTACTATACATACGGAAAACGAAAATCAGATCAATCTTCTGAAAGCCCTTCTGAAAGAGCTGAAAATTAATTTTGAAATTGATAAAGAAGAAAAACTTACGGATTGGCAGAAAAAGCAATTGCTAAAGGGTATAGATGAGGCTGATAAAGGAGATTTTGTTAGTAAAGAGGATGCTAAAGAAATTTTGGATCAATGTTTCAGATAAAATGGACTCGTATGGCATTATTATCCTTTGCTGATACCCTCAAATATTGGATTGCTCATAATTCTTCCCAAACTTATTCAAAAAAATTAAGAAAAGAAGTTGAGAAAAAAGAAAAACTTATCGCCGAAAATCCGAATATAGGTTCTCCCTCTGAATTTGATGATGTGAAATATGTTTTGATTGATAAAAATTTTTCAATGTATTATCGGGTCAACAAAGAGGTTATTGAAATTCTTGCCTTTTGGGATAACAGAAGAGATCCGGAAAATTTGAATATATAAAAATTAAAAAGCCCTGAAAATCATGCTTCAGGGCTTTTGTTGTTTATTTTAAATAGCTTATTATACTATATTGAGTACAAAAATCGTGCTAAAATTTAGTTTTCTCAAAAAAAAGTGTTAAATTCGTAAAATATGTTATGTTAAAACACCAACTAGTAATATGCTAAAACAACACTTACAACTCAAATTAGGACAAAAGCTGGCTCCCCAGCAAATCCAGTTAATGAAGTTGATCCAGCTTCATACATTGGAGTTTGAAGAGGAACTTGAAAGGGAGTTAGAAGAAAATCCGGCATTGGAGATCGCAAAAGAAGAATCTAAAGAGGACGATTATTCTTCTCTGGAAGATTCATATGAAACAGAAGGTACGGAAAGCATTGAAACAGATTTTGATGTAGACCAGTATCTTTACGATGATGAACCGAGCTATAAAACGTCTTCCAGTAACTATTCTTCCGATGATGAAGAATTTGATAATGAAAGCCTTTTAACGGAAGGACAGTCATTATACGATTATCTTTTGGAGCAGATTCATCTTGCCAACATCAATAAAGAAGATTTGAAGATCGCAGAATATCTTATCGGGAATCTCGATACAGACGGATATTTAAGAAGAGAAATCAAATCTATTGTGGATGATCTTGCCTTTTCTCAGGGGATTTATACCACCAAAGAAAATGTAGAAGATATCCTTGAAAATTATGTGCAGAAGCTGGATCCGCCCGGAGTAGGAGCGAGAGGTCTTCAGGAATGTCTTTTGCTTCAGATTGAGAAAAAAGTAAGTTCGGATAAAGCGGTTTCTCTGGCTGCTAATATTCTGAGACATCAGTTTGATGCTTTAACGAACAAGCATTACAACAAGATCATTCAGAAATACGATATTGAGGAAGAAGATCTGAAGGATGCTTTGGACGAAATTTCAAAATTATCTCCAAAAGTTGGCGGAAATTTCGATACTCAGACGATTACAATCAATCAGGAAATTATTCCGGATTTTGTGATTCAGGTGAAAGACGGACAGGTTATCCCGATGCTGAACAGTAAAAATGCACCTACTTTAAGAGTTTCAGAAGAATATAAAGATATTTTATCCACTTATTCTCACGATAAAAATTCTGCCGAACACAAACAGGCTGCTTTATTCATCAAACAAAAACTGGATGCAGCAAAATGGTATATTGATGCCATTAATCAGCGTCAGAATACATTATTGCAAACCATTACAGCCATTGTGAAGTTTCAGAAAGATTATTTCCTTACGGGAGATGAAAAATCTTTGAGACCAATGATTCTTAAGGATATTGCCGATATTACAGGCTTCGATATTTCAACAATTTCCAGAGTGGTAAAAAGCAAATATGCAGATACACCGAACGGAATTATTTACCTTAAAGATCTGTTTTCGGATAGTTTAACGAACGATGACGGAGAGGAAGTTTCTACAAAAGAAATTAAAACTCATCTTCAGGAAGTGATCAGCAAAGAAAATAAGAGAAAGCCTTTAACAGACGACGCTTTGGTGGTGATCTTAAAAGAGCAGGGATACAATATTGCGAGAAGAACAATTGCAAAATATCGGGAACAGCTTAATATTCCGGTAGCAAGATTAAGAAAAGAACTTTAAAAATAACAGAAAAGCATTTCAAACTGAAATGCTTTTTTTAATTATCCATAAAGTTGTATCTCATTCTGAAACAGCCTGAAAAGATTCGAACGAAGTTGAAAGAAACTCCATTCGTAAAAGTGGATTCTTCGCTACAAATGACAAGGTCTTTAAATCTTTGCCTTATCTAATCCCAATTCCTTTACAGAAATTTCACGCATTTCAACCTTTCGCACTTTTCCGGAGATCGTCATCGGGAATTCTTCTACAAACTTCCAGTATTTCGGAACTTTATAATGGGCGATCCTGCCTTTACAATACTCTAAGAGTTCTTCTTCGGTTACCTCGAATCCTTTTCTAACTTTCACCCACGCCATCACTTCTTCTCCGAATTTCTCGCTTGGAACTCCGATGATCTGAACATCAAGAATGTTGGGATAAGTGTATAAAAAATCTTCAATTTCTTTAGGCGAAATATTTTCACCGCCGCGAATAATCAGATCTTTTATCCTGCCCGAAATTGTAATGTAGCCTTCATCATCCATTACTGCCATATCTCCGGTATGCATCCATCTTCCTTCATCCAGAACCTTTTTGGTGTTTTCGGGATCGTTCCAGTATTTCAGCATTACAGAATAACCTCTTGTACACAGTTCCCCATGTTCGCCACGCGAGACAACTTTTCCGTTTTCGCCAATGATTTTTATTTCCAGGTGATCCTGAACGGTTCCTACCGTATTCACCTGCTTTTCAAATGGAGTTCCGATCAGGGTTTGCGTAGAAACAGGGGAGGTTTCCGTCATTCCGTAGCAGATGCTCATTTCCTTGATATTCATGAGGCTTTCTACTTTTTTCATAATTTCTGGCGGACAAACGGAACCAGCCATGACCCCCGTTCTTAAACTTGAAAAATCAAAAGTTTCGAAATTTTTTACCGCTAATTCAGCAATAAACATGGTCGGAACTCCGTAAAGGGAGGTGCATTTTTCATCGGAAACAACTTTTAAGGTAATTTCAGGATCAAAACTGTCATTCGGAATCACCATACAGGCTCCGTGAGAGGTACAGCAAATATTTCCGATCACCATTCCGAAACAGTGATAAAAGGGAACAGGAATGCAGACTCTGTCTTTTTCGGTATACTTTAATCGAATTCCGATAAAATATCCGTTGTTTAAAATATTATGATGAGAAAGAGTGACGCCTTTAGGAAAACCGGTCGTTCCTGAAGTGTACTGAATGTTGACCGGATCATCAAACTGTACATGTTCTTCAAAACTATGCAATGTGTCATCCGAAATTTCCTGTCCGTTATTTAAAAACTCTTCCCAATTGTCATCAAAGAAAATTTCAGATTTTAAAGTCGAGCAGAACTCTCTTGCATCGGCAATCATCTGTTTATAATCGCTGGATTTAAAAGCCAGAGATGAAAAAATATGGGACATTTCAGACTGATTGATTACAAAGATCAGCTCGCTGGTTCTGTAAGCGGGATTTATGTTCACCAAAATAACCCCGATTCTTGCGGTTGCATATTGTAAAAGAACCCATTCGTAGCGGTTTGTAGACCATATTCCGATGCGGTCTCCGGATTTCGCTCCCAGAAAGATCAGTGCTTTTGCAACGGCTGTTGTCTGATTATAAAATTCCTGATAAGTGGCGCGGTAATTTTGATGTACGCAGATTAAAGCTTCCTGATTGGGGAATTTTTCAACGGTATGTTTAAGATTGCTTCCGATGGTTTCACCTAATAATGGAATGTCGGAACTACCGTGAACATAAGATATTGGCATAGAATAAAAGATTTGGTTAAATAAAATTAACAATAATATCTTAAATTCCTGCTTTTTTTAGTTTAAATTTCCTGAGAATCGATTTCTTTTAACTGAATTAAATTCTTATCGAGTTTTTTAATGATAATTCCATAAACCACTCTGTAATACAGGCACACCATTATTACTGTAAAAACAGTGCTTATGATGATACCGGCTACAAATCCTATAAGGGTGGAGTTGGTAATCTCTACATTCTGAGTATTTAAAATGTAAAAAACAAAGATTGTGAAAATAGAGGTGAAAGTGATTAATAACGCAATATTAATTAAAATAAACGCGTTTACTGTCTTTTTAAATGTAATGATCTGAAGGATAAATTTTTTAAGATTTTCCTCAATTTTTATAACCTTGTAATTTTGATAAAATTTAAATACAAAATAAGCAGTAATGGCTAAGCTTAGAACTTTTAAGACCAGATAAATATTATCGAATGTATTTTCTAATTCCGAAGTTCTCTGTACACCGAGTTTCGTAAGAATATTAATGAAAGAGTTGGATTCCTTTCCCTGAATGATGTAGAATAATCCTATTAATGTAAAGAATAAAAATTCGAAAACACTGATCCAGAAAATATACTTCACATAATTGCGCGATTTTTTGTTGAGCATCTGAAGGATCTCATTATAATCATATTTTTCCTGAACAGGCTGTTCCTGCCATGTTTTCTTAAAGCTGTCTAAATCAAATTCAGGCATATTTTTCCATCTGTTCTTTAAGGGTTTTCTTTAATCTGTTCATTTTCACACGCGCATTTACTTCGGTTATCCCGAGGTTTTCTGCAATATCCTTATAAGGCAAATCATCCAGATACATCATCACGATTGCTCTTTCCACATTGGGAAGCGTCTTGATTACTGTATACAAAAGTGATACCTGTTGCTGTTTTTCATCATCATCTTCCACAAAATCTGCATGATTAATGTCTAATTCATTAGTCTGTAAACTTTTGCTTTTTTTTCTGAAAAGGGTGATAGCGGTATTTAAAGCAACACGGTACATCCACGTAGAAATCTTAGAATTTCCTTTAAATGAGTCATAACTTCTCCACAATTGTAACACAATTTCCTGAAAAAGATCTTCCTCATCCTCCAAAGAATTGGTATAAAGACGCGAAACCTTGATAATCAATCCCTGATTATCCTTAATAAGCTGCGCAAATTCCTTTTCCTTTGAAGCCAATTGGGATGTTTAATTTTGTAGCACGAAGATATGATATAATTTGAGAATTTGAAAATTAAGTAATTTGAAAATGAATGGATAGGGTAAACTCAATATAATAATTCTGTTTTTAAAATTGAAAATTTTCAAATTATCACATTGTCAAATTTTCAAATTATCTATCTTTGCAGCCACGAGAAAATCGGCTTGTTGATTTCCCGTTTCACGGGAGGTAGGAAAGTCCGGACACCGTAGAGCAGCAAAGCGGATAACATCCGTCACCCGCGAGGGTAGGACAAGTGCAACAGAAAGGATGTACAGTTCGGCTGTAGTGAAACCAGGTAAACTCTTTGTGGTGCAATGATAAGTATATCGGTTCTTTTCAGCAGTGAAAATAGGAGTTGCTCGCTCTGAAAGCCGAGGGGTAATCAGCTAAAGTTTTGCAGCAATGTAAGACGCAGATAAATAACAGGCACTTCTTCGGAAGAACAAAATCCGGCTTATAGATTTTCTCGTGGTTTTTTAAGAGTTGGAAGTTAGAGGCTTGAAGAAGGAAGTCTTTTAAACCTCCATCTTCAGGCTCCCATCTTCCATTCTTCCTTATTTCTCGCTTTCCAATTGTTTTTTTGCTTCTTCTAAATCTTTACGATCCTCTTCAGACAATTTAGGATACTGCAGATTCATTTTTTCCAAAGCATCAATAATAATCTGTATCGCGGCAACTCTTGCAAACCATTTGTTATCAGCCGGAAGAACATACCAAGGCGCGTAATCTTTTGAAGTCTCATTGATTGCCGTTTCGTAGCATTCCATATATTTTTCAAATAAAGCCCTCTCCGGAAGATCGGCGGCGGAAAATTTCCAGTTTTTCTCCTGTTCGTTAATTCTGTCGAGAAGTCTTTTCTTTTGTTCGTCTTTGGAAACATTCAGGAATATTTTTACAACGGTCGTTCCGTTTTGGGCAAGATGCTTTTCAAAATTTCTGATGCTTTCATAGCGGTTTTCCCAGAATTTATCGTCAAAATCTTTAACGGATTTCCATGTTTTTTCGCTTAAATTATATTCAGGATGAACTTTGCAGACCAGTACACTTTCGTAATGAGATCGGTTAAAAATTCCGATCATCCCTTTTTGGGGCAGTGCTAAATAATGTCTCCATAAAAAATCATGGGTGTATTCTTTCGAAGTGGGAGTTTTGAAGCTCGTCACGTTACAGCCTTGCGGATTCACTCCCCCGAAAACGTGCTCGATCATGCTGTCTTTTCCCGCGGCATCCATCGCCTGAAGTACCACCAAGAGAGACTGGCTTCCATCCGAATACAATTTTTCCTGAAGCTCACGAAGCTTTTCTTTTTCGTTTAATAATAATTGTTCCCCTTCTTCTTTGGTAAGTTTTCCTTTGTATTCTGTTGAAGCTTTTTTAATGGAAAATTTTCCTTTAATTAAAAAATCGTCTGAAAAGTTAGTGTCCATGTTTATTTTAAATTATTAAAAGATTAAAGATTAATTTTGGTCAGCAAAAAACCGTTAACCATCAACTAACCTAATATAAATGTAATAAAAAAACCGCCTCCATGAGACGGTTTCGTTTATTTTAGTAGAGATTTTACCATTATGCAGCAGTTTTAGCCGCTTTTTTTGCAGCCTTTTTCGCAGCTTTCGCAGCCGCTTTCTCTTCTTTAGCTTTAGCTTTCAATTCTTCAGGAGTCAATGGCTTTGGATCCGGAGCATTAGGATCTACGTTTCCTTTGATGTAGATTACACTTCTGCTGTTTACAGGGTCATTAGAAAATACTTCGATCATTTTGTTGAAACCACCGTTGATTGCAGTATTGTATCCTACCTTGATTTTAGCTGATTTTCCCGGCATAATAGGATCCTGGCTGAATTCCGGAGTGGTACATCCGCAAGATGCTTTTACATTCGATAAAATAAGAGGCTTATCTCCTGTATTGGTTACCGTAAAGAATCTGATACCGTCTGAACTTGGCTTTACATTTCCGTAATCGAAAGTAGTTTTGTCAAACGTAATCGTTTGTGCAGATGCAATAGCGAATGTTCCGAATAATGCAATTCCTGCGATTAATTTTTTCATATTCTTGAATATTAAATATGTTGTTAGATAAATTTTGAGAAACAAAGTTAAAAATTATTTTAATTCGTACTTAAAATATTTTTCTTTAGACTATTTTTGCAAATTGTAAATTAAAGTAAAAGAATTTATGCAGATTTCAGAAAAGTACAATCCACAGGAAACAGAACAAAAGTGGTACAATTACTGGTTGGAAAATAAATACTTCCATTCAGAACCCAATGACAAGCCGCCTTACACTGTTGTAATTCCTCCGCCAAACGTTACGGGGATTTTGCACATGGGGCATATGCTTAACAATACCATTCAGGATGTGCTGGTCCGTCGTGCAAGAATGCAGGGCTTTAATGCTTGCTGGGTTCCGGGAACAGATCATGCTTCCATTGCAACGGAAGCGAAAGTGGTTGCTAAACTGAAGTCTGAAGGAGTCAATAAATCTGATATTACAAGAGAAGAATTTTTAAAACACGCATGGGAATGGACCGATAAATACGGAGGAACAATTCTTGAGCAGCTTAAAAAATTAGGATGTTCATGCGATTGGGAAAGAACCCGTTTCACGATGGAACCCAAACTTTCTCAGCAGGTGATTAAATCTTTTGTTGATCTTTACAACAGAGGACTTATTTACCGTGGGTACAGAATGGTAAACTGGGATCCCGAAGCAAAAACCAATATTTCCGATGAAGAAGTAATCTTTAAGGAACAGAATGGGAAATTATATTTCCTGAAATATAAAATTGAATCTTCGACAGGCTCAGATACCGATGAATATTTGTCAGTGGCGACAACGCGTCCGGAAACTATTTTCGGGGATACTGCGGTTTGTATCAATCCTAATGATGAGAGATACGCTCATTTAAAAGGCAAAAAAGTAATCGTACCAATCGTTAACAGAGTAATTCCGATTATCGAGGACGAATATGTAGATATCGAATTCGGAACAGGTGCTTTGAAAATTACGCCTGCTCACGACATCAATGATTACGAAATCGGACAAAAACACAATCTTCAGATGATTGATGCTTTGGATGATGACGGAAATCTGAACGATCACGGGTTGCATTACGCCGGAAAAAACAGATTCGAAGTAAGAAAGCAGATTGCCAAAGAACTGGAAGAAAAAGAGCTTTTGCTGAAAGCAGAAGATTATGTAAATAAAGTAGGAACTTCAGAAAGAACAGGTGCGGTAATTGAACCTAAAGTTTCTGTACAGTGGTTCCTGAAAATGTCTGAAATTGCAAAACCAGCTTTGGATGTTGTGATGGATGATGAGGTTAAATTTTATCCTGAAAAGTTTAAAAATACCTACAAGCACTGGATGGAAAACATCCGTGACTGGAATATTTCCCGACAGCTTTGGTGGGGACAGCAAATTCCTGCGTTCTATTATGGTGACGGAGAAAATGATTTCGTTGTAGCCGAAAATATCGAAGAAGCATTAGAACTTGCGAAGCAAAAAACCAACAACGATCAACTGACAACTGAAAACTTAAAACAGGACGAAGATGCTCTTGATACATGGTTCTCTTCATGGTTGTGGCCAATGTCTGTTTTCGATGGACTGCTTGATCCTGAAAACAAAGACATCAATTATTATTACCCGACTTCAGATTTGGTTACAGGTCCGGATATTATTTTCTTCTGGGTAGCAAGAATGATTATGGCAGGGTTGGAATACAGAAAAGAAGTTCCGTTTAAAAATGTTTATTTCACAGGAATTGTAAGAGATAAGCAGAGAAGAAAGATGTCTAAATCTTTAGGAAATTCACCGGATCCGCTAGAATTAATGGATAAATACGGAGCAGATGGAGTTCGTGTAGGAATTTTATTAAGTTCTGCAGCAGGAAACGACCTTCTTTTTGATGAAGATCTAATGCTTCAGGGAAGAAACTTTATGACGAAAATCTGGAATGCTTTCCGATTGATCAATTTGTGGAATCATGAAGATAAGCCTGCAAACGAAACAGAAAATCAGACTATTAAATGGTTTGAAAATCAATTGAACAAAACTATTGCTGAAATCAATGATCAATTTGATAAGTTTAGAATTTCTGATGCATTACATCTAATTCAAAAATTGGTTAAGGATGATTTCTGCGGATGGTATCTGGAAGCAATTAAGCCAAATTATGGTGAAGGAATTTCTAAAGAAGTTTACCATAAAACAATTGAGCTATTTGAGGAATTAATGAAGTTGCTTCATCCTTTTATGCCTTTCTTGACAGAGGAGTTGTGGCAGTTAATTTCTGAAAGAACAGCAGAGGAAGCGTTGGTTATCGCGCAGCAGAAAAAAGCAGGTGAATTTGATGAAGAAATAATTCGAAATTTTGAATTTGCTTCAGAAATTATTTCCGGCGTTAGAAATTACCGTCAGACAAAAGGGATTTCTCCAAGAGAAGCTGCCGAAATTTATACAAATGCCTCAGAATTTCCTAACGAATCCGTGATTAAGAAGTTGGCGAATGTTTCAGAAATTCATTTCGGAACAAAAACGGATAAGCCGAGCTTTACATTTTTGGTAGGCGCAACAGAAATTTCAATTCCTCTAAGTGAAAATTTGGATTTGGGAGAAGAGAAAACGAAAACAGAAGAAGAATTAAAATACCTGAAAGGATTTTTGATCTCTGTAGATAAAAAGCTTTCCAACGAAAAATTTGTTGCCAACGCAAAACCGGAAATTGTTGAGGTTGAAAGGAAAAAACAAAAAGATGCGCTAGATAAAATAGCCATTCTTGAAGAGAAATTAAAAAGTTTATAATAAAAGGTTTAGGTTAAGGTTGAGCCTGGAGCTTAGCCTGAACCTTCATCTTAGTCTAAATATAACATGACACACATAGAAAACATCAAAAAACTGTTCTCCAAAAACTTCGTAGAAAGTCCATTACTGGAAAGCTTTGAAGTTGGGAAAATTTATCTTTCCAGCGGAAAACTTGTTGCCTGTGATCCTCTGATTACAAATGATATGAAGCCTTTCTCAATACCATTTCCAAAAGGAGATTTTGCAGTTCTTCTGCACAAGGAAAGAGAAAGCAATTGTGTGGCGTATGCTGAAATTATTTTCAGCCAGTCTGAAATTACAGACTGGAAACTGGCGACAACAGAAGGACAGAATATAAAAGATCTTATAGAGGGAGAGGTTTTCGGATATCCCGTAGAAAGCGGGATGGGCTGCTTTATGGATGTGGATACGCAGAATAGTCTTAACGATTTGGAACAGAGATTGTATCGTAATAAAGGTGTTGATTTTATGGGGATCTATGAAGAATTTTTTCATGAATATTTCTTTGATGAAAAAGGAGCAATCGATCAGTTCGCATTCCTAAAACCTTCAGAAAATCATCCGGGAACTATTTTTGCATTTGAAACAGGGTATGGTGAAGGTTTTTATGCAAGTTATATTGGATTTGATAAAAATAATAATCCTGTAAAAATCGTAACAGAATTTATTGAAATTAGTTGATTTTTCATTAATTTTTTTTGAAATTCAAATTTCAAGTCATAAATTTGTTAGAATCACGAAATATTAATTCTATAAGAAACACTAATGAATTTTTCCTCAGAACAGCCAAGAATTATCGTTGTAGGAAGCTCTTCGATAGATCTTGTTTTAGAAACCGAAAAAGTTCCCTGTGAGAACGAGACGGTTATTGCCCGAAAATCCGAAAGTTACTTTGGTGGAAAAGGAGCCAATCAGGCAGTTGGTGCAGCACGTTTGGGAGCAAGCGTCTACTTTGTAGGCTGTGTTGGAATGGATCCGCTTGGTCAGCAGATTATGAGGAACATGGTGAATGAGAACGTGAACGTAGGCTTCGTTTTTGAGACGGATCGTGAAGCCACCGGAACAGCTTATGTAACCACTTCAGGCGGAAATACCGCAATTGTGGTAGTTCCTGCAGCCAATAATTATCTTAGTGTAGAACACGTTGAGGCGGCAGATAAATACTTTCATACAGCAGATCTAGTACTTCTTCAGCTTGAAGTCTCCATGAAGGTAATTGAGTATACCATAAAAAAAGCCAAGAAATATGGTAAAAAAGTAGGATTGTATGCTTCACCTGCACAGCGTCTGAGCGATGAAATTTTAAATCATGTAGATTTTATTGTGGTAAAAAGCAATGAACTGCATATTGTTTTCGGAAAAGATCAGAGAGAAGACATTCTTAAAAAATACTTTAACAAAGTTTTTGTAAGAGATGACATTAATTCTACCATCTATTTTGATGGTACAGAAATGAAATACTGCAGGAACGATAAGGATAAAACTGCGTATAAAATGGGAATGGGCGATGCTTTTACGGTAGGATTTTCTATTGCCCTTTGTCATAGAAACTCTATAGAAGAGTGTGTGAAATTCGGGAATGAAGTTTCGGCAAGAGTTTCTGAATCAAAAGGTTCCCAATGTTGCCTTCCCAGACTTTCAGATTTTATTTCATAAGCTATTTGTTACATATCGAAAGTTTTAAACTTAACATAAAATATAAAGTAAAATTTCCACTTTTATAGTGGATTTTTTCTTTTTTACCCATGAAAGAGCTAAAGCTTACAGCATCTGATGACTTTTCAATAGTTGCCCATTTATTTTCGCCTGAAAAAAGCAATCGTAAACTATTGCTTATCAATTCTGCAACCGGAGTAAAACAGCAGATTTACTTTTCATTTGCAAAGTTTTTTTCCGAAAAAGGATTTACCGTTATTACCTACGATTATCGGGGAATCGGGCTTTCAAAACCTGAAAATATGAGAGGCTTTTATGCTTCGATGAGAATCTGGGGTTCCGAAGATTTTAAAGCTGTTACAGATTACATTCAGAAAAATTTTACAGATTATCAAAAGTACTGTTTAGGACATTCCGTGGGAGCTTTAATTTTAGGAATGAATAAAGATGCTGAAATGTTTGAAGAATTTTTCTTTGTAGGAACGCAGAATGCTTTTGTAGGACATTTGAAATTCAAAACAAAAATAGAAGCGTATTTAGGTTTTGGAATTGCCCAGCCTTTAACCACCGCATTACTGGGCTATTTTCCGGGAAATTGGTTCGGACTCGGAGAAAGTCTTCCGAAAAATTGCGCATATGACTGGAGAACCTTAATTTTAAACAGAAAATCGACCAACAGATTGCTGGAGAAAATTGAGGATTATTCTAAAAATTTAACACAGAAAGTATTTGTAATATATGCTGAAGATGATGCATGGCTCACTGAAAAAGGAGTAAAAAGTCTGATGAACGATACCTATCCGAATCTTAAGCCAACTTACAGACTGGTGAAAATTTCAGAATCGGAAAAAGGAGAGATCGGACACATCAATTTTTTCAGAAGTTACAATAAGAAACTGTGGAATATTATTTTAAATGAAATTTCCTGATAAAAGTTTTTTTTCTTTCCGACACTTTGGTCGCCCAATATTTAAAATGATTGATATAATGAAGAATCTGATCGAAAACACGGTAGAATTTGTAAAAGAAAAACTGGAAGGTGCAGAAGCGGGACACGACTGGTTTCACATTGAAAGAGTATGGAAATTATCCAAAAAAATTGCTGAAACAGAAAGCTGCAATCAGGAAGTTGTAGAACTGGCGGCTTTGCTTCACGATATTGCCGATCCCAAATTTCATAACGGCGATGAAACTCTTGCTTTAAAAGTCTCCCGCGATTTTCTGGAAAGCCAGAATGCCGAAGAAGAATTAATTGAGCAGGTTTTGTTCATTATTAAAAATATTTCCTTTAAAAACAGGGGAGAAGTTCCTCAGAATCTTCCTGTTGAACTGAAAATTGTGCAGGATGCAGACCGGATTGATGCCATCGGAGCCATCGGAATCGGAAGAACGTTCAACTTCGGAGGCTTTAAAAATAATCCGATGTATGATCCCAATGTAGAGCCCAAACTCAATATGTCTAAGGAAGAATATAAAAAATCCAACGGAACCACCATCAACCATTTCTACGAAAAACTTTTGCTGCTGAAAGATCTGATGAATACGGAAAAAGGAAAGGAAATTGCCGGAGAAAGACACGATTTTATGCTGAAATTCCTCGATCAGTTCTACAAAGAATGGAATGTTGAATAGGATTCTTTTAAAAGTCTTTAAATAAGTATCTTTGCACTATGGTATTTATTGTTCTGGTCATTTTCTGGGCTTCCGTTTTTTCTCTTTTGCTTTCTAAGCTGAAGAAAGGGAAAGGCGCAGAATGGGCAAAATTATTCCGTATTGTTACGATTATTTTTTCGTTTTCTATTTTCACGTATTGGTTTATCAAGAAAAGCACGATAGGCATTGTAGAAAATTCCGTTGCGCTTCAGGTTATCAATAAACTTCCGCAGCCTCTGGATTTTTATGTTCTTACGCTTAATGACACGGAAGTAGGGAAAGTTATCGACACAAAACATCTGGGAACCATCCGTCCGGAATATTACAGGATAGAATATCTGAAAATGGATAAGTCTGATGAATATTGGGTTGTGGGATATTTAGGAAAGAAAAATCTTGTGTACTTCTCCCAGAATTCTGTCCCGAATAAGAATATCGATCAGATGATAGAAGTTCAGAATTACATCATTCAGAGTTCAAAGCTTTCCGATATGGCTAAAAAACAGATTGAAGCCTATAATCATGAAAATGTAAAGCTCGGAATCTGGATCACTTTAGATTTTCTGCTGCTGTTTCTCAACATCATGCTGCTTCTCAGAAAAAGAAAATAAAAAAATCCCAATCTTTACTAAAGGTTGGGATTTTGTATTGCTTTTAAAAGATTAAGGATAATCAAGAATAATCATGATTCTTTCTTTATGCTCTTCAGGGCAGTTCTTAATCAGCTTATCTTTGTTGTGTTTACTGATTTGTTTTGGTTCCAGCCATTCCGTTACATCGGAACTCAAACTGTTGTTGTCGTACGTTCTTTTTATTTTTTCGTCTTCATAAAAAGTATACTCGTCACCGAGCCAGTTGCTCGTAATACTTATTGTACAAATTTCCTTTTCCATACTGTTATTGGTTTTTATTTGGCTGATTCATTAATGAATCTCTACTTCCCAATTTAGTAATTATAACAATATAAATGAAGGATTTACGGTAATTTTTTTTACAGGCAATAAAGTGAATTATTTATATTAAAAATGCACTTTTTGTTGTCATTATCCCACTTAATAGTGAATAAAATTAAAATTTATTAAATTCTAAAATAAATTTCCTGTACTTTCTTTTGCCATTTCGGGGATGTGAAGATCCTGTTTCCACTCTTCATTCACTTTTTTAATAAAATAAGCGGAAAGCAGCGGAGAAGCTTTTTCAATATTCTGATGTACAAAAAAATACAGATTCTGAAGTCCTTCCTTCTTCCATTTGCTGAGATGCTTCATCCAGTCATCCAGCCTTTCATAATCACTTTCTGCATTGGCTCCAACGTAACGGATAAACGCATTTGGTGTGGTGAGACGCATATGAAGCATATCTCTTCTTCCGGCAGTATCTACAATAATGTTGGTGATGTTGTTTTCTTCAAACAGATCGCAGGTTTTATTGAGAATCTCTTCATCGGTAAACCATTCTGTATTTCTCAGCTCGATCGCGAGAGGAACTTCTTTTGGCCAGTTTTTTACAAATTTTTCCAGTCTTTCATAATCTTTCGGCTTGAAATTATCGTGAAGCTGAAGGAATACCATTCCCAGTTTTTCATCAAAATTTAAAACCGCAGTTGCAAACTGCGTAACGACATCGTCTATATTTAAAAGCCTTCTGAAATGGGAAACTGTATTGGTGATTTTTGGAAAAAATTTAAAATCAGCGGGAGTTTTCTCTTTCCATGTCTGTACCTGTTCCGGAGTCGGCATACCGTAAAAGGTGGCATTCAGCTCAATAGAATTAAACTGCGTTGCATAATACGTGAGCTCATCTTTTGTACCTTTAGGATAAAAGCCTTTCAGGTCTGTCTTGTTCCATTTTGCGCATCCGATGGAGATATTTTCCAGTCCGTTTTTATTGCGGCTTAAAATTTCTTTCGTTCTTGGATGGTCTTTAGGTAATGTAAAATCTATCTTTGAAGGATCTTCAACTTGTCCGAATTTCATATCTGAATATTTTAGTGATTAACTCTTTTAACAAATATAAAACAAAAACCACAGAAAAATTCCATGGTCTTCTCTTAAAAAAAACTGTTTGCTGTTTGTGAATTACTGTTTAATAATCTTTTTGGATATCTCTGTTTTATTGGTTTTTATTGTTACAATATAATTTCCGGAAGGATGAGCGGAAAGGTCAATTTTCATCAGTTCATTATCGCAGTCCTGATTGTATATTACTCTTCCCAGCACATCAATTATTTTTACATTTTTAATAGGCTCTTCAGCTTTTATCATTACAAAATCTTTCACAGGATTCGGAACAATTTTTATTTCGTTTTTGCTGTTTTCGGAATCTTTTGTGTTTAAAAAACCTCCACAATTGGTAGTGAATGTAATGTCGGCATAAAGAGCTTGTAAATCATTTAATTGAGCGTTGTCTACACACATTACCAAATTTGGATTGTAATTTATAAAATCAAAACCATCTTCAATGGAGCCGTTTCTTACATTTACATAGGTAAGATTTGCCATGTTCCATAAAGTAAGATACTTGAAGCTTGGTGAACTTGAAAAGTTCAGTTGTGTAATTTGAGGGCAATTAATGAAATATCCGTTTTCCAGCTTATTATTGGCTGTTGTATTTACCTGTGAAATCAAAGGCATATTTTGAAGACCAAGATATTCTAATTTTATATTATTTAAAATATTAACGGAGGGTAAAAAATTATTATCAGACAGATCTAAAGAAGTTAAGGCTACACAATCTGATGTATTTAAATTATTTATTTTGGTAGATTGTATCGTAATTTCTTTCATACCTGTACATTGAAGGAGATTAACGGTATTTAATTCCGGAAAAATACCATCGCTTATCGGTGCATAATAACCGATAGATAATTTCTGTAGTCCGGAACAATTCTGGATATCCAATTCTTTAAGATTCTGATTATTTCTAAAAATAAAATTGGTTAGTGCTGTACAGTTTCTTGCTGTAATTTTCTGCAGATCATCATTTCCCTGTGTTCCCACCGTATTAGATCTGTCAGTTTTCAGAGCCTGAAGATTAGCAAGATTATTCACATTCACTGTGTTCATATAGCCGCATGAATTTGTAATATCAATATTCTGAAGCATTGTCGCTGTGCTGAAATTTACAGCATTAGTAATAGGCTGGTTGAATGCCTTTAAAATTTTAAGTTTTGGTAAACCTGTAAGATTTAATGAAACTACATTTCCAAAATATACTCCTGAAGTTGTATGATAAGCATATCTGTTGTAAAATGAACAATCAAGTTCTTCCAGGTTCATTAATCCCGCCGTTGCAAAATTAATAGAAGTGGCGTTTAATCCTTTAATTTTTTTAAGATTTGCAGAGCCATTTAAATTTGCTGAAGAAAAATAAGCTCCAACACTGTAGTAATGGTCAGTATCTGCTGCAATATCTTCAAGATTCGTGCAGTTGGTTGCTGTAAGATCTATATTTTGATTATAAACCTGACTCAATGAAGGTCCACTGTTCCCATTCACCAAAATATTAGTTAGTGAATTTAAATTTTGAAAATGTAATTTTTCAAGTTGATAACATGAAGTTGCTGTAATTGAAGTGATGTTATTGCAGTTTTCAAGATATAGCTGTTTGATTGTTTTTTCGTTTAAAACAATATTTCCTATAAGTTGCGGACAATTATTAAACCTTAATATAGAAGTTGTTCCGATGTAAGGATTAAGATTAGATAAAAATTGATTAATATCTTGAACAGACGAACAGCTATTAAAAGAAAAATCGACCAAAACATTTTGCGCAGTTCCCGTATTATCTGTGAAACCGCCCGTTCCCGTGTACAAAACTTTTTTGATCTTAGAATTATTGGTAAAACTGATAACTGCAGATTTACTATCATGTATATACAATTCTTCCATGTTGGGAAAAAGAAGAGCATCTGTAATTTGATCGGGAAGATTATTAAAAGCAGGAGTTCCGTTTAATTTTATATTTAAAACTTTAATTTCCTGTGCTTCCGAATCCTGAATTTCGCCATCATTATTTGCATCTATCGCAATATAATTTCCACTAAGGTTTTGTGCAATCTGATTGCCCGGATTTGAGCTTAAAAGTAAAGCTTTGAATTTCGAATCTGTAAAATTGAGATTTTGGGAGTAAGCTGTGGAAAAACAGCCTACACAAAGGGTGAATAATAATTTGTTCATGATTTGAGTTTTTATTACATCAATTTCTTTTTTTCATGTGTATTGAAATTTGATCTTGCAAAAGTACCTCTTTTTTGAATTGTCTCTTTTTTGGAATTTGTTTTAAATAATTTGATTATGAATGTATTTGGTCGTAATTATTATATTTTGTCTTGCTTTAAAATAAAATATAAATTAAAAAAATAAGAAATAGTTTAATCTCTATGAAGTGATTTGAATAATGGACTTAAAAAGACTTAAGTATAATTACAATAAAAGCAAGCTCAGGTGAATAGGTGATGTTATTATTGGATAATGTATACATGATAAGCTGTACAAAGAGATGTTTTTTGGTCAGTGATTTCTCATAATCATTCTTAGTAACAAAATGTGAAATCTCCCCAGAAAATGCTTTAATTTCTTATATAATATAGTTTTAAGCATAATAAGATTTATAAAAATATAAGTGATATTTTACATTTAAGACTAAACAAAAACCACAGAAAATTTCTGTGGTCTGTCTGGTTATATAATTTAGTTAAGGTTTACTTTATGCCCTGAGTTACCATTTTATTAGAAACTACCGAATAAACACAGCCTGTTGTCTTTAAATTAACTGTAATGGTTGCAGGAACCGATCTGTACGCTGTATCACCATACGGCTCAACAATATTACCGTTAGAATCTTTTAAAGTTTTTCCTTTCACGGTATACGTCATGGTTGCAGTTCCGGTGAAGCCGCTTGAAGGATAGAAAGTTACAATTCCTGTACTTTTATTATAGCTCCATGTTCCCTGCGGAGTTACTTTTCTGCGGTATAAAGTAAGATCAGTATCACTTGTCTTTGTAAAGCTGAATGTCGTTTTATCAATATTATTTTTACTTCCTGTAGGAGGAGTTGTTATACTGATGGGACCTTTGTAGGCAATATCGTTATCCAAAACCGGGATCGAAACCGGCTGAAGTTTACAGGTTGTTGCCACATCATCATTTGTAACAGCAGAATAGGGAAGTGTTAATTTCACATTTCGGATAATATGCTGTTGATACGCTGCTCCGGTGGATGCCGCAAAACCAAGTTTTAAAACCGAAGGTACTGCAGCATTTAAAGTCTGGTTTGTAGCCGCGCCCTCAGTATCGGAACTGTTAAAATCTGTTACCGCAGGATTGGCATTTTCACTGTACGGAAGCGATGTTTTGTAGTGATAATAATTAATAATATTAATTGGTGTTCCGTTTTGTGTGGTCTGAATATCCACTTTTATATCAAATCCGTCTGTAGTAGTTGCCGTTACAAAATGAGGAATCAGATCCAGATATACTTTTCTGAATTCTCCGTTTCCGTTTCTCAGATCAAAAGTTGAAGCCAGTGTATTGGTGGTTGCGGCGTACGATCTGTCTGCCTGTAATATTCTTCCTACCGTTCCTGTATTGCTTAATGTAGATCGGGTTACCAGAACCGGATATCCGGTGTAGCCATCTCCTAAACCATTGCTATTGATGGCGGCTCCTCTTGCTCCTCTTAAAGTAACGTGACTGGATCCCTGGCTCCATGTTACTCCGGCAATACCGTTAACTCTGGATTCTCCCTGAAAACGTTTGGATTTAAAATTTCCGAATTCATCCAGCGCAATCCCAAGATATGCTCCCGATAAACCGGGTTTTCTGAATGAAGCATAATCATTTTTTGCTCTGTTATAAGCATATCCCAAACCTGCACCGGAAGATCCGATTGTAGGATTGGCGACAGATCCGTCGTACAGGAAAAAAGATAAACCGTCACCATATGAACCGCTGAACGCAGAACCGGATTTCATATCGTATTCAAACTCTACGTGTAAACCATTTACCGAAGTAAAAGTTCTTCCGTTAATAAACAATCCTCCGAACTGACTTGAGCTTGCCGGCGTAAGCTGTACTCCTGTTGCAGTATGAGAAGCATTTCCTTGTATGGTAAGCTCGGATGCCGAAGAAGCATTCATTAAAGAACTTGAGTAAGAATAAAATCCGTAAATACTTGCAACTTCAGTACTGTCTGTCTGCGCGTACACGAGACTTGTAAGCAAAGTAAAGATAAGGCTCATCCATGACAGCCCCTTGAAATTCTTTTTCATGATGTTTTACTTATTTTACGACAAAAACAATGTTAATAAAAGAAGCAGGTGTAGCGTTTGCCAGTACATCATAGTTTAAAACTCCCGTACTGCTGATGCTGTTAATCCTGAATACAGTAGAATCGTATCCTGTTACATAATAATAAAGATCCGTTGCGTTAGGAAAAAAAGGAATGGTTGCCGGAGCCGAAGTACTTCTTGCATTGGACGGAATATTCGAAAACTGATTTTTATACAATGTGTATAAATCTTTCGTTTGTCCTGCTGCAATGGTAGTCGTATCAAAAACAACACTTGGCATGTAGAAAAATCTTGCCGAATACGGAGAAAGGCACACCCAGTCGGGAGCTGCCGGAGTTCCGACATTCTGGCTGATACATTTTTTATTGGTATCAAAAATAACCAATCCTGTTGCAGGATTAGTAACCAAAGAAAGATTACTGATTCTGGGAAGTAAAAGTCCCTTTGAATTACTTGAAATGTCTAAAGAAGAGCTCGGATCGGGTGAACTTGTGTTAATACCGACTTGTGCAGTAATGCCATAAGAGAGCATTACCAAAATTAGAGTGATAATTTTGTACATTTTAGAAATAATTTTTGTGTTCATACCATTGATAAGCTTTTACCAATAGCTATTATTTGATTAGGTTTTTTTATGTGTTTTTTTTATTTTGTAAACAGATTCAATGGGTCTATTTACAGCTATAACTTTTTATTTTGGTAATTAAATTATGAATAGAGTGTTGTGTTTTTTTTATTTAATAAAATAATATTTATCTTATTTGATTGTCCGTTTATTAACCTAAAGCTTCGACAGGCTCAGCTTGACATCGCTAAAAATCAAGCGTTTAGTATTAGAGGTGTCACACTGAGCTTGTCGAAGTACCTGTTATAAATAATTGATTTTCATATCAGTGCATAATAATAGGTTGTTTAACGGATATTCAAATTATCTTATGATTTAAAATAGAAGTTTACTCTCCGATGTTATATTTTTAATGATAGAAACTTTATGACAGATCATTAAAAATATTTGCAAATATACTAATATTTTATTTTAAAAAATAATCAAAGTACAGGGATACAGTAATTTGATTCACCAATTGGGGATTGAAAATGAATTATTTTCAATGTTTACAGATGATTACGATGGATACATATTTTACACTCGAATGTTAAAATTATATTAAAATTTTTACAAGTTTAAAAAGTTTATTTTACAGCTTATGCAAAAATAGATTTATTTCTTCTTTAGCCTTATTATTTTCTAAGCTAAAATGTTGCGTAATCTACTGTCCTAAATAAACAAAAATATAGGCAGATAAATATTTTGGCTGAAGATTAAGCGGTGTGCCGGATCCTCCTGTGAAAATCGAGAATGTATGGGTATGTGCTCCTGCCGATGAGGTGGTAGAAGTAGTAGAATCATTATCCACAACCGTTTTGGTGCTTCCTGCCTCAACACTGTTTACCGTTCCGCTGGCTCTGTCGTTATAAGTGTGGTTATGAGCTCCGGTACTTGAAGTTGTTGCATTATAAGTAACATTCGGAAGGTTTGCCTGTGTAAGTACAACTGAAGTGTTTCCACCCGCTGTTCCTAATGTCTCAGAAGCTGATTTTGCTTTCAGATATCTGTCTGCACTGTTGGGAAGTGATGATGAAAAACCTAAAGAGGATGCAGCAGATTGCGCAGAAACAGATAAGGTAGAAATTGCTCTTCCGTCCAGAAGATACCATCCGTCATGATCGGTTGCCACACTGCTGTATTTTATATCTCCTACAGTAGGAGTCTGTACTTCCATTTTATTCCATGACGTTCCGTCATTGTAATAAATTCCCGGGGTTACACTTGTAAGAGTGGTTGCCGTGGAAGTATTGGTGTTATAAACCGTCATTCCTGCAATATGACTCGGTAACGGATTCGGATTGTCTGTTGTTACCAGTGAAACTTTCGGCATCAAAAGGCCTTTATTGTTATTTTGAGAGTAAAGTTCAAGCTGTGCATTGGGATTCGGGGTTGGATTGCCGGAGGTTCCGTTGGTGATTAAAACCTGGGCGTCAGAAGAAGAAGCGACAGAAGTCAGTATGACAGCGAAAATTAATTTTTTCATTGTTTAAAATTATTTGTGTTATTTTCCAAGATAAATAAAATACTGTACAACCAAATGTTTTGGATATTGCGTGATCGCTGTATTCGTTCCACCACTCGCAACAGAAATAGTATGACTGTGATCTCCTGCGGCTGCGGTAGTCCTTGTTTCCGTATCAATTGTTCTTGTAGTATTGATGCTTCCCGCATTGTAGTTCCAGTAGTTGACTCCTCGATTGGTATAGTTGTGAGTATGCGCTCCTGAAGATGCCGTAGTTCCTGTAATATTTACATTGGGAAGATTAGCCTGTGCAATGGAATAAGAATTGCTTCCTCCCGTTGCGGCGATGGCTTCGGATGTATTTTTTCCTTTTAAAATTCGGTCATTTGAACTCGGGAGAGTGGTGCTGAAGCCTAAAGCGACCGCATTGGTCTGGCTTACTGCCGGTAAAGTAGAAACGGTACGTCCGTTCAGCAGATACCATCCGTCATGATCTGCAGTTGCCATGCTGGATTTTATATCTCCTACTTTAGGAAGATCATTGTTGATAGACATCAGTACCCACTTTGTTCCGTCGTTGTAATATAATCCGGGAATTACATTATTGGGAGCTGTTCCGGCAGTTGCTGTATTGTAAACCCACATTCCTTCTACATTGCTTCCAAAAGGAGTAGCAGAGGTTGTTGATGTTAAGGCTACGCTATTCATAAGAAGACCTTTATTGGTACTGCTCAGCTCTAAAACAGCAGAGCTGGAAGGATTATTTATTCCTATTCCAACTTGTGCTTTGTGGGCAGTAAAAAAAAATAATGCGATATAAGGGTATAAAATTTTAGCTTTCATATTAACTTCCTAAATAAATAAATACATTAGTAACGATGTTGTTTGGCTGTAAAGCTACAGGCTGGCTGCTTCCCAGCGTAAAACTTAATGTGTGGGTATGATTGCCATCTGTGGTCGTGGTATCATTTACACTGGAATTATCAGAAATCGGATTGTTGGTTCCTGATACGACACCGTTTGTTGTAGAATTTAAAGGATTGTCTGTATACGTATGCGTATGATTTCCTGTAGTATTGGTTACTCCTATGAAATTCACATTGGGTAAATTAGCCTGCGTTAAAGTAAAAGTATCGCTTCCGGATGCCGCTGCAAGATTGTCTGTTCCGCTTGTGTTTTTAAGAAAACGGTCCGTAGCATCAGGCAGATTGACAGTAAAGCCTAAAGCAGTTGCTCTTGCTCTGGGATTGGCAGATAAAGTACTTATCGCTCTGCCGTTAAGAAGATACCATCCCTTATGATCAGCGGTTTGAAATCCGTTTTTAATGTCTCCTACTTTGGGTCTTTTTGTGGATAATTTTACCCAGCCTGTTCCTGTATTGTAATATAATCCGGGAGTAACGTTGTTAGGAGAAGTTCCTGCCGTCGCGGTGTTGTACACAATCATTCCCGAAACATGAGCACTCATCGGAGCCGCTAATGTGGTGGACTGAAGAGCAATTCTGGTAAGCAGGAAACCTTTGTTGTTGGATGAATTTTCAAGTTGTAAAATACTTTCAGAATTAACTGTTCCGGAGGAATTTGAAATTTTTACCTGAGCATTAGACTGAAAAGAAGTGAATAGAATTAATACAATAATCCAATTCGCTTTAAAATATTTCCTCATAGCATTTGTTTGAAATAATTTTTGTGTTATTTTTTGCAAATGTATGAAAAAAATATATTTTACTGTCAATTGAAAATCAACGCTGTAATCAGGAATATTTATCTATAAAGAATAGTCTTTACATATTTCCTTTATTCATGGCAGATTATACAGCATATTTTATAACAGATCATGAATTTAATACAATATTAATTTTTTCTTAACATAAAAAAGCACGCTTAAAAAAGCGTGCCCGATTAAATATGTAATGTTTATTATTTGAGAATCTTATGCTTCACAAGCTGTGCAAGTAACAAAGTTTACCATCATTTCTTTAGAAACAGAAGAACTTCTTTGATAATAAAGGGTTTTTACGCCTTTTTTCCATGCTTCGATATAAAGATAGTTCACATCTTTTACCGGCATTGTAGAAGGGATCTGCAGATTCAGAGACTGTGCCTGATCAATGTATTGTTGTCTTTGGGCTGCCTGAGAAATAATCTCCATCGGAGAGATTTCCTTGAATGTTTTGAACACTGCTTTCTCTTCATCCGTTAACTCCTTCAAATGTTGTACCGAACCGTGATTCAACATGATCGTTCTCCACGTTTCTTCGTTATCAAGCCCTTTCTCCTCCAGTAATTTTGCAAGATATTTATTCTTACGCATGAAGTTTCCTTTCGCAAGACCAGCTTTATAATAATTCGAAGCAAACGGTTCGATTCCCGGAGAAGTCTGTCCTAAAATCGCCGAACTTGATGTTGTAGGCGCAATTGCCATGGTTGTCGTATTTCTTAATCCGTAACCTTTCAGCAATTCCGGCTCTCCGTAAATATTGGCAAGCTCTCTTGAAGCCTGTTCCGCCTGTTCTTTGATTCTTCTGAACGCTCTTGCATTGAATTGTGTAGCCTCAAAACTTTCAAAAGGAATCATATTTTTCTGAAGGTAAGAATGATATCCTAAAACTCCTAAACCAAGCGCTCTGTGACGCATTGCGAAGTTTCTTGCGCCCTGAAGATAATAATTTCCTTCCGTTTTGTCGATAAATTCAGATAAAACAGCATCTAAGAAGTAGATTGCTAATTTCACCGCGTCTGTATCTTTCCATTCATCATACAATTCTAAGTTCATGGAAGATAAACAGCAGATGAAAGACTCTTCTCTTGTAGAAGGAAGCATGATTTCAGAACAAAGGTTACTTGCATTAACAATAAGTCCTAAGTCTTTGTAAACCTGTGGTTTATTTCTGTTGACGTTATCGGTAAAGAAAATATAAGGAAGCCCTTTTTGCTGGCGGCTTTCCAATACTCTTGCCCAGACTTTACGTTTTTCCATATCGCCATCGATCATATCCTGCATCCAGTAATCCGGAACGCAAACTCCCGTAAATAAATTCTGGATCGGACTTCCGATGTCTTTGATGGATAAAAATTCTTCAATATCTCCATGGTCGATGTCTAAATAAGCTGCAAAAGCCCCTCTTCTTACGCCACCTTGAGAAACAACGTCCATTGCCGTATCAAAAAGCTTCATGAAAGAAACCGCTCCCGAAGATTTTCCGTTGTCGGTAACCGCAGTTCCTCTGTTACGAAGTTCCCCGAAATATCCTGAAGTTCCGCCCCCGATTTTGGTCTGCATGATGACTTCGCCCATTTTATGGGTAATTCCTTCAATGCTGTCCGGAATATGAACATTGAAACACGAAATAGGAAGACCTCTCTGTGTTCCCATATTTGCCCAAACCGGAGATGAGAAACTGATCCATCCTTTTGTGATCATTTCTTTGAAAGCAGGCTGAAGTTCCGGCTTATATAATCTTTTGGCAGCAGCAGTGGTAATCCTGTCGATGGCTCCGTCTACAGTTTCACCCTTCAGCAAATAGCCTCTGTTCAGCATTTGCTCAGACTCTTCATTGAGCCACCATATGTTGTTGTTTTGTTCTTCCATTGTTGTTGTATATTTTCGAATTCCCGAGCGGTTTGAAGGCTCAGGAATTTTGTTTACTTATATTGATTGTAATTTTTTGTCATTCTGAGGAACGAAGAATCTTTTTTCAGAATTTTTCTCTTCCGGTTTATTCTTAATTATTTTAAATTTTAACCATTAAGATTTTGGTTCAAAATTTAAGAATATTAAGTGAATTATTATTTTTTGATGCTTCGACAGGCTCAGCATGACACCGCTAATACTATCTGTTTCGACGCTCGCTTCGCTCGCGCTTTTAATCAACTTAAAATTTAAAACAAATCGTTCGCAGTAATACTCTTATCGTGCTTTGTATAATCTACCGGTCTTTTCGCAAAGAAATCGTCCATAGAATTCGCGAAAACTTCCTCTTCAAACCAAACCATTGGTCTGTACTGTTCCGGAGTTACGTTGTATCTTGTTTTCATGTTGATTTTCTTTAAACTGTCGTCTACACGGTATTTCATGAAGTTTAATAAATCTTCTTTAGAAACGTTGTCGATTTCACCCAGTTCAAAGATCCAGCTTAAAATATCACCTTCTCTTTCTATCGATTCATCAACCAAAGTATAAATATCCTCGATGTCGCTGTCTGTTAAAAGATTAGGCTGTTCTTCTCTGATTTTGTTGATTAGGAAAATTCCTGCGTTCGCGTGGATCTGCTCATCTACGGAAGTCCATGCGATGATGTTGGAAACATTTTTCATAAACCCTTTAAATCTTGTGAAAGAAAGGATAATGGCAAATTGTGAGAAAAGAGAAACGTTTTCTACCAGAATACTGAAAAGCAATAATGCAGAAACATATTCTTTTGGTGTTGCAGAATTCGCGTGTCTTAAGGCATTTCCTAAAAATTCAATTCTGCTTTTTACGGCAGGAATTTCCACTACGTTAAGGAACTCATCGTTATATCCCAAAACTTCCAATAATCGGGAATATGCTTCCGAGTGACGGAATTCGCATTCTGCAAAAGTCGCTCCCAAACCATTCAGCTCAGGCTTTGGAAGGTGAGTGTACAGATTTCCCCAGAATGTCTTTACAGACACCTCAATCTGTGCAATGGCTAAAAGTGCATTTTTTACAGCGTGTTTTTCGTGCGGCTCCAACTGCGAATGAAAATCCTGAACATCTGCAGTAAAGTCCACTTCGGAATGCACCCAGAACGATTTGTTGATTGCCTCTACAAATTGAAGAACCTCAGGGTATTCAAATGGCTTGTAACTTACTCTTTTATCAAAAATTCCCATATTAAAAATGTCTTAAAAAATTAAAATAAATAGATCAATGTGGATAACGTTCAAAAAATAATCAATATTCTGATTTGGTGCAACTTATGTGTGAAAGTTATTAACCATGGAAGCGATTTATTTTTTGATCTGTGCAAGCACAAAGTTCGAAAAAAAGAACTGTAATAAAAAGGGCGAAACACTAATTCGTTGAGTTTTAGCCTTAAAAGTTTTCCACATTTACATGAAAGCCCCTTAAATATTGACTTACAAAGTATTATGTTAACAAAAACGTGATTATAGGCAGGATTTAATTAAACAAAAAAATAAAAAGTGCTTTGAATAAAGAGTTTATCTGTTAAACAATTAATTAAATAAAGATTTTTTCAATATTCGTAACAAATTAAAAATTCTGTCTACTTATTGGGTATAAAAAACATACACCGCTTAATGTTAGTAATTCAGGATTTACATAAATCATACGATACCGGAAAAAGTAAGCTGCACGTTCTCAAGGGAATTAATCTTACGATTTCCGAAGGCGAATTTGTATCCATCATGGGAAGTTCGGGTTCAGGGAAATCCACACTTCTTAATATTATTGGTATTCTCGATGAAAAAGATTCCGGAACGTATGAGCTGGACGGAGTTCCTATTGAACATCTGTCTGAAGTAAAAGCTGCCGAGTACAGAAGTAAGTTTCTGGGATTTATTTTTCAGTCTTTCAATCTTATCGGCTACAAAACAGCTTTGGATAATGTCGCGCTTCCGTTGTATTATCAGAATGTTCCGCGAAAAGAGCGAAATCAGAAAGCCATGGAATATCTGGAAAAAGTAGGACTTGCTCAGTGGGCAAATCATTTACCGAACGAGCTTTCCGGAGGACAGAAACAGAGAGTTGCCATCGCAAGAGCTTTAATTACCGATCCGAAAGTGGTTCTTGCCGATGAACCGACCGGCGCACTGGATTCCAAAACCACGCATGACATCATGAAGCTGCTTCAGGATATCAACAGCGAAGGAAAAACCATCATTGTTGTTACCCACGAACCCGATGTGGCAGCGCAGACAAAAAGAAATGTTGTTCTCCGCGACGGAATTATTGAAAGTGATGAGTTTATTAAACAGTTGGTGCTGTGAGGCAGGAGGCTGGAAGAAAGAAGTTTAATTAATAGAATAAATCAGCGGAAAGGCAGGAGAACCTCAATCATCCCGCTTCCCGCTTCAAACCTAAGAATATGTTCGATTTAGATCGTTGGCAGGAAATATTCAGTTCTATTCGCAGTAATGTATTGCGAACGGTACTTTCCGGTTTTACTGTGGCTTTGGGATTATTTATTTTCATTGTTCTTTTCGGAATCGGAACTGGGCTGCAAAATGCTTTTACACAGGGCTTTGCGAGAGATGCTCAGAACCTTATTTCCATTGTAACAGGAAAAACAACGATTGCTTACAACGGTCTGCAATCCGATCGTCTCGTTACAATGAATAATGATGACTACGATTTTCTGGTGAATGTTGATAAAGAAAAAGTAGGAAGCTCAACACCGAGATATACCTCAAATTTGCTGGTAAAATATGGCAAAGAAAGCGGGAATTATCAGATTAACGGGGCAAAACCCGAAGAGCAGATCATCGAAAACCGAAAAATGCTGGAAGGTCGTTATCTTACCCCGACCGATCTGGAAAGAAAGCAGAACGTTGCCGTAATCGGAAGAATGGTGCAGCGTGACCTTATAAAAAACGGAAGCCCGGTTGGGAAAGAGCTAAATATCAACGGAACCATGTTTAAAGTGGTCGGAGTTTTCTCAGACGACGGCGGAGACTGGGACGAAAGACATATTACAGTTCCGATCACCACTTTGCAGCAAATGAAGAAAGGTTCGGATACTGTAAGCATCAATTATATTGCATACAACGACAAATTAACACCGGAACAGGCAATTAAATATGGTGATGAATTAAAATCACGATTAAAAGCTCGAAAAAATGTAGCTCCCGATGACGAAAACGGAATCAGAGTCTGGAACAACGCTCAGAATATGAACGACACTTTCGCTTTCATGGCTGTACTTACAGGAATTGTCGGTTTCATCGGATTGGGAACTTTGGCAGCAGGAATTATCGGGATCAGCAACATTATGGTGTACATCGTAAAAGAAAGAACCAAAGAGATCGGAGTCCGTAAAGCAATTGGTGCAAAGCCCAAAAGCATTGTTGCGCTTATCGTTCAGGAAAGTGTGGTGATTACCGTAATTTCAGGATTGATAGGAGTGGGACTCGGCGTTCTGGCTTTATATTTAATCGGAGATAATCTGGAAGAATACTTCATTAAAAATCCGAGTGTAGGATGGGGACACATCATAGCCGCATTCATTGCACTGGTGTTTTCAGGACTGATTGCAGGATTCGTTCCCGCGTACAGAGCCTCAAAAATTAAGCCTATTGAAGCATTGAGAACTGAATAGCGAAAAAAGTGAATAGTGAATTTTGTTTAGCAAGTGAATTTAGCTATTGACATTATTAAAGAAACAGACATTAACAAATGAACATTATATTTAAAAAAGATACTTGGCAGGAAATTTATTATTCCTTGAGAAATAATAAGCTTCGTACCTTTCTTACCATGATTGGAGTAGGTTGGGGTATGTTTTTGTATGTAAGTTTGCTGGGTGCTGCAAAAGGAATGGAAAATGGTTTCGATAAGCTGTTTTCAGGTTTTGCCACCAATTCTATTTTCCTTTGGGCGCAGAATACCTCCATTCCTTATGACGGTTTCCCGAAAGGAAGACAGATGCATCTTAAACTTTCGGATATCGATATTTTAAAAAGAAAAATCACCGACATTGATTATATATCGCCCCAGAACTCAAGAGGAAGCTTTACCGGAACCCCCGGAGAATTAATGTCCAGAAACGGAAAAAGCGGAACCTATTCTTTAACGGGAGATTATCCGGTAGGAAATAAAATTTCAGAAAAGAAACTGATCTTCGGAAGATATCTCAACGACGCCGATATTTCCGGAAATAAAAATGTAGCGGTAATAGGAGAAGAGATCTACAAAAACTTTTTCGATTCCAAAAAGAACGAAAATCCTTTAGGAAAATCCATTAATATAAAAGGAATTTTCTTTAATGTGATCGGAGTATTCAGAATCAAGAAAAACGGAGGTTTTGAAAACGATCAGTCGGTTTTTATTCCGCTTTCCACTTACACAAAAATGTATAACGCGGCGGATAATATTGATATGTTCGCGATTGTAAGCAAACCGAATGTAGATGTAAATTCAGTAGAAGAAAAAGTAAAACAGGAACTGAAAGCCAAAAATAAAGTTTCGCCTGATGATACCAATGCTTTCGGAAGTTTTAATTTAGGTAAAGAATTTAAAAAACTAACGGGGTTCTTATCCGGAATGCAGTTGTTAACCATTATTGTGGGAACTTTAACCATTCTTGCCGGAGTTATTGCAATTTCCAACATTCTTTTAATTACAGTAAAAGAAAGAACCAAAGAAATCGGGATCCGAAGAGCTTTAGGAGCAAAACCTTCAGAAGTAAGAAACCAGATTCTTCTGGAAAGCGTGGTTATTACACTCTCTTCCGGATTGCTCGGCTTTATTTTCGGGATTTTTGTTCTGATGATTCTCGATATAGCCACGAAAGGACAGGATTCCTTCCCGTTCTACAATCCTACAGTTAACTACGGAAACGTATTTGCTGCGATGGCAGTGATGGTGGTTTTAGGATTGATAATCGGGATGATTCCTGCACAGAGAGCCGTTAAAATCAGACCAATTGAAGCTTTAAGAACTGAATAAAAACAACTTAAATAAAAAAATAAACTATATATGAAAAAGAAATTCACTTGGAAAAAAGCCATTTATATCATTTTGGGGCTTTTGTTTGCAGTGGCGCTGTTCTCGGGGATCGGGTATCTTGTAAAGTCCAATTCTAAAGAGAGTGAGGCTTTCCTTACCAGAAAACCGTCTGTTCAGAATATGGAGGATAAAGTGATGGCAACAGGAAAAATCGTTCCCAAAGAAGAAATCGAAATCAAGCCGAATATTGCCGGAATTATAGATAAAATTTTGGTTGATGAAGGAGATAAAGTAGAAGTAGGGCAGTTGATTGCAACCGTAAGAATCGTTCCGAATCTTTCTGAGGTTAATAATGCACAGCAAAATGTTAATAATCAGCAACTTCAGATCAGTAATGCAAAACTGAATGTAGATAATATGCGCAAACAGTTTGAAATGCAGGAAAAACTTTACAAGCAGGGAGTCGCTTCCAAGCAGGAATTTCTGAATGCACAGCAACAGTTGTATTCTACACAACAGGCTTTGAGAAACGCACAACAGCAATTAGTGACCGCTCAGAAAGCCTTACAGATCGCAAAAACAGGATCTACTCCTGAATTGCAGGGCTTGGCAACAACCCAAATCCGTTCAAAAGCTTCAGGAACCGTTCTTGAAGTACCTGTAAAAGTGGGAAGTCAGGTTATTGAAGCCAACTCGTTCAACGCCGGAACTACTATCTGTTCCATTGCAGATCTGAATTCTTTGATCTTTCAGGGAGAAATTGATGAAGCCCAGGCTGGAAAATTAAAGCAGGGGATGGATATGAATATCGTTATCGGTGCGCTTCAGAACAAAACCTTTCCGGGAAGATTAACCATGATCGCTCCAAAAGGAAAAGATAATAACGGAACCATTAAATTTCCTGTTGAAGGAGATGTTTTCAATCCCAATAATGAATACATCAGAGCAGGATTTTCTGCCAACGGAGAAATTGTTCTGAACTCTCAGAAAAACGCTTTGCTTTTGGATGAATCTTTAGTACAGTACGAAAAGAAAAATGGAAAAGATCTTCCTTTCGTTGAGGTAAAGCAGAAAGACGGTAAATTTAAGAAAGTCTACGTGAAATTGGGAGCGAGTGATGGAATCAATGTTCAGATATTATCCGGAATTGATAAAAACGCAGACGTGAAAGTTTGGAATCCTTCCGATAAAGACAAAGAAGAGCTAAAAGAAAAAGCGAAAAAATAGTAAACTGACACTATAAATTTTTAAACTGTAGATCCCGGGAAACTTTCTTGGGATTTTTTTATTACACATAATATATAGTAGAATTAAATACGTAATTGCAGATTCTATTCGTACAATAAAGTCAATTTGTAAAAAGTATGACTATTTTATATTAAAGAAGATAGCTGCTATTTTTCCCTTCATTTAGTATTTTCAAATAAAACTCAAACGTTAGTTTAAATTTCTCAAAAATATTATTACAGTGTATCAGTATTTTACGTTTAAATATGAATTAAAAGTGAAATTAAAGTTAACAAAACTTGTTTTGCGTTACAATAAGTTGTTATCTTTGCCCCACTGAAAACGAGAGTTGATCAGTAAGCGCAGAAGAGCTTTTAGAGAAGCATATAATTTACGATTC
>NZ_MVAG01000047.1 GCF_002177115.1 Chryseobacterium mucoviscidosis | reverse complement strand
TTAAGTGCTAATAGATCATTAATATAAGGTACAGGTCTTTCTAAATCTACTTGTAATTTATATTTACCTATAGCCTTGATACCCAAATCCTTGACTGATTTTTTACCTGCATTAACTTCATCTGCATTTTTTATATCGCTCATTATGTATGCAAACTCAGAAGCCGTCTTAGGATTAACTACCTTTCTCCACGCATATACGAAGTCATATGCAGTTACCGAATCTCCATTGGACCATTTTGCATTTTTTCTTAAATT
>NZ_MVAG01000202.1 GCF_002177115.1 Chryseobacterium mucoviscidosis | reverse complement strand
AAAGCTCAATCTGATGATGCTCGGCATTATCGTGTTTTTCACCAATAATAAGATGTTGAGCGGTAGCAAGATCCGCCAAAAGCTCGCTGCTAGAAATAATTTTGCCACTGTGCAAATCGTAAATCTGCCCGTCAGTCAGGAAAGCTTTCTGCCCTGGCGCATCCTGCTTTATGGTGACATTCTGTCTGCAGGCTCCCAGACTAACACTAGCTAACGTTATCATAGAAATAAGGATGAACTTTCTCATATTCCCATCT
>NZ_MVAG01000132.1 GCF_002177115.1 Chryseobacterium mucoviscidosis | reverse complement strand
CAGATGCGAGTGCAGGCGTTCTACCTCCAGCAGAATGGCGCGGATCATCTGCGCGCGTTCTGGCACCTGAATACCCATCGCGTTTTCCACCGACGTGGTATAGGCGGTGCTGTGAGCAAAGCCGCAGATCCCGCACACACGGTCAGAGAGGAAGGTCACTTCGTTGTAACCCATACGGGTTTCCGCCAGTTTTTCCATGCCGCGATGGACGTAGAACAGGCGGTAGTCGGCGTCGATAATGTTTTCACCATCGACGAA
>NZ_MVAG01000115.1 GCF_002177115.1 Chryseobacterium mucoviscidosis | reverse complement strand
CCCCCCCCCTCACCCGCTATTTTTTATTTTTCTCCTTCCTCAAGAATATAATAATTTTTTAAAGCAATTGACCACGTTAATTTTTATCATCCTGTATATTGTATTGTTGTCCTTCATCACGAAGATAATAATTTTTGAAAGCAATTCACAACCGCCCTTCCGTAGTACTATCTACAGATCTAGTTCTCCGTCATCACGAAGAGAATAAGATTTGAAAGCAAGTCACAACGTCATCTCCGTGAAAATATAAACCGAGCG
>NZ_MVAG01000172.1 GCF_002177115.1 Chryseobacterium mucoviscidosis | reverse complement strand
ATGCAAAATTATAACACCGCAGAAAGCGGAATGCTGAATTATCTTGTGGCCGCAATTACCAATTCCAATACAGTAGGAGAAGCAAACAAATGAAATTATCACAAAAAGCCGAATGATAAAGATAACAATACAAAAAGCAACAGATAAAGCAAAACATCAGGAAATTCAGCAGGATATATTGTTTATTATTTAGTTTTAGATATTTTCTTTACAAAAGTATATTTTAATGAAGATAAGTATGCCGGAGGATTTTAAATTT
>NZ_MVAG01000026.1 GCF_002177115.1 Chryseobacterium mucoviscidosis | reverse complement strand
TGATAGCGCGCGCTGGTATCTCGCTACCGCCTGCGCGCCGTGCGGCGAGGAGGCCCAGGGGCTGGTCGACTCGGCGCGCGATGCGCCGACGCTCGGCGAGCGCGCCCGCCTGATCGCTGCGGCGGACCGCGCCGTCGCCGACGATGGCGCCTTCATTCCAATCGCGCGCCCGCTCCGCTGGTCGCTAGTCGCGGGGCGACTGCGGCAGTGGCGACCGAACGTCCGCGCGTGGCACCCGTTGAACCGGCTGCGCGACGAC
>NZ_MVAG01000200.1 GCF_002177115.1 Chryseobacterium mucoviscidosis | reverse complement strand
TGCAACTGGAACCCAAGCATACCACCATTTTGAATCACCCTTGTGTTGACCAAGAACCGATTTTGGAAGAACAGCGTGAAGGAGACGTGGTCCAAAGTCACGAGCTGGGTTCAAAGCAGGTCCAGTAGGTCCACCGAGTGAAGTTACCAAGGCCATTACTAGGAAACCAAGTCCTAAATGAGCTACTGAAAGACCTGCTGTTGTGTGTGGTGCTATTTGAGCTTTGATAGCTAATTCAGAAAAGTCAACTGTTTGATTA
>NZ_MVAG01000145.1 GCF_002177115.1 Chryseobacterium mucoviscidosis | reverse complement strand
CGATTTGAAGCAGGGAAAAGTCATCATCGTAGTCGATGACGAGAACAGGGAAAACGAAGGCGATTTCGTTGCGCTGGCGGAATACGCAACACCCGATGTAATCAACTTTATGGCTTCGCACGGAAGGGGGTTGATCTGCGCGCCGCTCAATGAAGAGATCGCTTCCCGGCTTGAGCTCCAACCGATGGTGGACGAAAATACCGATTCTCACCACACAGCATTTACGGTCAGTGTCGATCACCGCGATACAAAGACGGGG
>NZ_MVAG01000110.1 GCF_002177115.1 Chryseobacterium mucoviscidosis | reverse complement strand
AAAATATCTTTGACAGACGCGCAAATCTCATCATTACTGCATGTAACGACATCATCAATCACTTTGCCTTGACCGCTTGATTTGTTTAAATTGGCAATTTCAAAAGGCAACTGACCGATTTGGGCGACCGCCACACCATCAGCAAATAGGCTCACTTGCGATAAACGAGTGCGTTTGCCGTCTTTTAGGGCGACATTTAGGCAAGCTGAGCCTTCGGACTCTACG
>NZ_MVAG01000117.1 GCF_002177115.1 Chryseobacterium mucoviscidosis | reverse complement strand
TAAAACTAAATATATTCATCTTAAACAATTGACTATACGCAAATTTACTAAATTTAGGTGAAATTACGGATATTCAAAAAGTTTTATTACTCAGATTAGAATTTCCATCCAAGTGTAATAAAGAAATTATTTCTGACGTTTTTAACATCCGACACCGCAAAGGCATCACTCGAAATTAAACGGCTTGGCGAATAATATCCTGCTTCGTAATTACCATCAGCAACACCGTACAAAAACGGGTTGGTATATTTTGAAGTGATGTTCTGATAAGAAGCATCAATATAGAATGATTTGAAATCATATCCCAAACCTACTGATAAAGCATTTCTGTCATTTAGAATTAGATTGCTGTACGATTGATTTTCATCCACTCCTCCGCTGTTGGAATATCTGTTCACCGTTAAAGCATCAAACGGGCTTGAAGCGTAAGAATACCCTCCTCTCAGTCTGAATTGCTTAACTCTGTACTCTGCACCGATCTTTACTTCAGATAAATTTTTGTAATTTTCTTTAAAGAAGTCGTTCAGCTCAGTTTCAGCGTCTCCGTACACCTTGTATTTAGGCTTTGTTAAACCTAAAGTATAATCTACATTCAGAGCAAAACTTTTACTCGCAATAAACGCAGCACTTACTGTCGCTTTTAAAGGAGTGGTTAGTTTTCTGTTTTCAATAGCAGTATCATCTCCGTAAATAGGATCATTGTAGAAATTGTAGCTTCTGTCGATATCCCAGAAAGTCGGAGTTTCTAAAGCGGCTCCCAATCTGAAATTAGGACTTAATTTTCCAATTACCCCCAATGAAGCTGAAAAACCGTTTCCTTTTTCGTAGAAAGGAGTATTCTGCTTACTGAAATATTCAGAGCTTCCATCAGCCAGAGAATTAAACATTGCTGTATCCGACTGATCTATTGACGAATTGAAAAAATTCAATCCTGCTCCTAAATACAAATTATTATTATAGTTAGCTCCTACTCCAATGCTTGTTTTAGATAAATATCCGTATCTGTCATAGGCATGTCTTCCAAATGAAGAACTTTTTCCATCGGGAAAATCATACACTAAATTACTGTTTCCCGGAGTTTCAATATAATTCTCAATTGACTGGTTAGAATAGTTTACCCCGATATTGATGAATTTCCATGCACTTTCACTTAACAACTGAAACGTCATTACAGCTCCTAAGTTTCCAAGATCACCTTTATTGATGCTGTATCCGTAAGAAGAACCTGCATAAGTAGAGGTATTCTTATTATTTGTAATAGATAATGTTCCGGAAATTTCCCCCGAAATTGCCACCCCTAACCCCGCAGGATTGGTAAGCAGCGAATTCGCATCACCTCCTAAAGCACCATTGGAACCTCCCATCGCATTAAACTTAGCGGAACCTATATTTGGAGCATTAGAATAAACATCCACCGTATTTCTAATCACAGAAACATCTTGAGCCTGCGCAAAAAATGCAGCAGAAATGCTCATTATTGCTAAAGATTTTTTTAACATTATTTTTTGAATAGTTATTACTTTTTAAAATTATCTGCCACCACGGAAACCGCCTCCGCCGCCACCGCCGGATCTGAATCCACCGCCGCCGCTGCTTCCTCCGCTAAAGCCACCGCCTCCTGATCTGAAGCCGCCACCGCTGTTGGAATTATTAAAGCCTCCGTTATTTCTGAAGCCTCCGTCATTATATCTTGGCTGAGATTGTTGTGGGTAATTGTAGCTTTGTCTAGGCTGGCTCTGATTTGGATTTCTAAAGCCTCCCTGAGGTCTTGTTCCGCTCTGGTTTGGATTTCTGAAACCTCCATTCGTATTTCCCTGTCTGAAACCTCCTGCGTTACCAGAATTTCTAAATCCTCCATTATTTAAACCTGAATCTCTGAATCCGCCCACGCTGCTGTTGCTTCTTCTGAATCCACCGGAATTTACGCCGTACTTGCTGGCAAATCCTCCGTTATAGGTATTGAAACCTCTTCCGTTAGAGCCACTTCTTCTGTACATTGGTGCGTAATATCCGCCACCCCAATATCCTCCGTAGCCCCAATAAGGATTGCCGTAATATCCGCCCCAACCCCAATATGGATTGTAGCCCCAGTATGGAGAATATCCCCATCCCATGTTCCAGCCGGAGCCCCATCCCCATGAGCCTCCCCATCCCCAGGAAAGTCCAAGATTCCAGCCGCCGTAGCCGCCCCAACCCCAATAAGGATTGTAGCCGCCATACCATCCTCCCCAACCCCAAGGAGAACCCCATCCCCATGAATTGTCGTAATAGTTGGTCTGGCTTCCTGCGTAGCTTCCCCAGTCTGAATCTGTAGCTGTAGTATTCCAGTTATAGTTATTCCAATCGCTGTATCTTCCTTCTTTAGCATTGGCCTCAGCATTTTGAATCACATTGGAATCATCCTGATAATAGTTGTAATCTTCTCCGACTCTGTTTCCTCTGTCGTTGATGATTACGCCTTCAGGTAGTGTATCTTTATTCGGGTCGTAATAAACGCCATCTGTCTCGCTGTAGCCACCCATCTGAGCGCCGCAAGACACAAGTAATAATCCGCCTGATATTGCTAGAATCCCTTTGGATTTTAACATTCCGAGCAAATTTTTATGTATATTTCTTTTCATGATAACGTAAAAATTTTTAAATTAAATTATATTTGCAATCTGTACTAAAAATGTACCAAAATACGGTTACAAAAATCTATCAAAAATAGATTTTTATTTTTAGATAACAATAACATAAAAAAGTTAAAAAAATTTTAAAAAATAATGGCAAAATTAACCTCAAGAAGCGAAGATTACAGCAAATGGTATAATGAGTTGGTGGTAAAAGCCGACTTAGCTGAAAACTCAGGAGTACGAGGATGCATGGTGATTAAACCATACGGCTATGCGATCTGGGAAAAAATGCGTGACGAAATGGACAAAAAATTCAAAGAGACAGGTCACGTTAATGCTTATTTCCCGCTTTTTGTGCCCAAAAGCTTATTTGAGGCTGAAGAAAAAAACGCAGAAGGTTTTGCTAAAGAATGTGCAGTTGTAACTCATTACAGATTGAAAACAGATCCGGACAATCCTTCAAAACTTATTGTAGATCCGGATGCTAAACTGGAAGAAGAACTTATCGTACGTCCTACTTCAGAAGCAATTATCTGGAATACTTATAAAAACTGGATTCAGTCTTACAGAGATCTACCTATATTAATTAACCAATGGGCGAATGTTGTCCGTTGGGAAATGAGAACACGTCTTTTCCTGAGAACGGCAGAATTTTTATGGCAGGAAGGGCATACTGCTCATGCTACAAAAGATGAAGCCATTGAAGAGGCCGAAAAAATGAATAAAGTGTATGCTGATTTTGCAGAAAACTTCATGGCAATCCCTGTAATTCAGGGTTTAAAGACACCTTCTGAAAGATTTGCAGGAGCAGACGAAACCTACTGTATTGAAGCATTGATGCAGGACGGAAAAGCTTTACAGGCAGGAACATCTCACTTTTTAGGACAGAATTTTGCGAAAGCATTTGATGTAAAATTCACGAATAAAGAAGGTAAAATCGAGCACGCATGGGCAACATCATGGGGAACTTCAACGCGTTTGATGGGCGCTCTGATTATGACGCACTCCGATGATTTCGGATTGGTACTTCCTCCTACTCTGGCTCCGATTCAGGTGGTGATTGTTCCGATCTTTAAAGGTGAAGAGCAATTGGCGCAGATCAGCGAAGTGGCTTTAGATATTCAGGCAAAACTTAAAGCTAAAGGAATTTCTGTGAAATTTGATAATGATACACAGAATAAACCGGGGTGGAAATTCGCAGAATATGAACTAAAAGGGGTTCCTGTAAGAATTGCAATGGGACCAAGAGATCTTGAAAACAGATCTGTGGAAATTGCCAGAAGAGACAACTTAACGAAAGAAGTCCGTTCTATTGATGGTTTAGATTCTTATATTGAAGAATTACTGAAAACCATTCAGCAGGATATTTATAATAAAGCATTTGAATTCAGAAAAAATAACATCACGAAAGTGGATACTTATGAAGAATTCAAGAAGGTTTTGGAAGAAAAAGGAGGATTCATTTATGCGCATTGGGACGGAACTGCCGAAGAAGAAGAGCAGATTAAGGACGAAACTAAGGCAACGATAAGATGTATTCCTCTGGATGATGATATTGAAGAAGGAATTTCGTTAATTTCCGGTAAACCATCAAAAAGAAGAGTTTTATTTGCAAAAGCTTATTAGAACTTAACATAAAATTATTAAATCTGCAAAAATTCCTGAAATTTTTGCAGATTTTTTTTAAAAATCAACATTTGGACTATTTTTTGTTTAAATTTATCTTAACATTAATCTTTAAAATAAATTTATTATGTCTTTAAATGTTATTGATTTAATTAAAGGACAATTAGGTCCGGCTTTAGTATCTCAGGCTGCATCACAGTTTGGGGAAAGCGAGTCCGCTATTTCAAAAGCAATCGGAGGTTTATTACCTGCTGTTGTGGGAGGTTTAGCAAACAATTCTGACAATCCTGCCGTTTTAGATGCAATTTCAGGAGCTTCTTCCAATGGAATTTTGGGCAATCTGATGGGAGGTTCTTCCAACAATTCTATCATTTCCAGTCTTTTATCATTAATTTTTGGTGATAAATTAGGTGGAATCGTAAACGGAATCGCAACCTATGCAGGAATCAGCAACAATTCGTCAAGTTCATTACTAAATCTGGTTACTGGTGCAACCATCGGTTCTGTAGGAAAATATGCTGCCGATAATAATCTTGACAGAAGTGGAATCTCAAGTTTACTTAGTGATCAGAAAGGTATTATTTCAACACTTTTACCAGCAGGACTTTCTCTGGCATCTTTAAATATGGGAGATTGGGACTGGGCTAAAGGATACAAATTCGACAATGATAAGGATACTATTAAAAATCCGGTTTCCGAAGAGCCGAAAATTGAGGTAATAAGAAGTACAGCGCCTAACGGAACTTTTCCGGAAAGAAATAATAATGACGAAGGCGGATCTATCTGGAAATGGCTGCTTCCATTATTGCTTTTAATAGCAGCAGCTTATTTCATCTGGAAACAATGCGAGAAAAAAGAAACGACTACAACGACTACTATGACGGACTCGGGTAAAGTAGTTACAGACACCGTAAATGCTAAAACATCAGATACAGCTTCAATGAAGTCTGCAAGCGCTAAAGTTGATGAGAATATCGACTTAAACGGTGTTACTTTAAAAGGATACAAAGGAGGAATGGAAGACAATATGATTGCATTCTTAAAATCCGGAGGGTATCAAAATGCTAAAGATGATGCTGCTTTAAAGAAAACGTGGTATAATTTTGACCATGTAAACTTTAAATTGGGAAGTGCTACAGAACTTGAAGCAGGATCTGAAGGACAGCTTCAGAATTTAGTGGCTATTTTAAAAGCGTATCCTGAAGCTAAAATAAAAATTGGCGGTTATACAGATAAAACCGGAGACGAAGCTAAAAACCTTAAGCTTTCTGCAGACAGAGCCAACTATATTAAGACATGGCTTGAAAAACAGGGAGTTGGACCACAGGTAACGGGAGCAGACGGATATGGAAGCGAGTTTGCAACAGTACCTGCATCTGCATCTAATGAAGAAAGAGCGGTTGACAGAAAAATGTCAGTACGATTTACAAAATAATATTTTAAAGCATAAATCATAATCCCGAAATTATTTTTCGGGATTTTTTGTTTTCTAATATTCTCCGTTTTCATTTATTTAATTATATTTGTTAGTCATTCCTAACATTTATGAATCTGAAATTAAAAGCCGCGTGGCGAAAAGATAAAACATCTCATTCACTATCCGAAGTATATTCTTCGGTAAAAGTTCCTAAAAATGCAAGTTTCTGGAGAAAATATCTTGCGTTTGCAGGTCCCGGATTAATGGTTGCCGTAGGGTATATGGATCCCGGAAACTGGGCTACAGACATTGCAGGAGGTGCACAATTTGGCTATACTCTGCTTTCTGTCATTTTAATTTCAAATATTTTCGCAATGGTTTTGCAGCATCTGTCTGTGAAATTAGGAGTGGTTGCCGAAAGAGATTTGGCACAGGCTTGCAGAGATCATTTTAGCCCAACCACAAATTTTATTCTGTGGATATTCTGTGAAATTGCCATTGCGGCGTGCGATCTTGCGGAAGTAATAGGTTCGGCGATTGCATTAAATTTACTTTTTCATATTCCTCTTACCTGGGGAATTGTCATTACGACTATTGATGTTCTTTTCATTCTTCTCCTTCAGTCGAAAGGTTTCCGATGGATCGAAAGTATTGTCGGCGGACTGATCTTTATTATTCTCGCATGTTTTGTGTATGAATTGGTTATTTCTAAACCCGCTATTAATGAACTTTTAGGTGGTCTGATTCCTCAAAAGGAAATCATTCAGAATCCTGCAATGCTCTATATTGCAATCGGAATTTTAGGCGCTACCGTGATGCCCCACAATCTGTACTTGCACAGCAGCATTGTGCAGACACGGGATTACGAGCGTACACGAGAAGGTAAAAAAGAGGCAATAAAATTTGCGACTTTAGACAGTACGGTTTCTTTAATGCTTGCGTTTTTTATTAATGCTGCAATTCTTATTCTGGCAGCAGCAACTTTCCATATTACGGGAAATAAAGGTGTTGCTGATATCCATGATGCGTATAAGATGCTGACTCCGATTTTAGGAGCTTCGATGGCAAGTATTGCCTTTGCGATTGCCTTGCTTGCTTCCGGACAAAATTCTACGCTTACCGGAACGCTTGCCGGACAGATTGTAATGGAAGGTTTTCTGAACATCAGATTAAAACCGTGGTTGAGACGATTAATCACGAGACTAATTGCTGTAATTCCCGCTCTTATTGTGGCTATTCTTTATGGCGAAGAAGGAACTACCGATCTATTGGTTTTAAGTCAGGTTATCCTTTCGATGCAGTTGAGTTTTGCAGTGGTTCCGCTTGTTATGTTTACGAGTGATAAAGGTAAAATGGGCGAATTTGTCAACAAACCTTTCATGAAAATCTGTGTCTGGATTATTTCGTTTATTATTATTATTCTGAATGTTTATCTTCTGTATCAGACTTTTTTCGGGAAATAGTTTAGGAACAAAATAATTTTCTTTTTAGATTGACATCAGTTTTGGTCAATATATTTAATTAATCATTGTGCTTAATTTTTAACGCAGAGTCTGCAAAGATTTTTAAAAACTCATATCCATTTTTAAGTTTACTAAGCCATTCTACTTAGCAAAAACTCAAAGCTTTTCAATGATGACAAATTTTGGACTATTATTATTTTTTTCAAATCTGATGTTTTTAATGATGTTAAATTTTTCAAATAACAGATTTCCCAATAATTAAAACACGACTTCAATTCTAGCCCCGATTGGAGCTTTGTCTGAGTTCATTTTCTGTATTTTGGCTGCGGCAGCTTCGCTGCCGCAGCCAAAATACAGAAAATAGCGAGTGCGGAAAGCGGGAAAAAGCTTCTTAAAAACAAGAAAAGCAACTGTACTTTAAGTAATACTTAGAGCCATCATGTAAAAAAATTTTACAAAATTTTGCCGAATCTAAAAAGAAGGGAATTTTCTTGCACTCCATATTAAATTGCAAAAAAACTCAAAATCTGACGAAATGTCACGCTTTTTTCTTTGGCAGAATGTTTGTGAATAAAAAGGAAAATAAAGATTGAATTATGGTAAATCAGGATATTAACGAAGAAAGCATCAATAATCAAGAAGATACGAATATTCAGAACGAAGCGGCAACTGAGGAAAATGTGACAGCAAAACCCACGGCAGAGGAACTTTTGGCAGAAGAAAAGGATCGTTACATCAGACTGTACGCAGAATTCGAAAATTATAAAAAAAGAACGAGCAAAGAGAAAATGGAGTTTTTCCAGTATGCGAATCAGGATATGATGATTTCTATGCTTGGCGTATTGGATGATTTTGAAAGAGCAATTAAAGAAATTGCGAAGAACGGAAATCCTGCTGATCTGCAAGGTGTTGAATTAATTTACAACAAATTCAAAAATAAACTGACAGAAAAAGGACTGAAAGCAATGGAAGTAAAAGCGGGAGACAGCTTTAATGTGGATTTCCACGAAGCGATCACTCAGATTCCTGCTCCTTCAGAAGATTTAAAAGGAAAAATCGTGGATGTTATTGAAACAGGATACACTTTAGGAGAAAAAGTGATCCGTTTTGCAAAAGTAGTTACAGGAAATTAACATAAGCAATAAGTGATGGGTAATAAGCAATTTTTGATATTACTCATTATTCATTACTAATTACTCATATAAAGATGTCAAAAAGAGATTATTACGAGGTTCTTGAGATCAGCAAATCTGCATCAGCCGACGAAATAAAGAAAGCATACCGTAAAATGGCCATAAAATATCACCCTGATAAAAATCCGGGCGATAAAGAAGCCGAAGAAAAATTTAAAGAAGCAGCAGAAGCATACGAAGTTCTGAGCGACGAACAGAAACGTGCACGATACGACCAGTTCGGACACGCAGGAATGGGCGGAAACGGAGGCTTCGGAGGAGGCGGTTTCGGTGGCGGAATGAACATGGAAGATATTTTCAGCCAGTTTGGAGATATTTTCGGTGGCGGTTTCGGAGGATTTGGCGGTGGCGGCGGTGGTCGTCAACAGGTAAAAGGTTCTAATTTAAGAATCAGAATTAAGCTGAATCTTGATGAAATGGTGAACGGAACGCAGAAAACCATTAAAGTAAAGAAAATGAAGATGGCAGAAGGTGCCACTTCAAAAACCTGCCCTACCTGTAACGGTTCCGGTGTACAGCTTAAGGTAATGAATACGATGTTCGGACAGATGCAGACCCAGACAACCTGCGGAACGTGTCAGGGAATCGGAAAAGTGGCAGATAAAATTCCTGCGGGAGCCAATGCTCAAGGATTGATTAAAGATGAAGAGGAAGTAACGATTAATATTCCGGCGGGAGCAAGAGACGGTATTCAGCTTAACGTAAGAGGAAAAGGTAATGATGCTCCTTTTGGTGGAATTCCGGGAGATTTACTGGTGATTATCGAAGAGGAAGTTGATAAAGTAATTAAAAGAGAAGGCGATAATCTTCATCAGGAATTGTATATTTCATTTGCTGAAGCGGCTTTGGGAACGAAAAAAGAGGTTCCTACCGTTGGCGGAAAAGTTAAAATTACGGTGGATGCAGGAACGCAATCGGGAAAAATTCTGAGATTAGCAGGAAAAGGTCTTCCAAGTATCGACAGTTACGGAAAAGGAGATATGTTTATCCACATCAATGTATGGACTCCGCAAAAGCTGACAAAAGATCAAAAAGACTTCTTCGAAAAACAAATGAACAGCGGAGAAATGGTAGCAGAACCATCCGGTAAAGAAAAAACTTTCTTTGATAAAGTAAAAGATCTTTTTAATTAACTATATTTATAGAGGCTTTTTTAAAGTCTCTTTTTTGAATTTTAAACTACTTTAAATTAAAAAACCTGTACATATTGTACTTATTGTAAAAATTTCTCATGAACTACAAGCTTCAACTCCATACACCAGAATCTACGGCGAATCTTATTTTCAATACGATTACTTTTGATGCATTCAAAATTAATATTGTTGAGAGATATTTCGGACCTGCTAAAAAATCATGCGAGGTTTTATTTAAAGTAAGAACGCTGGATGACAAACTCGTAGAAAGAAGAGACGGAAATATGAGGGTAAAGATCAAAAACGACGATCTGGAGACTTACAGACAACTTCTTTCCGTATTAAAATCCTATGAGTATAAAAATCATCTGATCAACAGAAAAAATGCAGATCAGGATTATGTACATTTTATCCTGCGACTGGTGATCATGAATTATGATCTGAACTAGGTAATTAAATTATCTTCGAAATAAAAAATTCGCGGCTTCTACGAAGCCGCGAATTTTTACTATTATTGATCAATTTTCTATGCGCGTTTTACTAAAGAAAACAAAGCTTTTCCAATGGTGAAAACAGCCACGGCGAGCAATCCTCCTCCAAGTCCCAGAATCAATTCTTTAAGAACCGTAAGCATTTTATCTGAAGACCATGATGGTAGAATATGGTGGAAATATTCTATTCGGTGTGCAAAAATTCCGCCTGCTACCATAATCAGGGCAATCGTTCCGATCACTCCCAAAGCTTTAATAACTATTGGTAAAGCTTTTACAAGAAAATGTCCCAGTTTTCCGATAATTCCTTTATCGTTACTTTTTCTGATCAGTTTAAAGCCTGCATCATCCATTCTTACAATTAAAGCTACAATTCCGTAAACACCTACTGTTGCAATAAAAGCAACCAACGAAGTTACCAGAATCTGGGTAATAAAAGGATGACTTTCCTCCAAAACCGTTCCCAAAGCAATAATTACAATTTCAATAGACAGAATAAAATCCGTAGTAATTGCAGACTTGATCTTTGCTTTTTCCGTTTCTTCAGAATTGATATTCTTCTCCTCCACTTCTTCTACGACTTCATGCCCTTTTTTATCCCTGTGAAAAAGAAATTCTATAATCTTTTCCACGCCTTCAAAAGCAAGATATAGACCTCCTAAAATTAAAACATAATTAATCGCAGGTGGATACAGCCAGTTCAGCAGGAAAACAATTGGAAGAATAATGAGCTTATTAATGAATGATCCTTTTGTGATTGCCCAAAGTACAGGAAGCTCTCGTGATGAAAGAAAACCAGTCGCTTTTTCAGCATTTACAGCGAGATCATCTCCTAAGATTCCAGCTGTTTTCTGAGTTGCTATTTTACTTGTAACCGCCACATCATCCATTAATGCAGCAATATCATCCAAGATCGCAAAAAAACCAGATGCCATAAAATTTTAATATTTTTTTAATGTTTGTTAAAGGGCAAAAATAATTATTTAATTCGGTTTTTCACATGACTGACCGAGCTTTATTTAAACTTATTTATCGCTTAATTAATCAAGATTAATTATTTTAAAATCTGTATATCAAATTGTATTCCTCATAATTTGTATATTCGTAATAATCATCAAAAAACACCATGAAACTTACAAGGCGAATTCTAATTTTGCCTTTTAAATCTAAACATTACCATGTTATATTATACTTTCGATGTAAAAAATAACAGCAATGAAGTTGTTTCAAAAGTGAAGATTGAAACTGAAAAGCTGATAGAAGTTTATAATGACGAAATGGAAATCTATCATAAGTATGGCAAAAAACTACCTAAAGATGCCCCAAGACATATTGAATATCAAAATATCACCCGTTTACGGAAATTACTTTCGGAAGCAAAAACAGATATTGATTTTGCAGAAAAAAATCAATATGTACAATCTTTTTCAATTAAAGTAATGATTCGTAAAGATTTTCATTCAATTTTTTGTAAAATATGCAGCAAAGAATATTCTCCCGAAGAAATCATTTACGAAAAATGGTTTCAGGGAGAAAGTTTATTTGCTTCGGGAGGAAAAACTTTATTGTGTGAAAACAACCATTTTCTTTTCGGGTATATGGAATGGAACTCATGATAAAAAAATAAAAATTTCTGCCATTATTAATTTTTAAATTCTAATTTTCTGTACATTTATTCCATGAAAAAGCTGATTCTTCGTTATCATTTCTTTGTTTTAGGGTTAATTGGCTTTATTCTGACTTCATGCAATACGAGAAAATTTAAAGTCTGGGTGGGAACGAATAACGAACAGAAAATTTACAATCTGAAATATGGCGAACATAAAAGGCAGAAAGCAGACATTTTTCTTCCTTCAGATTATCCTGAAAATTCTCCGGTTGTTTTATTAATTCATGGCGGAGCATGGACTTTGGGCAAAAAAGAACACATGATCCAGATTCAGAAAATGCTTTTTAAAAATAATATTCCGAGTATTAATATGAATTACCGGCTGGTTTCAAAATCAAAAAAAATCACGTACAGGGAACAGCTTGAAGATATCAACTCGGTGATTGCCAAATTCAACGAACTGGCGCAGAAAGCGGAGCTTCAACCCAACAATTATATCCTTTTGGGAGAAAGTGCGGGAGGTCATCTTGCTTTGCTGTATGGCTATCAAAATCCTGATAAAATTAAAAAAATCATCTCCTTAAGCGGACCGACAGATTTTTATTCTCCGGAATATCTCAATTCATTTTACTCCAAATATTCTTCACCAACCATCCAAAAAGTGGTGGGAACAAAATTCACTCGTGGAAATTTGTCTGAAGAATTTAAAAAAGCAAGTCCGATTGCCCATATTTCGAATGTTCCGACCCTTCATTTTCAGGGAAATCAGGATTTTTTAGTGAGCCCGAAACAGGGTATTGCTTTAGATTCTGCTTTAACGGCTCAAAATGTCCCTCATAAGTTTATTTTTATGGAAAATACAGGTCATGTACCGAGATTTTTTAGCAGAAAGAAAAGAGACAGCATTATTTATCCTAATATCTTAGAATGGATTAAGGATTAGTTTCTGAAATCAGAATTTGTATTTTGAGGTTGGCTTTTCGCGCTTCTGTATTTGCCAAGCAGAATGAATCTTAAACATATCGCAAAAAACAACCCGCTCAAACGAACGGGTTAGATCTATTTTAAAAGTACTTTTTTATTTTTCGTCTTCATCAAAATTATGATTCTCATACTTGGAAAAATCCTGTTTCTTTCCGAATAAAAATTTGATAATAACCGGTACTGTTGTTATTAGAACAATCACAATGATAATCAGTTCCAATTTTTTCTTAAGATCAATTCCGAACTGATCGATGAATAATTTATCCAGATAATGTCCTGCAAAAATCAATAAAAACGACCAGAGAACCGCTCCGATAACATTATCTCTTAAAAATGCCTTTTTATCCATCTTTACGATTCCTGCAACAATCGGGGTGAATGTTCTTACCACCGGTAAAAATCTTGCCATGATAATTGCCAAAGCTCCGTTTTTCTCAAAAAAATCGTGCGCCTGATAAAGGTATTTCTTTTTAAACAACCATGTATCCTGCTTTTTATACAGAGCAGAGCCTGTTTTTCTTCCGAAATAATAGCCTACTTCATTTCCAACAATTGCCGCTAAAGCTACAGAAGCCGCTAAAATAAATGTATCGAAAAAATCGCTCCCTGTGGAGCCGAAAGTCTCTCTGATGATATCAATTGAATAAATTCCCGAAACGAAAAGCAATGAATCGCCCGGTAAAAAAAATCCTACAAAAAGACCTGTTTCGGCGAAAATGATAAACAGAATGAGCCAAAATCCCCCAAGCTTGATATAAAACTCCGGATTTAATAAATCTTTCCAGCTATTGAAATCTTCCATACATTTTGATAAGTAGCAAAAATAGGATTAATAAACGTCAATCGGAAATTTATTATAAGATTTTAACGAAATTTAAACATCCTGTTACAATTCCATATCATCGTCTGAAACCGCCGTTCCATCCGCCATAAGGAAAGCTTTCAGGAACGGAGTGATGTTTCCGTTCATCACAGAATCCACATCTGAAGTTTCGTATCCGGAACGCACATCTTTTACCAGTTTATAAGGATGCATAACGTAGTTTCGGATCTGGCTTCCCCACTCGATCTTCATTTTATTGGCTTCGATCTCGTTACGGGCTTTCATACGCTCTTCCAGTTCCATTTCGTATAATCGGGAACGAAGCAACTGCATTGCTTTTTCCTTATTCTGAAGCTGGGAACGCGATTCTGAGTTTTCAATGATGATTCCTGTAGGTGCGTGACGAAGACGAACCGCAGTTTCTACCTTGTTTACGTTCTGACCTCCCGCTCCGGAAGATCTCATGGTTTCGAATGAAATATCGGCAGGATTGATGTTGATTTCAATGGTATCATCCACCAAAGGATACACATACACCGAAACGAAACTCGTATGACGCTTCGCATTGGAATCGAAAGGCGAAATTCTTACCAGTCGATGAACTCCGTTTTCTCCTCTTAAATAGCCGAATGCAAATTCTCCTTCAATTTCCAGCGTTACGGTTTTTACTCCGGCAACATCCCCTTCCTGAAAATTCAGTTCACGGATCTTATAGCCCTGTTTTTCCGACCACATCGTGTACATTCTCATCAACATCGAAGCCCAGTCGCAGCTTTCTGTTCCTCCTGCTCCGGCTGTAATCTGTAAAACGGCAGAAAGCTCATCCCCTTCATTGGAAAGCATATTTTTGAACTCAAGGTCTTCGATTTTTTCTACCAGTTGAGGGAAGGTTTCGTCCAGTTCTTTCTCAGAATCCGGATCTTCTTTGGCAAATTCTGCCAAAACCTGTAAATCTTCAAACTGGGTATTGATTTCGTCATACGCTTCCACCCACTTCTTTTTGGAACGGAGCTGTTTCAGAAATCCTTCAGCTTCTTTAGGATTGTCCCAAAACTCAGGAGCTGCTGTTTTTTCATCATCATTAGAAATTTCTATCTTCTTTTTATCGATCTGAAGATATTTATGTAAATCATCAATTCTTGACTGAATTTCTTTTATCTGGTCGCTGTTAATCACGATTGTTTATTTTTTGCAAAAATACGGATAAAATTATGAGTGCAAATTTTTGTCCCGCAGATTTCGCGAATTAGTAAAGATTCTTGTTGAAATATACTTTCAGTTTATATATTTGTATTCTTAGTTAATTTCAAATTTAAACACATAGGTCTACTAAGATTTAAAATCTTTTAGTTATGTAAAAAGGTACTTTGTTAATACGCAAACTATTTTTAATGGTTTGAGCTTTTTTGAGAAAGTAATTGTTTATGCTATTCATACGGATGAAATATTGTTTGTATTTTTATATTCTTCATAATTGATAATTTAGAAGGAGAAGCCCATGAGATATTACTGGAAAATAATGATTCCTATTTTATTTTTATCCCGAGACAAGCATTGAGAAATTCTTTAGATTAAAAGTTTAAACAATTTCACATTAAACATTCTTGGGATGTTTGAATAAACTAAGTTTTTTCAAAAATGATTATTAAATTGCGTTTCGCTAAAGAAATGAATATGCCCACCAAAAAAGACCTTCGGGAAAACCTTTCCCTTCAGACATTTGAAAACAGCAGTGAAACAGAACTATTTCAGAATAATGTGCTTCGTCCTGTTTTAAAATTACAAAATGATATTTTCATCCAGATATTCAGAGACTATGCAATGAGAAAAATGTCAGATTTTACTTCTCTGAAAAACGAGCAGAAAATAAATTTCACAGAACAAAGCCTGCAAAAAGATAGTGCCCTGAAAAACACCTACATCGGAATGACGGTCGGAATGCTCACTCCGGAAGAAATAACGGTTTATCTTTCCGACAGCAAGTCTTTTAATAAAAGAATCATCAATATGCTTTTTGAGAGAATTAAAAGTCAGATTGATGTTGTATAAAAAACAAAAGGCTTTTCCTGATCGTAATTAACAATCTCATACAATACTCTGAAAGATAGAAATTTATTCTTATGATTTCGTAACTTTAGTACTGCAAACACCAAAATATCAATTCATGAAAAAATCAACCTTTTTATGTTTACTTCTCGTAATCATCTCTTTCTATAGTACTGCCAAAGCGCAGAAAATAACGGACGGACAAACCATTGATCTCAACGGAATGAGTGTAACCTTTAATATTCTGAATAAAGAAACAATACAAAACGGAGGAAAATCTTTTGACCGCTATAAAGTTGCCGCATCTGTAAAAAACACTTCGGATAAATCCTACAACATCCGACTTTCTTCCTATCCGCAAATCGTAAGCAACACCGCAATCGTAGAACTGAACTGCATTAATGCAACCGGAGCCAAGCTTACTTCAAAAAAAATTGAACTTAAAATGAAAGCCCAGATCATTAATGTAACCTACTCTGCTTATGACAAATCCGGAAAATTTGTGAACAGTATTCTTCCTGTAATTGGAAGCTATTATTTTGATTCCGGAGATACGATAAATGATGATGCCATTTTCATTGTTCCGCAAGGCGAAAAACCAGACGTTACCGTAAGAAGCCTCCGATAAAATACTATCAGAAAAGGCTGACTCAAATCAGATAGCTACATTTTAGCCCTTTCAAGGCAGTGAAGAGTCTTTAAAACATTGAAAAGATTCTTCACTGCTTTTTTTATACAGAATGATCGATTCAAATCGATCGTTTACAATATTTGTTTCAGAGTTTTGTTGATTCTGATGATGCCATTAAATCTTATTCCACATCGGATCATGTTTTAAAACCTCATCATACACAGGACAGTTTTCAGCATGAGAACCTTTGAGGTAACCAATGCTCATCAGAAATTCATTCACGATTTCTCCGCCTGTAAATTTGAAGGTCTTCTTGAAAAGCTTCATCCATTCCGGCAATGTTTTGGGATGATGATGTTCCAGCCATTTTTCAAAAGAACCGAATTCTTTCTGCAGTTCTACAATGGTTTTTGCATTTTCTATAGCAGCATTTACTTTCAGCTTATTTCTGATGATTGCAGGATCGTTCAGCAGTCTTTCCCGGTCAGATTCAGCGTAAGAAGCCACTTTCTGAATATCAAAATCATCATACGCCTTTCTGAAGCCTTCTTCTTTCTTCAGAATGGTTTCCCAGCTCAGCCCTGCCTGATTGATTTCCATCACCAGTCTCCCAAACAGCTCATTATCATCATGAATCGGAAATCCATAATGGTTATCATGGTATCTTTTGTGCAATTCTCTCCTGCTTTCAGGCTGCATTCCTTCAATTGCCGCGCAATAACTCATTGTTGTTATTTTTTGTGGATCGTTAAATGCAAATATAAGCACCGGTAATGACAACTATATGGCAGGAGCGGTAAAAATTTATTTTCGGACACCAATCTCAATCTTCCATACTGCGATAAAAATGTTCCACAGTGCAACAAAAATTTTTAACGGTATAATAAAAATGCTTAATACTGCAGTAAAATTACTCAACACTGATTTAAAGATGGTATAAAAAGTAAAATTTATACTAAACAATACACCATTTCATATAAATACTGCATTAAAAATAACCAACAGTATTAATAATCTTCCAAACAGTTCATTAAAAGCATACAAACCTCTAAAGATGAGGGATTAAAGTGTATATTTATTTTAGATTAAATAAGAAAAAAGCATAAGATATAAATTTTGGTCAAAGAAAACTTCAAATCTTCTTTACACACCAAATCAAATAATTGATTTACAACCACATAAATATAAACTGATAGATGGTTTTACACTTAAAGGTTGTAATCTTTGATTTTAGCATTGAAAGATTTCGCAACGACATTGATATTTCTCTCCTCAAAATAATTGAAAAATATTGTTGTAATGATTTATAATGGTATCCTTTAGTGTTAAATACGATGTAAAATATAACTTTTCAACATCCTTGAACCAATGAACCGATTTGGAAATGTTCTGATTGTATATTTTTCTATGTCAGGATATTATCTAAACAATATATTTTTCTTTATACTTCGATTACTTTCCTTATTAATAAAAAAAATATGCACTTTTTGCTCATCAGCAGCAAAAGCTGGAAAAACCTCATCGATACGAAAAGCATATGGTTATCGGATATTCCGTCAACGTTGATTATCAGTAATCCTTAATTTGTAAATAATGAATTTTGCTACGCAAGCAATGGCTAATTCTTAAATTCACAATGAAATAAATTGACAGCAAAGCGAATTGGCAACGAAGTTAATTGACCTGTAAAAAATTTGACTCGCGAAACGAAATTCACAATTCACTTTTTAATCCTGATTAAAAAAAATTATTTACCTTTGTCTAGTGATTACAAACAACGGAACATATTATTACGGAATTTTTAACTCAGATCTGGGATAAGGATTTCATATAGATAAAACAAAACCTCGTCCTTGGGCGGGGTTTTTTATTTTAAAATTTAAACGATGAAAATAAGTATAATTGGTGTAGGATTAATCGGGGGCTCGATTGCATTAAAATTAAGACAAAAAGGAATTGCAGATTTCATTTACGGTATTGATAACAGCAATGACCATCTGAATGAAGCATTAGAACTCAAAATAATCGATGCAAAAGTAGATCTGGAATACGGAATTAAAAACTCTGATCTGGTCATTCTTGCCATTCCTGTAGATGCCGCAAGAAAATTACTTCCGAATATTTTAGACCTGATTTCGGAAAATCAGACAGTGATGGATGCAGGATCTACCAAAGCAGGAATTGTAAATGCGGTAAAAAATCATCCGAAAAGAGCCAGATTTGTGGCTTTCCATCCGATGTGGGGAACGGAAAACAACGGCCCGAAATCGGCAGTTTCAGAAAGTTTTTCAGGAAAAGCAGGAGTAATCTGCGATAAGGAAGAATCCGCAGAAGATGCTTTACAACTGGTTGAAAAAATTGTCGAAAGTCTTGATATGCATCTGATTTACATGAATGCAGAAGATCACGATGTTCACACCGCTTATATTTCGCATATTTCCCACATTACTTCTTACGCTTTGGCTAATACGGTTTTAGAAAAGGAGAAAGAAGAAGAAACTATTTTTCAACTGGCTAGTTCCGGTTTTTCCAGCACTGTTCGTCTGGCAAAGTCTCATCCTGAAATGTGGGTTCCGATTTTCAAGCAAAATAAAGAAAATGTTCTGGATGTTCTTAATGAGCATATTGCTCAGCTAAGAAAGTTTAAAGCAGCACTGGAAAAAGAAAATTTCGAATATCTGGAAGAGCTGATCTCCAACGCGAATAAAATAAGAGGAATTTTGGATAAATAGATAAAAATAGGGTTAAAGATTTTAAGTATGTCTTTAACCCTTATATTTTGAATTACTTCTAAAACTTCATCACATCTTTCACCACTCCATTATTCTGCGTATGCTGTAACAGTTCGGCTTCGATGAAAGATTTTATATTTCCTTCTGAGCCGTCATTCGGGAAGAGAAGATGAACGTTGGCTCCTGCGTCTAACGTAAAAAACAACGGCAAATTGGTTTCTCTTCTGAAATCCCAGATTTTATTGATGACTTCCAAAGTTCCTGTTTTCATTAAAATAAATGCAGGATCGCTCATCATCATCATGGCATGAAGTGTTAATGCTTCGTGTTCTACCAGTTTAATGAAACTCTGCAAATCTCCATTAGCTAAAAATTCCTTCATTGGACCGAAATTTTCTCTTGCTTCCTGAAATCTTCTGTCTGCGTAAGGATTGGTATTCATCAAACCATGACCGACAGTGGAAGAAACGCTTTTCTGACCTTCATGAATGAGTAAAACCCAGTCGTTAAAATCTTTAAAAATTTCATGAATTTCATCGTTTGGGTATTGTACTGCAAAAAGATCAGAACTTCCTTTTACCTGAGATTCGCCCCACACAACCAATCCGTTGTAAAGACTTCGGCAGGCGCTTCCGCTTCCTAATCTTGCTAAGAAAGAGGCTTTTCTTAATGATTCTTCATCTGAAGTTTTTCCTGAAAATGTTTCATCCAGATTCATTAAACATTTAGCTATCGCTCCGAAACCGGAAGCAGAACTTGCAATTCCTGAGCTGTGAGGAAAAGTATTTTCGGTTCTGATGACGTATTTCCCCTGTAAAATCCATGGAAGATACTGTTCGATATTTCGAAAATATTTTTCAATTTTTTCGGCAAATTTCACTTCTTCATTTCCGGCAAGAAAAGTCTGCACAGAAAAAGGTTCATTGGCAGAAAACTCCATCGAAGTATTGGTTCTGCAATGATTTAATGTAAAACTGATGCTTGGATTGGCGGGAATCTGATTGTCGTATTTTCCCCAATATTTAATTAAGGCAATATTGGAAGGACAGCTTTCCGAAACCGTCTGATTGTTTATTGTAAAATCTTTTTTTCCTAAAAATTCCTGTGTTGTCATAATTTCAATTTTTGCAAGGTGAGATCTGGCTTAATGTACAGTTGTTACAGCTCTATCTTCAACTCAGCCTTAAAAATTTAATACATCTTCTCAATAAGATCTGCATATTTTTTAAGCACTACATTTCTTTTTACCTTCAATGTCGGAGTAATTTCTCCTGTATTGATATCAAATTCCGAAGGCATCAAAGTGAATTTTTTCACTTTTTCGTAATCGGATAAATGGCTTTGCAGTTCTTTAATTTTGTCTTTGTAAAAATCGTGTATCTTTTCGTTTTTTACAATTTCCTCCCAATTGGTGAAAGGAATATTATTTTTTTTGAGATATTCTTTTAAAAATTCAAAGTTCGGAACAACCAACGCGGAAACAAACTGTTTTCCTTCCGCAATCAGGACAATCTGCTGAATGAAATTGTTGTTTGTTAAAATATTTTCAATCTGTTGCGGTGCGATGTATTTTCCGTTGGAAGTCTTCATTAAATCTTTCAATCGGTCTGTAATAGTAAGATTTCCTTTGCTGTCGATGGTTCCTGCATCTCCGGTTTTAAACCAGCCGTCTTCGGTGAAAACTTTCTGCGTTTCTTCAGGTTTTTTATAATATCCCTTCATAATTCCGTTTCCTTTTGCCTGAATTTCATCGTTCTCCCCGATTCGGATTTCCACGCCCGGAAGAGGTTTTCCGCAGCTTCCGTGTTCAAAATTCGTCAAAGGAAAAGCGGTTAAAGTTGCCGTAGTTTCGGTTAAACCATAGCCAACCGTCACATGAATTCCAACCGATTCAAAAAACTTCGTCACTTCCGGAGATAGTGAAGCTCCGCCACAAGGCATAAACCATAATCTTCCGCCCATTTTTTCTTTAATTTTACTAAAAACTAAAGATTTGGCAATATTTTCTTTTATTTTTAATCCAAACGGAATCGGCTGTTCTCTTCTTCTTAATTCTGCGGTCTGCGAACCGGTTTCCAATGCCCAGTTAAATATTTTTTTCTTCAGCGATGAACCTTCTTCTGCTTTTTCCAACACTCCGGCGTAGACTTTCTGGAAAAATCTCGGCACCGCGCACATCATGGTCGGTTTTACTTCTTCCAAAGCATTGGCAATATTTTTAGGATCTTCGAGGAAATACACTCTTGCGCCTCCGTAAAGACATAATAAACTCCAGCTTCTTTCGAAAACGTGGGTTAAAGGTAAAAATGCCAGAGAAAGCTCTTCTTCAAAGTTTTTAAACTTGAAAAATTCAAAGTGGGCATCAAAAGCTTTTACAAAATTTCCGTGCGTAAGCATAACTCCTTTTGGTGTTCCTGTTGTTCCGGAAGTGTAGATAAGCGTGGCAATATCTTCATATTCTTTCTTGCAGAATTCTAATTTGGGAGAACTTTTAGCGATGAAATCCTCCAGATAAAAACTGCTGAATTCTTTTTTGATCCAGACTGCTTTTTTAGTAATGATAATCGTTTGCAGACCTGTACTTTCTTTCTTCAAAATTTCCAGACACGCATCGTACTGAGCCTGATCTCCCACTAAAATTGCCTTCGCTTCCGAATCATTGATGATGTATTCTGCCTGTTCTGCATTATTGGTGGAATAGATTGGAACCGTGATGGCTCCGATTGCTAATACTGCGAGATCAAAAATCATCCATTCGGAAGAGTTATCCGAATAAATGGCGACTTTATCATTTTCCTGAATTCCTGCATTTTTAAGCGCATTGGCTGTTTTATACACAATTTCGCCAAATTTTTTCCAGCTCAGTTCTTTCCAGCCTGCATCTTTCTTTTTAAATCCGATGGCAGATTTTATGGGATGCTTTTCTGTATTTTTTAAGATAATTGCCTCTGCAAGATTCATTGCTTTATCTTTTTATCGTTGATGTAATTATTTAAATGAAAATCAATACTTTCCGAAAGAGGAATAAACTGATAATTCAATCTGCTTTTTATTTTTTCGTTGGAAACGGTATTCATTTCGGAAATTGATTTCACATTGGATCTTGTCGCCATTCTTAAAGCCGGAATAAACCAGCCGAATAACGTATTTGCTAAAACTCCGATATTGAGCTGAAAGTCTGAAAGAATTTTAGCTTCTTTTAAATTTAATTTAGATCTGATCTGTTTTCCTAATTCTACGTATTTTCTGTTTTCTGCAATTACAACAAAACGTTCCCCGAAAATGTTTTTTTCCATTAATTCTATGGAAATTTCTGCAACATCTCTTACATCTACATAACTAGATCCGCCAGAAAATGTAAAGCTATTTTTTTCGAAGGTAGGAAAAACATCTCCGCTGCTTTTTCCCCAGTTTCCGCTTCCGATGATGATTCCGGGATTTACAATAACAACGTTTAAACCTTCTGCTGAAGCTCTCCATACTTCCATTTCGGAAAGGTGTTTGGAAAGTGCGTATGCAGAATGATCCAGTTTAGGATTGAAATCGGAATCCTCATCCAGTTCTCCTTTTTCGTTGAAATTATCAAGGACTGCAATTGAGCTTACGTGAAGAAATTTCTTCACACCGGAGCCTTCGCAGGCGTACAGGAGATTTTCTGTACCTTTTATATTGGTACGATACATTTCTTTTTCGTCATGAGGATGAAAGCTTACTTTTGCAGCGCAGTGATATACTTCGTCCACGTCTTTCAAAGCTTCCTGAAGAGAATATATATCATTAAAATCTACATCAACCCATTCAATTCTGTTGAAGAAATCATCGGGATTTTCCGTATAAAATGTATAGGAATGCCTTACTTCGTTTAAATTGCTCGTCGGTCTTTTTGCGGCACGAACGTTTTTTCCCTTTTTCAGAAGTTCCAAAACAATTACTCTGCCTAAAATTCCGGTTGCTCCCGTTACAAAAACCATCAATTTTTTTTACTTGATTGCTTACTAAATTATGATAATATTCTACGTTATGCAAATTTGCGATTTTTAAGGGAGATTTCTGTTTTTTAAATGGATAAAAACAGCAAAAGTTTTGTGTCTCTGTTTTGAGCAATAAATAAGATGATCATTAAATTAACCTGAGTTCGGGATAAGTCTTCTTAAACGCAAGGTAAAACAAAGAGATTCAATTATCAGGAATTCATTTTTTAAGATATACAAAGGCGTAAAACTTATTAAAGTAATACCATTTTTGTGTTTTTTGAATAAACGAAGTGCCTTTATTTAGCTTACACACTTTCAATAAGTAAAAAATCTTTTGTTTTTATTTGCGGTAATTTAATATAATACTATAAATCAATTATCTAAATTTATTTCTTATCCCGAACTGAAGATAAATTAAAAAAACGGACTTTCGCCCGTTTTCTGCATTATCTGTGGTTGGAAGAATTTTAAACCAAAACCATATTGTTTCTTCTTGGAGCTTTATCGCATAAAATATCAGCAATACTCTTTGAAATAAGGTTTCCTTCGGTGAGATTATCCAGCCAGAAGAATTCTCCGGCACAGTTGATCTCAATGAAATAATATTCGTCTTCGGGTGAAACGATCATATCTATTGCTCCGTAATCGATGTTATAAACATCCAGAAGTTCCAGCAATTTTGCTTCGATGTCTGTCGGAAGATCTGTCGGAATCCATTTATCAATAAGATTTACCCCGTCTTTTCGCCAGTCTATTTTTGCAGCTTCCGACTGTTGAGAATCGATTTCGAAAGCATAAACATCTCTTCCGACAATGGTTATTCTAAGTTCTTTTTTCTTTTCAATTTTTTTCTGAAACTGCATCGGACAGTACAAAAGCGTATCCAGTTCTTCCAGTTTATCTTCCTTTACCACATTGGTGAAGACCACACTTTCTACACCGTCCTCATAAATGGCAAATCCTGTCTGCATTTTGGCAACCACATTTTTATGTTTTACAATGAATTGTTTTGCCTCTTCCGGATTATTCGTAAGGCAGGATTTCGGAATCCTGAGTCCAATTTTATGAGCTATTTTCAACTGTTCTTCCTTACTGTCTACTCTTCTGTAAACACTTGGTTTTCCGAATGCATAGACATCAATAGACTCTAAAAATCCAAATAGTGTCGTTCTGATCTCTCCCATCGCAGCTCCGTAAAATTTAGAATCCAGTTCTTCTTTCAGACCAGATCCAATATTGTAGGCTCTTCTGTACCAGACTGCGGAAATATCGTCTAAACGATGTTTTTTTTCTGGAGTTTCTAAAATACTGATCCACTTTCCGTCTTCAAAACGGGTAGATAATTTATTTTGCAAAGGGTATAAATCTACGTCGAAACGGATGACTTCACAATTGTTCTCAGCAATATATTCAGTTACTTTTTCTATAGAAAAATTATCTCCTGTATGGGTAATTATTAAAATTTTATTCATTGGTATTCATTCTTTTTATAAGGTTATCGGCAATTTTTTCCGCAATCGGGAAATTAAGTTCTTTTTGCAGCATTCCCCATTCTCCCTGCGGATTTACTTCGAGGAAATAATATTTTCCATCTCTACCTTTTATCATGTCGATTGCTCCGATGTACAATCCCATATCTTTCATCATTGAGGTAAGACCGGTCTTCATATGTTCCGGTAAATGGTATTCTGACCAAAAATAATTTTCGTTGGCTATTCTCCAGTCTGCGTTTTCGCTGTTATTGATTTTTCCGGTAAAAAATTCTCCTTCAAGATACAGTATTCTCAATTCATATTCTTTTTCGATGTAGGGCTGAAAAATCATGGGACAGTATTCTATGTCTTCTATATTTTCGAGAGAATTTTCATCGATGATGTTGGTGGAAAGGAAATTTTCGCCGCTCATTGTTTTTGAAAGCGCACCATGAAGTTTTGCCACCATTTTTCCATTGCATTTCTTATGGAAAAACTCAGTTATTTGTTCTGAATTGTTCGAAAAAATAGTTTCGGGAATAGTAAGATTGTTTTTTTGGGCGATCTTTAATTGATACATTTTGTTGCTATCAATCTTATTTTCATTCTCAAACGGATTAATCCACGGAATTTCTTCCACCAAGGTGAAAAGATTGTATCTGAGAGCAGCGTATTCTTTCAGAAAAATTTTTGTGTAGGTTTCATCCAGTTCTTCAGGAACAGAGATTCCCCACGATTTTCTGTGCCACACCGCTTTAATTTCATTTGAATTAACGGTATTTCCGAGTTCATCGGTTAATTCAAAAAAGTTTTCGCTGATGCTTATTTTCTGATAATGATTTATTTTATCAGAATTTAGTCTGAAAAAAGGAATATTTTTAGATTTTAAATATTCAAAAAAGATATCAATATTGTAAAAATCCTGAGAATGTGTAATGCAAAGAATCATCTGCCATTTTTATTAAAAAAGGAAACTTAGAGTGTAAGTTTCCTTTTAGTATGATTTTTTTAATGTGATCAAGATAAAAATACATTAAATCGATGGAGAATCATCATCCCCATCAGAAGGATATTTCATTGTCTGCGCCATATCATAGATTGGCTTTGTCACAGTATCTACAGCAGGTTTTGTAACCGTATCCTGCGAAGCAATTGTTACATTTGCTCCTCCTTTAATTTTTTCAGGATCCTGTAATTGTTTCTCTAAAAATGAAGCGAAAAATGGCTTCTTCTTTGAATCTTTGTTTTTCATAGTTGTTTTATTTTGGGTTGTTCGTTTTTAGATTTCTGTACCTCCCTCATCGCCATCGGAAGGATATTTCATGGTCACATTATCATTGGAAGGTTTTGTAATGCTGTCCTGAAGCGCTGTTGTAACATTATCTTTTAACGGAGCTGTGGCAACAGTTTCAGATCCTCCTTTGATTTTTTCCGGTTCTGCGATTTGTTTTTCTAAAAATGATGCGAAGAACGGCTTTTTGTTTTTCTTATTTTCCATGATGTTAATATTTAGTGATTTAGCTTCGACTAAAATATTAAAAAATATCACACAAAGAAGAGTAAATTTAAAATTTAAGAAAATTTTAACAATTCAGCCAAAATAAACACTTTATGTTACATAATATTCAAAAATTCTTTGACGATTTTAGCAAAATCGACAGGATTTTCAGCCTGAACCCAATGTCCTGCATTTTTAACCGTTGAAAACTGAGCTTTTGGGAACTGCTGTTTGATGGCAAATTCGTCCTGAGGAAGAATATAGTTTGACTTTTCGCCCGCAATAAACAACGTTTCACCATCAAAAACGCCAAATTTAATGGCATTCGAGACAAACTGATTGTATTTTTCAGACAGAGTTTTTAGGTTAAATCTCCAGTTGAGTTTTTTATTATCGTCCCAATACAGATTTTTTGTAAGGAATTGTATGGTTGATCTTTCAGGAATATACTGGCTCAAAACCGCTTCCACATCATTTCTGGAATTTACCGTATTAAAATCCACCGTTTCCAGAGCTTTGATAATTCCCTGATGATGTGGAGGATATGCTTTCGGAGAAATATCCACAACGATAAGCTTTTCAACTTTTTCAGGATATTTAATAGCAAACTGCATCACTGCTTTTCCGCCTAAAGAATGCCCCAGAATATGAGCTTTTTCTATGCCGTAATGATCCATATACCGAAGAATATCATCTGCTAAATCGTCGTGAGACATCTCATCGGAATGAAAACTTCTTCCGTGGTTGCGGAGATCAATAAGGTGAGTCGGTACAAATTCTCCGAAATCTTTCCCGAAGGTTCCCCAGTTATCCAGCATTCCAAATAAACCGTGAAATACCAAAAGCGGTGTAGACGAAAGATTTTCGCCAAATATTTTTGAATTTAAAATTTCCATACGTTTTGTTTTTAGATAGAAGCGGGGTGATGGAAGCAGGAAGTTTAGAAAATATTTATCAAACCTTAAGCTTCACATATAACTTGCGATTTTTACCATTTTGCCAGTCTCTTCAGATAAGCCTGAACTGTATTTTCCATTCCCATATATAACGCCTCTGAAACCAAGGCGTGACCAATGGAAACTTCAAGCAAATTCGGAATGGTATCTGCAAAATATTTTAAATTTTCTAAACTTAAATCGTGCCCTGCATTAATTCCCAACCCGAAATCTGTGGCAACAACCGCCGTATCGTAGTAAGGTTTTATAGCAGATTCTTTATTTAGAGTATAATTTTTAGCATAAGCTTCAGTGTAGAGTTCAATTCTGTCGGTTCCTGTTTTGGCAGCATATTCTACCAGTTCGGGAGTCGGGTCTAAGAAAATTGAAGTACGGATTCCTGCATTTTTAAATTCTGCGATAATTTCCGTAAGAAAATCCAGATGTTTTTTCGTGTCCCAACCCGCATTTGAAGTAATGGCATCATCTGCATCAGGAACCAACGTTACCTGTTCCGGCTTCACCTCAAGAACCATATCGATAAAGGAACGGTGGGGATTTCCTTCGATATTGAATTCCGTGGTTACCAAAGGTTTCAGATCATAAACATCTTTTCTTGTGATGTGTCTTTCATCCGGTCTTGGATGGATGGTAATGCCCTGTCCTCCAAACTCCTGAATTTTTACGGCTGCTTCCGTTACACTTGGGGTTTCTCCTCCTCTTGCATTTCTCAGCGTCGCAATTTTATTAATGTTTACACTTAGTTTTGTCATACTGCAAAAATAAAAAAACCCAACTTAAAAGTGGGTTTATTATTTCATGAAATTTTACATTCGAAGAATAAGTTTCGTTACACCTTTACACTGATCTGCATTACCTGAAGATCAAATTCTTTAGAAGCAACCAGTAAATGATCAAAAATATCCGCCTGAATCTGCTCAAAATGTTCCCAACGCGAATCATTGGCGAAACAGTAAATTTCTAAAGGCAGACCTTGCGGAGTAATATCCAACTGACGAACCATCATTGCCCCATCCTGATCTACATCGGGATCATTCTGGAGATATTTTTCTGCATAATATCTGAAAACGCCAATATTAGTAAGCTGTCTTCCGTTCACTATTTTATCACTGTGCTTCAAAGTTTCTTTTTCTTTTCTCAGCTCAATGCTTTTTCCTTCAAGATATTCTGAGATCAGATTGATATCTTTCAAACGCTCAATATCTTCTTCCGTTAAAAATTTAAAGGAATTGATGTTAAAATAAATTGATTTCTTAATTCTTCTGGTGTTGGATTCTGACATCACCTGAAGATTTTTAATTTCAGTGGTTAAAAGATCATAGGTGGGAATCGATGAAATGGTTTTATCAAAATTCATGATCTTCGTCGTTAAAAGACTGATGTCTGAAATATTTCCTTCGATATTGTATTTAGGAATACTGATCCAGTCTCCTACTTTAAGACTTTTAGAAGTTGAAACATGTATTCCGGTTACAAATCCGAGAATGGTATCGCGGAAAACCAGTACCAGAACTGCTGTAATTGCTCCTAAACTTCCAACAATGGTAGCTCCTTTAATCCCGAAAATCACACAAATCCCTACAATGGAAAAAATGAAGATTCCTAAAATTTTCATTGTTTCAGAAATCGCATTCAATGCCATGATTTTGTAATAATCCTGTTTAATGGCGAAATAATTTCTGAAAGCAGTAAGACCACGATAGAGCATTCCGGCAAGAATTAATACAAGTCCTAAATTAATGGAACGTATAATAAAGATATTGGTTCTGGGAATTGCTTTTGGCGGAAATATAGAAGTCTGAATCCCCAGTACAATTGCCAAAGCAAAAAGATGAGCTACGGAATTTGTTATTCTTGACTGATAAATTGATTTTATCACCGGATATTTTTCTTCATTATGAAAAAAACGGAAGATAAGATTGATTAGCGGTTTTACAAGAAAGTCTATCAGCAAAAATACAATAACAAGAATCGCAAGTTTTGTAAAGGCATGAAAAACCCAATCCAGACCTGCCGGAGAAATTTTGGTAATGTATAAATAAAGCTGTTCGCTTAAATCCTGTATGAAATTTTTGGTTTCCTGTAACTGATCATTCATTCTAACAAATTTAGTAAAAAAATTAAATTCACTCAATATCGATTAAATAAGGATTTTTCATAAAATATTTCAATTTCAATTAACGATTATTTAAAATTATTCTAAAATTAAGATATTTATAATAATAAAATTGTTAATTTAGTGATGTAATTAAACGCTAAAACTTATGAAAAAACTAAACCTCATTTTTATTTTTATTATCTTATTGTCTGTGGGTTCCTGTCGCTCGGATGCTCCATCTACAGAAGCTACGGCTGATAATACAGTAAAAACCGGAAAAATCTCCGGAAAAGTAATGTCACAGAACGGAGCCAAAGCCATTGGTGGCGCATCCGTTTTTACTTTCGATGACAAATATAAGATCTACTACACTACTTCCGATGCAGATGGTAATTTTACACTGGACGCTCCGGTCGGTAATCATACCATTCATATTCAGACCGGGAATGGAAGCAATTTCCGTACAGAAGTTGCGGCAAATGTAAAAAATAACGAAACTTTAACGCTGGATCTGTCTCAGACCAAACTGAATCAGGTAGCTAAAATTGCTTATGTAAAAGGTTCGTATGATAAAATTGAAGATATTATTCTTTCTTTGGGATATACCGCTACGGAAATCACGAATAATGATCTTGCAAATTTAACGGCTATAGCGCAGTATGATATTATTTTTCTGAACTGCGGCTCCAGAAAATATTCCACCAATCAGGCTCTTTTCCCTGCAATTGATGCTAATCTTGCAATCTTCGTTGCCAATGGCGGAAGTATATATGCTTCAGATTGGGATGTTTCTTATCTGGTGGGTGGAACAGAAAATACTTCAGGCTGTGCTCCTGCGGGAGGATTTGTTCCCGATTCAAAACTATGTTCTGTGAACAACGGAAACTCGGGAATTGTTCCGGCTGTGGTAAGCAACGCAGGATTGTCTAGTGCTCTTGGTTTCAGCAATCTTAATATTGATTTTGATATGGGAGCATGGCAAAAAATTACAAATTACGATCCTTCTTACTGGGAAGTTTTAGTAAAAGACGGTTCTAATCAGGCTTTAATGCTGAGAACGAATCATTTTACAGCTACAGGAATTCCGGTAACGCCTATTGGAAATGCTCCGAACACAACTTTTGTTCCGGTTTGCATTACGATTCCGGGAAGCAGTATTCAGATCACGATTTCGGTTCCGCAGACTTTGGTTCCTTATCTTGTTGCATTGGGCGCAACTGTAGGTCCTTGCTCCGGTTCTTCAAACAGCGGTTATATTTATTATACAAGTTTCCACAATCATGCTGCAGGAAACATCGGAAATGCGGGTGTTATTTTACAGTACGTGATCCTGAATCTTTAACAGAATTTTTTTATCAATATAAAGTGGCTCTTTGGAGTCACTTTTGTTATATACTGCAAATAAATTTAAATTATGGACTCTACACTGATTAATATTCTTTGTCTTATTCTTTTGTTTCTGGGAATTTTAGGGACGTTTCTTCCTGTTTTGCCGGGCTTATTGCTGAGCATCTGCGGACTTTTAATTTATAAATTCGGAACAGATGCAGATCTTCCTATGATTTATGTTTGGGCATTCGGAATTCTGACGGTAGCTTCTGTAGTTTTGAATTATGTAATTCCGGCAAAAACCAATCAGAAATACGGGGGAACGCGTTGGGGAAGCATCGGTTCGATTATCGGAACCATTGTCGGAATATTTTTACCTATTCCTTTGGGTTTTCTGGTGGGAATGTTTGCGGGAGTGTTTATCGGAGAACTTCTTCACGACAGCAAGGATGTGAATAAAGCCCTGAAATCGACAAAAGGGGCTTTTATAGGATTTATTTACGGAACAGGTTTCAGTCTTGTGGTAGGCGTGGCAATGTTTTTGGTAGTATTATTAGATATGCTTAATATTATATAAAAAAATTATGCTACATAAAATGCTTATCCTGAGTTTAGGCTCATTGTTTTTAATGAACTGTAATGCTCAAAAAGAAAATAAATTAAAAGTGAACACGGATAAAACAGGCGTTACCAAAGTAACCAGCAAAGATGGCGGAATGATCTATTTCAACGAGGGTGAAAACAAATTCCTTGAAGAATATCAGATGAATGTAACTTTCAAAGGAATTTCTGAAGACAGCCGTTGCCCAAAAGATGTAAACTGTATTTGGGCAGGTGTTGCCGTGGCACAGGTTGAAGTGATGGGAACCGCAACCCGACCAATGGTTCTGAATTTAGCTACTATGGATAATGAAGGCAGAAACTATCATCAGTCGGCTGCATTTAACGGATATACTATTTCTTTAACGGATGTTCAGCCTTATCCTGCTTCTGCAGACGGAGCGAAGGCTTTGAACGGAAAGTACAAAATAGGAATCACCATTAAAAAAGGAGGAGAAAATCCTACCATGAAATAGGCTTCTTCCCTTTTGAAACCAGATATTCATTAATTTTTGAAAAAGGTTTGCTTCCAAAAAATCCCCTGTAAACAGAAAACGGAGAAGGATGCGCAGATTTTAAGATAAAATGTTTAGCCGGATCGATGAGTTCGGCTTTTTTTTGTGCAAAAGCGCCCCAAAGAACAAAAACAACGTTTTCTTTTTTATCTGAAATTTCTTTGATGATGAAATCTGTAAATTTTTCCCATCCCAAATCTTTGTGTGAATTCGGAGAATGCGCACGAACAGTTAATGTTGCATTCAACAGTAAAACGCCTTGTTTTCCCCAATCGTCCAATTCTTTTGAAGTTCTTTCAACCCCCAAATCATCTTTTAATTCAATAAAAATATTTTTCAGAGAAGGCGGTGCAGCAACCTGTTCGGAAACGGAAAAGCACAAACCATTCGCCTGATAATCATTATGATAAGGATCCTGCCCTATGATCACTACTTCGATATCTTCAAAAGGCGTAATTTCCAACGCTCTGAAAATCTGATTTTTTGGTGGAAAAACTTTGGTTGTCGCATATTCCTGCTTTACTTTTTCCCATAAATTGGTAAAGTATTCTGTGTTTTTTATCGGGGCTAATATTTCTGTCCAGCTCATTTTTTAAATTTGAAAATTTGAGAATGAATTAATTTGAAAATTCAATTTTTACGCCAACCTTTCATTCTGAATGAAGCAAAGCGCAATGAAGAATCTAACGCAAATTTAACGATTAAAATAAAAAAGATTTCTCCTTCGTCGAAATGACAAAGAAAATTATTTCTTCAAGCTAAAAACCAGATTCTCCGGAAAATCTTCATCCTTTCTATCTTCCTGCAATACAAAATCATGTTTTAAAAGAAGTCCTTTTGAATTTTCATTGAGTTTATGCGTCATCGCAACAATTTCCTGCAAATGTAAATTTTTAAATGCAAAATCCACGACTGCAGCCAAAGCTTCCGACATGATTCCTTTTCTATGATATTCCGGTAATAATTCATAACCGACTTCTGCTTCTTTTCGGTCTTCTGAAAAATTCCAGAGACAAATGGTTCCAATCAGATTTGGTTGGTCTTTTAAAGAAATTCCCCAGTAAAAAGATTTCTGATTTCGGGTATTTTCTTTAATGGTTAAAATAAACTGAAGCGCATCATAATTGTTTTTAGGAGGATTTCGGTGTACGAACTGGTTGATGGTTTCATTGCTTCTGATCTTTAGAATGTCTTCCGTATAACTTTCGTCGATAGGTTTCAGAATTAATCTTTCGGTTTTTAGCTTCATAGTTCAAACTTACATAAATTTAGTAAATTAACTTATTAGTTTCGACCAAAAAAACACGAAAATTTTATTCGAAAAGTCAACCCAAAGTCCAAAAATTAAATCTAATTGTTAAATAGAGGTAAACCTCACAGGTTTTTGAAACCTGTGAGGTTTTAAAAGAAATTTAGTAATTAAACTCATTAATTTCTGACTCAAAAATCACAAAAAATTTTATTAAAAGAAGTCAACTCAAAGTTCAAAAATTAAATCTAATTGTTAAACAGTGGCAAACCTCACAGGTTTTTGAAACCTGTGAGGTTTTAAAATTAAATTCAGCCATTACTTAATTATACAGCACATTAATGATTTCAAAAAAACTTTACAAAAGGTAACATCCCGAATACAAACGAAGCTTTAAAAGTATAGACTGCACTTGCCGAAGCTTATATTAACAAAAGAGATCAAATCAATAAATCATTTTCAAATTCTCAAATTATTTCATTTTCAAATTAATTATCTTTGCAGTGTGTATATAAATAAAGAAGATTTAAACGAATTAGAGTTTCCGCAATTGCTCGCGGAAATTTCTCCCTTTGCGTATTCTCCGAAAACAAGAGAAAAAATTCTTCAACTTCGTCCGATGGAAATAGACGAGGCAGAACTTTCATTGAAAAAAACTTCCGAGTATCTTTCGAGTTTTGAAAGTTCAAATGCAATTCCGTTTGATGAATATGAAGATATCGAAAGTGAGCTGAAGCTAATGCTGATCGAAAATTACCGACTGGAAAACAGCGCTTTCATCAAAATCAAAACCATCACGGAGCAAATCGGGAAACTGCAGAAGTTCTTCCCGACCATGCCGGAAACCTTCCCTACTCTCATGGAAGATGTTTCTGTTCTGGAATTCAGAAAAGAGATTATTGATAAAGTTGATAAGGTGTTCAACCGTTTCGGTGAGGTAAAAAGTGAAGCTTCTCCTGTTTTAAAAGGATTAAGAAGTGAAATTCAGCACGCGAAAAAAGCGATTCAGGAAAATTTCAACCGTGCGTTAACGACTTACGGACAGAGTGATTTTCTGGATGATATCCGCGAAACGATTATTGATGACCAAAGAGTTTTAGCGGTAAAATCGGGATTCAAAAGAAGAGTTCCAGGAAGGGTTTTGGGACTTTCGAAAACGGGTTCCATCACTTATATTCAGCCGGATTCCGTCGTAAAGCATTATTTCAAGCTTCGTGAAAGTGAGGAGGAAGAGAAAAAGGAAATTGATAAGATTTTAAGACAGCTTACCGCAGAACTGGCGGAATTTCAACCTCAGCTGTGGAGATATCAGAAGTATATTTTCGATCTTGATTTAACGAGAGCGAAGGCTAAATTTGCAGAACTCATCAATGGTGTTTTACCAAAAATCAACCGCCATAAAACGTTAAGATTAAGAGAAGCATTCCATCCTTTGCTGTTTTTAAGAAATAAAGCGGAAAATAAAACGATCTATCCTCAAACGCTGAGTTTAACGGAACACAACAGAATCATCTGTATTTCCGGACCGAATGCGGGAGGAAAATCCATTACGCTGAAAACAGTTGGTTTGCTTCAATTGATGATCCAGAGCGGAATTCTGGTTCCAACCCATCCAAAATCGGAAATGTTTTTCTTTGATAAGATCATGACCGATATTGGGGATAATCAGTCGATTGAAAACCATCTTTCGACGTATTCATCAAGATTGAAGAAAATGTCGGGAATCATCCGTGAAGCTGAAGCGAATACGCTTTTACTGATTGATGAATTCGGTACAGGTTCCGATCCTGAACTGGGAGGTGCTTTAGCAGAAAGTTTCCTTGAGTTTTTCTATGACAAAAAAAGTTTTGCGATCATTACAACGCACTACACCAACATTAAACTTGTTGTAGAGCAGCTTCCGAATGCCCAGAATGCCGCAATGTTATTCAATGAAGAAACGCTGGAACCGATGTATAAACTGGAAGTGGGACAAGCGGGAAGTTCATTTACTTTTGAGGTGGCGGAAAAGAATAAAATACCGAGATTCATTATTCATTCTGCCAAGAAAAAGGTGGAACATGATATTGTAAATCTGGATAAAACGATTGTAAAACTTCAGCAGGAAAAATATGAAGTGGAAAAGCTTAAAACCGATCTTGCCGAAAGAAAAGAATCTGTAGAAGATAAACGCGATAACCTTCAGAAACTGAATGAACAGCTTCAGCAGAAGCTATTCAATTTCCAGAAATTATATGAAGAAGAGCACCGTAAACTGCAGTTCGGAAACAAGATTGAGGCTTTTATCGACAGCTACGTAAAAGGAAAGTCCAGAAAAGATGTTGTAAAAGATTTTGTAAAAATTCTTGAGCAGGAAAAATTCAGAAAACTGGGTGCAGATAAAGATGAATCTAAACGTCTTCAGGTTGTGAAAAGGAAGATTACCCAACAGCTTAAAAAGGAAGAAGTAATTGAAAAAATTACGGAAACCAATGAAAAACTGGAGGAAAAACGCAAAACCGACCGCGCTCTTTGGATGAAAGTCGGGCAACGTGTCCGTATTTCCGGCAGCACGAGTGTGGGAACGATTGAAAAGATTTCGCGAAATAAAGTGATCGTGAATTACGGAACATTCAAAACTACGATTGACGCAGACGAACTGGAAAGAATTTAAATGATAACGGTAAAAACTCATATCAGTTTTAAGGATTTTCTGATGTTTCATCTCAAAAGTTCTTTAATAAGACTTATTGCTTTTCCTTTGCTGATTGTGCTTTTCTTTATTGTAAAACTGTTTGCAGATGGCAATTCTGAACAGGAAATTTTGCTTTCAGCTTCAATGTGGCTTGGAATTATGTTTCTGTTTATCGTGATCCGGTCTTTTTTACGGCTGAAATTTGCTTTCAGCTCCAATAAAAAGATTCAGGAAAATATTACATATATTTTTACGGAAGAGAAAATCCGTACAGAAGGAGAAACTTTTGATGCAGAATTTGCATGGAATACGGTTTATAAAGTGAAGGAAAATAAAGAATGGTTTCTGATCTACCAAAGCGCACAGACGATGAATATGGTTCCGAAAAAGTATTTTACGAAGGATGAGATTACCGGATTGCGAAGAATGATTACAGAAAATAATGTAAAAGCAAAGCTCAGAAAAGAGTAATGTACTTACAAAATATCTCATGAGAGCGTCTGTTCAGGACGCTCTTTTATTTTAAATTTTATATTTTTACCCCAAACAATAATTTATGAAGACCTTAAAAATGCTGTCCGACTTTCTGCCGATACCGAGCTATACTGTAATTATCCTTTGTTTTTTATTTCCCTTTTTCCTTGTGAAATGCGGTAACGTTACTTTGATGTCTGTAAAGGGAACTGATCTGATAACGGGAGTTTCTAAGCAAAAAATGGACGAAAGAATGAGAGAAAGCATTAAAAAAAGTTCTCCTTATACATCTTCCGTAAGCAATCAGGAAGATCATCCGTCTTCATACGATGATTCTCAAGAAGAAAGTGACAAAGGTGATATTTCGCCAAATCCGTTTGTTATTCTTTCTTTTCTAATGGCGATTGCGGGAATTGCTGTGCAACTGATGAAAACCATACGAAACAAGTATCTTTATCATCTTGGGTTTTCTGTAACCGGACTTCTTGGGTTTTTAGGATTTTATCTGAGTTTTAAAGCTAAAATGGAAGATATGGAACATACCACAGGAATGGGAATGGATGGAAAAATAAATATTGCGTACAGTTTCGGAGATGCTTTTTATATTGCTGCCGCTGTATTTTCAGTTGTTTTTGTTTTCTTTGGAATCTATTCTTATCTGTTTTTGTCAAAAAAAGATCTGGAGAAAATTTAACGATATTTGGTTATCAGTTTCTAAAAAATTTCAGATTTTTATTCTTTTGAGAGCTTAAGATATTTTAGTAGAAGCTTTATAATCAATTGATGTAACTTTGGTTGAATTCAAAATTAGTTTAAACAGATATATGGTTAAAAATATAAGGATTCTATGGATTTTCTATGTAAAATTATTGATTCCTGCTGTTCTATTTTCTTTGTTGATGAATGCCCTACTTGGTTTTACGGCTGACAATTTCGGATTGTGTTTTTTGGTATTTTTTCCGGCTTTTCATTATCTGATTTATGAATTAAGATTGAAGAATGAATATTTTTTCTTTGCCAATTTCGGGTTTTCAAGAGTTTTTCTTTGGATTTTCACTTTTTCAGCAGGGGTAATTATTAATGTGATTACAAAATTAATATGAGCAAATTGCATATTGACAGTGTTACAAAATCTTTTAACGAAAAGAAAATTCTGAGAGATATCTACATGGGTTGTGAAACAGGAAAGATTATCGGATTGCTGGGAAGAAACGGTACGGGAAAATCTACTCTTTTAAAAATTATTTTCGGAACAGAGAAAGGCGATTCTCAGTTTGTAAGAGTGGATGATAAAATTTTACAAAACCAAATGGACAGGAAAGGAAGGATTGCTTATTTACCTCAGCATTCTTTTCTTCCGAGGGGTGTAAAAATTAAAAAACTGATCTCACTTTTCTGTAATAAAGAAAATGCAGATCAGCTCATTGGATCAGATTTGTTAAAACCTTTTTTAAATGAAACTTCAGGAAGTCTTTCCGGCGGCGAAAAAAAAATTGTTGAGGTTCTTTTAATTTTATATTCCGATTCAAAGTTTATTCTTCTGGATGAACCTTTTAACGCTTTATCTCCAAAAATGATTGTTGAAATTCAGAGAATGATTAAAGATCAATCACAACAGAAAGGAATTATCCTCTCAGATCATCGCTATAAGGAAGTGTTGGAAGTTTCAGACGAAATTTATCTTCTTTCTGATTCTTATTTAAGGCAGATTAAAGATTCAAAAGAATTACAACGGCACGGTTATCTTCCGATCTCTTATTCAGATTAATTCAGAAGAATATTTTTTTCCATTTTCCCACCGTATTTCTGCTCATTTTAAACTTAATAGCCAGTTCAGTATTGTTTAAATTATATTTTTTCTGATAATCCAGAATTTTTAAAATAGTAGATTTATCATATGATTTTAAATTCTGATCTGCCTTATTGGGTTTTAAAATATTATTAACTTCTAAAACATCCAGAAAACCCAGCTCTTTTTTTCTAAGTATATGTTCGCACTGCTGAAGTTTTTCAGGATATTTCATTGTAATAAGATCCTGATATATCTGTTTATAGTCCGGAGTTGTTTTCTTTATTTTTTTCTCTTTGATATCCATTTATATAGTGTTGTGCTTGGAATTTTATATTTTTCGTAGATTTCATGTCTTGACAGTTTTTTTTCTTCCATCAATTCGAGAATAAAATCAATAATTTCCTGAGTATAAATATTTTTTCTGAAGTTTGATTTCAATACTTTATGTTTAGTTTGTGACTGCGGTTTCAGATTTGAAGACGGAGGTGCGTAAAATATTAAATGCTGAGTATAAAGTCTAAAGAAGTCATAATTAAGAAGTTTACTCCAGTTCAGCAGAACAGTACAGTCTATATGCGACGAGCTGAACATTTTGTATATATCTTCTTCTTTCAAATTAAAATAATTACAGATGTGGGAAATTTCCATCCCACATTCTGTAACCTTAATTTCAATAAACTTACCAATATGGATGTCCTTGAAATTCATTTTTCATCAATGTGTATTATATTTACTATTGTCCTGTAATCTGTTCGATTTTAATAAAAACTTTTTGTTTGGTTACCTCTGTTGCAGTAGCCGAAGGATCCATCCCTGCCATTACAGTTGCAGTGTAAGCTACTTTGGAGGTTGTGGAAGTATCAATCCAGGAATAGTATCGATATTCCGGTCCGCTATTAAATGCGTTATAAATCCCCGGATTTCCCCAAGCGCCTGCATTAGAAGTGGATAATGATCTCCATGTATTTCCGTCTCCACCACCCGGAGTTTGTGACGGAACTACTAAACTTCCTCCGGCATCAGTAATCTGTCCTCCATAAAATGTAGAGTAATTCCACATAATGGTTTTGGATGTACTGGAGTTATTTCGCAACAGTACGTTGTTTTCTGCTCCACTTGCAGTAGAAGTTGTGTTATTGGTAGCAGTAGCGGTAGCATTCTGAATAGAGTGTCTCATAAAAACTTTTACTGTGTAAAGACCATCCGGTGTCTTTGCTTCTACTACAAATCCTTTTACTCCCGTGTCCGGATCTGTTACAAATTTCATATAATCCATAACCGCTACTGTTTTAATATCAGCATTCACCTGAGTTCCTACAGTAACAGAGCTACAGCCTGTAAGTCCGGAATTTGCGGTAATAAAAGGAGTCAGATCAAATGTAATTCCCACCGGTGACGTTTGCGAAGCAATAGGAGTTCCCTGTACTGCAAATGCTAAAGAACCGGATCCAACCTCAAGCTTTCCGCCGGTAATGGTTGCCGTAACTCCCGGATTTCCTACTGAATATAATGTAATTCCACTATACTGACCGCCGTTTGCTCCGGAGTATGGAATTTTCATCACGGTTCCTGAAGTAATTGCAGTAGGCGTATTTCCATCAATTAACTGCGATGGATCCAATGCAGCAGCATTACAGTTTAAAACAGCAACTGCTCCTACCGGAGAAGTGTCTTCCATAAGACGCCACTCGCTTCCGTTCCAGTAAACATACCCGGAATAGCTAAATCCTGAATTTGTTCCTAAATTATACACCAATAATCCTGTTGCCGGATTCGGAATTGTTGTAATATCCGTTCTGGATGTTAAAGCCATTCTTGGAATAAGAAGACCTTTTTTGCTTCCTGAAGAAAGCTGATCCACATTCATATCCAGTATAGCGGAACCATCTGGAGTTACTGTACCAATACCTACACTTCCATTGCTCTTAACAACAAAGTCGTCGGAAGACTGTAAAGCTGTTGGTGCGTTATCCGGATCATTGGTTGTGGCAGAAGAAGATTTTCCGTCTACATGGAATACACCTTGCGGTTTTGTGGTATTAATACCAACCTGAGCGAAAGATTTAAATCCCAAAACAGAAATCGCAATGAGAAGAAATAATTTTTTTTTGTTCGTCATAATATATGTTTTTAAAGGGGGTTATCAGATATTTATATTATCAATATTTAAAGATTAAATTTTTATTGTAATTTTGCTAACTGAAAAACACATTGCAAATATAGAGTCACATTTTTGAGTAGAAAACAAGAGATAAATGATAAATGACTTTTCATTGCAACTAATATAAAAAACTGATAATCAATATATTTTATAAATGATTTTCTGAATTATATTATATTAGAATATTATGGGGAAAAAAAATACTGAAATTGAAGTGCTGGATCTGAAAAGAGAACTCGCTAACCGATATATTTATGTACTGGCTGTAACTTTTATTACATGCATCCTGATTTTTTCATTTTACATGAAAGATCCGATAATGGTTTACTACCTCATCGGAGGTTTTTTTTCATTACTCCTTCCTTTTTACATATTGGGAAATCATTACGACCTTCTTAAAGTCGTGAAGGTTTTCATTCTTGTAATGCCGCTTTACAACTTGTTTATAGTATTCAGGTTCTGGAATATTTCAGTCTGCAGTTTAATATGGATTGTAGCTCTTCCCTTTTGGGCAAATATCTTTTTTTCGAAAAAAGAAGTGGTTATCTTCACGGTATATGCTATTTTTCTCATAAGTTTTTGCTGCATATTTGCCGGAAACGACTATTTCGGGTATCCTTTTAATGATCTTAAGAAGGGAAACCTTACAGACGCTTTTATATTTACTGTTAACCTTATACAGATATTTTTAGGAACATATTATAAAAGCCTGATTCAAAATATAAAGAGTAAAGAGGTAATTATTGAGAAAAAGGTTTCTCAGACTGCTGCTCCTGTTGCTGATAAAGATTTGCAACTTGCTGAAAATATTTTTGAGAAAATAGACAATGAGGTAATTGGCAATAAACTCTTCAGAAATGCAGATTTAACGATTTCCGAGCTCAGCAGTACAATTAAAGTGAATAACAATTATATTTCCAAAGCCATAAAAATCAACGGATTCGATAATTTTAATCATTACATCAACACACATCGTGTGATATACGTAAAGAATAAACTTCATAGTGATGAACTGAAAACGATGACTTTGATGCATATCTACTCTGAAGCAGGATTTAAGAATCAGTCAACTTTTAATAAAGTATTTAAAAAAATAGAAGGGGTAACTCCAAGTGAATATATACAGAAAACCAGTACAAAGGTTTCATGACGGCTTTTTAAGTTTAAATTAATCAGTTTACTTTTATATTTTTGAAAAGTTTAAACAAATTTTAATTTATATATTTGAACCGTCAAAAAATTTCATGATGATGTCTCTACGTAAAGCATTTTATCTTTCAGTTTTCAGTGTTTTTTCTTTTGCATTGGCGAAAGGTCAGAATAAAGTTCCTTTTGGTGTTGTAAAAGCTGAGGAAGGTTATGCCATGGTGCGTGTTCATAAAGACGATTACCGAAAAATCGTTGATAAGATACGTATGAAAACAGGAGATGTTTTTATTTATGAAAAACCTGCTCCGGGAGAAACAGAATGGATCTGGATAAAATATCCTGAAAAAGAGGATACAGAAAAACCTTTCGTACGATACGACAGCATCACCAAAGAAGGAATGGTAAATAAAAACCGCGTGGTTTTTGTTGATAATTTACCAAAATTTACCCCTTCAAAATCGAAAAACGGAAAATCTCTGATCTTTACAGACGACACCAATCCTAAAATTCCCGGAAACCAAAGAACAAAGGTTATTATTGACGTTTACCCTTCTTATGCACACATTAAGAAACAGGAAAAAGACACCAATGGAAACATTACTAAAGTTGACAAAGTAAAAGCCTGGGGCGTAGGAAAGGAATTGCCTGAAGGTTTAACCGAAATAAAATCTGTACGCGTTCAGCAACCGGGAAGAGGTTCTGTTTTTGTAAGAGATGCTATTAAAAATATGTTTCAGCCAACGATGGATTTCAATAACGTGGGTGTAACTGCAATTGATAACGATCATATTTTTCTTTATATGATAAATGGCTCCGGTGAAAACCGCTATACAACAATCTGGACGATCAAACAGGGAAAAGCTGAAAGCCAGATCATTTATAAAACTCCCGAATAATTCATTAATTATCATTATTTTTGTACCCGAAAAGCATAAGTATGGGCTCTTTTCCAGGCTGTGACTTTTCAGGAAACTGGTTTTGCTTAACTGCAGATTAAAAGGGAATCGTGTGAAAATCACGAACTGTCGCGCAACTGTAAGTAACTAAAGTCTTTATAAAAAAATCCACTGTGTAATTCATGGGAAGGGAATAAAGATGTTACAAGTCAGGAGACCTGCCTTTTTCTTCATAACAAAAAACTTTCGCGATTTGAAGTTTGTTGATCTAATGGATACTCAGAGATTTCTGTCTCTGCTTTTTCTATTGTTCTTCTATTTTTCATTTCGCTTTAATTAATAATGATATATGACTACAGAAGAAAGAATTGAAGCATCTGAAACCCGAATTTTCAAAGCGGTTTTCCCGAACACAACCAATCATTACGATACGCTTTTCGGAGGTACAGCAATGCAACTGATGGATGAAGTGGCTTTTATTGCTGCCACCAGATTTGCAAGAAAACGCGTGGTAACCGTAAGCAGCGATAAAATTGATTTTAAAAGGTCTATTCCTGCCGGAACCATTGTAGAGCTAATCGGAAAAGTGGTTCATGTCGGAAAAACGAGTATGAAAGTAAATGTGGAAATTTTCACAGAACAGATGTATTCGTATGAAAGAGAAAGAGCAATCGTAGGAGATTTTACTTTTGTAGCGATTGATGAATTCAAGAAGCCAATTCAAATATTATAAAAAGGTTCCGGCGACCTTCGGTCGCCGGAATCCAATATTTTCAATGTTCTTTAAAGCGGTTTCGGCGGGCAAAGCCCGCCGAAACCTTTCTATTTCAATACCTTTTCAGTTTCCAGATTTTTCAGCAGCAACAACTGAAATGCCTCTCCCAGTTCATCGGAAGCTCTTACAATGGCATTTTCCAACATATTTCTTATTTGCTTTTCTGTAACGCCGGCTTCTGTCCAGCTCTTTCCTGAAGTGTGGGAATTTAAGATAAAAGGCATAATGCGGTCGATCGCGCAGGCGAAAATTGCATCAGGAGTCTGCTCTTCCTCAAATTCCAGCCAAAGATTAAAAAATTCAGAACGCAGCGGCTCATCTAAAATTCCGAAGATTTTCTGAGCTGAAACTTTTTCTCTTTCAAATTTACCTGCCATTGCTGCTTCATCAAATAAGAAAGTATCTCCTGCTTCAATTTCTACCAGATCATGGATAGACAACATTCTGATTACTCTTAATAAATCGATATCTGCTCTGTTTTTCGCATACGGAAAAAGAATCTGCGCCAGAATAATAATCTGCCATGAATGTTCCGCCGTATTTTCTCTTCGTGAATCGTCTGCATTGTAATTTCTTCTTTGTACGTTTTTCAGGGCATCAACAGCCAGAATAAAATCGATTTCTTTTTGTATTTTCATTGTATATAATTATTTTGAGACCATCTATTTCTCAATCACTTAAAAAAAGCTTTGACAATTTTTCATTTAAAAGATTCACATTTCTAAAAAAATATCAATTAAAAAGATCCCAGACTTTTATGCTTATTAGAATACTATTTATTTTGATAATGAGTTTATGATAAATCTTTCGGCTGCTTTATGGTTAAAATTTAAAAAAGCATAAAATTAAAGCGAGTAAAATGGCAATACAAAAATAAGACTTTTAGCTTTAAACCTATTCTAATTCACAGATTAGTATTACTTTTATTATAAATATTCAACATGACCCCAAATTACAATTATCCTACAGAAATTAAAGGAAAAAGAAAACTGTACTCTCTTTTTTATGGTGTAAATAATCCCTTAAAAGTCATCAGCGGAAATCATAACATTGCCGGAGACACTTTCCATCTAAAAGCCAGTGTAACAAATACTGATTTTATCTTTTCTCAGGATAAGGAATTTATTGAATATGTTCTAAAACAAAACCATAAAAACTATTCTAAATCTGATATACAATCGGTTGTGTTAGGAAAATATCTCGGGAAAGGACTTCTTACCAATAACGGAAAAGACTGGCTGAAACAGAGACGCCTCATCCAGCCGGGATTCAGTAAGATCAAAATCTCCGGTTTAATCGGCATTATGGAGAATGAAATTGAAAAAGCATTTCAGAATTTTCCTCAGGAGCCGGAAATTGATTTATATGATTTTTTCCACACACTGGCTTTCAACATTGTTGCGAAAACACTTTTCAGTTCGGATATTGATGAGGAAAGTGTGAAAGAGCTGGGAAAAATCATTACCGAAGTTCAGGAGGTCTTTGCCAAAGAAGTAAGAATACCTTTGTATACGCAAATGATAAAAAGTCTTGGAATAATGGATAAAATAATGAAAAAAAATAATGAAGGGAAAAATATCATTAAAAATGTTCTGGATAAAAGAAGAAACTCTGGCGAAGAAAAAAATGATTTGCTGGATATGCTTATTCAGGCACGTTATGAAGACACACAGCTTCCAATGTCTGATGAACAGCTAATTGATGAAATGCTCATTCTTTTCATTGCAGGACACGAAACCACCGCCAATGCTTTAAGTTTTATCTTTTTCGAGATCAGCCAAAATCCTGAGGCCGAAGAAAAACTAAGAGCTGAAATTGCAGCAGAAGGTGAAAATGCTTTTGGTACAGAAAGCTTAATGAAAAAATCTTACACCACAAATATCATTAAAGAAGCAATGAGACTGCATTCTCCGGCATGGGCAATCGACCGGCAGGCTCTGGAAGACGACAGTTTTAAAAAATATTCATGGAAAAAAGGAACTTTAATAATCCTTTATATTACGGGTCTGCACAGAAATCCGAAGTACTGGAGCAATCCCAATTCTTTTATTCCTGAACGTTTTGATCATGAAAATGCCAAGAACTTCCCTTACTACCCTTTCGGAGCTGGCTCCAGACTTTGCATCGGAGAACACTTTGCTATGATGGAAATGGCACTTATCGTCCGAAGATTCTATAAAAACTACAGGTTTGTATCATATCAGAAAGAATTAAAGAAAAAAGCTTTGGTTACTTTAAGAACATTGAGCCTAAAAGGTAAAATTGTTAAAAATATGATCTGATTTTCATAAAATTCTCATTATATAAAATTTCTCATTAAAAATAATTAAACTGATTATCAATTAGTTAAACTATTTATTTGTATTTTTTCACTACTTTGTATTGCATAATACCATTTTAATTACATATCTTTGTAATGTAAAATCGAAACAGGTACAACTAGCTAGGTTCCGGGTTTCGAAAATTATGTAACTAATTAACAAAACTTATTAAAGATGAATACTGAAAATACCAAAGCGCAAATGCGAAAAGGGATTCTGGAATTCTGTATTTTAAGTCTCATCAATCATCGCGAAATGTACGTTTCCGACTTAATCGATGAACTGAAAAAAGGAAAACTGGATGTTGTAGAAGGAACACTCTACCCTCTTTTAACTAGATTAAAAAACGGCGAGTTTCTTTCATACAGATGGGAAGAATCTACAGGAGGACCTCCGAGAAAATATTACCAGATTACCGAAAAAGGTAAATTATTTTTAGATGAACTTCAAAACACCTGGAACGAATTAACCAATTCAGTCAACCAAATCACTCAAAAAAATTAAAAACAAAGCTATGAACAAGACACTCTCAATAGGACTCGCAGGTTTTTCTTTTACCATAGAAGAACACGCATACATAAAACTTAGCGATTACCTGAATGCTCTGAGAAGCTCTCTGGATGCTTCGGAAGCAGATGAGGTAATGCATGACATAGAAATCAGAATGGTAGAAATCTTCAAAGATTCTATGGCAAAACGTGAGGTAATTAACGACTCGGATGTAGAAAGAGTAATTGCACAGATCGGAAGCCCTGAAAAAATCGAAGAACAGGAAGAAGCTTATTATTCTGAAAAAAATACCAAAAGAACAAACACTTCAGGAACCGAATATTCTGATAAAAAGCAACTGTTCCGTGATCCTGAAAGACAAAAAATCGCCGGTGTTTGTGCAGGTTTAGCGCATTACGTAGGAATGGACATTACTGCCATGAGAGCGATCTGGCTTGGCGTTTTCATCCTTGGAATCTTTACGGCGGCCGTTTCTTCAACATTGGTTTTCTTACTTTATATTATTCTTTGGGCAGTTTTGCCAAAAGCAGAAACCGCAGCAGATTTCCTGAAAATGAAGGGAAAGCCTATGAACTTCGACAATCTTAAGAATGAGTCTAATAAATTGGTACAGTTTGCCAATGAATCTACTCAGAGGGTCGGAGAAATCTATATCGAAAACAAACCTTACATCAACAACGCAGGAAGCGGACTTTGGAATGTACTACGATATATTTTAGGAGGTATTTTTGGGTTTATGTCTTTGTCTTGTCTCATCGGAGTATTTGTAGTATTCGGTTTTATGGGAGCAGACAGCGATTTCCCTCCGGTAAGCCAGATGAATTTCTATTTCGATAATGATAATATGAAATACATTCTTATGGCACTGATTACTTTAGGAAGTTTATTGCCTGCGATGTTATTCGGATTATTAAGCATCAAATTAATTTCTCCTAAAACAAAACTGAGAAATACAGGTTGGGTAATCGGAGCTTTATTCCTTGCACTCATCACTTTAGGTACTTATTTCGGATTCAGCATGGCGAAAAGAGAAATGTTCCTGAAAGGTCATAAGGAAGATACAGAAGAAATTGCAATCAACACTCAATCAGACAGTATTTATGTAGATTTCAAACAAGTTTCCATTCCTCAGAACTTTAAAGGATACGATGATGATCTTTATTCAGACAAAGTTTCCGTATACGAAAGAGACTGGATGCATGTGGATGTAACGAGAAAAGCAGACATCAAAACGCCTTATTTAATTATTAAAAAAGAAGCTAAAGGATATAATCTTCCGTTAAATGTAAGCGTTCCTGTAGAAGTGGTAAACAATAAAATTGTTCTTCCGAACTACATCAAATATCCATACGAACACCGTTTCAGAGATTACAGCATTGATTATGAAGTGGTACTTCCTTTGAAAACCGTAGTGATTCCTGTAAAAAAAGACGGAATCAGCTTCGACGGAGATCTTAACGCAGATGGAATTAATGATGACGATCAGGAAAGAGACGAAGACGGAAACATCAAAATCGAAAAAAATAAAATCACGGTAAACGGTTCTACGATTGAATACAACTCTGATGATGAAGACAGCATTATCGTTAACGGAAAAAAAGTTCCGAGCAATAAGGCAGATCAGGTAATCGACTCCATGAAAAGCAGCATCAAAAAGATGAAAGGAGCAAATATCGATTTCAAGGTAGACGAAGGTAAAAACGAAATTTCCATACAAACCAAATAACTAAACTGCAGAGAGTGGCAGAAGGTGTGAATGAATAACACAACCGTTTGAAATTCACACTCTTCTTCTCTCACTGAAAACAAAAAAATATAAAGATTTTGTTCGCTGTTTCAATAAAAATCTTTACATTTGTGTAGTAAAAAATTAAAACCAAAACACTCAATAAAAATTCAATAATCATGGTACAACTGGCACTAGAAATTGTAATGAAAATTGTTGATTTAATCAGCAGTCTGTTTTAAGAGCGATAATATTTCAATATATTTGTAAAGTATAACCACTTTGGTTATACTTTTTTGTTTTTAATCTAAAACTATATGAGAAAGCTGATCGGCAAACTGCTGCTAAAATTAATGGGCTGGAAAGTCGTTCTTCAGGGCGACGAAAACGTTCTGAACAGATGTATTCTTGTAGTCGCGCCACACACGCACAACATGGAATATATTTTAGGAAATCTTTCCTACTGGTCTCTGAAAAAACCATTAAAAATCATCATCAAAGATGCACATACCAAAGCTTGGTACGGAAGCGTTGTAAAAGGTCTGGGCGGAATCGGGATCGACAGAAGCCAGAAGAATGATCTGGTGAATTTCGTAGCCAAACAGTTTGAAAAAGACGATTTTAGTCTGGTCATCACTCCCGAAGGAACAAGAAGCTGGGTTCCGAAATGGAGAAAAGGTTTTTATCACATGGCTTTAGCGGCTAAAGTTCCTATCGTTCTCGCGGCCGGAGATTTTAAAAGAAAAATCATTTATCTTGGCTATACCATTCCCTACGAAAGAATTGCATCTGCACCGTTTACAGAAATTATGCAGGAAATTCAGGATTACTATGTAAAAAATGATATTGTTCCTAAAATCCCGGAAAACTGGAACCCGAATATCATGGGGAATGATACTCAGGCTGGAAGTTAGAAGATGGAGGCTAGAAGCTAGAAGTTAGAAGCTATCAAAATTACTCATTACCAATTACTTATTATTCATTATTAAAAAATATGTTCATAAAAGATAAAAGCAAGGAAGAAATATTAGAATTCATCAACAACTGGGGCGGAGAAACGTTTGCAAAAACTCTGGATATCAAATTCACGGATATTGATGTTGACAATGAAACATTAACGGCAACCATGCCTGTTTCACCAAAAATTCATCAGCCTTTCGGAATTATGCACGGTGGCGCAAGCTGTGTTTTAGCAGAAACCATGGGTTCAAGCCTGTCTAATATTTTTATTGATGGTACAAAATATTTCGGAGTGGGAACCAACATCAATTCCAACCATTTAAGAAGCAAAAAAGACGGAATCGTAACAGCCGTTGCAAGATTTATCCGAAAAGGAAAAACGATGCATGTTTCAGAAATTGAGATCCGCGATGAAAAAGGTCAGCTCATCAATCATACCACGATGACGAACAATATCATCAACCGATAAGATTTAATTTTCACTAAAAAATACCAAGCTCAAAAAAAATTTGAGCTTTTTTTATTTTCCTGCTGCAACCTTTTATTTTCTCTGCATCTTATAAGAAAATAATAACCATGAAAACTTTAAATTTATTTTTTATCGGCACTGTTCATTTATATAAAGATTTAACTTTATCTTGAAAAGGTCAAAATTTTAATAAAACTTCCGGTAAATAAAAACCTACTATTTGCCGCGAATTAAATTATGAAGCAAAACAGCAACTTCAACTGGCAGAAAATCTATCTCGATTATTCCCCGAAACTTCTGGGAATATGCAGAAGATATATTGATGATATTTACACGGCAGAAGACATCGTGCAGGACAGCTTTATTACCGCAATCCAGAAAAACGATCAGTTGAATGACGAAAAGGCTCTCTTTGCCTGGCTGAAAAAAATTGTGGTAAATAATGCACTGCAACACATCCGCAAACACAGCAAAGATACTTTTGTAACTACAGAACCTTCGGAAATCCCAGATACCTATTCAGAAATGGACCATCATTTATTAGAAGAGAAAAATGTATTCGTTTACGACTTTACCAGTGAAGAACTGCTGTCTTCCATCGACAGTCTTCCATCCCATCATAAATCCGTTTTCAATCTGTATTTTATTGAAAATCATTCTCATGCAGAAATTTCCGGTTTATTGGGAATTACCATAAACACCTCAAAATCTCACCTTTTGAGAGCGAAAAAAGCGGTTCAGAATTATCTGATGAAGAATTTTGTCAATCAAAATACTCCGAAGAAAAAAATGGCTCAACTGCTTGTTATTTTCGGACTTGGCGGATTGCTTTGGGCGCAGACATTCAAAAGCAAATTTGCTGATTTTACCATTCCGCCATCAAAAAAATTGCAGATTCCTTCCGATCTTAAAATTGATAATGTTGCATTTTCATCATCCGGTAAAAGCCTGAAAAAGAAAATAATAATTGGAGGAACGTTTTTAATCATCATCGTTCTGTCCGTTTTTTTTATAAATCCGAAAAATTCGTTTTTCACAACCGATCATGATTCAGTTTCATCAACTTTTAAAAACAAAGGTGAAATAAAAAATAAAGAGATTAAAGAATATTTAGAAACTATCAATTTCGATAAAAAAGAAAAATCAGACAATGATGCTGTAAATCAGTCAGCAACAAATATAATTGAAGAGAAAAACACTTCAAAAACAAAAATAAATGACGATGAAACAGGATTGAAAAGCAGACCGGTTTTAAAAAAAACGGCTGCAAACGACACCATTGAAGAAACTCAGCAGAAAATAATTGTCGTTAAAAAAATCATTAAAAGAGACACCGTATTTATTGAAAAATAAATTGAAAAGCAGAATATGTCCTTCCAAAAAATAATACTTCTTTTTCTCATCGCCTGTGTTAACTTTTCGTTTGCACAGAAAATCAGGAAAAAGAAAATTGATACGGTTTACGTCTACGAAAAAGTAGTCGTTTATGATACCGTATATCTTATGAAGCCTTTAAAATTCAGGTTGAATGATGTTGTGATGAAAACACCAACCGTTCAGGAAACGAAATTTGTTACGGATGCTTACAAACAGGAAATCGACAAACAGAGGGCTTCAAGAAGAGCAAGATTGCGAAAACCGGCGACCTTTCAGTACGGAATTGAAGGTGGATTTGGCATAAAAAGTGCAAACTGGTCTTTAGAAAATAAACCACAGTTCGGGGAAAATCTCGGAATCTGGGCTTCCAAAAGTTTCTTTGATTCTCAGTTTTTAGTATGAGTTTCAGCAAATGCGTATCATTGGAATTCATCCTTCGATCTCGATGCCAACAAAGAAGACACCTTTCTGAACGGATATTATTTTACCGAAGATAATCAGCCGCTTCAATTTCAGAAGTTTAATAATGAACATTTTGAGTTTGCACTTCAGCTTAAACTGATGTATAACTGGAAAAACTTCCGTCCGTTTGCAGGAATTTTGCTAAATAATCAGACTTATAAAATGCAGTTTCTGACTCCTGAAAATGACGCTTTAACCAAACTGGAAGATTTTAAAAGCACACAGACCAATCTCGGATTTTCTTTGGGGCTTCAGTACAGATTGCTGCGACGTTTCATCATTTCTGCGGAATATCAGCATTACAGCATCAAAAATATTTCCTTAAAAAACCCTGACTTTGATTTTGAGATTTTTAAGACTAATAATACCTTTGCAGAAAGAAAAATCAATGTTGGAATTTCTTATATTATTTCCCGACTCTGATTTTCTAAAAAGCTTCAAACAATGATTTATTTCAAATTTCCATTCGACGAAAAACTGTATTCCACAGATGAAAATTCCGGCGAAAACCCTATCAGTTTTTATTCTTTTGATGGATTGGAACGATTGGATTTTGGAGGAAAAATTATTGAATTAAATCCTGAAAATTTTAATCAGACAGCAATTTCAAGTGAGATTTTACCTGAAGACAAAAGCGGATTTGTTGCCGAAACAAAGGAAGAATATTTAAAAAATCTTGAAAAAGTAATTGAGGTTATCAAAGAACATCAACTTCCGAAACTGGTCTATTCAAGAAGAAAAATTTTTACCGATTTTAAAGAAATTGATTTAAAAGAGAGCTTTAATCATCTTTGTCAATCCTATCCGAATGCATTCAGATATATTTTTATCGATGACGAAAATTCATGGATGGGTGCTTTTTCAGAAGTTTTAGGAAAATTCAGTAAAAGAACGCACGAATTTGAAACGATGAGTCTCGCAGGAACACTTCCTGTTTCTGAGAACTGGTCGGGAAAGGAAATAGAGGAACAAAAACCTGTAACATCATACATCAGAAATATTTTAAATCAGTATTCTGAAAACGTAACGGAATCTGAAACCTACGATCATATTTCGGGAAACATCAAGCATCTTCGAACCGATTTTAAAGCCCGAATTAAGCCTGAAAACTTAGATCAGATTATTCAGGAATTACATCCCACTCCTGCTGTTTGCGGAATTCCGAAAGATTTTTGTAAAGAAGAAATTCAGAAGATTGAAAAATTTCCGCGCGAACTGTACGCAGGATATATTAAAATTGAGACTGATGAAACGGTACAGTATTTTGTTAATCTTCGCTGTTCAAAACTGTATAAAAATACGGTTTATTTATTTGTAGGTGGCGGAATTACCGCACAAAGCAATCCCGAAAAAGAATGGACAGAAACTGAACTGAAATCTGAAGCTGTTCTAAAAAATCTGGCGATTTTAAAATAATAAACTTCTTTAATTTTTTTTGACCGAAAAAGAGGCAAAAGATTCAAGATTTTGTCTAAAGTAAAATTTTAGAAAACTCTATGGAGTTTTATCTGTGTAGAAATCATATTGAATAGACGTTCGGCGTTCCGTAGGAACGCTATCTTTATAAAATGTATCGTATCATAGATATCAATCCTACGGATTGATTAATAGATATATTCTTATTTCTACACAGATTCTGCTCCTAAAGGAGCAAGACTCTTTACTTTAGAGTTTTATTATTTGAGAGTTAAAATGCAATAAGAAGCAGAAATAAAAAAGCCTCTTTCAGTCTGAAAGAGGCTTTATATAAGATTGTAATTCAATTATTTTCTTACTCCAATTTTGCTCCATGTATTCATTACAAAAAGCAAAATAAGACCTATTGCCGCTGAAGCTATTGAGAAAACAAACTTCAGGTTATCCTCAGACAAAATATCAGATTGCCAGTCTAAAGCATAAAGATTAATTGCGATAAACACGATGAACAGTACCAAAAATACTTTATAAAACTTCTGCATAACTCTTAAAAATTAATGTAATTCTGCACCAACTGCGCAAAATTCGCGGTGAATAATTTAATTGAAATCGCCAACAGGATAATTCCGAAAACTTTCTGTAAAATAGCGAGTGTCGCATCGCCCATTTTCTTCTCCAGCCACGTTGCAGATTTCAGCACCAAATATACGAAAATTGTGTTGAGAATAATTCCAAAAATAATGTTAATATCATGAAACTCGGCTTTCAGAGACAGTGTAGTTGTTAGAGTTCCGGCTCCTGCAACCAGCGGAAATGCAATGGGAACGATGGATGCAGCCTTTGCTTCAGACGTTTTGTTGATCTCAATTCCAAGAATCATTTCCAAGGCTATGATAAAAATCACAAAAGCTCCCGCAATGGCGAACGAATTAACATCAACACCAATAAATTTCAGAATTTTGTTTCCCACGAAAAGGAAAACAAGCATAATCGCTCCTGCGGTAATCGTTGCTTTTTCAGCTTCTATCTGTCCGAATTTCTGCTGTAAACTTACCACAATCGGGATAGAACCGATGATATCAATTACTGCGAAAAGAACCATAAAACAGGTAACAATCTCTTTAATCGAAAAATCATTAAATATTTCCATTTCCTTGCAATTAATAATTTCGCAAAAATATGAAAATAAATTAATTATTTGCTAATCTTAGAATACAAATTAACGATTGCTGATAAAAGTTCGTCCATTCCTTCGGAAGATTTTATCGGGGCATACTTTTCAACCTGCACTCTCTGAATAAGATTCCTGTATTCTTCGGCAATTGCTGAACCTTTTTCTTTTTCCAGCAACTCAGCGAAATGATCAGCCGGATTTACAGAATATTGGCTTTTAACTTCCTCATCAAGCTCATCGAAGGTTTGAAAAAACTTTTGATAATCTTCATTATCCTTAAGATTTTCCAAATATCCGAAATAGTCGTTGATATCTGTTTTAAACTTTTCACGGATTTCATTTTCTGTCTCAGCAACAGAACCTAAAGCCATCGGAGTCTTCGTTTCTTTAGATAATTTATTCTCTTTCTGCCACGTTTTAAACAGAAGATATATCCCGAATAAGGAAAGCAAAATAGCAATATTGATAAAAAGAACATTCCAGTGAAATTTCTTTTTCTCTTTTACTTTAAATGAAGTGGTCTTTAAAACCGGCGTATTTACCGTTTCTAAAAAAGTATTGGTATACTCATTCACTTTCTCAACCGCAGTGCGGGATTCAAGGATCTGATCATGAGAAAAAGCATTTACTGCTAAAGACTGTTCTCCAAGATCTACATACTCCTTGTTCGAAGGATCAAAAAATGCGAAATGCTCTGTTTTAATCGTAATTTCTCCTGCTTTTTTAGGAATCACAAGATAATTTGCCAAAACCTCCCCTTTCATTCCTTCTGTTCCCACCGTGACACGTGAAGTAATTTTGGGTGCAAAAAATTCATAATCCGGAGACTCCGCAATTTTGGGAAGCTCCATGCTTTTAAGATTCCCTTCTCCGCTTACTTTTATAAGAACATTCATTGGTTTTTTAACCTCAACTTTTTCTTTTGAAGTATTGGCAACCGTTACATTGAAGTTTCCTACCGCATTTTTAAAGCATTCCGGAGAACCTTCAGGAAGTTTTTTAACGTTAATTTTTACTTTATTGGAAACGAGTTTGTTTTTGTGCGCGTAGGAATTCAGCGAAGCCGAAACTCCCGGAATATCTACATAACCGGCTTCATTCGGGAAAACCATGAATACAGCCAGAATCTGCGACGCCATATTTCCTGCGTCAGAAGGATCAATCTCAGATTTTGTAAAGCTTACCGGAAAAACATCCAGATTGTCCTGTTCGGGAAGATGAATATTTCTTACCCTTCTGAAGTTATCCATGTTTTTTGAATAGACTTTCAGAACGGCAATGGTAGGCTGATCCTGATACACTTCACGGTCGTCAATCTCCATATTGAGATAAACATCTTTTGAAGCATTGTTTGCAGCCACCGGTTTCTTTTCTACATCTTTTATAAAAATGTCAAAAGGTTCCGTCTTATAAATTTTATTGTTGATGGTAATCAGGAAAGATCCGATCTTTACTTTTCCTTTCTGTTTGGGCTCAAGAGCAAGTCTTGTAATGGTTTGGGAAACCGCAACGTTACTTTCAGGATCTATAAATCCATTGCTCAGTGAGCCTGTTCCGATAAGATTGAATTTGGAAAAATCAGGAAGACGAAGTTTTGTCTGCTGATTGTATTCAGCCCCTTCTACCTCAAGAACAATGCTGAGATTTACAATTTCTTTGGAGCTGTAAGTCGTTTTATCCGGAGTTACAGAAAGATTTACCTGCCCGTAAGAAATTACGGAAGACATCAAGAGTAATATGTAGATAATTCTGTTCTGCATCACCAATCTTTCTCGTTGCTCTCGGGCATCGAATAAGAATTTTTATTTAAAATTCTTCTGGCGGTTTCTTTTTCCTTGTCGCTTACTTTGTTGAGTATTTGATTTTCGAGACCTTTAGGGATTTTGCCTTCATTATTCTGGTTCCGGTTGGGATCATTTCCCTGTCCGTCTCCTTTATTCTGCTGACCTTGTCCCTGATCCTGCTTTTGATCTTTTCCTTTTTGATCATCATTTTGCTGTTGGTCTTTACCACCGCCTCCTTTACCGGAGTTATTTTGCTGTTGTTTTTTCTGTTGGTTTTCCTTATCCTTCAGCTTGGCAATTTCGTAATTTTTTCTTGTTACTTCGCTGTACGGATTTTGCTTCAGGGACTGTCTGTAAAATTCTGCCGCTTTTTCCGGCTTGTTCATCTGCATATAGGTGTTCCCCAAATTATGAAGAGCGGCTGCTTTATCCGGAAGCGTCTGAGAAAGTTTCTGAGCCGTTTCAAATTCTGCTTTTGCCTCTTCGTATTTTTTGCTTTTATATAATGCGTTTCCTAAATTGTAGTGCGCCGTAAAATCTTTACTGTTGGTTCTTATCGCTTCCAGATACTTTACAGACGCTCCATCATAATCTTTACCGTTGAATTTTTCATTGCCTTCATAGACTAAAGTCCTGTAGTTTTTCTGCCCGAAAAGATTTCCCGGAAAGATGAAAGCAATTATAAACGATAAAAAAATGATTTTAGTATTCATTATGTGCAAAATTATTCCTTTAAATGTTAATAAACAGTGTCTTATTTGTTAAAATTGGGTTAAAGTAATGGTCTGATTTTGAGACAATGTATCCGGATTCTTATAAATTAAAATCTCTTTTAGGATTAAATAAATAAATCAGAAAGAAAAAAAACAGAGAAACTGCCAGAAAATACTGGTAATAATGATTGGCATTTTGTGATTTCACCATCGTTTCAGATGAACCGGTTTTCTTTCTTAATGCGTCTAAAATTCTGTCCGGTGCTTCGTTGATATTATTTCCGTCGATGTAACTTCCTCCAGTTGCATCAGCCATTTTTTTAAGTGCTTCCGTCTGTCTTTTCGAAATAACGGTCTGTCCGTTGATGTCACTTTTATACCCCATTAACTGTCCGAAAACATATTCCGGAACCGGAGCTCCCTCTTCTGTTCCTATTCCGACGGACGTAATCATTATTCCCTCTTTTTTAGCCAGTCGTATTGCTGCTTCGTCATTTCCTTCGTTGTCTTCACCATCACTCAGCAAAACAACTTTTCTTCCGTCTTTGCTTACATTTTTAAATTTTTCGGCAGCAATTTTCATCCCGTTCAGAAAATCTGTCCCCTGAATCTGCATGGAGTTTGTTTCGATTCCGCTGATGTAGGTTTCTGCCGAACTGTAATCTGTGGTTAAAGGCATTATGGAGGTTGCCTGTCCTGCAAAAATCACCATCCCCACTTTATCACTTTTCATCTTCTGCATCGTCTGAAGCATCAGATTTTTTGCTTCCGTTAAACGGCTCGGACTGATATCTTCCGCATTCATCGAGTTGGAAACATCCAGCATAAAAATGACATTATTTAATTTCTGACTGGTTTTAATTTCTTCTGAACCGCTTAACAAATCGATAATCGAAAATATTAAAAACAATGTTCCGAAAAGATACAGAGCCGGAAAAAACTTGGTAAAACCGGATTTTTTCTCGAATAACTGCTCATGAAACTGGCTGTCTGCAAAAATTTCTCTTTTCTTTTTTTTCCATTTCAGAAAACGGATCAAAAAGGAAGCTAACAGCGGCAAAAGCAACAGCAATAATAAAAACCAATAATTTCCTAAATACCAATCCATTAACTTAAAATTTTATAAAACACCCATCTCAGTAAAGCGTCTAAAAACAGCATTCCCAAAGCAATCCACAGGAAAATTTTAAAATATTCCTGATAATTGAAAAGTTTGGCAACTTTTACATCAGATTTTTCCAGTTGGTTAATTTCGTCATACACCTCTTCAAGACTTGTATTTGATGTGGCTCTGAAATATTTTCCGCCCGTCATTTGTGCGACTTCTTTTAAAACAGGCTCATCAATTTTCACTTCGGTTTCCGTAAAAACAAGATCTCCGAAAATATCGGTCTGTGTAGGCATTAAAGCATATCCGTTCGTTCCGATTCCGATGGAATATACTTTAATTCCGTTATTTTTAGCCAGTTCCGCAGCAATTGCAGGAGGCATTGCATTTTCAATGGTATTCACACCATCCGTCATCAGAATGATGATTTTACTTTTCGCCTTGCTGTTTTTCAAATGGTTAACCGCAACGGAAAGTCCTTCTCCGATGGCTGTTCCCGGCTGTAATTCCAGAGGATTCAGATTGTTCAGTTCATCCACAACAACCTGATGATCGGACGTTACCGGAACTTTGGTAAATGCTTCGCCGGAATAGGCAACCAGACCAATTCTGTCATTCGGTCTTTTATTAACGAATTTAATCGCAATATCTTTTAAAGCCGTTAAACGGTCGGGCGTTAAATCTTTTGCCAGCATACTCAGGGAAACATCCACAGAAAGCATAATATCGATTCCTTTGGTGTCGTCTCTGTCCTGAGAAACCGTAAAAGTTCTCGGTCTTGCCATGGCAATTATGAGTGCAGAAAGAATAATATACTTCGAAATTCGCAGGATAAACATAATGAAATGAATTCCACCGCTTTCCCCCATATTTTTTACCGTAGGAACTTTTATTCCTTTTCTTTTCTGTCGGCTTGCATCCCTGAATAACAAAGGGATAAACAGCGCGAAAAGCAACAGAAACCACGGACTGTAAAATTCAAAATCAGGCATCCTTTCTCAAGTTTTCAAATTCAAGATCTTTTGAGGATCTTTTTACAAAATCTCTGATGTCGGCAAAATCTTTTTCCATGGTTGCCTGATCCGGGAATGTTTTCGCAAATTTCACCAGATCGCCTCTTAAAAATACGTCTTCCACTATTTTTTCATTTTCCTGAGAAATGGTATTGTTCTTCTTCATCACATCAATAAGGTCATCCGTTAGTAAAACATCTGCCGGAACGCGGTATTGTTTTGCGATGAATTTTCGGGAAATATCAATCAATTCAACATAAAATGAACGGTAATTTCCACTTTCCACATATTTTTTCTTTTTGAGAGAATCCAGTTCCTTCAAGGTCTGATTTGTGGCGACAACCTGCGAATCTTTTGGTTTTCGTCCGAATTTAATGAACATGATGACCGCAATGATGAGACAGATGACCGCAATGGCGGCTAATATGTAAAATTTATACAGTTCCCAGTAATCGGTAACTTCAAGTTTTACTTCTTTGTTGTTCATAATGTCATTAATCTGGTCTGTTTTCTGAGCCGTATTAATGACATCAATTTCGTAAGGAATTGTTTTCAGAACTTTTCCGTTGACTTTGAATTCCAGTTCGGGAATGGTAAATTTTCCTTCATCAAAAACAGCAAATTCAATTCTTCTGTAATAAACATCCTGGGTCTGCGCGATACTGTCTTTAATTTCTTCAAAATGAAAAGGCAGCAACTCATTTTCGCGAGCTGCAGAAACTTTTTCATTGTTCAGGTTATTAATGGTGATCACGATGTGGTTCACTTCTCCCAAAGCAATGGTTTTCTTCTCAACACTGGAAGAAAGGATCTGTGAAAACGCATTTGCACAGATTAAAAAACAAAATATAAATAATAGTTTTTTCAATTTTATTATTAAATTTTAACGTCGTTTTTGTCATTCTGACGAAGGAAGAATCTGTATTAAAAAAGATTGCTTCGTCGTTCCTCCTCGCAATGACAAAAAATGTCTATTTTTATTTCTTCTGAAAATAATTATACAGCAATCTCGAATAATCCGAACCTGTACTAATATTCATAAAACTCGCCGAACTGTTGGCAAAATCTTCTTCTAAAGATTTCAGCTTCTGCTTTTTGGCTTCGGCAAAATTGTATCTCCATCTTGCACTTGAGGTATTTACCCAAATTTGCTTTCCGGTTTCTGCATCATATAATAAGGTATATCCCACATCCGGAATTTCATTGTCTTTTTCATCATAAATTCTCATTCCCAACAACTGATGTTTTTTGGAAGCCACTCTCAGCATTTTAGAGTCATATTCATCTTCAAAATCCGAAAACAGGAAGACCAGAGATTTCCGTTTGAAAATTCCCATCATGTATTCCATCGCTTTATCCATTTTTGAAATGGCAGGAATATAATCTGCGGTTAAAATGGTACTGATAATTGACAAAATATGTTTTCTTCCTTTCTGTGGCGGAATTACTTTGTATACTTTATCCGCAAACAGAATTAAACCTACCTTATCATTATTTCCGGCTGCTGAAAAACCCAGACTTGCTGCAATTTCGGCAACGTATTCTCTTTTCAATTGATTTTTGGTTCCGTAATCCATCGAAGCGGAAATATCCACAACCAACATCATCGTCAGTTCGCGCTCCTCCTCCATTACTTTTACGAAAGGTTCGCGGAAACGTGCCGTTTTGTTCCAGTCGATCCTGCGGATTTCATCTCCAAACTGATAGGGACGAACTTCCGAAAACGTCATTCCCTGTCCTTTAAAAGCACTGTGATATTGCCCCATTAAAGTAGCTTCCGTCTTCTTTCGGGTCCGGATTTCTATCTGCTTTACTTTTTTTACAATATCTTTTATCTGCATTTTCTATGTTTGAGAGTGTTAGTGTATGAGAGTTTCTTGTGACTTTTTAAAACTTCCATCATCTTGCCTCCAGCTTCCATCCTATTTTATTTAAACTCAATCGAAACATTAAACCATTCGTCATCAAATTTCGGGCTGTATTTTTTGTAGAAATTAATCGCTGGTTCATTCCAGTTGAGCACCTGAAAAACCATTCCGCTGTATTGGTTAGATTTTCCGTATTCCATGGTGGCTTCAAATAATTTCTTGCCGATCTGTTTTCCTCTCAGATTTTCCGTCACCACAAGATCTTCCAAATACAATCTTCTTCCCTTCCAGGTCGAATATCTGTCGTAATACAAAGAGATCCCGACAATTTTTCCATTAAATTCTGCTACAAAAGCACCCCAAACAGGAGATTTTCCGAATCCGTCTTCAATAAACTGATCTAAAGTTAAGGTAACTTCATGCAAAGCCTTTTCATAATCCGCCAGTTCTTTAATTAATTCCAGCATCGGTTCACAATCTTCCTGAGCTGCCTTTCTAATAACTACCTCACTCATTACGGAGCCTGAATTTTTGCTAAGATTCTATTGATGATCTCTTCTGAAGAAATTTCCTCCGCTTCAGCCTCGAAAGTTAATCCGATTCTGTGTCTCAGAACATCTTTTGCCAGTGATTTTACATCTTCCGGAATTACAAATGCCCTTCCTTTTAAGAATGCATATGCTCTTGAAGCAATGGCAAGGTTGATTGATGCTCTCGGAGAAGCCCCGAAACTGATATAATTTTTAAGTTCAGACAGTCCGTAATCTTCAGGGAAACGGGTGGCAAAAACCATGTCCAGAATATATTTTTCAATCTTTTCATCAAGATAGATCTGATTGATCAATTCTTTCGCCGCAACAATATGTTCAAGCGAAATCACAGGTTTTACAGTTGGCTGATGTGAAGTGGAAACCATTCTCATAACGGTTCTTTCGTCTTCCAGTTTTGGATAATCAATTGTGCATTTCAGCATGAAACGGTCGCTTTGTGCTTCCGGTAAAAGATAAGTACCTTCCTGATCGATCGGGTTTTGCGTTGCCAATACCAAAAACGGTTTTGGAAGTTTCATGGTTTCGTCTCCGATGGTCACCTGCTTTTCCTGCATCACCTCCAAAAGAGCCGACTGTACTTTTGCTGGTGCACGGTTGATCTCATCCGCCAAAACGAAATTCGCGAAAACAGGCCCTTTTTTTATGGAGAAATCATTGTCTTTTACATTGTAGATCATTGTTCCCACAACATCCGCAGGAAGAAGATCCGGCGTAAACTGAATTCTGGAAAACTCTCCGTGAACCGCTTCAGCCAGAGTTTTTATCGCCAGAGTTTTTGCCAGTCCCGGAACACCTTCCAAAAGAACGTGACCGTTACCTAAAAGACCGATCAGAAGACGGTCTATCATATATTCCTGTCCAATAATAACCTTGTTGATTTCCTGTCTCAAAAGAGAAAAAAAGTAGTTTGCTTCTTTTACCTGCTCCGTCAATTGACGAATATCTTCAGCTTGATTGATCTCTGACATATCTTGATTTAAAATAATGGGTAAATTTCCAATAAATACTTGCATTAATCAACATAAAAAATGCCATTTTTGAGTTAAAGTTTGTTAAATATTCCGGCATTGATGCAGGATCCTGAATAGATGAAGGCTTAAAACTCAATACAATCAATATTATTTTTCTTAAAAATATATAAATTTTGCTTTAATCCACCGTTCAAAAATTGTCATTTCCAGTTTATTAAACTATTTTTGGAGATTAAAATTTTTGCAAAATGAATTATCATTTTCAAGCACACAGACAAGTAAGAAAAAACCTTCTGGATATTCTGCAAAACACTTCTCACGAAGATCTTTTACTGATTCCGGACGGTTTCAATAATAATCTTTACTGGAACATTGCTCATACGGTTGCTACACAGCAATTGCTGCATTATTACCTAAGCGGAAATCCTTTCAGAATTGATAAATACTGGATTGAGACCTACAAAAAAGGAACGCTTCCGAATCTGGATGTGCAGAAATCTGAAGTGGAAGATCTGGAGTTTTTACTAACCGAAACTTCAAAAATCCTGATGAAAGATTATGACAGTGATTTCTTTTCGGATTATACACCTTACACCACAAGTTTTGGGCTGGATCTGAAAAGCATTCAGGATGCCATTATTTTTAACAATATGCACGAAGGCCTGCATTATGGCTATGCTTTGGCGCAGAAGAGAGCTATTTTAGGGGAAAAATATTAGAGGTTCAAGGTTTTTAGTTTAAAGTTTAAGGTTCATGGCAACAGTAAATAGATTCGAAGATTTAGAAATTTGGAAATTATCGCGCGAATTGTGTAAAGAAATTTACGGAATTATTGAATCTACTAATCTTAAAAATAATTTTAAACTCTGCAATCAGATTGATAGTTCTTCAGGTTCAGTGATGGATAATATCGCTGAAGGTTTTGAAAGAAACGGGAACAGAGAATTTATTCAGTTTCTTTCAATAGCAAAGGCTTCTTGTGGCGAAACAAGATCCCAGTTATACCGGGTTTTTGACAGAAATTTCATCTCTGAGGAAAAATTTGAAACATTAAGAGAACAGACTGAAGTATTAAGCCGAAAAATTGGCTCATTTATTAAATATTTAAATATAACAGATTTAAAAGGAACAAAGTACAAAACATAATTGTTTCTGGTTTAAAGTTTAAAATTCTTGATGTGAACCGGATTCACTTTAAAACCGAGAACTCAAAACATTAAACTTTAAACATAGAACTTTGAACTTTGAACCTTTAACATAAAATTTATTCAATGAAAGACGATTTTATTTTCGGGCTGCGTCCCGTAATTGAAGCTATAGAAGCGGGAAAAACAATTGACAAGGTTTTTGTGCAGAATGCATTGCAGGGACCTATTTATGCTGAACTTAAAGCCATTCTGGCGAAAAATAAAATACGTCCCAATTACGTTCCGGTAGAAAAGCTGAATCGTTTTACGAGAAAAAATCATCAGGGAGTGGTTGCTTTTATTTCGGATGTTCCTTTTCATAAAGTGGAAGATGTGGTTCCTCAATTGTTTGAGGACGGAAAAACTCCTTTTTTATTGATTCTGGACAGATTAACAGACGTCAGAAACTTTGGCGCCATTTGCAGAACCGCAGAATGTGTGGGAGTAGATGCGGTGATTATTCCCGAAAAAGGAGCAGCCCCGATTAATTCCGATGCGATAAAAACTTCAGCAGGAGCTCTTTATAATGTAAAAATCTGTAAAGCACCGAATCTGGCTCATGTGGTAGATTTTCTTCAGCAAAGCGGCATTTCCGTATTTGCAGCAAGTGAAAAGGCTGAAAAATTAATTTATGATATTGATTTTACAGAACCTTGTGCAATCGTTATGGGAAATGAAGAAACAGGAATTTCCAAAGAGGTTCTTCACCATTCTGATGAAAAAATAAAACTTCCGATCGAGGGAAAAACACAGTCTTTAAATGTTTCTGTTGCGTGTGGAGCGATTTTATATGAAGCGGTGAGACAGAAATTTATGAAAGCCAATTAATTCGATTAACATTTAAAAATTTACAATGAAAAACATAGCAGCGTTAGCGCTCATCTCAACCATAGCCATTGTTTCATGCAACAAAAAAGAAACGGCAAAAATTACAAAAGTAGATCCTAAAACAGGAAAAACGATTACAGTGGAAGTTCCGGCAGATTCCATAGCAAAAGTAGAGGAAAATCCGGCGATTAAAGATTCAGCGGGAGTGTATACGCAGACTTTTAAACTGGAAAAAGGAAAAACTTATCCTTTAACAACATATCAGAGAGATACGAAAACAATGACTGATCCTCAAGGGAAAACTCTTAATGGAACGAGCGAATCTACCGACGAAATGTCTTTTACGGTGAATGATATTAAAGGGAATGTTTACGATATTACTTTAAATTTAATCGCAAAAAGAAGCTCTCAGACGGCACAGGGAAAAACAATCGTAGTGGATACGAAACTGCCGATCCCGAAAGAGGATGATCTGAAGATGATCTGGAATATCAACAGAGCATTGACCGGAAATAAGCTGAACATGAAGATGGACACCAAAGGAAATGTAATTTCGATTACAGGTTTTGATGCTATTTACACTAAAGTTGCCAATTCTGTAGGATCGCTGATTAAAGATAAAAACCAGAAAGAAAGCGTTGTTGCAAGTCTTAAGGAATCTTTTAACGAAAAAGTTCTTAGAGATCAGTTCAACAAAAACTTAACGATTATTCCTAAAAAAGGGGCGAAAATCGGAGAAAAATGGACGAACAGCGAAAATGCTGATGCACAGGGAAGAATTAAAGTGACGTCTAACTATATTCTGAAAAGTGTAGGAAACGGAGTGGCTGAAATTTCTGTAACCGGGGGGATTCCTAAGAAAGTTAATAAGGAAAATCAGGGTGATGTTACGCACAGCTTAAGCACGGAACTTACACAAAACGGAACGATTACGTTTGACCAGAATACAGGATGGATCAAAAACCAGAATATTTCTGTAAAAACGACACAGATTGAAAGTATTTCCAGAGGAAAAGAATCTCAGTCTATGACGAGTGTTTCCAATTCTTCTGTAATGGTAAATCCTTCTGCGAAATAAAGCAGATCGTTTAAAGTTGAAATGTCAAAGCGTTACAGAAGCTTTGAGCATTAAACCTTAAATATTTTTATTATGATGAAACATATTTTTGAGTTTGTACTCGCAACCATTATCATCTATTTTGTGTGGAATATTTTGAAGAGAATCTTTTTCAAAAAATTTCACAGCTATCTGTTTAACCAGAACAGAAACGAAAACAGAAGGGAGCAGGATATTAAAAACTCAGACAATACGAAGAAAAAAATCAACTGGGACGCAGAAACCGTTGATTATGAAGAGGTAAAAGAAAACAACAATAAAAGGTAAAAATTCCGAAAAAATATTTAGATAATAACCATCAACATGGCGAAAAATAAAAACCTGATTTATATTGCAATTTCATTAGTTGTATTTATCGTTTTAGCATTTTTATACTCCACTCCTGTTTTTACGGGAAAGCAGCTTTTTCAGCATGATATCGTGCAATATCGAGGCGGTGCAAAAGAGCTTCTCGATTACAGAGCCGATACCGGAAAAGAAACCTACTGGAGCGATTCCATGTTCGGAGGAATGCCGACGTATCAGATGGGAAGTCAGTTTAACGGAGACATCATCAAAAAAATCGATTCCAAACTGAATTTTCTGCCAAGACCGGTTAATTATCTTTTTCTTCTTTCCGCAGGATTTTTCCTTTTGGGAATGGTTGTGGTAAGAAACTGGAAATATGCTCTTTTGGGAGCTACTTTTTTCGGACTTTCCACCTATTTTTATATTGCTATTGCAGCGGGACACAACGGAAAAATCAATACCATTGAATATTTCGCGCCGCTCTTAGCAGGAATTTTACTTGTCTACATCCGGAAACAATATATTTGGGGCTTCATTGTCACAACCCTATTTATGGGGCTTCAGATTGCTGCAAACCACCCACAGATGACGTATTATCTTTTCTTAGCGTTAGGATTTTTATTCCTTTCTGAGCTGATAAGAGGTATTCTGAAAAAAACACCAATGAAACACTTCCTGATTTCGTCCGGAATTGTTGCCGCTTCATGTTTAATCGGAGTCGGAATGAATTCTCAGAGAATCATGGCGAATTCAGAGTACATCAAAGAAACCGTTCGTGGAAAGCAGATCCTTACGAACAGCAGCAATACAGGCGGAGATTCCGGAATGGATAAAGAAAGCATGCTGATGTGGAGCTACGGAAAACTGGAAACTTTAAACCTTTTCATCCCGAGATTGATGGGAGGCGGAAGTCAGGAACCGGAAGGAAAAGAAATGATGGCTAAAATTCAGGAATTGGTTCAGGAAAACGTAAGCTCACAAGCTGAATATGACAGAATTTCCAAAGGTTTCGGAAATCTAACCTATTGGGGAGATCAGCCGGGAACTTCAGGACCTGCTTATCAGGGAGCTATTGTTTGTTTTCTTGCGCTTTTAGGATTCTTCATCGCATGGAAAAAATACCGCTACTGGATTTTAGGAGCATCTATTCTTACCGTATTTTTAGCTTGGGGAAGTAATTTTATGGCTCTTTCTGACTTTTTCATTGATTTTGTGCCTTTTTATAATAAATTCAGAGCACCTTCTTCTATTTTGGTGGTTGTAGAATTATTATTCCCTTTAATTGCGATCATCGGATTATACAGATTCTTCACAGATAAAACACTCACACAGGAATACAAACAAAAAACACTTCTTTACGTAGGCGGCGGAACTTTAGGTTTTGTATTGATTTTACTGATTTTCGGAAAATCTTTATTAGGATTTCATACCGATAATGAAAAAACATACCTTCCTCCTTTCTTACTGGATTATCTTATAGACGAAAGATTTAAATTATTCAGAATTGATGCTATTAAAGCATTCATTTATGTTGCGATTGCAGTTGCTGCTTTATTTCTTGTTTTAAAGCAAAAGCTGAATCAGAACATTGCTCTGGTAATTATCGGAGTAGTCAGTTTATTCGATCTTTGGACGGTTAACAAACGTTACCTGAATGATGACAATTATGTTGATAAAATCTTTGCTGAAAATCCTTTCCAGACAGAAAGCTCAGATCTGATGGCTGAAAAAGTTCAGGGAAATCCAAATCTGGAGCCAATTTTAGCGAATGTAAATGTGAACAAAACATTAGAAACCATCGCCGAAAAAGACAAAACGCATTACAGAATTTTCAATAATATTTTAGGAACATTCAGCGAAACAAACACTTCTTATTTCAAATCTTCTATCGGAGGTTATCATGCGGTAAAACTAAGAAGATACGATGATGTAATCAACGAATATTTCCAGATCATGGATTCTGTAAAAGTTCCGAATATCCTGAATCTTCTGAATGCAAAATATTTGGTTTTAGGAGATCCGGAACAACCTCAGGCAATGCCGAATCCAAAAGCCAACGGAAACGCATGGTTTGTAAGCGATCTTAAATTCGTAGAATCTCCGAATCAGGAAATCAAAGCAATCGGAACCATCAACAGCAAAAGAACCGCTGTTATTTCCGCAGATGATAAGAAATATTTCGACGGAAAACCTGTTCAGGCAGACTCAACAGCCTTCATCAATTTAACGAAATATCAACCAAACGAACTGGAATTTAAATCTCAGTCTAAGACTCCGCAATTGGCAGTTTTTTCTGAAATTTATTATCCTCACGGCTGGAAATTCTTCATCGACGAAAAAGAAGTTCCTTACATTAAGGCAGATTATCTTCTTCGTGCCGTTCACGTTCCTGCGGGAAATCATAACGTGAGAATGGTCTTCGAACCGGAAGTTATCGAAAAAGGAAAATGGATTTCGCTTATCTGTTTTGGTTTGTTTATTCTGTTAAGTGGTTTTGGGATTTATTTTCTTTACCGCAAAAGAGACAAAAGACAAACGGAAAAGATTTAGAAATTCAATCCGATCTGAAAATTGCTGGATAATGAAATTAAATGAGATTCTTCATTCCGTTTCACTTCATTCAGAATGACAACAGAATTCATTATTAATGGAACCAAAAAAAATACTCATCATCACCTATTACTGGCCTCCTGCAGGAGGTCCCGGTGTGCAGAGATGGCTGAAATTTGCAAAATATTTACCAGAATTCGGATGGAAACCTGTGATTTATACACCGGAAAACCCGAGTTATCCTTTGCTGGATGAAAGTTTGATGAAAGATGTTCCGAAAGATTTAGACATTGTAAAAACAAAAATCTGGGAACCTTATCAACTGGCTGAAAAACTGAACAAAAGCAACAAAAAATTTAAAGCGGGACAGTTTGATGTCGGTAAAAACCAAAGCTGGAAATCTAAGCTTTCGATTTGGGTGAGAGGCAATTTTTTCATTCCCGATGCGAGAGTTTTCTGGGTAAAACCTTCCGTGAAATTTCTGGAACAATATTTAAAAGAGAATCAGATTGAGGTTGTGGTAACTTCGGGACCGCCCCATTCTTTACATTTAATTGGTTTAAATTTAAAAAAGAAACTTCCCAACCTGAAATGGATTGCCGATTTCCGTGATCCGTGGACAGAAATCTCTTATTACAAACACTTAAAACTGACCAAAAGTTCCGATCAAAAGCACCGTCAACTGGAAAGCGAAGTTTTCAGAAATGCAGATATTACGTTAGCAACAAGTTACACCGATGCTGAAAATTTTCGTAAAAACGGAGCCAATGCAATTTGTATTACGAATGGTTTTGACGAGTCAGACTCAAACAATCAAACACTTAAATCCTCCGACACTCAAACAAAATTCACATTAAGTTATATCGGAGTTCTGGAACAGTTGAGAAACCCTGAAAATCTCTGGAAAGCTCTGAATAATCTGGTTACAGAAAATGCTGAATTTGCTGAAAAATTTACCTTGAAGTTTGCAGGAAGAATTGATGATAAAATTCTGAATTCAATAGAACATTCAAACCTGAAAAATCATATTCTGAATTTAGGATATCTTTCCCACGACAAAGCGATTGAAGAAATGCAGACTTCGGAAATACTGCTCATCACCAACTTTCCGAACGATTCTTCCAAAGGAATCATCCCCGGAAAAATATTTGAATATCTGGCAACAGGAAAGCAAATCATTTCTTTTGGTCCTAAAGATGCGGATGTTTCGAAAATTTTAAATGAAACACAGGCCGGAAAACATTTCAGTTATGATGATTCCGGGAAAATTAAAGAGTTTATTTTAGAAAAATTTGAACTTTGGAAAGAAGGAAATCTTTCGGAAAACACTCAGAATATTGAACAGTTTTCAAGAAAAAATTTAACTAAAAAATTAGCGGAAATTTTATAATCACGAAGATTTTACATATTAAAGTACTGTATTGACATCACATTATGTTAGTATTAGAGATGTCACCCTGAGCTTGTCGAAGGGTCTCTACCGGAATAAGTTATTAACAATTCAGTTACTTATAAAACAACCATTTATAAGATTCTTCCTTCGTCAGAATGACATAGGATCGTCAAACTTCTTTCTGAATGAAAATTACTTTTAACAATGATACATTGTTTAAATATTACACTGAGCTTTCACAACATTGCAATTTTTTTAATTTATTCTAAATCGTCCACTGATCGTTAACAACACCAATAAGATAATACGTTCCCTGAAATTCTTCAAAAATCAGACGAAGGCATTTCCAGTCCATTCCGGAGTTGGCTTCTGAGCCTTTCATGAAATTTTCCGTAAAATCTGCATTTGGATAAATTTCCTTTACATTATTCAGAGAATTGCCTTTTCCCTGAAACTCATTTAAAGAAACCTGCGCTGTCGCAAAATCTTTGGAGTACACCCAGTCTGATAAATAATCATGGATAGTCGCTCTGTACAGATCTCCGGAACCGTCCATTGTTCCCCAAGTAAAAAGTGTTCTGGTAGGTTGATATCTGATAAAATCTGCTTTTGAAAATTTTTTGTCTTCTTTTGGATTCACAAAAGCGTACATCGAAAAACGAACTCCTTTTTCAGGGTGAATAAATTCCGCAAACTTCTTAAAGTTTTTATCCTTTAAAGCCTGTATAATGTCCTCATTGATTTTTTTTAAAGCCTGATCTTTGGTAATTTCCGTTCTACTGATGACTGTACTATCCGTAATGGTTTTGCCTTTAGCATTAACCTCATCATTAACGAATTTTTCAGGGTTCTTCTTACACGCAACCGCAGATAAAGCCAGCAAGGAAATAATTATTTTTTTCATGTTTTTAATTTCTGATTATCATTTACCAAAATAAATGCCATGCTTTTAGAATCGTTTTGAAAGTTTACTATTGAAGGAATTTCATATTTTTCGAATAGATGGTCATTATGAAAAGAATAGTTTTTTGCTTTTACTGAAAAAGCCTTTGTTGATGGGTTTTCCTTACATTTGCTGTATGGAAATTTTAGATATTCTTATCATCGGAGGCGGACCGATCGGGCTGAACTGTGCACTGGAAGCGCAGAAAAATAATCTTTCTTATCGGGTTATCGAAAAAGGAACCATCGTTAATTCTCTGTACAATTATCCTTTGTATATGCGGTTTTTCTCAACTGCTGAAAAACTGGAAATCGATGGAATTCCCTTTATTTCAACTGCGCCAAAACCCGGAAGACAAGAAGCTTTGGAATATTATCAGGGAATTGCGAGACAGCGGAATATCAACATCAATTTATATGAAAAGGTAGAAAAAGTTTCCAAAGAGAATGAAATTTTCATCATTGAAACTTCGAAAGGAAAATATTCCGCGAAAAACGTCATTATTTCAACGGGTTTTTATGATATTCCGAATCTGATGAATATTCCCGGAGAAGATTTAGCTAAAGTAAGACATTATTATACAGAACCTTATCCTTACGCAAAACAGAAAATCGTTGTGGTAGGTTCGAGCAATTCGGCGGTCGATGCTGCTTTGGAAACTTACAGAAAAGGCGCGGAAGTCACCATGATTATCCGACATTCCGAGATTTCAAAAAGTGTAAAATACTGGGTGAAACCTGATATTGAAAACAGAATTGCGGAAGGAAGTATTGCTGCTCATTTCAATGCCGAATTGATGGAAATTAAACAACATTCCGTTGTTTTTAAAAATGAAAAAGATGAATTGCAGGAAATTGAAAATGATTTTGTTCTTGCAATGACCGGCTATCTTCCTGATTTTGATTTTTTAAAAAATTCTGGAATTGAATTGCAGGGCGATTGTCTGAACCCGCTTTATCATCCTGAAACCATGGAAACCAATGTTCCGAATTTATATTTGGCGGGTGTAGTTTGCGGAGGAAAAGATACACATCTCTGGTTTATTGAAAATTCCAGAATTCATGCGGAAATGATTGTGAAAAACATACTTTCGAAATAATGTCATTGCGAGGAACAACGTGACGAAGCAATCTTTATCTATTTTTATTGTTTATCTTTAATTAATCATATATTTAGTTTTAGACAAGCTCAGTATAAACTTTTCACTCAGTAAAGAATCCAAAGTTTTTTTAATGATTACAAATTGCTGACAATAACATGAGATTGCTTCGTCGCTTCGCTTCTCGCAATGACATTAAAAATCAACCTTCATCCCCAATACAAAATTTCTTTTGGCAGCCGGATTGTAATAACGGTTTCCGAATGCATTAATATCGAAGCCTAAAACATACTCTTCATTGTATAAGTTTTGAATCTGAAGATATAAACTGACTCTCGTTTTTTCAAAATGTACAGGAAATCTGAATTGAATATTCCCAACCAAACTTGGTTCCGACCATACTGAATTGGCATCATTCAAAGGAATTTTTGACGTGTAAAAATGGGAATAATCTACCGAAAGTTTTCTGAAAAACGTAAAATTCAGCAAGCTGTTAATTGTTGTTTTGGGAACTCCGGTGATTTCATTTCCTGAAAAATTATTTACGTTCTGCTGATAATTTTTAAATGTAAAATCGTAAAAGCTTCCTGAAAACCTGAATCTGAAATGGCTTAAAAAGTTGTTTTTCAGATTGAAATTCTTCGATTCCATTAAAATTTCAACTCCTTTTTGAACGGTTTCTCCGGAATTGACGAAGTATTCCTGTCCGGCTTCGTTCTGCCTTCTCACAATTGCATCTTTCATCCGGAAATCAAAATAACTTCCTTCTACAAAAATATAGTTGCCGAATTGTTTTCGAATCCCGATTTCCTTGTTCCAGCCGAATTCGGGTTTTAAATTTGTATTAAACTGCTGATTCGAAGAGCGGATTTCTTCATTCGTCGGTGCAGAATTCCCCTTCCCTATTTTTCCGCGCACAGAAAAACCTTTTCCAAAAAGATAGGTAAACCCAAAATTAGGCAGCCATTGATTTTTAAAATGAATTTTTCCTTCTTCATTTCGGGGATATATCCGGTTCCAGTCGTAAGAATTTGAATTTAAACTGATGGAAATATCGGTGAATAATTTTTCGCTGACATTCAGTTTTTGAGAAAGAAAGAAAAATCCTGAAGTATTTTTAATCTGATCGAAATTCTGTGGCTTTCCTTCTGTTCCTCTGTTATTATCGTAATTTCTGACCAAAATATCATTAATTCCGCCTTCAAATCCCAATCGGTAGGCTAATGAAACAGTATTCCACTTTTTTTCGTAATTGAGATGCGTTCTTAGTGCAAAATTCTTTTCAAAACGGTTTTCATAATTGGTGATAAACGGATTTTCAAAATCGACATAAGAACCCTGAACCAACATAAAATGGGAGAAATCCGGACTGAACTGATAATCATTTGAAATTCCTGCCAAAATCATTTTATTACGGATTCCGGCATCCTGTTCTTTTGCACCCGGAACTGTTTTGGTTGCCGGTCTTGCCTGTTTCCTGCTGATCTGCATCTGTTCTAAAGTAAGTCCTCCCGGAGTCTGATAATCGAGATCAGCATACAAAATCATGGCTTTGAGCAATCCATTTTCTGAATATTGAAAATTGTCTTTTACAAAAATCTGCTTTCGCTGAACCTTTGACTGTTCCCGATAAGAATCGGTCTGATAATAGTTCTGAAAAACGTGAAAAAAGTGTTTCCCAATGTGTTTGGAAAGATCAAAACTCTGGTTAAAGGTTCCATAACTTCCAATTGCCAGATTTGCGGAAATCTGATCTGATTTTCTGGTCTGAAGCAAAACAGTTCCGCCCGTTACGGCGCCGTAATCTCCGCTTTCAGAACCTTTATATATTTCCATCCGGTTGATGAGTTCAGGAGAAATAACATTAAAATAGGTGTTTCCCGAAGCATCGGACAGGATGAAATCGTCGAGATAAACTTTCACATTCCGAACGCCAAAAGGCGACCGCAAAGTGCTTCCGCGAAGGGAAATCCTGTAACTTCCGGGAGAACGTTCTTCCATTCTGGCTCCTGCAATCTGATTGATGGATTCGAGCATTCTTTCGGGTGTATTCTGGTTAAGCAGATTTTCTGAAACCACAGCAACCGACTTTGTGGACGAAATAAAAGTTGTGGGTTTCTTGTAGGCATCGATTCTGACTTCTGAAATCAGTGCTGCAGAATCTCTTTTTTGAGAAAACAGCAGGGAAACGGAACATAATGAAAATAGAAAGCAGAGTTTTGTCATCGAATGAAGGGAAGCAAAAACTGTACTTTTCTGTGTGGAAAATATAAATTCGCAGAAGATTTGTTTAAAATACCGTGAGTTGGGCTTCAGAAGAAATTGATGATGCGTTTTGGCTAAAGCCAAATTTGTTTCTTACTCCGTTACAATAAAAAGTCTGTCAACATTTTTTTGTGACGGACTGAATTTCTTAGGGTGTGTTTTCCTTCGCGTGAGGGATGCGGCGGGCGGCGGCGAAGACGCCGGTGCGAGTGAGGAACGAACGAGTACGGAAGCGAAGCGAACCCCAAAGCAGCCCGACCCGAATTGTAGGGGGAAACCTCATAGGTTTTAAAAACCTATGAGGTTTAGCTCCGGAATGAGGGACACGCCCAAAATATTTAAGATTCTGCGTGTTTTCTGTCGCCAATCATCCACGGAACAATGTAATAAAATGCACTGGCAATGATTGTGGCTAAAACTCCTGTCCCGATCCATAATATGGTGAATCCGAATCTTTCGGCGATGAACGTTCCCAAAGTAGGGGTTACAATAAAGGCGATGGAGAATGAAATTCCGTTCAAGCCCATGTAAGCTCCTTTGTTGTTTTTTCCGGAGCGTAATGCTGTGATGGTTGACATAAATGGCAAAGCCCAGATTTCTCCTACGCAGAGAAGGCTCATGGATACAACCAAAGTCACGATACTGTAATCAAAACCAAGCATGGCATAAGCAAATCCGCAGATGAAGGTTCCCAAAAGCATTGTTACTGCAAGACTGAGATATTTTTCGGCAACCTGTACCAATCCCATTTCGAGTAAAACGACTAAAAAGCCGCTGTACCCCAAAATATATCCTATACTTTGCTGACTTAAATGCGCCGTGTCTTTGTAAAAAATAGTCAATGTACTGAACAACTGGAAAAAACAGATTGAAAAAAGCATACAGAAAAAGCAGTAAACCAGAAATTTACCATCGCGGTAAGGCGAATTTTCTTTTTTAATTTCTATGGCTTCCTGTACTTTTCGGGCTTTTAATTTTGCCAGCATGTTTCGTTTTCTGAAAAAGACGATGTATAAAATTCCCGCCACCAAAGCTGTAAAAGCATTGCTGAAAAATAAAAATTCGTAGGAAATTGCCGATAAAATACCGCCCAAAGCGGGACCGATGGAAAAGCCTAAATTAATTGCCATCCGGTTTAAGGAAAATGCTCTGGTTATGTTTTCGGGTTTTGCATATTTTGTAATGGCAACCGAGTTTGCAGGACGGAAGGAATCGCTTACAATGCTTTGCAGCAAAATAATGGTCGCCACTCCTATTTCTGTCTTAAATAGAGGAATCATACAAAATAAAGGCACACTGAGCAATAAGCTGAGATACTGAACTCTGTATTCTCCGATTCTGTCTGTAATAAATCCGCCCAGCCAAGAACCAATTACCGAACCGATTCCGAAAAAGCTGAGTACAACTCCAGTATTTTCGATACTGAATTTTAAATGATCGGTCATGTAAACTCCCAGAAAAGGAAGTACCATGGAACCTGCCCGATTGATGAGCATAACCAAAGCAAGCATCCAGCTTTCTTTTGAAAGCCCTTTGAATGAGTTGGTGTATAAGTATATAAGTTTCACAATTTTTAATTTTAATTATTTTTTTAAACACTAATGAAGCAAATGTTTTTTACGGATAACGCCATTTTTTGGTGGTCACTTTTGTTTCGTTAGGGTTAAAAACAAAAAACAGGGCTTAAAAATAAGCCCTGTTCATTTATATAATATCAATGAATTTTTACTCCGGCTTATAAGAGTCTTTTAACGTCACAGTTCTGTTGAATACAAAGTTTGTATCCGTAGAATCCTGATCTTTCGTGAAATAGCCAATTCTCTGGAATTGAAGAGGTTCTCCAACTGCCACATCTTTTAAGCTTGGTTCAGCAAATCCCTGAATGGTAGTTACAGAATCCGGATTGATAAAGTTTAGGAAATCTACATCTTTCTCTGCATCTGGCTGTTCCACTGTGAATAATTTGTCGTAATTTCTTACTTCCACAGGAATTGCGTGTTTCGCAGATACCCAATGAATGGTTCCTTTTACTTTTCTTAAACTTTCTTCTGTTCCGCTTCCTGACTTGGATTTTTCGTCGTAGGTTGCGTAAATGGTCGTAATGTTTCCGTTTTCGTCTTTTTCTACTCTTTCACCTTTAATGATGTAAGCAGATTTCAGACGAACTTCTCCGCCTAACTTTAGTCTGAAGAATTTGTTGTTTGCTTCTTCTTTAAAGTCTTCACGCTCAATATATAATTCTCTGGAAAACGGAATTTCTCTTGTTCCTGCATTTTCCTGTTCAGGATTGTTTTCTGTTTCCAGCCATTCTTCTTTTCCTTCCGGATAGTTTTCAATGACTAATTTGACAGGATCCACAACCGTCATTACACGTTTTGCGACTTTATTAAGGTCTTCACGAACGCAGAATTCCAGTAACTGAAGTTCAATAAGATTTTCTCTTTTGGCAACTCCTACTTTTTCAATAAAATTCCTGATGGAAGCAGGGGTAAAACCTTTTCTTCTCATTCCGGAAATGGTAGGCATTCTCGGATCATCCCAACCGTTTACTACATTTTCGGCAATCAGCCTCTGTAGTTTTCTTTTGGAAGTAATCATGTAAGAAACGTTCATTCTCGCGAATTCTCTCTGCTTGTTTTTCACTTTTCCTTCTTCGTACACCTGATCCAAATACCAGTTGTATAAAGGTCTGTGGTTTTCAAACTCTAAAGAACACAGTGAGTGAGAAATTTGTTCAATATAATCGGATTCACCATGCGCCCAGTCGTACATCGGATAAATTTTCCAGTCGGTTCCTGTTCTGTGGTGAGGTTTGTTCAGAATTCTGTACATCACAGGATCACGCATATTCATATTCGGTGAAGTCATATCGATTTTTGCACGAAGAGACATAGAACCACTTTCGAATTCGCCGTTTTTCATCTTTTCGAATAAATCTAATGATTCTTCAACAGGACGGTTTCTGAACGGAGATTCCACACCCGGCTCTGCAGGATTTTTTCTCTGTTCGGTAATCACTTCAGAAGGCTGCTCATCTACGTAAGCTTTTCCTTCTTTTATTAACTGAACTGCCCAATCGTAAAGCTGCTGGAAGTAATCGGAGGCGTACAAAACTTTATCCCATTTGAAACCCAACCATTCAACGTCTTTCATAATAGAATCTACAAATTCCTGTTCTTCTTTTTCAGGGTTCGTATCGTCGAAACGAAGGTTTACGGGAGCATTGTATTTTTCACCCAAACCGAAGTTGATGCAGATCGCTTTGGTGTGACCTACATGCAGATAACCGTTTGGTTCAGGCGGAAAACGGAAACGGAGCTGATCTTTTCCCAGACCGTTTGCCAAATCATCTTCGATAATTTGCTCAATAAAATTGAGTGATTTTTTTTCTTCTTCCATTAAATTTCGCTTTTAATTGCTCTATAATACGGCAATTTGCAAATTTATGAAATTTTGAGGGTTTATGGAAATAATAATGCAAAAGAGTAATAGTGGATTTGCATTTCTTTTGGGTTACATTTTTTGCAGATATTAAAATTTCAAATAAAAATAACATCAATACTTTCTAAGAATTAACAAAACAAAAGAAATTTATACCTGTAAAAGTAAAAATAAAAGAAAAAAAACTCCAAACAGCTATTATACAACAGTTTACAATTTATTAAAGAAAAATGTTAAAAAAATAAAAATTATGCATTGACTTTTGGCATAAAGATTGTAAATTTATTACCACAAAAATATTAACATTTTATATTATGAAAAAGGTTAAAAGTAAGTTTTCTTTATTTTTGGAATACATTAAGAAAGCGATTTTTGTAAAAGATGTTATCTAATCGCCAATCACCTAATTTATAAACACTAAGATTATACGACTGAAAACTACAAATTAAAAATCTCAAAACAATTTCCGAAAGTTACACAAAGTTCTAATGTACTTTGGATGTATTCTATATACTTTAACTTATATTATTCACTTTAATGTGTGTTAATATAAGTTAAAGTTGTTGTACATTAAAAAAAAGAAATTCATATTTACATTACAAAACCAAAAAAATGTTTCTATGAAAAATCTAAAAAAACTTAAGAAGAGTGATTTAAAAACAATCAAAGGAGGTATTGTTCCCATCGGCTGTCTTAACTGGAATCCTAAATTAAGATGCTGCAGAACATGGGATGAAGAACATTACAACAATCCTGTTTGTGAAATCTAATTTTTAAACCACAGTAATTCTCCTTTCAGATCGAGATTTGATTCGAAATTATTAACAAATAAAGTTCCGGTTCCCAATCCTTGCGGCATCGGGCTTTTTTTTGTAAAAGTATACTGAGCAATTGCGTTCAGCCCGATATTACTTTCCAGTGCTGATGTAATCCACCATCCTATATTGCGTTCTTCAGCCAGAGAAATCCATTCATCAGAACCTGAAAAACCTCCTGCCAAAGCGGGTTTTAAAATGATATACTGAGGATTTACGGTTTCTAGTAATTTTCTTTTTTCATTAAAATCTGTAATCCCGATCAGCTCTTCATCCAAAGCAATCGGAGTAGGCGTTTCAAGACATAATTCTGCCATATCGTTCCAGTTTCCTGCTTTTATAGGCTGCTCGATAGAGTGAATATGTAGATCGGCTAATTGCTGTAAAACGACTTTTGCTTCCTCTTTATTAAAACCACCATTTGCATCAACGCGTAGTTCAAGCTTTTCTTTTGAAAATTTTAATCTCAGTTTCTGAAGAATCTCATGCTCGGATGTCCAGTCGACTCCTATTTTCAGCTTGATGCAGTGAAAACCTTTTTCCAGCTTATCCTGAATCTGCTCTTCCATATAATTGATGTCGCCCATCCAGATCAGACCATTAATGACGATCGGAGTCTTCCCTTCTGTAAAATCACTTGGGAAATACAGGTTTTCACCATTTTTCAAATTCAGAACAGCCTGTTCGTATCCGAACCAAATGGAAGGAAATTCTTTCAGTTCCTCTTTTAAAAACTCAGTTTCCTGCTGAATATTTTCACAAAGCCATTTTAATTTACCTTCATAATCCGGTCTGTCGTCAAAACTTAATCCTCTGAAAATTGCGCACTCCCCTATTCCTTTTTTTCCATTTTCTGAAATTTCGAGAATAAAGGTCTCTTTTTCAAGCAAAACGCCGCGAGATGTTCCACTCGGGCGTTTGAATTCTAGTAAACATCTTGAATATTCTGCTTTCATTATTTTACACTGTCAATTCGCATAAATTCTTCCGCTTTCTCCACCATATCAATACTTCCGCAGAAAAACGGAATTCTCTGATGCAATTCTGTCGGTTCAATTTCAAGGATTCTTCTGAAGCCGTCTGTTGCTTTTCCTCCTGCCTGTTCTGCAAGGAATGCCATCGGATTACACTCATACAGCAATCTCAGTTTTCCGTTCGGAGCCTGCGAATACGAAGGATAGATATAGATTCCGCCCTTCAGCATATTTCTGTGAAAATCTGCTACCAACGAACCAATATATCTTGAAGTATATGGTCTATCTCCTTCTTCCATCTGGCAATATTTAAGGTAATTTTTTACGCCCTGAGGAAATTTGATATAGTTTCCTTCGTTAATGGAATAAATTTTCCCTGTTTTTGGGAAAGTCATATTCGGATGAGACAGATAATACGTTCCCAGAGAAGGATCTAATGTAAATCCGTTCACTCCGTTTCCTGTGGTGTAAACAATCATTGTGGAAGATCCATAGATAACATATCCTGCTGCAATCTGGTTAACGCCTTTCTGTAAAAAGTCTTCCAACTGAACCGGAGTTCCGGGCTCTGTAACTCTTCTGTAGATTGAGAAAATGGTTCCTACTGAAACGTTTACATCAATATTCGAAGAACCGTCAAGAGGATCAATCAGCACCACATATTTGCTTAAATGTCCGTTTTCGCCACATTTAATATCAATGAAATCATCGTTTTCTTCGGAAGCGATTCCACAGACAACCTCTCTCTGAGACAAAGCGGTAATAAAAATTTCATTGGCAATTACATCCAGTTTCTGCTGCTCTTCTCCCTGTACATTCTGGTTTCCTGCAGCGCCTGCGATGTCTACAATTCCTGCTTTATTTACTTCTCTGTTTACTACTTTTGAAGCAAGTCTTATTGCACTCAAGAGACGGGAAAACTCTCCCGTGGAATACTGAAAATCATCCTGTCTATCAATAAGAAATTCTCCTAAAGTCTGTAATGGTTGCTCTGACATATTTTGCTTTTTACGTTTTCTCCAAATTTCGTAAAATTTATTACAATTTAAAAGAATAATTAATAAAAGACCTTAATTACTGTATATCAATACAATACAACGACACAAGCCTATTAAAAAAAATCTTAAGCTGGAATTAACATTCCCTTTTTATTGTGGCAATCGGAATAATTTCTGCTTATTGATAATTTTAATAAAATCTTAAGGCTACGACAAGATTCTGCTCTTTCATATCTCGTTGTAAATGTCTAATTTTGTCACCCGTAAAATATTCCCACAAATTTTATCTAACAATTTTATTATTAACAATTTAATGAAAATTTTCAAGTTTGGTGGAGCATCGGTAAAGGATGCCGAAAGTGTAAAAAATGTAGCCATGGTTTTAAAAAGCCAGGGATTTGCCAAATGTCTGCTGGTAATTTCAGCGATGGGCAAAACGACCAATGAGTTGGAAAAGGTTATAGAACTTTATTTCAAGAAGGATAACTATCAAACTGAAATTGAAAAGATAAAACGAAAACACATTGAGATCGCGGAAGGATTATTTCCCGAAAATCATGCGGTTTTTGCGGAAATCAATTTATTTTTTGATGATATTGATTCTTTTTTAAGAAGAAACAAATCTCCAAACTACGATTTTGTTTACGATCAGGTGGTAAGCTGCGGGGAAATGATTTCTACGAAAATTGTGAGCGAATATTTGAATGAAATTCAGTTTACCAATCAGTGGCTAGATGCAAGAGATTATGTAAAGACAGACAATTCTTACAGAGAAGGTGTGGTAGACTGGGCAAAGACGGAAGAGTTTATTTCAAACTTAAATAAAGAAATCTGCTACGTAACGCAGGGATTCATCGGTTCGGATAATAACAATTTTACGGTAACATTAGGAAGAGAGGGTTCTGATTATTCTGCCGCGATTTTTGCGTATTGCTTAAATGCAGAGGCTATGACGATCTGGAAAGACGTTCCGGGCGTAATGACGGGAGATCCGAGAAAATTCAAAGATGTAACGTTGCTTTCTAATATTTCATACGAAGAAGCTATTGAAATGGCGTATTACGGAGCAAGTGTGATTCACCCGAAAACATTACAGCCGCTTCAGCAGAAAAACATTCCTTTTTACGTAAAATCTTTTGTAGATCCTACAAAGGAAGGAACAAAAGTAGGTGCTTCGGAAAAAAACCAAAGCGAAGAATCTTATATTTTAAAGGAAAACCAGACTTTGCTTAAAATTTCCACAAGAGACTTTTCATTTATCGCAGAAGACCATATGAGTCTTATTTTCGGATATTTATCCAAGTACAAAATTAAGGTTTCCCTGATGCAGAATTCTGCAATTTCATTGGCTTTATGTCTTGAAGATAAATTCAATACCGTAGATGAATTAAATGAAGAACTTCAAAAAGTATTTAAAACAGAAGTTATAAAAAATGTATCTTTATTTACCGTAAGAAATGCAAAAATAGAGAACATAGATAAATTTTACCAGGAAAAAAGTGTATTATTGGAGCAGATTGCGAAAAATACGCTTCAAATGGTAACACAATAAAAACTAATTGCGACTAAACACAATATGAGTTTAATTTCGAAAAACGATCTGATAAAGGCTTCCGGCTTAAGTAAAATAGGATTTTTAAAGAATCCTGTAGCATCTGCTGTGATGAGCATTGCTAAAATAAACGAAGTAAATAAATTATACGACAAACTAAAAGACAAGGAAGGCAAAGACTTTTTCGACTCATTTGTAAGAGAGCGCAACTTAAGCTATATCGCTTTTGAAGAAGATCTGGCAAAAATTCCGAAAACGGGACCGTTTATTCTGGTATCCAATCATCCGCTTGGCGCGATTGACGGAATTTTAATGTGCAAAGTTCTGTCAGAAGTACGTCCGGATTTTAAGGTGATGGGAAATTTCCTTCTGGAAAAGATCAAGCCGATGGAGCCGTACGTTATTGCGGTAAACCCTTTTGAAGGCAGAAAAGAAGCATACAGCAGCTCTTCCGGAATGCGGGAAACGTTAAAGCACCTGCAAAATGGAGGCTGTGTAGGAATTTTCCCTGCAGGAGAAGTTTCCAATAAGAACAATCCTTACGGTGAAATTCTGGATAAAGAATGGGAAAAACCGGCATTAAAGCTCATCAGAATGGCAAAAGTGCCGGTCGTTCCTATGTATTTTCATGCAAAAAACAGCAGGATCTTTTATCAGGTAGCGAAAATTCATCCTAATTTGCAGACCTTGATGCTTCCGGCAGAAATGATGAACGACAGGGAAAAACCGATCAGAATAAGAATCGGAAAACCTATTACCGTTAAGGCGATGGATGATATGGAAACCATCGAGGAACTGGGAGAATTTCTGAAACGTAAGGTGTATATGATGAAATCTTACTACGAAAAGAGAAAATCTTTGGCGCAAAGTATCAATCTTAAAAATCTTTCGGTAAAATTCCCTTTACTAAGAGAAGAAAATATCGTTCAGAATATCATCGACGAAACTCCGAAAGAAGATATTTTAAAAGACATTAATAAACTGAAAGGCACAGATAAGATGTTTTTCAGCAACGGAAATTATGAAGTTTATTTTACCACTTACGAAGAAATTCCTTCAATAATGCGGGAAATCGGAAGACAGCGAGAGCTTACCTTCCGTGCAGTGGGTGAAGGAAGTAATCTGCCGTTCGACCTTGATGAATACGACAAACATTATCATCATCTTTTTCTTTGGGACAGTGCCGCTGAAAAACTTGTAGGAGCTTACAGAATGGCTTTGGGTAAAGAAGTGATGAAGAAATCCGGCATCAAAGGTTTTTACACCAGTTCTTTATTTGAATTCGAGCAGGACATTCATCCTTTTTTCAAAAAAGTGATCGAAATGGGTCGTGCATACATCTGTCAGGAATACCAGCAGAAGCCGCTTCCGCTTTTTCTTTTATGGAGAGGAATTGTGCATGTCTGTTTACGAAATCCGGATCATAAATTTTTAATGGGCGGTGTAAGTATTTCCAATAAATTTTCAGAATTTTCCAAATCTCTGATGATCGAGTTTATGCGTTCGAATTATTATGATTCCGCAGTAGCACAGTATATTACTCCAAGAAACGAATACAAAGTAAAGCTTCGCGACAGGGACAAGCATCTGTTTTTCGAAGAAATGGAATCTGATCTGAACAAGCTGGATAAAATCATTGATGATCTGGAACCAGAACTTAGATTGCCTGTTTTAATTAAAAAATACATTAAGCAAAATGCTAAAGTTATCGCATTTAACGTAGATCCCAACTTCAATGATGCGATCGACGGACTGATGTATATCCGAATAAGTGATCTTCCGGAAAGCACGATTAAGCCTGTATTAGAGGAAATGAGCGAACAGATAAGACGCGAACAGGAAAATAATTAAGTTGAAAATCAGTAGGTTTTTAAGTTTTGTTAAAAAAAGTCTTGTTAATACTTGCTTCATATACTAAAACTTACTACTTTTGCATCACTTTAAAACAACGAAGTAACAAGAATGGTTTCTTAGCTCAGTTGGTAGAGCAATGGATTGAAAATCCATGTGTCCCTGGTTCGATTCCTGGAGAAACCACTTAAAAAACCACCTGTAAAAAGGTGGTTTTATTTTCAAAGTTTTAAATAAAATTTGCCAAGGTTAATAATAATTATTATTACTTTTGCACCACTTCAAAAAAGAAGCAAAAATTAAATGGTTTCTTAGCTCAGTTGGTAGAGCAATGGATTGAAAATCCATGTGTCCCTGGTTCGATTCCTGGAGAAACCACTTAAAGTCATCTCATTTGGGATGACTTTTTTTATTTTTTATTTCACATTGTTAAATCGTAGTTAATCCCATCACAATAGCATCTCCTTTACGTTGAAATTAAGTATCTTCGCTTTTTTAAATTTTATTTGAAAAATGAAGAAGATTATCTCCGGTTTATTGTTATTTTCTGCCATCACGGCATTTGCTCAGGAAGCCATTAAATTTGAAGAACTGCCTTTTAAAGACCTTATTGCAAAGGCAAAAAAAGAAAAAAAGATTGTTTTTCTGGATGCCTATGCTTCATGGTGCGGTCCGTGCAAAATGATGGAAAGAAATGTTTTTACACAGAAATCGGTCGGAGATTATTTCAATGCAAATTTTGTGAACGCAAGATTTGATATGGAAAAAGGAGAAGGAAGAGATATTGCGGCAAAATACGGAGTACGCTCCTATCCTACTTATCTTTTTCTGAATGGCGACGGAGAGCTTGTTTCCCAGAATTTCGGCTACATGGAAGAAAGTATGTTTCTGACGATGGCGCAGGATGTAAATTCTCCTAACAACAAAAAAGGTTCGCTGAAAGAACGTTTTGCGAAAGGTGAAAAAGATCCCGATTTTCTGATCAATATTATGAAACTCAATTCCTCTTCGGATTTTAATTTTGCCAAACAGGCATCTGAAAGGTATTTTGAAAATAAAAAAGCCACTGAAGAATTTTCAAAAGACGACGTTGGTCTGTTGCTATTTTTCTTAAAATCTACTGAAGACAAAAATTACAAAGTTTTTACAGACCGAAAAGCTGAAATCATCAAATTTTTACCGGAAGAAACGTATAAAGAATTTGACAATCAGATCAAGCTTGGCAAAATTATGGAGCAGTCTATCGATCAGCAGAATAAAAAAATCAATGATGATTACTTCATGAAAAACGCAGAACCTCTTGTAGGAAAGCATGATGCGGAATTGAAACTCAACCAGATAAAACTTGGCTATTATGAGCAAAATTCGAATTTTCCGGAATACGAGAAAGCAGCTTTAGCCTATTACAGAAATTCAGAAGCGTTTGAACCTAATGAATTATTAAAAGCAGCATGGGTATTTGCGGAACACGTAAAAACCCCATCATCCCTGAAAAAAGCGGCGGAGTGGGCTGAAAAATCTGTGATGAGAGGCGAAAGTTCTGAAAACACATATATTCTTGCGAAACTTTATTTTCTAACCGGAAATAAAGAAATGGCAAAAACATACGCAGAAATGTCTAAAAATATGGCAACACAGGCTCAGAAAGATTCTACTTTAGCCGATGAGCTACTAAAACAAATAAAATAAAATGCTTAAAATAAGATTGATTGCAGGGATTTTAACCGTGTTTTTTTTAGGAACACTCAATGCACAGGAACAGGAACCACAACCGACTTCTGAAAAAAGTGTATACCTTAAAGGAAATGCTTTGCTAATACCTGTAGGAGTTATAAATGTAGGATTAGAGCATCAGTTAAATAAAAAATTCACGGTACAGGGCGATGTTTTAATTTCTCCGTGGAAATCTTTTGCCGGACATGAATTGCAGTATTACTCCGTTTCGCTGGAAGGAAGATATTATTTTGATGAAGCCTTCAAACATTGGTATATCGGAGGAAATATTGCAGGTTCCCGCTTTATTGCGCAAAAGTGGAATTACTGGAGTGACGGCACTTTTATTGATGAGAAAAATGGAAATGTCTACCAATATTCTGATATATATCAAAAAGGTTATTCCATCATAGTTGGAATTACAGGGGGCTATCAGTTTAAACTTGCTGAAAACTGGAACATGGATATTTATGCAGGAATCGGAACTTCTCAGGATTTTTATAAAGGCTATGTACGCTCGACGGGAGCTCGTTATGACGTAGCGGAAGGCTTTAACAAAAGCGGGGAAATTCTTCCTTACAGAGGCGGTGTCATGATTTCTTATAAACTAAAATAAAACAATGAAACTATTCGGTAAAAACCATATTATTATCTGCATCATCACTTTCGGGATTCTTTTTCTGATGAACTATCTTGGAAACGATCAGGCAGATAAGCTGGAAAGAGCTTTAATGATTGCGGCAGCGGGCGTTATCGGTCTGTCAATCGGTCTTGTGATCATGAATAAAGGAAAAGACGACAAAACTCCGCCGCAGAATTTTGATTAAAAAATTTTAATTGTCAATTGTCAATTTAGATTCACAAATAAAATGAATTCACTATTGACAATTGACAATTCATATTTCATCAGTTTTCGTAAACAACATATTTCTTTCTGATTTTCTCGAATTTTTCCAAATCTGATTTCCAGGATGCTTTGATTTCCGAAGCTGATTTTCCGGCAACAATCTGTTTTCTCAGCTCATCGGTTCCGGCTAAAGTATCAAACCACAGATTACTTCCTGTGGTTGGTTTCAGGAAAAAGTCCAGATCAGGATTTTTATAGTTTTTATACGCTTTTATTACCCAGTCCAGATTCAGTTCTCTTAAGTCTTTTCTATAATCTGAAAGGTTTTCGCCGTAGCACAATTTTCCGTTTAAAAAAGGATCTTTTGCTCCTGCACTTGGCTTCGGAGTAAACTGATAAGGAAGATTTTTTGTCCATGGAGATCCGTAAATCTGGAACGGCAAATCTGTTCCTCTTCCCACGGAAACCTGTGTTCCTTCAAAAAAGCATAAACTTGGGTATAAGTTGATGGCTTTATCATTGGGTAAATTCGGGGAAGGCTTATCTGAAATCTGGTAACGCAACATTTTATGATAATTTTTCATCGGAATCAACGTGTATTTTGCCTGAACTCCGTTTTTCAGCCATTTTTCTCCATTTACCATTTTTCCGTACTCTCCTATTGTCAATCCGTATACAACCGGAACTTCATGCATCCCCACAAAACTTGTCCATTTTTTCTTTAAAACAGGACCATCTGTATATCCGTCATGCGGATTTGGCCTGTCTAAAACAATCACTTCAATATTATTTTCAGCGGCTGCTTCCATAAGATAGGTCAGTGTTGAAATATAGGTGTAAAACCTCACGCCGACATCCTGAATATCAAACACCAGAACATCCATTTCTTTCAGTTGTTCCGGAGTCGGTTTTTTATTTTTACCATATAATGATACGATGGGAATTCCGGTTTTCACGTCTACTCCGTTTTTTACTTTTTCTCCTGCATCTGCATCGCCTCTGAAACCGTGTTCCGGCGCGAAGATGGATCTTATTCTGATCCCGTTTTTTACTAAAAAATCCACAACGTGCGTTTTATCGCTCATCAGTCCGGTCTGGTTCGTTACCACTCCTACAATTTTTCCTTTCAGCAGAGGCAAATAGAGCTCCGGCTGATCTGCTCCCGTTTTAAAATCTTTTTTATCTTGAGCCTGAGAATAATATTGATTGAATACTCCTAAAAAAATTAGGCAAATAAGAAGTAAATTTTTAATTTTGAAATCTAAATTCATAAGTTTGAAATTTCCTTTATATTTCTCGAAAAAAATAGCGTTTTCCAAAGATAACAAAAATAACCTTTCGAGGGTTATCATCTTCATCGGCAGACTTTCTGTGGCATTGGGAATTATTGTTTCTCTCATTACCGTTTCCACCGGATTCGGTTCTAAGAAAGCGATTAAGGAAAGACTTGCAGATTTCAGCGGACACGTTACTGTAAGATCCACGAGATCAAACTCCTCCTACAATACTTCAGTTCTTGATAATCAGGGACTGAATATCCAGAAAATAAAAGAACTTCCGGATGTGGAAAGTGTGCAGAAATATGCTACAGTTACTGGAATCATGCGAAATGAGCACAATTTTGCCGGAATTATCTTCAAGGGAGTAGGAAAAGATTTCGACAGTCTTAGATTTAAAAAATTCCTGGTTGCCGGAACTTCTCCGAAAGTTACGGAAGTTGGCTATTACAACGGAGTTACTATTTCCCAGAAGATTGCCAATGATCTTCATCTGAAAGTGAAGGACAGCATTGTAACGGTATTTTCAAAGGCAGATCAAAAGCCTATTTACAGAAAATTTGAAGTGGTAGGAATCTATAAAACCGATATTAAGATGATCGACGATCAGTTTGTTTTGGGTGGAATTAACCATGTGCGGAAAATTCAGGATATGAAACCCGATGAAATCGGCGGACTGGATATTTTCTTTAAAAATGTAAATGATATCGACAGCGATTTTCCTGAAATTGAGAAACTCATCGGCTATAAAAATTATGCTGAAAAAGCCACTGAAAAATATCCTCAAATTACAGACTGGATCAGTATTTTCGATACGAATATCGCTCTGATTATCATCATCATGCTGATTGTTGTGGTCATTAATATCATCATGGTTCTTCTGATCCTGATTATTGAAAGAACAAATTCTATCGGTCTTTTAAAGACTTTGGGAGCAAGCAATTCACAGATCAGAGCCACTTTTATCAATTATACTTTAATTATTATGATTCCGGGATTGCTGTACGGAAATGCGATTGGTCTCGGACTGCTTTTGATTCAGAAAATTTTCGGAGTAATTACTTTAAATCCTGAGAATTATTATGTAAGTACGGTTCCGGTAGATCTTAATCCGATTGCCATTATTTCAATTTCTGCCGGAATTCTGATTATTTCAGGACTGGCTTTAATAATTCCGAGTTATCTGATCAGTAAGATTTCTCCGGTGAAAGCGATTAAGTATAATTAAAAAGTGAATGGTGAATTTTACTTCGTAAGTGAATGGAATTTTTTTAAGACTGGAATTTTTTTATAAAGCCAAGACATTGAATTTTTGACAATTCACCATTGACTTATAATCATACTTTTCAGACCACCCCGTCAAAAATTTTTCTGAAATTTTCGCCACCCCTCCAAAGGAGTGGAATTTTCTTTGTGTGTAATTCTGTTTGAAATCCTAAATTCCTAGCCCCGATAGAAACGACATCCTTTTTTGTTGCGGCTGGAGCATAAACTGGAGGTTTACGGACGTAGTTCAGGAAGCTGTAACAAAAAAGATACAGTGGATAGCGGGAAACAGCTCCTTATTGAGTTGGAGAGTTGGAGAGTTGGAGAGTTGGAGAGTTGGAGAGGGTGAGCGTAAGAAGGTAAATAGAGTGAGAGGGTTTTGAGGGGATTTTAGAGTTTGGGTTTGGATTGGAAAGGTTGGTTTTGAGGGGTTGAAATTGAGAAAACAGTATTAATTATTCATTTTTAATTATTAATTATCTGAAAGCCGTATCTTTGCAACGCTTTAAAAGACATTTATGAAATACGCAAACAACATCCTCGAAACCATCGGAAATACGCCTCTTGTAAAACTTAATAAAGTTTTGGGTGAAGATTTTCCGGCACTGGTTTTGGCAAAGGTGGAAACTTTCAATCCGGGGAACTCTGTGAAGGACAGAATGGCTCTGAAAATGATTGAAGATGCTGAAAAAGATGGAAGATTAAAACCCGGAGGAACGATTATCGAAGGAACATCCGGAAATACAGGAATGGGACTGGCTCTTGCCGCGATCATCAAAGGGTACAAATGTATTTTTGTAACCAACTCTAAACAGTCTAAAGAAAAATGTGATATTCTTCGCGCTGTAGGAGCAGAAGTTATCGTTTGTCCGACAGATGTAAAACCTACCGATCCGCGTTCTTACTATTCTGTTTCCAAAAGACTGGCTAAAGAAACGGAAAACGGATGGTACGTAAACCAATACGACAATTTATCCAACAGAGCTGCTCATTACGAGTCTACGGCGCCTGAAATCTGGAAACAGACAGAAGGAAAACTAACGCACTTCGTTGTCGGAGCCGGAACTGGAGGTACGATTACAGGCTGCGGAACATTTTTTAAGGAGAAAAATTCTGACATTAAGGTAATCGGAGTAGATACGTACGGCTCGATTTTAAAAGAGATCCACGAAACGGGAGAAATCAACTTAGGAAATGCTTATACCTACATTACGGAGGGAATTGGCGAAGATATTCTTCCTGAAAACTATGATATGTCTGTAATCGATCATTTCGAAAAAGTAACGGATAAGGACGGAGCAGTATATGCAAGAAAACTGGCTAAAGAAGAAGGTATTTTCTGCGGATATTCTGCGGGAAGCGCAATTTCTGCTTTGGTACAGATGAAAGATCAGTTCACGAAAGATGATGTGATAGTGGTTCTTCTTCACGATCATGGTTCCAGATATGTTGGAAAAATTTACAACGACGACTGGATGAAGGAAATGGGCTGGCTGGATTAATCAGCTTTTCATGATAATAAAACTCAGAGCAAAGCACTCTGAGTTTTTTGTTGTTTTATTCTGAAATATTTTTCTTTAAAACCTGCTTCAGGAAGCTGTATTCCTTTTCGCTCATTGATTTTCTGGGAAACATATAACTGTATTTTCCTTCAACGGTAATAAATTCATTATTGCTGTCAAAATAAGTGAAATCTTTCCATTCGCTGGTTTCTTTTTCGCCATCGATATTTACAGTAAAGAAATTTTCATCAAACCGGATTTCGTAGATTTTACAGTTTTCAAGCTTATTCAAGTAATTATTAACCTGCTTTTTCCATCTCGAAACTTGGTTGATGCTTACAGAAAGAAAAACCGCACACAGCAAAAACAAAAAACTTACAAAATATAAAATTCCCGCTTTTTCTTTGGTAAAATCATTTCTGAAAACAAAAACAATCAGTAAAATAACGGCAACTACAATCGTTGTAATCGTTTTTCCTCTGGTAGTCGATGAAAAAAACAAACTTCCCTGATTTCCGCTGAAATATATTTCTTCGAAGTCTTTCCTTTTAGACTTTAAAACAATACTTTTCTCTTCATTCATAAACAGTAATTTCTGATGCAAAGCTAAATGAAAAATTTAATTTAATGATGATCTCTTCATTGATCTATTGTTTTTTCACAACTCCAAAACATCAATCATCAATCATGATGCTTCAGCTATCAACTAAATTACCCATCCTCATATTTATTTGCAATTGCAGAAAGTTTATTCATCAGTTCACGGTTCCTCTGTCTGAGATCATCCATTTTTTTCAGCATTTCATGGATTACTTCCAAACCCGGAAGATTGATTTCCAGATCATAATGCCAGTTTGTAAATCTTTCAAACATGGGCAAATCTTCATACATCAGATAACGGATTTCATTTTCTGTGTGAATAGTAAGTAATCCCGAGTTCACCAGTTCATCAAAAAAAGTAATTTCTACGTTATATATTTTTACGAGTTCTTCCCGCGATATTCTTTCACTCATGGCTTAGGAATTTTTAAGTTGTTCAAAAAGTTCTTTCTGCTTTTCAGTTAAATTTGTCGGTAATTTCACTTCATACGTCACGAAAAGATCACCAAATTCTCCCTCTTTTTTGTACACCGGAAAACCTTTTCCTTTTAGTCTCACCGTTGTTCCGTTCTGGGTTTCAGGTTTTACTTTCAGATTTACACTTCCGTCGAGAGTATTTACTTTTACGTCACCGCCTAAAACTGCAGTGTAAAGATCAATCGAAACTTTAGATTTCAGATCATTGCCGGCTCTTTCAAAATTCGGATCAGTAGTGATATTGAAAGTAATGTATAAATCTCCATTTGGACCGCCATTGAAACCGGGATTTCCGTGACCTTTTAATTTAATCTGCTGACCGTCATACACTCCTGCCGGAATCGTAATTCTTACTTTTTTGCCATTGATATCAAAAGTCTGAGGATGTGTTGTTGCAGCATCTTTCAAGGTTAAAGTTAATTCTGCCTGAATATCCTGTCCTTTAAATTTTCCCGACGCACTTCCTCTTGAATTCCTTCCGAAACCTCCTCCTGCTCCGCCAAACATACTCTGGAAAAAATCTGAAAAATCTTCCCCGTCGCCGAAATCCGCTTCCGAAAATCCTCCTCCGAAGTTTCCTCCCTGATTTTGATACTGTCTTTGCTGCTGTTGCTGGGCTTTTTCATATTCTTCGCCATGCTTCCAGTGTTCTCCGTATTTATCGTACTTTGCACGGTTTTCGGGATTGCTCAGAACTTCATTGGCTTCATTAAGCTCTTTGAATTGTCTTTCGGCTTCCTTGTCATCAGGATTAAGATCGGGATGTAATTTTCTTGCGAGTTTACGATATGCCTTTTTGATATCTTCCTGCGTTGCGTTCTTGTCTACGCCTAAAATTTTATAGTAATCTATATAAGCCATAGAAACGATGTTTACTCAAATTTAAGGATTTTATGACTGAATTTTATATAACGGAATGTTAAAAATTAAGCTATCTTTGGTTAAAAAGCAACGCATGAAAGAAGTGTTGAAAAACTACTCCGGAATTTTACTTTTACTGTTGGGAATCTCTGTCGGAAGCATCATCGGAATTGCGGCTCCCGATATTGTGGATTATATAAAACCTTTGGGAGATATTTTCCTGAACCTGCTGTTTGTAAGTGTAGTTCCGCTGGTTTTCTTTGCCGTTTCCAATTCTATTGCTTCGTTAGAGCAGCAGTCTAAATTTGGAAAAATAATGGTTACCATGGCTTTTACCTTTCTGTTTTTTATTTTAACCGCCGCGGTTTTTACGATTTGCGCCGTTTATCTTTTTCCGGTTTCCGGAGTTTCGGGAAGTTCTGAAATTGTGGAGGAAGCTACAAGCAATGACAGTTGGGGAAACAGAATCGTCGGATTTTTTACAGTAGGAGAATTTACACAGCTTTTTTCAAGACAAAATATGCTGGCTCTTTTAATTTTTGCCTTCATGACGGGATTTTCCGCCAGAAAAGCGGGAGAAAAAGGACAGGCTTTCCGCTCATTTATCGCTTCGGGTTATGAAGTGATGAAGGAACTGCTCTTGTTGATTATGAAAGTTGCTCCGATTGGTTTGGGCGCTTATTTTGCGTATCAGGTGGCGACTTTGGGACCTCAGCTTTTCGGATTTTATGCGAAACCTTTAGGATTGTATTATATTGCAGGAGTGGTCTATTTTCTGGTCTTCTTTTCACTCTATGCGTTTATGGCAAAAGGACAGAACGGGGTTAAAAGTTTCTGGACGAATGCTATTTTCCCTACTTTAACCGCTTTGAGTACCTGCAGCAGCTTCGCCACAATGCCCGCCAATTTACAGGCAGCTTCAAAAATCGGAATTCCGAGCCAGATTTCAAATATTGTGATCCCGATTGGAACAACCTTACATAAAAACGGTTCTTCCATGTCGTCAATCATTAAGATTTATGTGGCATTCTTAATCATCGGAAGAGACTTTTTTGATCCTATGAATCTTCTTTTAGCTTTGGGAATTACTGTTTTTGTAAGCATTGTTGCGGGAGGAATTCCGAACGGAGGATATATTGGAGAAATGTTGATGATTTCAGTTTACAAATTACCACAGGAAGCAATTCCGGCAGTAATGATTATCGGAACTCTGGTTGATCCTTTGGCAACGGTTTTAAATGCAGTCGGACAATTGGTAGCTTCTATGTTTGTGAGTAGGTTTGTGAAGGTTTGATTTTGTACCTAAACACAAATTGCACGAATGTTTTTTCACGAATTGCACGAATAATATTTAACTTAAACATCTGCGTCATCTGCTAAATCTGCATGAGACTTTATATTTTTTTATCTCGCAGATTGTGCCGATTGAGCAGATTTTTATTCACTGCGTTTCACCGGTTCTAAATTCTCCAGTTCTTCCGGCGTAAAAAGTCTGTAAATGACTTTGAATGTTTTCCCCAGAGGTGTTTCTAAAGAAAATCCGCCCGATCCGAAACCATCGACAACATCGAGTGTAAAATGTGAATATTTCCAGTATTCGAAGAGATCACGATCGATCCAGAATTCATGATTGTTAATCGTACCGATCATAGCATCGTTCATTCTCGGGTAAAATCCTCCTTTTTCAAAACACTGCGGCTGCGTTCCTTCACAGCATCCTCCTGCCTGATAAAACATCAGGTCACCATATTTTTTTTCCAGTTCCCAAATGACTTCCAAAGCTTTTTCGGTTGCTGAGAGTCTTGCTATTTTTGTTTGCATTTTTCTTTATTTTTAGTGAATTAAAGGTCTACGAACACAGTTCAGAAGTGAAGTAAAAAATCTTTATAAATAAGGTTTAGATTCTTCCTTCGTTATTATCTTTCTTACATAAAGTTAAAAGTTTCGGCGAAATTTCATTTCGCCGAAACCTGAAATCTTTAATTGAAATTTCTCAACTCACCCGAAAATTCCGGATCAGGACGAATGGTTGTTCGCGTGAGGGATAGGAAGGGCGGCGAGGAACGAGCCGGTGCGGAGTGAAACGGAGCACCGAAACGAAGTGGAGCCCTGAATAGCCCGACCGTTTTTCCCCGTTGCCGAGACGGGGAAAACGGGCATGCCCTAATATTTAAGATTAAAAGAAACCTAGTTTGTTTTTGTTGTAGGAAATCAGCATATTTTTGGTCTGGCGGTAATGATCCAGCATCATTTTGTGGTTTTCGCGACCGATTCCCGACTGTTTGTATCCTCCGAAAGGTGCTCCTGCAGGATATGCGTGATACTGGTTTACCCAAACTCTTCCTGCTTCAATATGACGCGGAATGTTATAAAGCTGATGCGCATCTCTTGTCCAGACTCCTGCTCCAAGACCGTAAATGGTGTCGTTTGCTATTTTTAATGCTTCTTCTTCGTCTTTGAAGGTGGTGAACGCCAGAACAGGTCCGAAAATTTCTTCCTGAAAGATTCTCATTCTGTTGTTTCCTTTAAAGATGGTCGGCTGAATATAATATCCGTTTTCCAGACCTTCTCCGACGTGATTTACATCACCTCCAACAAGCACTTCTGCACCTTCTTCTTTTCCTAATTTGATGTAGGAAAGGATTTTATCTTTCTGGATCTGTGAAGCCTGCGCTCCCATCATTACGGTTTTGTCTAAAGGGTTTCCGACTTTGATGGCTTTTACTCTTTCGATTACTTTGGCAATGAAAGCATCTGCGATGTCTTCCTGAACCAGTAATCTTGAAGGACAGGTACAGATTTCACCCTGATTTAAAGCAAAAAGAACTGCGCCTTCAATAGCTTTATCTAAAAATTCATCGTCCGCATCCATTACCGAATTAAAGAAAACATTTGGAGACTTCCCACCCAATTCTAACGTTACAGGAATGATATTTTCTGTTGCGTACTGCATGACCAGTCTACCGGTTGCTGTAGATCCTGTAAAGGCTGCTTTTGCTACTTTCGGATTGGTTACCAAAGCTCTTCCCAACTCTGCTCCGAAACCGTTCACAATGTTTACCACTCCTGCCGGAAGCAAATCGCCAATGAGTTCCATAAGAACCATAATGGAAATCGGAGTACTTTCTGCCGGTTTTAAAACGACGCAGTTTCCTGCTGCCAAAGCCGGAGCTAATTTCCAGACTGCCATTAAGATCGGGAAGTTCCATGGAATGATCTGTGCGATTACTCCAAGCGGTTCGTGAACGATTAAAGAAACGGTATCTTTATCCAGTTCGTTATGAGAACCTTCTTCCGCTCTGATAACGGAGGCAAAATATCTGAAATGATCAATTGCCAAAGGAATATCTGCGGCTAAAGTTTCTCTTACCGCTTTCCCGTTATCGATGGTTTCAACGGTTGCGATGTATTCTAAATTCTGCTCGATCCTGTCGGCAATTTTGTTTAAAATGATGCTTCTTTCTGTGGAAGAAGTATTTTTCCATGTTTGGAATGCTTTTTCGGCCGCATTTACCGCCAATTCAAGGTCTTCTTTGGATGAATGTGCTGCCTGTGTGAAATTTTTACCGTCAATGGGAGAAACTACATCGAAGTACTGTCCGTTAACAGGAGCTGTAAATTGTCCGTTGATGTAGTTGTCATATCTTTTTTTGAATTCAGGCCATTGGAGTAATGTTTCTGATTGTTGTTGTGTTGTAGTGCTCATATTCGTACAATTTTAATTTTTATCTATTGCCAAATTACATTTCCTTCAATGATTCTGATAGCACAATCGTACAAAAAAACTTCAAAATCGTACAGACAGAAAATTTTATTATTTCATTAACAGTCTTGTAAGCCGATTATTTTCTATATTTGAGTAAACAGGCTATTAAAAATGTTTAGAAATGAACAATAACAAGATTTTATTAGAAACTCCTGAATTGAAAAGGGAAAACCAGCTTATGCACTTGGTTGAAAATCAGACAAAATTCAATCTAAACAATTGTGAATTCAGTATCTACGAAACGCATAAGGCTGCTTTCGATGTAAAACTGCATTTTGAAACGATTGCATTCACGGCAATGCTTCGCGGGAAAAAGCACATGAAAATAGATCATAAAACGGGCTATTTCGATTATTTTCCGGGAGAAAGTGTTCTGGTTTCGCCGGGAGAAACGATGGTGATCGATTTTCCTGAAGCGGATGAAACGCCTTCCCAGTGTATTTCTCTTAGCCTGAATCCTGAATTTATAGAGAATTCTCTCAATCACCTCAACTATCATCTTCCAAAGGTGGATGAAACTTCGCAATGGAATATTGAACTGGATGAGTATTTTCTGTTTAATAATCAGTCTCTGGCTTCGGCAACGAATAATATTATGAGAATTGCGATGGACGATAATTCACAAAAGGATATTATGGCAGATTTTGCTTTGAAGGAACTTCTGATCCGTCTGATGCAGACGCAGGCAAGAAGCATGGTGGAGAAAAATATTGTTAAAAACAAATCCAGAATAGGTTTTGCCGTAGATTATATTAAGAAAAACCTTCATCAGAAATTATCGATAGACAGCATTGCAAAAATGGCTTATGTAAGTAAATCCAATTTCTTTAAAATGTTTAAAGACGAACTGGGAACTTCTCCGAATGAGTTTATTTTGCAAGAAAGAATCAATCGGGCAAAAGAACTTTTGGCGAACCAGAACAGCATTAAAGAAACGGCTTATCAGACAGGTTTTTCGGATGCAAATTATTTTACGAGAGTATTTAAGCAATTAGTGGGAGTAACGCCGAAAAGTTATCAGGATAAAGTTTTATTTCTTGAATAAAAAAAACACCTCAGATTGAGATGTTTTAATATTATTCTTAATTTTTAGTTATCCCTGATAATCATAATATCTTGCGCCTTTTAAAACAGGATTTTCCAGTTCTACTGATGTTAAACCAAAGCCTTTATAGTTTTCGTTAATTGAATTTTGCAGTTGTTTTCTGTGGAGTTTTTCGTAGGTCTCAAAATCAATTGCTGTTCTGTTTTTTAAACTTTCAAATAAATTCCATTTTTCTGCCACTTTTTTCCAGTTTTCTGAAACTTTTCCGGCAAAAACTTTGGATTTTGATCCGCTTCCGTATCCTAAAAATCCGATTTGCTGTCCTGCCAATTCTTCATTTTCGTTAAAAGAAGTCTGTAAAGCAGAAAGTAAAGCCATAAAAATGGAAGCAGTGTACATATTTCCGATTTCCGAAGATGCACGTTGAGATTTTTCAATTTTATCATTAATAAACTGAAGGTATTCTTCTGATTTTGCCACTGCTTTCTGTTCTTCAGGAGTTTCGTAAGACAACCCGTTTTCTAAACTGTAAATTTCTGTGAAAACTCTTTTTCCGTGAAAGGCGTATGGAAGATGAAAGATCAGATATTTCCAGTTTTCGTAAGGCTTATTAAGTCCTGTAATTTCTTTATAATGATTGTAAGCTTCTCTAATTCTGTCCTGATAACACTGGTTGGAATATTGTCCGTCAAAGACTGGTTCATCCGTGAAAATTTCTATTTTTTGAGGAAAACTTTCGGGAGCATTCGTTAAGTCTTCTTTTTTGAAATGACGACGCGGCTTGAAAAAATCAAAGACCGATTCTGTGGCAATTCCCCACTTGTTTTCAATTTCAATGAGATCAGGTTTTGAAGAAATTAAAACCGCAACTGCTCCTCCACCCTGTGTGTATTCTCCGGAAGAAGCCAGTTCGTATTTTGCGTAATCACTTGCAATGACTACCGCTTTTTTATCAGGGTTTGCTCTTACAAAATCTAAAGAATTATGAAGCGCATCTACTGCTCCAATACACGCAAAAGTCATGTCTACTACATCACAGTTTCTGAAAACCCGGTCTCCAAATTCTTTTTCGAGAACTTTTTCTACCATCTGCATAGCGTAAGAAGCGGTTGGTTTAGCGGCATCCAAAGCGCTTTCTGTTCCTAAATAAATTCTTGATATTTCTTTCGGATTGATGTTATAATCCTGTATGAGTTTAAGTAATGCTTCTGCTGCGAAAGTTGCGGCATCTTCATGAACATCGGGAAAGCCCATTTTATGCAACCCCAATCCTTTTTCGAGTTTTGCAGGTTCGATTCCTCTTTTTTCTGCTAAATTTTTAATTTCCAAATATAATGAAGGTACATAATAGCTTGCTGCCTCAATTCCAAAAGTCATATTTTCTAATTTTCATACGAATTTAGAAAATGTAAACGTTTAATCATATATGATTTTCAGCATTTATTGAAAATTTATTCTGAATATGATAAATTTCAGGAAATTATATTTTAAATTCTAAGATCGGGATTTTAAAAGTTTGTGATTATTGATCGTCAAACTCATTATTTTTCAACAGTTCTGCTAAGACTTTTTTTGCACGCATAACACGAACCTTTGTATTGGCGACAGAAATGCCCAATTCTTCAGCTATTTCTTTGATGCTTTTTTCCTCAAAAAACCTTAACCTTATGATTTCCTGATAATTGACATCTAAAGATTCTATTGTTTTGATGATTTTCTTTTGTTCTTCTTCGGAAATCATCAATTCTTCAGGAGATTTAGCATACTGGTTTTTTACCTCATCCAAATTTTCCGTAGGATCCTGATTTTCGCGGCTTTTTTTTCTCCAAAAATCGATGATGGTATTCTGCGCGATGGTGAGAACCCATGTTTTAAACTGAAAATGAGGATCAAACATTTCCAGCTTTGATAAAACTTTTGAAAAAACATTTACCGTGATTTCGTCGGCATCATTTTCGTCGTGAACTTTTTTCATTACAAAAGAAAAAACATCAACCCAAAAAATGTTGATGAGCCTGGTCTGCGCTTTCTGGTCTTTTTCCTTCGCTTTCTGAATGAGAGGAAATAATTGTTCGTCGTTCATTAGTAACAAATATAACTGATTTTCGCTGAAAATACAATGCAGGAAATCAAATGATTTTTTGGTAAAAATGGTATTACCGACCGAAGTTTAGCCCTGATCGCAGCATTTGTCTGAGCTCATTTTGTTAGATTTAGGTTTCGGCGGCAAAGCCGCCGAAACCTAAATCTAACAAAATAGCGAGTGCGGAGAGCAGGAAACAGCTCCTAAAAAAATCAACCTGTTTTTCATCCTGAATTGAAAGTTTCTGTCTTCGCCTTATTCCCCCGAAATGATTATCTTTGCACATTAAATTTTAAAGCAGAAAATAATGAACTCTTTTATTGAAGAACTGAAATGGCGCGGGCTTTTTGCCGACATGATGCCCGGAACGGACGAACAACTGGATAAGGAAATGACAACAGCCTATATCGGTTTTGATCCTACTGCAGATTCTTTACATATCGGAAGTCTTATTCAGATAAAAATTTTAGCTCATTTTCAGCAGCACGGTCATAAACCGATTGCTTTGGTGGGGGGTGCAACAGGAATGATTGGTGATCCTTCGGGAAAATCTGCGGAAAGAAATCTTCTGGATGAAGATACTTTGCTTCATTATGTAGACTGTCTTAAAAATCAGCTTTCCAGATTTCTTGATTTTTCGGGAAGCGAGCCGAATAAAGCGGAACTGGTAAACAATTATGACTGGATGAAAAATATTTCTTTCCTTGATTTTGCGAAAAACGTAGGAAAAAATATTACCGTAAACTATATGATGGCGAAAGATTCTGTAAAGAAAAGACTTTCCGGAGAGGCAGGTGTTGACGGAATGAGCTTTACTGAGTTTACGTATCAGTTGATTCAGGGGTATGATTTTTTACATCTGTATCAAAATAACGGCGTTAAACTTCAGATGGGAGGTTCTGACCAGTGGGGAAATATCACGACCGGAACTGAACTGATCCGAAGAAAAGCACAGGGCGAAGCTTTTGCATTAACGGTTCCTCTGATTACAAAAGCCGACGGTTCTAAATTCGGGAAGTCTGAAAGCGGAGAAAATTACTGGCTGGATAAAAAGAAGACTTCTCCTTATAAATTTTACCAGTTCTGGCTGAATGCAACGGATGAAGACGCGGAAAGATTCATTAAATTCTATACATTTTTAGGGAAGGAAGAAATTGAAACTTTAATTGAAGAGCATAAAACGGCTCCACACGAAAGAAAGCTACAGAAAAAATTAGCTGAGGAAGTTACAACATGGGTTCACGGAAAAGATGAATACGAGAAGGCATTGAAAGCATCTGAGATTCTTTTCGGACGTTCAACCGCTGAAGATCTGGTAAGTCTTGATGAAGAAACATTTCTTGAAGTTTTCGATGGAGTTCCTCAGAAAGAGGTAGCAAAGAATGATGTTTTAGGAGTAAATATTATCGATTTGCTTTCTGAAAAATCAGGATTTTTAAAATCTAAAAGTGAAGCAACAAGAGAGCTGAAAGGAAATGCTATTTCCGTAAACAAACAGAAAATTAATGATGTTTACACTGCCAATGAAAATGATCTGATTGACGGTAAGTTTTTACTTCTTCAAAAAGGAAAGAAGAGCTATTTTATCGTGAAAGTGATTTAAAAGTTAATAATAGTATAAAATCTGGGGCGCAAAATTTTCAATTTTGCGCCCCAGATTTTTTAGGTAACATCATAAAAAAAGACCACCTTTTCAGATGGTCTTGGTATTTTGAATGATTTTTTATAGTTCTAAGAAGCTGTAAGAAATTGAAGCACTTTGTGTACCCGATCCTACAACCTTTTTAGTTTTGGCAACTTCTCCATCTACATAGATATTGATGATTAGCTCAGAATCTGAATAAGGAAGAACAGCATTTGCTGCTAAATTCAACTGAGCCTGACTTGAGCTTACAAATTGTTCTCCGCTGGACCATGTAGTTCCTGTAGGATTAAAAGTAGTACTCTGCCCTGTTCCGATCTGTGTAACTACAGTTGAAAAAGTTCCTGTAACAGGTGGATTTGCAGGTGGATTTGGACCTTTTGTATTTATTTTAGCTTCAAACTGAATAATGTGATCTGTAAATTCATCATCGTCATCTTTCTTACAAGAATTAACAACTAAGATTGCTGAAAATAATACAGCGAATAAAAAAGAAAGTCTAAGTAAACTTTTTGATTTGTAAAATTGCTTCATTTCTCCAAATAGATTTTTAATGTTCCAAATATAGGTTTTTTATCAATATAAAAATAACTTTTATGAAAAATTTCCAACAATGAATTGCAAATAATATCAATTCAATAAATAATTATAACGCTGTTTCTGGCTGGATATTGTCTTAATTTATCAGGCACTTTAAGACAGTTTGTCCAACTATTTTAAATGGTCTTATTTTGATGGAGCTAAAGAATAGATACATCATTAATAATTATCTTTGCCGTATGAATTTAGATTATATTGTAAGAGAACCCGAAAATATCAGTTCCGACACCACGATTCTTTTCATGCTTCATGGCTACGGAAGCAATGAACAGGATCTTTTCAGCTTCAGAGAAACTCTTCCTAAAGACTGGATTATCGTAAGCTTCAGAGCACCAAGAAACACCCAGTTTGAAGGCTTTTCATGGTATGATATCGATTTTAATAATCCTGACAATTTTATTGATGTTCCACAGGCTACAGAATCTTTAAACAGCGTTACGGAAAGTATTCTTAAAATTATAAACAGTTACGGAATTACGGAAGGAAAAACTCACCTTTGCGGTTTCAGTCAGGGAGGAATTTTATGTTATGCTCTGGCTCTGAAATATCCTGAAATGTTCAATCTTGTAGCGTGTTTAAGCAGTTATCCGGAAGAAAAGTTACTCACCGATATTGTAAAGGATAAGAAAAAACTGGAAAGACTTCGCTTCTTTATCTCTCATGGAACAGATGATGCGGTAATTCCTTTGGAGTGGGGAAGAAAAGCGGCAGATCTTTTGTATGATTTAAGCTGTTATTTTACGTTCAGAGAATATATGAGCGGTCATGGAGTGAATCAGAAAAATTATATGGATCTGATGGACTTCTTTTCCAAATAAGATTATCGAAATTTAAACATTCGTTTTAAATTATTAAACAAAATACAAACATTCTCATTTTGGGAATGTTTTTTTATTGGTGATAAAGATAAATTCAGTAAATTCAGTAAATGAAACTGAGGTGTTTTTTTGTGTTTGTACTGTTCTGCATTTTTATGAGTGCTCAGAATTCTTTTGAAATTCAGAATGTAAAAAAAACAGTGATCCCTTTTAAACTTATTGCCAATTTAATTTTTATTCCCGTAAATATTAATGGAGTAAATCTGACTTTTTTACTTGATACCGGAGTCGCAGAAACTTCTATTTTCAGTCTTGAAAATAAAGAAATCAATCTCCAGAATATTGAGAAGATAAAATTTGCCGGTTTAGGAGGAAGCGCAAGTATCGACGGATTTCGTTCCGATAATAATATTGCAAAAATCGGAAAGAATTTCGTAAACTATTCAATGACGGTGTATATTATTACCGATCAGGATTTTAATATTTCCTCGCACGTAGGAATTCCTGTAAACGGAATTATCGGTTATCATTTTTTTAAAGACCATCCTGTTGTTATCGACTATACATCAAAAAAAATTATCATTTACAACGATAAAACTTTATTTCAGAAAAAAATAAAAAATTTTAAAGAGATCGATATCAGTATTGAAAAAAATAAACCTTATGTGATTGCCGATGTGGAAATGACAAGGGAACGAAAGCCTTCAAAATTATTAATTGATCTGGGAAACAGTGACCCGATGTGGCTGTTTCCTGCTTTGATAAAAGACTTTGTATATAACCGACCGAATATTGATGATTATCTCGGAAGAGGTTTTAACGGGGATGTATTTGGAAAACGAAGCAGAATTCACAACCTGTATCTCGGAGATTTTAAATTTGAAAAACCGCTTACGGCAATGCCTGATGAATATTCTATTCAGCACGTAAATATGGTGGAAAACAGAAAAGGTTCCATTGGCGGAGATATCATGAGGCGTTTTACAGTTGCATTCGATTATTCTGAACAGAAGATGTATTTAAAAAAGAACGGAAGTCATGATGATCCTTTTCATTTCAATATGAGCGGTCTGGATTTTAAGCAGGACGGCATGGAATGGACGAAAGACGTCGTTAATCTTCCCGCTAAAAGAAAGGAAAGTCCTTCCAACGGAATTGAAGTGATCAATAATAACCTTCAGTATAATTTTGTTTTAAAACCTATTTTTTCCATCGCCGGAGTGCGTAAAGATTCTCCGGGAGCTAAAGCCGGACTTCAGAAAGACGATCGTTTAATAAGCATCAATGGCAAAAAAACAGAGGACATGACACTCAATAAAATCATGGAAATGATGAAATCCGATGAAGGAAAAACCATCAATATGCTGATTGAAAGAAAAAATAAACAAATGACTTTGAGCTTTACTCTCGAGGATCCGATACCTTACCAAGAACAAGAATGATATGAAAACCGAAGAAACTACGCTGGACAAAATAAGAACCAGACCCCGATTTAAGATGTTTAGTCATTTAACCAAAGATGAATACGCAGAAAATCTGAAAAAATATCTAAAAGAACATAAAGGTGAGTTTTCCGGCAACATTAATAAAGAGGTAGCAACCATCTGTGTAGAAACAGATTACGAAACCTACTGGAAGCCAAGATTGTCTTTAAGAATTGAAATTGAAGACGAAAAAACTGCGATACGAGGCGTTTTCGGACCCAGTTCCGCAGTTTGGACGTTTTTTATGTTTTTATATTTTGCGTTTTCGATTCTCTGGATGGTCTTTATTTCCATGTATTATGTGGAAAAACAGATTAAAAGTCAGGAATTTCCATGGGCACTTACCGCATCTTTTATTATGTTATTCTGCATTGCACTTACCTATGCAGCAGCACGTTTCGGGCAGCATAAAGGAAAAGATGAAATGCTGAAACTCAGAAAATTCGCAGAAGAATCTACGCTGCAGTTTGAAAAACTGGATTAAGGAGCAACGGTCTTAGTGGTTTGCGGCATTTGTTCCAATACAGCTTTTGCCGCTTTTATAGAATCTACCACTTTTTCTCTGTTATCCTGCTCTTTCAGTATTCTTTCGATATTGGGCTCGATCATTTTAGTCATTTCTTCCACAGAAACGCTGTTGGCATTAGGATCGCTAAGAAGTTTTCTCCAAGGTTTTCTTTTTCCCCAACCGTAATCTCCATAAACCATTACAGCCGTTCCTTTTGCTTTTGTAGTCGCTCCTCCCGGATTTAAAACCCATGTATCTGCATAACCATAAAGCCATTTTGCATCTTTCATCAATAATCTTAGACATGAATGCGATGCAGGGTAACCCGGAAGGTCATACTGATGCCATCCTATTCCGTCGAGGTTAAAGATGTTGAAATTATAAGGCAATTTCCACTCGCTGCTTACAGTTGAGATCGCCAGTTGTTTTTTCCAATTGGCAAAGGTAAGACCTGTTTTTGTTTTCGCCGTTTTCTTTCCCATACTTGTAGGTCCCCACTTCACAAGAGTTCCATTTGAATACACTCCGTATGCTTGAATAGGATAAGAAAAGATAACGAATTTCTTTACCGGACTCAACACATCAAGCTGCATCGGGAAAGGAGAATACTCCATTAATGTAGTATCAATTTTTGCAGGAACTACCAAAGTATCTGCATTCCATTTATTTTTGGAATCCAGCCTATTTAAAGCTAAAATAGCATAACGTTCTTTCTCTGTATATTTTTTGTTGAAGATTCCGAATAAAGAATCTTTTATTTTTTTGTCTTTAGGGAAAATAAAAGCATTATAAAAGCCATCTTCCTGCATTGCCGGAGGTAAAGATTCTTTTTCAACTACGGAATCTTTTTTCACAACCACAGAATCTGTCTCAGGATCAGGTTCACTGATTGATGAAGTGGTGTCATTGATTTTGTCGCTGATTTTTTCAATTTCTTTTTTACAGGAAATCATCATTAAGCTGATAAAGAATGCATAAAGAAGTGATTTTTTCACAAGTCTGTTTTTCATAAATAAAAGTGGGCAATAATTTTTTTTCTACTCAGTACAAATATCAGACCTAAAATCGGATAAAAAAAATGCAGAATCAATTTACCGTAAAAATACGGTGAACAGTTAATATTTTGAATCAAGAATTATTAAATGTAGTTATGTTAAATATCGTATGAATTGACTGAAATCTAAGGTATACGCGGTTAATTATCCGAATTAATTTAACCTGATAATTTTTAATCTGTGCTGCCCTGTGCCTGTTAAAGCAGTAACAGTACCCACTTCCCCACCTACTTGTATATTAACCGTTTGTCCGGCTGTTAAGTTCACTACTGTTGACGGAGAGCTTGTAATGTTAACTCCGCTTCCTGCATATGGAGATGCCGAACAGGATGATTCTGTATCTGTTGTACCGTTTACAACAATTCTGGTTGTAATTGAATGATTTGCTGCTGTATTTGCATTAAAACTGTTATTTGCTATAATCTGGTAGGTTCCTGTTCCCGGAGCCGTAAAACTTCCTGATGTTGTATTATAAGAAGTTCCTACATTTACTGCGGTACTATTATAAGGTATCACTGTATAGGTAGCAGAAGGAGTATATGTTGTTGTTCTTGAAGCATCTACGAGCAACTGAGGAAATGTATCATTACTAGGTTCCCACTGGCTTGTAGTGGTATTGTAAATTAGTGTCTGTCCGTTAGTCGGTGCTGTATTGGCAACATTTCTTCCCTGAATTTTCGCAACTGTAGAGGCTCCTAAAGTTCCTGTAACATCGCCTGCAATTGATATTCCCGATGTTGGATAAGTTCCGGCTGCTGTTAACTGTCCCTGTGCATTAACTGTGAAAGTAGGAATCGTTGTAGATGCAGTTCCATAAGTTCCGGCAGTGACTGTAGTATTGCTTAAAGATATAGTTCCTGTAGATGTTATGGGTCCTCCTGTAAGTCCTGTTCCTGTGGCAATATTGGTTACAGTTCCCGTATTGGAAGTGGAAATCGTTCCGTCTGGAGCAATATTTATTCCTGAACCAATCTTTACTCCTCCAAGAGTTGTAGAACTTGCAATTGGTAAAGAATAGGCAGATGGAAGTAAATGTTTCTGTCCGTCTGCACCAATGTATGTGTTTGCATTTCCTGTCCCTCCCAAGACTCCCTGAGTTCCCGAAACAAGGTTACCGATACCCGTAACTAAATTGTAATCCACCGCTGTTCCACTGCCCAAAACGGCATTAGTCCCTCCGGTTACAGATAATCCTGTAGTGGTTGTCGTTAAATTACCTCTTGTAAGCGTTGAATTAGGTGATATATTTATCCATGAAGTACCATTATACTGTAAAATCTGTCCTGTTGTAAGAGCAGAAAGCGATACATCGCTTAAACCGGATAAAGAAAAATTTCCCAAAGTGCCATTTCCTCTGATGTATTGAGAAATGGTTCCCGAACCGGAGACGGTAATCGTTCCCGAATTGGTAATCGGAGAATTTGAAACACTGAAAGCAGAAGGCATACTTAGTCCTACACTTGTAACTGTCCCACTATTCACTGTATTAAGAATACCTCCGGATAATGTAAGTCCGGCTCCTAAAGATAGCGGACTCACATTACCGGAAGCATTTGCATATAAAATTTTATTGAAAAGCGCCGAGTTGGTATAAACAGCGCCCACTGATTTTACAATTCCATTTACTTCAAGCTTTTCTGAGGGACTGGATATACCAATTCCTACATTTCCGGAGTTTTTATTATAAATATTATTCCCGGATAAAATCCATTTCGATTCATCAACCTGTTTAAGGGTACCTTTATTATCAATAACCCTGACTTGTGAATAGAGCGAAACAGATAAAACTAAAAAAAGAAAATCGAATAATTTGCCCATCTCGTGTTTATCAATAATATGAAAATAAATGATTGGTTTTAGGAACAATCTTACTTCATGTACTGCACCTCAATAATATCGCCTGCCAATACAGACCAATCATTAGGAGCACTTCCGTTCGGAACAAGTGTCACTGCAGATCCCGAAACAGTATAATCTTCATTAGCAATTAATTTTGCACCATTTCTGTAGACCCATACCTGAGAATATGTAGGTAACACAGGAGATCCTGTTAAACTGTAAGATGTCTGACCTGCTGTTGAAGTAAATTTTTCATGTCCGCTCTGTACAAGATCTGTTGAAAGCATTTTTAAGACATTTCCTGTAGCTTCGTCTCTTACAAGAATCGTATATCCCGAAGTTCCCAGCGTTGCAGAAGTTGCCGGAACATTAGATCCTGCCTGATTGGTATTGGTATTCTGAAGTACATTGGCAAGACCAAATTTTTTCCCATTAAGATCTATACTGGTATCATCAGTAAGGGTTCCTCCCAGTTGCCACGTTGTTGTTGTTACATTATTCGTAGTATTGGTAAGGGTTGTAATTCCGTTTTTAGCCTGTAGATATTTGATGGTTCCTTTGTTATCAATCACCCTGATAGTTCCGTTAAGAGCCTGCGCCGCTCCATTAGCAGAGTTCTGGGCTACATCACCAGTTGTTTGTTGTGCTTGTACAGCTCCGGAAGCTGCAAAAAGAAATACTAAAATTGCGGAAGTTTGTAGATACTTTTTCATGTTATTTAATTTTAAAATTTTTATAAGAATTTGTAAATTTTTATCTCATCGTTGGCATAGCAGGATACTCCGGTCTCCAGTTTTATATTAAATGAAGAAAGAACCTGAAAATCTATGTTTACCCCATTTCTGTAAACTTTTGTATTGGAAGTACTGATGCTCCATGGAGTGGGGAATTCTGTCTGACCGTCCGCAGCAATAATTTTTACAGAAAGGATTTCGGTTCCGGACATTTGCGAAATCCAGTTGCTACCGTTATACACAAAAAGAGTTCCGGTGGAATTATTAACGTATATATCTCCGGTAGAATTCGTAGTAGGAATCGTTGGATCTGCGTTTCCGTAAAAAATTTTTGAGCTGTCGTTAAATCTAAGCCACTTGCTTCCGTCCCAATAATAATATCCTTTGGTAATTCCTGCATTTGAAGTCGTATTGTATACAAGGAGGCTTACTGCAGGATTAGGCACTGTGGTAATATCTGTAATGTTTTGAAGAGGAACACGAGGAATAAGTAAACCTTTATCTGATGCTTTAGCAACAATATCCAGAGCTGCCGAAGGATCGGGACTGGGTGTATTTATCCCTACCTGAGACATAAAGAGAGGAGACATTAAAAATGTGCATACAATAAAAATGAACCTCATAGTGTTAAGGTTTTATACTTATTATTATAATCTAACAAGTTAAATGCTCAGTAAAATGTATTTGGAATAGATTGCAGAACAGCAACTACTTTAGGTTTTCGAAATAATTTTAATGACATTATTCAATCTGTTGTGATTAATTGAATAATTTTCATTTAACTTTGTGATTTGATGTCTAATATACAAGTTTAAACCAAATAAACAATGAAAAACATTATATTTTAATCAATTTAAAAAGAATACTTTAATTTATAAAAATTTATTATTGAAAAAATTAAAATTATAATTGAATATTTAATAAAAAACGAAAAAAATTAATTCATAAACTTTTTAAAAAACGCCATATTTTATCACATTCTATGCAGAATTGACTAAAAAAACCTTTAGTAATCAGTAAGTTTAACAGCCAATAATTTTATTTTAGAAAAGTTATATTTAGAATATCATCTTCAAAGTTGAATATTTAAAATATCTTATCAGATCTTTTTATTTTTCTCTAATCTGGTCTTGCAACGTAAAAAATAGGCTATAGCATCTTTAATCAGTTGGTCATTATTTACAGAACAGTAATCTTGCATTTCATCGATAAATAGCTCCTGAATGGTTTCCAATTCTGCCAGTGATCTTCTACGCGAAAAACTATCTCTGATATAGTTTTTAAGAATAAAGATGATATAATCTCTCTTAATGCATTTTTCGTCAAACATGTACGGAAAAATTGTTCCCATCCATTCGTTATCAAAAAAAAGAACATCTTCATCATCTTCCAAAAGGATTAAATTTTCATCGTAAGCCCATTTTAAAAGATTTTCTTTTAATGCAGCCTTGTTGCTCCAATCGAAATTCAATATGGTCATAAGTTCTTTTTAATTTTAAGATTACTTCGGAAATATAAAAAATGATGTGTATACAAAATTCAGGAAAAGGTTTTTCAGAAAAGCACACATTACAGTTTATGAAATTACTCTGAAAATATAAAAATAAAAAAGTCTCCTAAAATTTAGAAGACTTTTTGCGATCCGGACGGGACTCGAACCCGCGACCTCCGCCGTGACAGGGCGGCATTCTAACCAGCTGAACTACCGGATCAATTTTTTTTAAAAGAAATTTAGAAAACTTTTGCGATCCGGACGGGACTCGAACCCGCGACCTCCGCCGTGACAGGGCGG
>NZ_MVAG01000155.1 GCF_002177115.1 Chryseobacterium mucoviscidosis | reverse complement strand
AGCTCACTCCCGCCAGTTTGGCAATGTCCTTAATGGTTATCAAATCAATCCACACCTCTCAACCCTTGGGAAGCTTATTGCTGTGCAGCCTTATACCGGTCATATTGCGCCTGTCTGCCGGCAATAACCTGCTCAATGTTCATTTTTTTCAACGTCTCAATATAATTGTCAAACTGATCCAGACTGGTATCTCCGCTTATAAATTTGAAGTTCATCTCTTCCACATATGTCGTAATATCCGGCATGGACATGCTCTCTA
>NZ_MVAG01000065.1 GCF_002177115.1 Chryseobacterium mucoviscidosis | reverse complement strand
GGTACTTCCGCCGGGTGCTCTCATATCAAGCGGACTGTAAACGTCTAACGGAACAATTTCATGTTCCAACAAGGAATTTTCTGCGGGGTACAGCATATTTGCCCAATTCACCACAATTTCAACATAATCTTCAAACAGCGAAGTTTCCCCGATTGCTTTGTGATAAATTGCATTGACTTTACCTTCTTTATCCGAACCCAATTTTGTAAGCTGTAACGTCGGAGGTCAGTCTCCGATCATGTACATCTGCCCGCGATCCA
>NZ_MVAG01000195.1 GCF_002177115.1 Chryseobacterium mucoviscidosis | reverse complement strand
GAAGCGAATTATCCGGTATCCTTACAAAATTCTGGCGAACATTGCAATCATATTTTCTTTAATTATCGTAGCCAGTGTGAACATGCCGGAAGTTCCTCCTACCTTGACGGACCCGTATACCGCGTGGCGTAATTATACCGGAAGTTCGACGAATCAGGCCGGGAATGGAACACTGGACATTCCGGCAGCAACCGAGTCGGGATACAGCAGGGAAGACAACCAGCTTGGCGGAGGATTTAACTTCGACTATACACCTGTCA
>NZ_MVAG01000107.1 GCF_002177115.1 Chryseobacterium mucoviscidosis | reverse complement strand
ACTTTGAGTTTTCCGGTCCTCATGGAAGCGATGGGCATCAGTTACCTGTTTCTGTGCTATGCGGCCATTGGAATCGCGGCCTTCCTGTTCGTCTTCTTTAAAGTAACAGAAACAAAAGGAAAAAGTCTGGAAGAGATCGAGCAGGATTTGCGGGACAAGCACCGCGGAATCACGGCAACTGACACACAGCCGGTTGAACGATAGGCAAAAGGATGGGCAAGGCCCCATCCTTTTTTGTGTGAAGAGGCCGGCCGATCATG
>NZ_MVAG01000111.1 GCF_002177115.1 Chryseobacterium mucoviscidosis | reverse complement strand
GATGGCGAGACCTATATTTTCCACTTGATTGACACGCCAGGGCACGTGGACTTTACCTATGAAGTGTCGCGTTCGCTAGCTGCCTGTGAAGGAGCGATCTTGGTGGTTGATGCGGCCCAAGGGATTGAGGCTCAAACACTTGCCAACGTTTATCTAGCATTGGATAATGATTTGGAAATTCTGCCCGTCATTAACAAGATTGACCTACCAGCAGCTGATCCAGAGCGTGTTCGTACAGAGATTGAGGATGTCATTGGACT
>NZ_MVAG01000191.1 GCF_002177115.1 Chryseobacterium mucoviscidosis | reverse complement strand
AAGGAGAGATGATTATTGCGAAAGCCCTGGGAACTGACCCCTGGGTTATCTGGCCATCACGCTACCATGATCCGCAGACCCATGAGTTTATCGACAGAACGCAGTTGATGCGTAGCTACACTAAACCGAAAAAATGAGTGGTCTGGCGGTAGCCCCGCGAACGGGGCTGCCAGCTCTCAGACAATTACTCGCCTTTCACACGCTCAATATTTGCACCTAAAGCGCGTAGTTTGTCTTCAATGCGTTCGTAGCCACGATCG
>NZ_MVAG01000183.1 GCF_002177115.1 Chryseobacterium mucoviscidosis | reverse complement strand
ATAAAACTCAAAAATATCTGAAGAATAATAAGAAATTTCAATATTGAATAAAGATAATCAAAAAAAAAATACTAAAATAAAAAATTACAGAATATATAATAGAAAAAAATCAGAAAAATACCAAAAAACATTCTTAAAAAAAATATAGTATATAACAAAGTAAAAATAAATTAAAAAAATTAAAGCTTTAAAAATAATATAACGAAAGAGAACAATACAAAAATCCAAACAAATACCAAAATATCTAAAACAAAAAAATTC
>NZ_MVAG01000189.1 GCF_002177115.1 Chryseobacterium mucoviscidosis | reverse complement strand
TTCGATTGCGGCACATAAATAAGGAAAGACAGCAGAATCAGCAGGTGAAGCCACCAGAACACGTAATAACACACCGTTACTGCCACCGGCGGCATCCAGGTAAACGCGGCTGCGATACTCGAGGAGATCGGTGCCATGGCCGACCACGCCAGACCTTCAATGAGCCGTTCAAAAGCCATCGTCAGCAGCACCGAAGCCATTAGCGTGGTGATGAAAAACACGA
>NZ_MVAG01000212.1 GCF_002177115.1 Chryseobacterium mucoviscidosis | reverse complement strand
TATACTGAAAATTTTAGATTATATTCAGTAAAATAATCTCTACAAATTGAGTTTATATTAAATATAGATATAAATTATAATTAATATTTATTTTAGAATTTGAGAAAAAATATATATATTAAATTATATTATTTTTAATAATATTATTGTTCACTAAACACTAATTAATAGAAATTATATATAGTATTCAATTAATTTAAATAAATCAGAGTATTTGAGGAGACTTTTAATAATAAATTTTCCAATGAAGAAATAGCCTCAC
>NZ_MVAG01000188.1 GCF_002177115.1 Chryseobacterium mucoviscidosis | reverse complement strand
TGCTGGAAGAAGTCATTTCCTTTATCATCCACAAGGATAACCGCCGGGAAATCTTCTACTTCAATTTTCCAGATGGCTTCCATTCCCAGTTCCGGATATTCAACACATTCCAGGCTCTTAATACTTCCCTGCGCCAATACAGCTGCCGGACCACCGATACTGCCGAGGTAGAAGCCGCCGTGTTTTTTACAGGCATCCGTCACCTGCTGGCTGCGGTTGCCTTTCGCCAGCATGATCATACTTCCGCCCTGCGCTTGCAGTT
>NZ_MVAG01000119.1 GCF_002177115.1 Chryseobacterium mucoviscidosis | reverse complement strand
CATTCATATTTTTGAAAACGGAGATACCCGAAAACAACTTCTGGCAAGAAGCCGGTATTTACTTTACAAAAGCAGGGAAAAATGGACAGAAAATCAAAGTAAACGGGTAAAGATCCTGTTTAGAGAATATCCCGATTTAGAAAAAATCTACCATTTATCGGATAGTTTAAGAAAAATATACAATCAAAATATAACAAAATCCGTTGCCATGTTGAAGTTGGCTCATTGGTTTAAGGATGTTGAAGAGTCGGGTTTTAAATCATTTTCTACACTAAAGAATACCATTATAAATCATTACAACGATATTCTCAATTATTTTGAAGCAAGAAGCACCAATGCTGCTGCGGAATCTTTTAATGCGAAAATTAAAAACTTCAGACTACAACTTCGAGGGGTAAAAGACAGAACTTTCTTTCTATTCAGATTAACTAAACTTTTTGCATAGCCCCCAAGTTTTGCGATTGATCCTTTAAAAGATTATCTACAATTCCCGAAGTTAAAGTTGTATCTACGGCTATTACAACATTTTGCTTTTGAGGTAACGGAGAAGTGACCGAGGGCGGCGAAGAAGTTTCCTTTTTACAGTTTATTGCAGACAAAAGAAGGAATGTTAAGAATATATATAATGAAATAGTTCGAATCATCATCAAATATATTAAAAAAGAAAAAGACCATTCTTTCGAACAGTCTTTTTAAATTATTTTTTAAAGTTTTTACACTTTTTCTACCTGCATATAGCTAAGTTCCATAGGAGTTTTTCTACCGAAGATAAGTACAGAAACTTCAATTTTCTTTTTATCTTCAAGAATTTTCTCAACTGTTCCGTTGAATCCGTTGAATGGTCCGTCTATTACTTTAACGTTTTCACCCACTACATAAGGGATTTCAACATCGCTTGCAAATTCAGAAAGTTCATCCATTCTTCCCAGCATTCTGTTTACCTCAGATTTTCTCATCGGAACAGGATCTCCTCCTTTTGTTAAGCTTAAGAAAGAAATAACTCCCGGAATGTTTTTGATAACGTGAGGAATTTCTCCCATCAAATCAGCTTCAATCATTAAGTATCCAGGATAGTAAGGTCTTTCTTTAGGAACTTTTTTACCGTTTCTGATCTGAATAACCTTTTCCATAGGAATAACTACCTGAGTAACGTACTGTTCAAACCCTAAACGCTTGATTTCCGTCTCAATGTAGTTTTTCACTTTATTTTCCTGTCCGCTGATCGCTTTCAGCACATACCATTTCAATTCGCTCATTATTGGGAAAATACTTTTATTATTAATTGAACAAGTTGATTAGCATTCCAATGATGTTGCTGATTGCTTTAGAAAACAATTCATCAACTCCAAAAGTAAATAACGCCAAGATCACTGTTGCAACAGTTACTACAATTGTAGAAGATTGCAGATCAGACCACTTTGGCCATTCAACTTTATGTCTGAATTCGTTATAAGAACCTTTTAAAAAATCGACAAATGAACTCATAATTGTTATTTGCACGGGCACAAGGATTCGAACCCTGATCAACGGTTTTGGAGACCGGTATCCTACCATTGGACGATGCCCGTAGTTAAAAAAAGCTTCCGTAAAGAAGTTCCTTACGGAAGCTTTTATATTGTGTTAGATGATTAGTCTAAGATTTCAGTTACCTGACCTGAACCAACTGTTCTACCTCCTTCTCTGATCGCGAATCTAAGACCCTCGTTAAGAGCGATTGGTTGTAACAATTCTACAGTGATCTCTAAGTTATCACCAGGCATTACCATTTCTACACCTTCTGGTAAGAAGATCTCACCTGTAACGTCAGTAGTTCTTACGTAGAACTGAGGACGGTATTTGTTGTGGAATGGAGTGTGACGTCCACCTTCTTCTTTAGAAAGGATATAAACAGATGCTTTGAATTTTTTGTGTGGCTTCACAGAGTCTTTCTTAGCGATAACCATACCTCTCTTGATGTCAGTTTTTTCAATACCTCTCAACAATAGACCTACGTTATCACCAGCTTCACCTCTATCTAAGATTTTTCTGAACATCTCAACTCCTGTAATTGTAGAAGTTAATTTTTCATCCCCCATACCTACGATATCTACAGGATCACCAGTGTTGATGATACCAGCCTCGATTCTACCAGTTGCTACAGTACCTCTACCTGTAATAGAGAATACGTCTTCGATTGGCATCAAGAATGGCTTATCTGTATCTCTTGTTGGCTCTTCGATCCACTCGTCAACAGCATCCATTAACTGCTCAACAGTTTTGAACCACTTGTCATCAGAGTTACCTTCAGTAGCAGCAGTAAGAGCTCCTAATGCAGAACCTTGGATTACTGGAGAGTTATCTCCGTCGAATTCATAAGTAGATAATAAGTCTCTAAGCTCCATTTCAACAAGCTCTAACAACTCAGCATCATCTACCATGTCAACTTTATTCATGAAAACAACGATTCTTGGTACGTTTACCTGACGGCAAAGTAGAATGTGTTCTCTTGTTTGAGGCATTGGTCCGTCAGTCGCAGCACATACCACGATAGCTCCATCCATCTGAGCAGCACCAGTTACCATGTTCTTTACATAATCCGCGTGACCTGGGCAGTCAACGTGAGCATAGTGTCTTTTCTCAGTTTCGTATTCGATGTGAGCTGTATTGATAGTAATACCTCTTTCTTTTTCTTCTGGAGCAGAGTCAATTGCAGAGAAGTCTTTTTTCTCAGCAAGACCTTTGCTAGCTAATACAGCAGAAATAGCAGCTGTAAGAGTAGTTTTACCATGGTCAACGTGACCAATAGTACCAATGTTCAAGTGTGGTTTGTTACGATTAAACGTTTCCTTTGCCATGATTTAAAATTATTTATTTATTGTTTTTCAAATTTTCGGTGTGCAAATATAATGAATTTTTAAATACCAAAACCTTTTTATTAAAAAAAGTTTCAATATTCAAATCCAATGAAGTACAAACCTTATATTTCAATGTATTGAGATTGCAAATTTACACAAATTTCTCAATTTAGAAAATCCGGAATAAACCTTTTAGCCAAAATATAAACTATCTCTTTAATTATGAATGCAATAAAATAGATGAAAAAAATAATATTGAGAAAAAATACAGTAAAGCAAAACCATAATATATCTTTTATCGTAGATGGAAATATGAACCATTAAAATAATATATTATGAGAAAATTATTACATTTATGTACCGTACTGTTCAGCACCATCATCTTATTTTCGTGTGATGATTCCGATGATATGATGTCCACAGACATGAATATGCCTGTTCAGGGTCCCGATCTTATGGCTTACGGACTTACGGCGAACAACGAACTTGTTGCCTTCAATGCCAACAATCCCAAAATGTTTACTTCTAAAACCGCTGTTACAGGAGTAGTTTCAGGCGAAAAACTGATGAGTATCGATTTCAGACCTGCAACAGGAGAGCTTTACGCTTTATCCAGTGCAAGTAAGCTTTACATCATCAACACTTCCAACGCTTCCGCAAGAGCGGTAAGCACAACAGCATTTTCACCGGCTGTTTCAGGAACAATTGCGTCAATTGATTTTAATCCTACCGTAGACAGAATTCGTTTAGTAAGCAATACAGGGCAGAATTTAAGACTTCATCCGGAAACAGGAGCGGTTGCTGCAACCGATATGAACATTAACGGAGGCGGAACGCCTGCTATAACAGGGGTTGCTTATACCAACAGCAAATCCGGAGCTACAAGCACGGTTCTGTATGATATTGATATGACTTCCGGAAAGTTATTTAAGCAGGATCCTCCGAACAACGGAACATTGGTAGAAGTCGGAAGTCTGGGAACTACTTTTACAGGACAGGCTGCTTTTGATATTAAATATGATAACGGTGTAGCATTATTAGCTTTAAACAGCAATCTGCATTTATTGGATCTGAGTACAGGTAAAGCAACCAACATCGGGATGCTTCAGCAACAGATCATTGATCTTGCGATTCCTACAGAACCGGTTGCTTATGCTGTGGATAATTCAAACAACCTTCAGATCTTCAATCCGAACAGTCCGATGCCGGTTTCAAAGGGAATTACAGGACTTCAGAGTGGTGAAAGTATTTTAGGAATAGATTTCAGACCTTTGAACGGACAGCTTTATGCTTTGGGAAGTTCAAGCAGACTCTATACAATTAACTTAGGAACAGGAGCTGCAACTGCAGTGGGAACTTCTCCTTTTGCAACTTTACTTGCCGGAACAGATTTCGGATTTGATTTTAATCCGACGGTTGATAAGATCAGAGTTGTGAGCAACACGGGACAAAATCTTCGTCTTGATCCTGTAACAGGCGGAATAACGGCAGCAGACGGAATGCTGAATCCGGGAACTCCAATGATCGGAGCGGCTGCTTATACCAATAATTTTGCAGGAGCTACTTCAACGACTTTATTCGTTATCGATCATAATACAGACAAATTGTACCAACAAAATCCACCGAACAATGGAACTCTGGTAGAGACAGGTTCTTTAGGAATCAATATTACCAGTGCGAACGGTTTCGATATCGGAAGCATGAGCCAAAAAGCGTATTTACTGGCAACAGTGGGAACTGCCACAAAAGTATACAGCATTAATACTTCAACGGGAGCTGCAACTGCGGTTTCAGATTTCCCAAATGCAGTAAGAGGTTTTGCTGTGGGATTAGGATTCTAAACTCATAATAATTATTTCAATAGCGAGAATCGCGGAAAACAAAGTTTTCCGCGATTCTTTTTTAACCGAATGTTTATTAGCCGCAAAGGCAAAAGATTTCGAAAATATATTGATAGTTTATTATTAAGGTAAAGAAAAGAAAACATAAACTCTTTCTTTAAAGTTTTAGTTATCTTATTTAAATATCTTTTGCCACCTGTGGTTAAATAAAAGGTTAAAGTAAAACTTGTCTAAATTTTTTTACCGCAAAAGATGCAAAAGATTGTAACCCTTTAGTTGTTTAAGTTTACTTCTTAAATGGAAAAAAGAGCGCATAAGTTTAAAAAATCAAAGATTTTTTCTCTTTGCAGACTTTTGAAATCCTTTAAATAAATCCAATAAAGTCTTTTGTCTCTCTTGCGGTTAAATTTAAAATGAGTTTAAAATATAATTGAAAGAAATGATCAGATCTGTTGAGATTTTTTAGTTCGGTTGAAAATCCAGAAAATAATCGGGAAAATCAGCAGGGTTAAAACAGTTGCCGTTATTAATCCGCCGATAATGACGATTGCCAAAGGTTTTTGGGATTCTGATCCGATTCCTGTGGATAAAGCAGCAGGCATTAATCCGATGGATGCCATTAAAGCCGTCATAATCACAGGACGCGTTCTGGATTTCACCCCATTCAGCAGTGAGCTGTCCAGATCCATTCCGTTTTTAACATTTTGATGAAATTCTGTGATGAGGATGACTCCGTTCTGAATACAGATTCCCAAAAGGGCAATCATTCCGACTCCGGCTGAAATTCCAAAATTAATTCCGGTAACGTGCAATGCGATAATTCCGCCAATTAAAGCAAAAGGTACGTTTGCCAAAACCAGTAAAGAATCTTTTATGTTTCCGAAAAGAATAAATAAAAGGAAGAAAATTCCCAAAATACTGATGGGAACAACCTGCGTCAATCGTTTTGAAGCTCTCTGCTGATTTTCAAACTGACCGGTCCATCCTACAGAATATCCGTCCGGAAGATCAATTTTAGAAACAGCTTTCTGCGCATCGGCAATCGTACTTCCCAAATCACGGTCGCGGATGGAAAATTTAATCCCGATATATCTTTTAATATCATCTCTGTAAATAAATGCAGCTCCGTTGTCTTTTTCAATCGTGCTGATTTCTTTTAACGGAATTTTAGCACCGTCCTGCGTAGGAACCATTAAGGCTGCAATATCATTTTCATCCTTCCTGTACTCCTGCGAATAACGGAGACGAATCGGGAATTTTCTTTCGCCATCAAACATTTCCGAAGCGGTCTTACCTCCGAAAGCCATCTCCAGAACCGACTGCGCATCATCGGGCATTACTCCGTAAGCCGCCATTTTATCTCTGTCGAGAACCACGCTTACTTCCGGCTGACCGATATTTTTAATAATTCCGGCATCTTTTACGCCTTTAATATCTTTTACCTCTTTTAAAACTTTTTCGGCAAGCACATCCAAAGTCTGAAGGTTGTCTCCGTAGATTTTAATTCCGTTTTCTGCTTTGAAACCGGCTACTGCTTCAGCCACGTTGTCTGAAATCGGCTGGGAATAATTGAATGTAATTCCCTGATAGTTTCTTAATTTTTTATCGATTTCTTCAATCAGTTCTTCATAAGTGATGTTCCGTTTCCACTCTTCTTTGGGTTTAAGATTCACGGCAAACTGTACGAATCCAAAACCATTCGGGTCGGTTCCGTCATTACTTCTTCCCGTCTGCGCGAGAACATCTGTAACTTCCGGGAAACTCATGATGTCTTTTTTAAGAAGATCGGCTGTATTTAAAGATTCTTTTAATGATGAGCTCATCGGCATTTCGGCAGTAATCCACAATGAACCTTCATTTAACTGCGGTAAAAATTCGGTTCCTAAAAATTTCCCTGAAAATAAAGTCACCGCTAAAAACGACAGAGAAACAATTAAGCTGAGTTTTTTATGTTTAAAAGTAAAATTGAATCCTTTTAAAACAATTCTGTCCCAGAAATTCACGAACGGATTATTTTTTTCCTTTACATTTTTATTTAAAAGGATGTGCGAAAGCACCGGAACGAGCGTTAAAGTGAAAATTAAAGCGCCCATTAAAGCAAAACCTAACGTAAAAGCCAATGGCGAAAACATTTTTCCTTCCACTTTCTGGAATGAGAAAATCGGGATCAGGGAAGTAATGATTATTAATTTTGAAAAGAAGATTGCTTTTCCAAGACCTGTTCCCGTCTGCTTGATCCAGCCTGCTTTTGCCAGTTTATTGAATTTTTCATTACCGTATTTGTGGGCTTTATGGTCGAGCATCACAAAAAGTCCTTCCACCATGACGACGGCTCCGTCAATGATAATTCCGAAATCTACCGCGCCGAGTGAAAGTAAATTTGCGCTCATTCCCGCGAGTTTCAGACATAAAAAGGCAAATAATAAGGATAAAGGAATGATGATAGAAACGATAACCGTTGTTCTCCAGTCTGCCATGAAAATCAAAACAATTACCGTAACCAGAACAATTCCTTCTATAAGGTTGTGCATTACAGTGTGCGTGGTGAAATCCATCAGATTATCACGATCGTAAAAAGTGACCATTTTTACATCCTTCGGCAGCACTTTTTCGTTGAGTTCTTTAATTTTTGCTTTTACGCCGACCAAAACTTCACGCGGATTTTCTCCTTTTCGCATCACGACAATTCCTTCAACAGTATCTTCCTGATGATTGAGTCCCGCCTGTCCTACTCTTGGCATCGAGCTTTCGTGTACTTCTGCAACATTTTTAACAAGAACAGGGTTTCCGCTGTCGTTCTGGATGGTAATATTTCCGATATCGGCGACAGATTTTACCAGACCGATTCCACGCACCACATAAGCCTGTCCGTTTTTCTCAATAACATCACCGCCGACATTCAAATTACTTTTTGTAACGGCATCATATACCTGAAGCGGCGTTAAATTGTATTTATCTAATGCTCTCGGATCGATGCTTAATTCGAACACTTTGTCCTGACCTCCGAAAACATTGATGTCTGCAACACCGGGAACTCCTCTCAAAGCACGGTCGATTACCCAGTTTTGTAAGGTTAACAGTTCTCTGGAATCTTTGGTTTTGCTCTGTAAAGTATACCTGAAAATTTCTCCGGTCGGTCCGTAAGGCGGCTGTACTTCGGGATCCACTTCATCAGGAAGACTCACGGTCCGAAGCTGATTATTGACCTGATTCCTGGCAAAAATATCGTCTACTCCATCGTCAAACAGAATCTTAACAATGGAAAGTCCGAACATCGTGGTACTTCTTACACTGGTTTTCTTCTGAACCGGACTCATTGCGAGTTCAATAGGTGTGGTAACGAAACGTTCTACTTCTTCGGCACTTCGCCCGTTCCATTGGGTAATGATGACAATTTGGGTATTGGTAACATCGGGAAAGGCTTCAATGGGCATATTTTTGAAGCTGATGAATCCCGAAACCGCCAGAATCGCTACCCAAATAAAGGTGAATGCTTTATTTTTTAACGAAAAAGCAATGATATTTTTAATGAATTTGTTCATGATGGATTTTTTGATGATATTTTTTTAACGCAAAGTTCACAAAGATTTTAGTGATTATCTTCTTCTGCATATTCTTGTTCGCAAAGGCGTTTCACTCAGCGAAGATCTTTGATTTTAACCATTAAGAGTTAGGAATTATTAAGTGACTTGTAAACAATTTTAAAAACCGATGTCTAAAATATCTTCAGATATTTCTTAATTCGACTTAACTTCTTAATAAAATCTTAATGGTTTAAATAAAATCAGCTATTCAAAGAGCGATAAATCAACAACTGATTGTTTGTGATTACCTGTTCTCCTTCGGATAACCCTTCGGAAACATAGGTAATGTCTCCTACCTGTTTCAGAACTTTTATTTCTTTCACTTTTACATCGGTTCTGGATTTATAAATCACCACAAAACTTCTGTTATCATCAAAAATAACGGCTTTGGAAGGAACTGTAAGTGCAGTTTTATTCTCCGAACTCGTCACTTTAATCGTCGCTTTGCTTTCCGGAATCAGCAATCCGTTCTGGTTATCAAGTACTACTCTTGCCTGCATCGCATTGGTTTGAGGATCAATGATTTTGAAAATTTTATCAATCTTTCCGTCAAAAACCTTATCCGGATACGATAATGTGGAAACCTGTGCTTTCATTCCGAGGCTGATTTTATCAATATCAGATTCATTCACGTTCATGATTGCCCAAACGTTGGTGGTATTGGCAACATCAAAGATATTATCGCTTCGGTCACTTCTGAGCTGCATATCTTTATTGATGTTTTTCTGCACAATATATCCGCTGATTGGAGCAACAACGCTGTAGATATTTCCTTTTTTCACATTATACACTGTACTCACTGCACTTGCCCGCTGCAACTGATCCTGTGCTTTCTGAAGCTGACTTTTGGCTTCCAGAACGTCTCTTTCTGTATTCAGTTTTCCTTCGTACATTTCTTTGGCAACGCGAAGATTGTTCTGGGCAACGACTAAATCTGTTTTTGCATCGCTCACATCTTTCTGCACTTCCGCCAATTCTGTACTTCGTATGGTGGCGAGAACCTGACCTTTTGTTACATGATCGCCCAGCTCTACATTCACACTTAAAACATTTCCGCCGACCAAAGGATAGACATCGATGTAGCTGTTTTTGTCTGCCGAAATCTTTCCGTAGAAATTGTAATCGTCTTCTATATATTTCTTTTCAACTTTTGCTAAATCGATTGAATTCAGCATGGTGTTGCTCAGTTCAAATCCTTTTTTTGCCTGCGGTTTTGCTTCTTCCTCTTTTTTGGAGCAAGATAAAACAGACAGGGCAATCATTACCGGAATTATATAATTTTTCATGTTTAATAGAAGATTTTCGTTTGTACTAGTTGATTCAATTGTTCTGCAGACTGCATGATCCCGTTTTTCATATCGTAAATCTGAAGTGCCGTTTCGCGGTAACTGTCCATAAAGTCTGTAAACTCAATAAGACTGATGTTGCCTTTTCTGAAATTATTCAGCATCCCGTTGTAGACCAGTTCCATATTATTAAGATCGGTAGATTTAATCTGACTGAGCTGATCGTATTGTGTTTTCCAGATTTTGTAAGCCGACTGTACTTTTGTTTCAAGGTTCAGCTTCTGAAATTCTGCATTTTTCTGATTCTGCTGAATGGCAAAATTGGCTTTATCCACATTTCCCTTATTGGATTTCCAAAGCGGAAGAGGAATTCCGACCATCAGATTGACTTCATTTTTGAAGGTTCCGCCATTCTGATCCCATCCTGCTCCGAGATTAAGATCGGGAACGTTTAAAGATTTCTGCCATTGCGCATATAATTTACTGTTGTCGATCAATTTTAAATTATATTGATAATCGGCATTGTTTTCGAGTGCTTTTTTCTGAAGTTCCGCTTCGTCGCCGAAAGGCTGAGCGGCAAGAATTTCTTTCGCTTCGGAATCGGAAAGCTGTGGTTCAATATCTTCGGTGACTCCTGTAAGAAGTTTCAGAGTCTGTTCAAATTCAAGAATATTTTTATTGATTCCTACTTTATCGTTATTTAACTGAATGACAATACTTTGTAGTCTAACTTCGTCTTTCAGCGAAACATTTCCTTTGGCAGACTGTATTTTGTAGGCAGCCAAAAGATCGTTCATGTAACCCAATTGCTTATTGGTATTGTCGAGTTTTAGTTTTTCGTAGTAAAGTTCAAAGTAAGTGGAACGAAGCTGGGATTTGAGATCGACCAAAAGCTGGGCAAACTGAAGTTGCGCCAGTTCCTTATTGGATTTTGCGAAGGCAATTTCATTCTTCTTTTTGCCCCCCATGTAAATTAATTGGGTGATCTGTGCTCCTTTTGCGTGTCCCACATCGAAAACTTTTCTGTCTTCGGGATTGTATGCATTGATTTGTCCGCTTAGCTGCGGAAGTTCCCAGATTTTAGCCTGCAAAATATCTGCATCAGCCATGTTGATGTTGTACTGTTCGGCGAGCAGTTGTAAATTGTTCTTCTGGAAAGCTTCTTCGCAATCCCGAAGCGACATTTGCTGTTGTGCCGTCATGAATGAGGAAATGACGATGAACAGCCCTGCAAATTTGTTCATTTTATTGATTTTATGATACAAAAATGCCTTTCTGCTATTAAAATGCTCTTAAAGAATGCTTAAAAAAAAATTAAATTTGTTAAGCAGCAACATATAATCATCTCATTTAAATTAAGTTACGAGTTGATTATAGTATTAATTTAATTCATGTAAACGTTAAGATTGCAAAGATTTATTTAAAATTTTGGGGAATATTTTCGTTCGCAAGAGCCGAATTACGTAAATGTTTTTAGATTAATTTAAAAAATTATTTCACAAAAATCACACTGAACTTATTGAGGAGATCTGCCGGAGAAGTATAGGTAATTTTAGCGCCGTGATATTCGAGAATCCGTTTAACGATTCTTAAACCCAATCCGGAACCTGAAATATTCTGAGAATTTTTTCCTCTTTTAAAGGCTTCAAAAAGTTTTGTCTGTTCTTCTTTCGGAATGGTATTTCCATGGGAAATGACATCAACAATCAGATGTTCGTCATTTTCTTTAATCAGTACATCCACTTCCACATCATCGGAATAGATGGCTGCATTTTTAAATAAGTTGATGAAAACAATATCGAGTAAAGACTGGATTCCTTTAATGGTTAAAAGTGCATCTTCAGAAGTATCTTCGGAGATCAGAAAATCCAGTTTTAATTTGGGGTAGCTTTTTTCAACTGCTTCAAAGGATTCAAAAATAACTTCATCAATTCTTACCTCTTCGTAAATGCTCTGGATATTTTCCCTGTCGAATTTGGTAAGCAGCAAAAGTGAATTGGTAAGATCCGAAAGCTGATACACATCCCTTTGAATCTGCCGTAAGGATGATAAAGTTTCAGGAGAATGTTTTCCGAATTTTATTAAATTTTCAAGCTGAAAAGCCATTCTTGTAATAGGAGTCCGTATTTCGTGGGAAGCACTTGCGGTAAAATCTTTCTGCGACTGGAAAACGTCGTCCAACCTTGCAATCATCGTATTGAATGATTTTGCGAGAACATCAATCTCATCGTTAGAATTACGAACCGGAATCTGTGTTGTTAATTTATGTGCCGTAACTTCAGAAATTTCCTGATTAAGATCTTCCAGAGGTTTTAAAAACTGCCCCATGAAATAATAACTGAAAAAACCGATGAGAAGCGCACTCATCACATAAGCTGTTATTAAAAGATACTTAAGATACGCCAGTTTTGATTTTCCGTTGGAATCTAAAGCACTTGTTAAAATATAATATTTTTCGCCGTTGATGGTTCTTAATGCCGCATAAATTTCGGGAACTGATTTTTCTGAGTAAATTACTTTTTTTTCGTCGAGTTCTTTCAGAAGTTCATTATCCCAGGTTACATTCCGGTCTTTAATCGTGCTGTAGATCAATTCTTTTTGTCCGTTGAAAATTAATATCGTCTCATTTAAAAGAATGTTATCTGAATTTTCATTAAAAAAAACAGGCGCTTCTTCTTCAAAATCTTTAGACTTGGCAATGAAATGAGAAGTGAACTCCAGTCTCTGCCTGAATCTTTCTTTGAATTCTTCTCTTCGGAAATCATTAAAAGACATATAAATTACCACCATCACAATACCGAAAAGCAATGAAAAGGCAATACTGAGATTAAGTGCGATCTTCCTTTTTAAAGACATTCTATAACGGGCTTAAATAATATCCAAAACCCGATCGGGTGTGGATAAGTTTTACTTTAAAATCTTTATCGATCTTTTTACGCAAAAAATTGATGTAGACTTCTACAGTATTAGTATTGGTATTAAAGTTATGTTCCCAGACGTGTTCTGTAATCTGCTGTTTGGAAACTGTTCTCCCCTGCGCTTCGGCAAGGTAAACCAACAACTGAAATTCTTTCAGGGTAAGATTAATTTCATTTCCGCCACGATAGACTTTCTGTTCGGTTTTATTTACTATCAGATCATCGATTCTTATAATTTCCTGATCCATATTCTCAGAAGGCGCTTTTCTTCTCAGCAAAGAATTGATGCGCAATAATAATTCTTCAAACTGAAATGGTTTTACCAGATAATCATCCGCCAAACGTGTAAATGCATCTTTCTTATCGGAAAGATCTCCGTAAGCCGAAATAATGATGATGGGCGTATTTTTATCGAAAGAACGGATGGTCTGACAAACGTCCAGTCCGTTAATTTTCGGAACATTGATGTCCAGAAGATATAAATCGTAGGAACTGTTCCTGATCTGGCGAAGAAATGTTTCCCCATCATAAATCTTGTCGCATGTAAAGTTATTTGACTCCAGAAATTTGCAAAGTTCCGCTGAAAGAATTAAATCGTCTTCCAATAAAAGAATGTTCATCGAAAATTATTTTATACGAATGTAACGAAATTTTTGGTGATTGTAAAGGAATTCAAAAGTGCAGGAATTACTTTTAATTGAATTTTAAGATTTGTACTGAATACTTCTGAAAATTTTTATCCTGAAAAATCAAATGAATTCGAATTGCTTTTTTATGCAGAGTGTTTAACAGAATCTAGAAGGTAAGTCTCGCTATTTTTAATTTTCCCGAGAGTTTTTAAAATTTCAGACAAATTTCAGACATGAAATTCAGACATAAAAAAATCCCGAAGAAATCGGGATAAAATGAGAGCCAACTACGGGACTTGAACCCGTGACCTCTTCCTTACCAAGGAAGCACTCTACCGCTGAGCTAAGTCGGCTTAAAATAAAAAATCACACCAAAAAGCGTGATTTTTATTGAGCGGAAGACGGGGGTCGAACCCGCGACATTCAGCTTGGAAGGCTGACGCTCTACCAACTGAGCTACTTCCGCAATTTTGTTTCCAAAATTATTGGTAACGCTGTGCAAACTTAAGGAAAATCCTTTATTTATGCAACTTTTTTCTAATATAAAATGTGGGGAGAGCAGGATTCGAACCTACGAAGCCGAAGCAACTGAGTTACAGTCAGTCCCATTTAGCCACTCTGGAATCTCCCCAGATATTTTATATTAAATTGAGCTTCCAGAGGGATTCGAACCCACGACCCCGAGATTACAAATCACGTGCTCTGGCCAACTGAGCTATGGAAGCATTTTAATACATGGACTGAACGTTGTGAGAAACTCTACTCTACACCATATCAGTAGTAAAAAAAATCACGCTTTTTAAGAGTATGATATTTGAGCGGAAGACGGGGGTCGAACCCGCGACATTCAGCTTGGAAGGCTGACGCTCTACCAACTGAGCTACTTCCGCAATTTTGTTTCCAAAATTATTGGTAACGCTGTGCAAACTTAAGGAAAATCCTTTATTTATGCAACTTTTTTCTAATATAAAATGTGGGGAGAGCAGGATTCGAACCTACGAAGCCGAAGCAACTGAGTTACAGTCAGTCCCATTTAGCCACTCTGGAATCTCCCCAGATATTTTATATTAATTGAGCTTCCAGAGGGATTCGAACCCACGACCCCGAGATTACAAATCACGTGCTCTGGCCAACTGAGCTATGGAAGCATTATTAAAAAAGAATTCAAAAGATCGCTGTTCCCTTTTTGCGAGTGCAAATATAGAACGGATTTTTTGAATTCTCAAATTTTTTAATAACTTTTTTTAACTTTTTTTTCTAAGCCATTTCTTTTTTCTTGATTAATAGCTTTTTAGCAGTATCAACGCATAGGTCTAAACTTTCCTCAAAACTTGCAGAGGTCTTCTTTACTACAATATCGTCTCCCGGAACCGCCAGAATAATCTCGGCCGTTTTGTTTGCTTTATCCGAGTTGTTTTCTACTTTTAAAAATATTTTACACTCCTGAATTTTGTCATAAAAAGTATCCAGTTTGCTTACTTTTTTTTCAATGTGTGATTCTAGTGGTTCGTGTGGAGTTAAACCAATTGATTGTACTGTGATCTTCATAATTCGTCATTTTTTGAGGCTCTTGGATGAGCCCGATTAAACACTTTTTTCAATTGTTCAATATTGGCATTCGTATAGACTTGAGTACTTGCAAGGCTGGAATGTCCTAATATTTTTTTTACTTTAGAGATCTCTGCCCCATTATCCAAAACGTGCGTAGCAAAGCTGTGACGAAGGATGTGAGGACTTCTTTTTTCTTTTGTTGTTATAAGACTAAGGTACTTATTAACGACCACATAAACAAATTTTTCAGTGAGTTTTTTGCCTTTGGTATTGACAAAAAAATACAAATCGTATTCAGACAGTGGTTTCCTTATTTTCAAATAACTTTTAAGCAGATCCGAAAGTTCTCCGGAGATGGGGATGTATCTTTCTTTGTTTCCCTTTCCTATTATTTTCAGTTCGTTTCCGCTAAGGTTTACATTTTCAAAAGTCATACCACAAAGCTCTGCTTTCCGGATTCCTGTCTGATAAAGCACCTCAACGATACATTTATCCAGAATATCGTTAATTTCTTCAAAAACCTGATCATTAAGTGTTTGCATTTCTTCTTTTGATATCGGAATCTGCTTTTCGGGATAAAATTTTAATGAAGAAATACTTTCTGTGGGAGAAATTTTTATTTCACCAATCTTTAAAAGAAAAAGGTAAAAGCTGCGAAGCGAAGACAGTTTCCGGTTGATACTCCGCTTGGAAATATCATTTTCGCTCAGCTCTACGATAAAATTTCTTATAATTTTTTTGTCCGCTTTGGAAATATCTTCCGAAGCTTCTGTCTTCAGGCAGAAATGGGAAAAATCTTCAAGGTCTTTTCTGTAGCTTGTAATGGTGTGAGGAGAATATCTCTTCTCGAACTGTAAATATTCCAGGAATTTGTCCAGCATCATTTAGTATATAAAACAAAAATTCACTCTTCAAATATAAACATTTAAAGAGTGAATTTAGTATGTGTGTAAGAAAATTCTTAAGCCTGTTCTTCTTTGCTAAGATTTCTTTGCTTGTGAGCAGCCTTTAATCTAGCTTGTCTTAAAGTTACAGAAGGCTTGATAAATTGTTGTCTAGCTCTTAACTGACGAACTGTACCCGTTTTATCAAATTTTCTTTTATATTTTTTTAATGCTCTGTCGATAGACTCTCCGTCTTTTACTGGAATTATTAACATATATTACATCTCATTTTGGATTGCAAAAGTAAACATTATTTATGAAACCGCAAAACTTTATTCAATAAAAATCTTTAAAATTACATAACTTAAATTTTCAAAATAATTTATTAAGAAAAGCATTTAACATTTTATTCGTAATAATTTAAGTGTATTTATAAAAAATTATTCAACAAATTATATGGTTTTACATTCTTTATTTATTTAGATTTGCAGATTATATTAAACTGCTTAAAACCAAACAGCTATGATCCTACTCCATTACTACTTTTTTATAAGGACATTTCTGCTTTCACAGCCTATAGAATCTAAGTTTTGATTTATTTCGAGTAAAACCATATTCCCTTCAACATGTTTAAAAAATTACTCTTTTCTATCGTAATGCTCTTTTCTGTTTTTGTGTTTTCACAGGAAGATTGCGTTTCCGCCATTACCGTCTGCGGAAATTCGGGCATTAATTATACTCCTGTAGGAATCGGCAACACCAATGAAACTCTGGGAGGATGCCTTTCTTACGAAAATCACTCGGTTTGGTATAAATTTACGATCGCCACCAGCGGAACGCTTACTTTTGACCTCGCTCCTACCGGACCGGTAGATTATGACTGGGCGATTTACGGATCGAATGTAACCTGCTCCAACAGAGGAACTCCGGTAAGATGTAACGCTTCCGGATATTACACCAATACAGGGATGAACATGACGAATACCAATACCTCATCCGGCGCAGGAAATACAGATCCTTACTGTAAATATATGGATGTTGTTGCGGGTCAGACGTACTATCTATACATCGACAACTGGTCTACAACAGTTTACACTTTTAATTTAACATGGGGAGGAACGGCAACTTTCGTTTCACCATTCACCAATTCCACGATTGCTCCCAATCCTTTTGTGCCACCGGGAAATCCGGGACCAACGGCAAGTTCTCCGAGAGAAATCAATATTTGCGGAAGTTCTGCTACATTTAATTTCAGTACCTTATCGCCGGGAATATTAAACGGAAATCCTAATTTTTATGTTTCCTATTACAGTACAGCGAACAATGCAGCTACGGGAACAAATCCTATCACCGCACCTATTACTGTCAATACGAGCAATACCTATTATTATAACATCAGTTATCAGGATCCTAACAATCCCAATAATTCTATTAATTCCTGTAAACAAACGAATGCTATCGTTTTTAAAGACAAAAGTATAACGGTATCTATAACTGCATCCTCCACAAAGTTATGTCCTAACGGAAATGTTACTTTAACATCGAACAATGCGACAGGCAACACATGGTCTACAGGAGCGACGACTCAGTCTATCAATGTAACGACTCCCGGAACTTATACTTTAACTAGCAGCAATGGAATCTGTACGAGTACACAAGCTTCCGTTACCATCACCCAGGACACAGATCCAAATGCGCAGATCAGCGGAAATCTGACATTATGTGAAAACACTTCCACGATCCTTACTGCAACTTCAACAGGAACAGGAAACACCTATTCATGGTCTACCGGAGCTACAACTCCTTCAATTACCGTAACTGCTCCCGGAACATATACTGTAACCGTAAAAACTCCGGCAAACTGTCAATACGTAAAATCCGTAACGGTTGTACAGGGTGCGGTTCCTGTTGCACAAAATGCGACTTTAAACAATTGTTCCAGTACAAGTACAGCAATTTTTAATTTAACAACAGCACAACCCAACATAAGCACGACTTCAGGAGTTACTTTTGATTATTATGTGAATCAGGCAGATGCCATTGCCGGGAATACAAATACTATTGCAACGCCGACCGCTTATACATCAGGAAACGCAACTATTTATGTAAGAGTAAAAATAGCAACGTGCTCAAAGGTAGTTTCGCTTCAACTCAATGTAACCCAGCTTGCCTCTCCAACGATTACAAGTTCATCTTTGACGATCTGTTTTGGCGGAAATGTAACGCTTACTTCAAGTGTTCCGACCGGAAACACATGGTCTACCGGAGCAACAACACAATCCATCACGGTTACATCCGGAGGAACTTATTCTTTAACCAACACCAACGGAATATGTACGAGTGCGCCCGTTTCAGTAACATTAACCGCAGAAAGCGATCCGAATCCTCAGATTACGGGAAATTTAATTGTCTGCGGGTCTCCGACAACCTTAACAGCAACGTCTAACGGAACAGGAAATACATATTCATGGTCTACAGGTGCCATAGGAAATTCAATTTCAGTTTCAGTGCCGGGAACTTATACGGTGACTGTAAATACTCCTGCCAACTGCCAGTACACAAAATCTGTGACAGTAGTTCAGGGAGCAGTGCCTGTTGTACAAAATTCATCTTTAAGTGTCTGTTCAAATAACAATACCGGAACATTTAATTTAACATCAGCGCAACCGAACATCAGTACAACAACAGGAGTAACATTCAGTTATTATCTGAATCAGGCAGATGCATTGGCCGGAAACAGCAATACGATTGCAAATCCGTCGGCTTATGTTTCAGGAAATGCTACGATTTATGTTTTGGTAAAATCAGGCTCGTGTTCGAAAATTGCAGAATTACAGTTAATTGTTAATGTAAAACCAATTCCGACAATTACCACTTCATCGAATGTAATCTGTAACAACAATCCTGTTACCCTTACTTCGGGTTCAGCAACAGGAAACACATGGTCAAACGGCGCAACGACACAGTCGATCACCGTATCTGCTCCGGGAACTTATACTTTAACCTACAATAACGGAACCTGTACAAGCGATCCTGTTTCCGTTACGATCACTCAGGGAACAGATCCGAATGTTCAGATTTCCGGAAATTTAAATTTCTGCGAAGGTGCTTCAACCGTTTTAACGGCTAGTGCAAACGGAACGGGAAATACTTTTTCATGGTCAAACGGAGTAACAACGGCTAGCACAACGGTAACCGCATCAGGAACTTATACCTTGACCGTGACCACTCCCAACGGCTGTCAGTACACAAAATCGGCAACCGTTACAATGGATCCGGCTATTATAGTAAATATTAATACTCCGGCAGAAATTAACTGTACAAATGCTCAGGTTACTTTAAATGCTACAGCGTCTGTATACCAACCGGGATCAACGTTTTTATGGACCGCTACAGGAGGTGGAAATATTGTTTCCGGAGCCAATACCTTAACTCCGGTAGTGAATAATGCGGGAACTTATACTTTAACGATTACAAGCCCGACTTCCAACGGATGCGTAAAACAAAGTTCTGTAACGGTTATTAAGAACATCACACCGCCGATCATCAGTGTTTCGGCACCAAAAATATCAATCTGTAAAGGTGAATCTATTGCTCTTACAGCAATGGGCGCTGCAACATACACATGGACGGGATTAACAGGAAACGGCAACACACAGATTGTTTCCCCGACAACCACCACAACGTACACAGTAACGGGAATCGGGACAAACGGCTGTTCTGCTACAACTCCTGCTACAATTACCATCACGGTTGTTCCGGAAATTATTTCTATGCTAAAAAATATTGAGATCTGTAAGGGGGACAAAGGTATTCTGGATGCAGGAAGCGGTCCGAATTACTCTTATTCATGGAATACCGGAGCAACTTCTCAAACCATTAATGTAGACACAGAGGGAACCTATTCGGTAACCATCAGTAACGGAGTCTGTTCTAAAACGTTTACTGCAACGGTAGGATATATTGTAACTCCTCAAATTAAAGAAATCACTTACAAAGATCCATTTTTAACGATTATTGTACAAAATAACGGAAATGTACCTATAGAGTATTCCATAGACGGAGGCGTAACGTGGCAGGCTTCGAACACTTTCCAGGTGCTAAAAAATACGAAATATTCAATAAGAGTAAGAAACAGAGGAGCAACCTGCGATACCACGACAGAATATTATACGTTCTTTATGGCAAACGTTATTACTCCGAACAGTGACGGAAGCAATGATGTGATTGATTTCAGCGAGATCAGCAAATACGGAAATTTTGAAGGGGGTATTTTCGACCGATACGGAAAAGAAGTTTTCCGACCGACCACCAAAACGCCGATCTGGGACGGAAAATACATCAGAAGACCTCTTCCTACAGGAACGTACTGGTATAAATTACAATGGGAAGATAAAATCATAAAAAAACCTGTTCAGCTTTCGGGATGGATTTTACTGAAGAACAGGGATTGATGAGGTTGAAGTTAAGACTGAGATTGAGATTAAGATTGAGGAAAGGATTTAGATGAATTATAGAAGTGTCGGGTTTTTTCCGGCACTTTTTGTTTTTGAGGGTTATTTTTTTGCTGTTCAGGCTTTTGTTCTTTGCTTAAAAGTTTTTTTGTCTATCATTTATACTACCCACTTCCACCCTAGCCCTGATTGAAGAGAAAATCCCGGAATGGAGCGGCGGAGCGAAGCGGAGCCGCGCAATGAGGAATTGCAACGGAAAGCAGGAGAAAGCTTCAAATAAAATACATGAAATCCCATTATTAAAATGACTGAAAGAATATGAACTGAATTTGAATAAAAGTGTTATCTTTGCATTCACTTTATTCATGGGGTTGACTGGTTTCGACAGCAAGACCAATGGGTAAGTAAGCATGCAGAGAACCGTAGCGCGATCTCTATAATCCCTTGCTACAAAATTTTAACTGGCAACGAAGAGTTCGCTCTTGCAGCTTAATATCGAAGTATAGTAGATCAAGCGTTTCCCCGAAGATTTTAGTAAGGGAGCAAGATATTCCACAAATGCTCTGTTCTGCGGCGTTTGATTCTGGGATATAGGAATGCGGAAATAAGGCTTTAGACGCTTCGGCTAAAGCTCGAAAACCTCAGAAGATAAGCTGGAAGTTGGGTGTCTGCTCTCTGCTTCCCGTCGAAAACCAATAGCAGAATAAGCATGTAGAAAGCTTATGTATTGCTTGTTTGGACGAGGGTTCGAATCCCTCCAACTCCACAAAAAATCCTGTAAGATGTTGGCTTACAGGATTTTTTATTATTAGGTGCTAAATTAGGTGCTAATTATTTCTTTTTATATTTTACACTTAAGACAGGCTTCTTTCCAGATTTAGTTTTATTTTCTCCCAGCTAGGTAATACTTCGGTTAATGTTCTATAAAAATCTTTTGAATGATTGGGATGAATTAAATGGCAAAGCTCGTGCAGGATAACATACTCTATACAAGCCTTATTTGCTTTTATCAACTCTGTATTCAATATGATATTGCCATTCATTGAGCAACTTCCCCAACGTTTTTTCATAAATCGATGAGTGAGTCTTATGTTATAAGTATTAAACTGAGGAAACTGAGAAAGCAATTGATCTAGCAATTCCTTGAAAATAATATCGGCCTTACTTTTATAAAATTTTTGAATGATTTGTTCTATATTATCATTTTTAGTTGTAATGGTAAACAAACCTTTCCCTAAATTAATATCTGTTTTATTTTGTTCCGTTTTATTAATCACCAATTTATACTGTCTTCCTAGATAACGATGTGTTTCTCCAGGAGTATATAATCTTTCTTTGGTAAATGGTCTGAACAATTCAAATGTGCGTTGCTGTTGTAAAATCCACTTAGATTTTGGTTTTACTTTTTCTATAACTTTTTCTATTGACGTATTTTTCGGAACCGTAATCTGGATATTACCTTCAGGAAAAATTCGTAAATCAATCGTCTTTCTGTCCGAATAAATAACTTCTGCTTCGATATTTTTCTTACCGTACTTATATTCAATCTTCATCCTTAATCCATTTGCTTTTTAGCTATTTTAATCACTTCTTCTACAAAGTCATCTAAAATATCAAAAGGAATTTGATGATCCATTTCCAATGATAAGCTATAAAAATAGTCATCTAATTCACTCCAAATTTGCTTTTCAATTTCTTTGTTCAACTTCCAGTCAACAATAGCTTTATTGTTTTCTGTGGTTATATCTTTTATTAATTCTTGAATTTTTAATGCAATTTCTGCATTTTGCAATCTATCTCCTAAAAATGTAAATAATTTTGCATTGATAAAATTATAAAATGCTACTGCTATTTTTTTATCTTCAATTATTGCAGGTACATCGTCTTGTTTTCCCGTTAGGAAGCGTTCTTCAATATCTTTAATTTTATTGAGATATTCTGTTTCATCTATTCGGCTTTGCTTATAATCTAGGATGGTTTCTTTAATCAGTTCAGACAGTTTTTTATAAAATATGGGGTCTTCATCCATTTTTATGGTTATTCCCTTTGAAGTACGTGCTGCTATGTGATCCGCTTTAGCTGCTTTACCTATCAATTTTTCCACTTCATTATCACGCTCTTGTTTATTAAAAATATCTATAGGCTCGGTTATTTTTAATATTTCTCCATCGGTAGTGATGTGTTTGTCTATTAATTTCTGAACTTGAGATTCATAGGCTTTATAATCTATTTGGTCAAAGTACCTGCGTTTTACATCTATCCTTAACTGAATAAAAAATTTGCTGTCTTTTTTGTATTTTTCAATAACCGTATCATTTTTTACATCATTAAACTCAATAGTTGCCATTGCCAAGCTAAACAATCTAATGAATTTGGATAGTTTTTCATAGAAAAGATGACGTTGCTCTTCATCTCTTAAATGTACAGCATAGGCTTCTGTATCGTATTTATTTTTGATGGCAGAAAAAATATCCCAAACTTCGGAATGTACTTGTGGAAGATCTTTGATGATGTCTTTCACATTCGTAACAGAACCTTTTACATCATCAGGATTCATTTCGTCTGAACCCGAATAAATTTCTATGGCTTTGTCAAGGTTTTCTAAATTCCCATAATAATCCACAATTAAACCATAATCTTTACCTTCTGCTAATCTATTGACTCTTGCGATGGCTTGCAACAAAGTGTGTTCTTTCAAACTTCTCGTTAAGTATAATACTCTGTTTTTGGGAGCATCAAACCCCGTAAGAAGCTTATCTACTACAATAATAATCTCAGGATTTTCTTGATATTTAAAAGCATTGATGATGGATTTTTCATATTTTTCCTGTGTGCCGTATTTGTCCATCATTGATTTGTAGAAAGACTGAACCAAATTTTCATTTTCTTCAAAAGCATCATCATAATTTTCTCTCGTATCTGGAGCAGAAATGACAACTTCAGAAGATACTTTTCCTATTTCATTCAGGTATTTTCGGTATAAAATGGCAGTTGTTTTGTTAGGAGCAACCAACTGTGCTTTAAATCCTGTATTTTGGATAAAACCAACAAAATGTTCACTTATGTCCCAAGCTCTGTCATAGACAACTTGATCTGCTTTGTTAATCGCATTTTTGGAACTGTATTTTCTTTTTAGTCCTGCTTTACCATATTTAGTTAATGGTTCAGAAACTTTATCAAAGAAATTGTCTAAAGGTTTCTCGTTTACCGTAATGGAATTGTGCCGTCCTTCATACAATAGAGGCACAACCGCACCATCTTCCACCGCATCTTTTATGGTGTATTCATCTATTACGCCACCAAATTTATCCGCCGTATTTTTCTCTGATTTCATTAGAGGCGTTCCAGTAAAAGCAATAAAACAACCATTAGGAAAAGTCTTTTGCATTTTTACATTGAATGTTTTGTATTGACTACGGTGTCCTTCATCTATCAACACAAAAATCTCTGATGAACTAAAACCTTCAGGCTCTTGATTAACTGCTGCTTTAAATTTATTAATGATAGTGGTAATGACTGCATCCGAATTGTTTTTCAACAATTCTATTAAATGTTTTCCTGTTGTCGCTTCCTCCACAGGAATATTACATTTCTGAAAGGTTTCTGTCATCTGTGTGTTGAGATCTACACGGTCGGTTACCAAGATGATTTTAGGATTTTTAATCTTTTTACTCAAAGCTATTTGTTGGGCAAGCATTACCATTGTGAGCGATTTCCCACTTCCTTGGGTGTGCCAGATTACCCCGCCTTTACGTTTCCCGCTATGATCTGTTTTTTCTATTTGTTTGATGGTTTTGGTAATCCCATAATATTGTTGGTATCGGGTTACTTTTTTAATTCCTTCATCGAAAAGAATAAAACGAAATACCAATTCTAACAAGCGTTTTGGATGGCAAATGCTATATAATAATTGGTCTTGTGTGGTAACTGCCAATTCTAATTTGCCGAGTTCTTGAAAATATCGGATGGTACTCCAATATCTTGTTTTAAAAACTTCAGTATGAATGTCTTTGGGCAATTCAGCTTGTTTTAGATCGCGGAGATTTTGGTAGAAAGCATTTTCTTCTTTAGCATTTGTAAATTTCTCTTTCCAAACCGACCAAAATTTTGTAGGTGTTGCTGTAGTGGCATATTTGGCATCACTTACCGCCAATGAAAGCAATAAGTTGGAATAAACATACAAATCCCGAATTCCGTCTTCTTGTTGGTTTCTCAGGTGTTGCGAAATTCCTTCTTCTACCGGAGATTTTATGGCGTTGGATTTACATTCTATTACTACCATTGGAATCCCATTAATGAACAACACAATATCTGGACGATAGGTGTCTGAACGATGAGAACGGGTAACTGCAAATTCTTCGGAAACGTGGAAAGTATTGTTTTCTGGATGTTCCCAATCGATGTATTTGAAAGAAAAACTTTTACGATCACCATAAATAGTTTGCTCAAAACTTTTACCGAGTGTAATGAGATCATAAAAATGCTGATTGGCATTAATGAACCCTAAATGCATAGGAAGTTCCTTCAGCTCGCTAATCGCCAATTCTACATTGGTATCCGAAAAGTCGTGCGTTTGTCCTTTATATTCAATTTTGTTGATTTTTTGAAGTTGCGTTTTCAAAATATCTCTCAACAAAACATTGGTTTTTCTTCCTTCACGAAGTTGTAAGGCTTCGTCTGGAGAAATATAGGTATAGCCCATTTTTATTAGCATTTGCAACGCTGGTAATTGACTGATATGATCTTCTATGTAGGATGGTGTCATAATTTTTTTTTTAATCCTCTGTATCTTCTTCTAATTTTTTTCTGTCTACATTATCAAAAATGTAAAAAATCTGAACAGGAATATTCATCATTTTAAGTGTATTGACAATTCTCAACAGACTAATACGAGAGAAAATAGGCAATCCATTTGATTTTTTGTTCACTTTTTTGGAAATAATACCATAACTTACACGATATTTTCCTTCTCGGATAAATGGTTCCATATTATCATTTTCCTGAACAAGATCTAACAGTTTATTTTGAGCTTCTTCATTTACTCTTAACAATTCTACAGAATTTACTCCTTGATTGAAGAGATGGCTTAAACTTGCCGATCTTGTCGAAATCTTAATATGTGCTAATTCCAAATAATCATTATCAATAAATATTAAATCGCAAGGTTCAACTTTGTATTGACCATTAGGAGAGATGTTTTCTTTATCTAAACAGATTACTTCTGTGAAAGCATCTCTTACGGAATTATTGTATTCATCTTCTCTTTTGTGGTCACATTGGTGGAGATAATTGTGTTCTGTTATAAAAAGAGGATCTAAAATGTCTGAAAGTTTCTGAATGAAATCTTTTTGTATTAAATACCATTCTCCATCACACAAATGATAAACATTATCACTGTAGTCACAGTCAAATAAAATACTCTTATATATTGAATACTCTTTTATAAGTATGTCGTTATCATCTACAATTTTTAATTTATGAGATAAAAATTTTTCTATTGAATTGATTTCCTCAACTTGTCTATCCAATAAGTACTCTCTGTAACCTTTAATATAAACATCTGCAAATTCTAAATCTGATTTTCCTTCTCCAGAATATTTTACTTTATAATCTGTTTCATAATCAAAAATCTCAGGGATAGCCAAGACCAATTCCATTGGTGCGGGATCTTGATTAAAAGCTTCTACTAAGATATTGTTTAACTGATTTAGTATGGTAGGATCTTTAACCGGAACAATGTTTTGTAATTCTGGGAAACTTGTTTTATAATCTTCCTTATTGTATATAGTTATTAGTTCTTCGCACAATTCTGTTATTTCATCAGCCTGTAAGTTTGACGAAACTCTAATATTATTTCCTCCTGTAATATTCTTAAATAGTTCTTGGTATTCCTGCCTTACAGCCCCTGTCATTTTCTTCAAAATAGTTTCATCATTATTCAACTGAAAAAAATTTAGTTCAGATGCTGTTGGACTTTGTACGCGTTGTCTTTTAGCATTTTCAGGCTGCAAAATATCTGTTGATTTGATTTTTTTAGGATCTAATGCATTTAATGTGGTTTTTATACCAAAATCATATTCAAAAGCCTCATCTTTCAATTGATGATAAGTGGAGCCGAAAGTTAAGGCTACCCAATTTTCATTCAATTTCAAAAACACTAAAGCTCCTTTCTGAGTCTGAATCAGGTTTTTATTAATATTCCAATAGGATTTCCACCAAGGTGTCCTAACGGGTCTATCGGAAATATACATTACAGCTTCTTCAGGGAGATTGGTATCTTCCTCCTGTAATAATTCTAATGTATGTCCTTCTTTTAATGAATTTGAAGGATTGTAATTTTCTTTGAGTAAATAAATTGAAAAAGATCTACTTTTTGCCATAATTAATAGTTTTTGTGATTGGATTAATGGTATTATTTTTTTACACGATTCTTATTTTGCCAGTTAATAATTGTTGCATTAAGCCTTTTTTCTGTAATTGTAAAGCTTTTAATTTTTCTTGATACTGTTTCAGTTCTTGGTGTGCGGTGTTTAAAATTTCTGCAATTGAATGTTGTTCTTGCAAAGAAGGAACTGAAATTTCTAACTTCAACAAATCTTTTTTGCTTAAAACCCTATTACGTCCAGCGCCTCCAGGCGAAATGTTATCCAACATTTGCTTGAAGAATGGTTGCAAAATAATATGTCTAAAAAATTCAACAGAAACTGTTTTTTGATCAATTACATAGGTTGGAAAACGATGGGAAACCAAACCACCTTCATCTTCCTTGCTGATAATGGCAACAGCGTGTTCCCACGCAAAAGTGATATTTACAATGAAATCATTTTCTTTCACTTCGTATAGTTTATCCATTGATATCGCCTTCGGGTCGGAATCTGGTTTATGAAAAATTCCTTTCCCGTGGCTTCTAATACCTAATGCAAGATAATTTTCAGTTGGCTTTTCAATTTCTCTTGGTGTAAATGTCAAGAATTTACTTAATGATATTTTTCTAGAATTTTTGTTAACTAACTTACCTCTCAACAACGAAAACGCCAACGCCTTATTTCTTACTTCTAATTTTTTTATTAAAAGTTGAACTTCTTGTATAGCTTTGTCCCAAGTAGAAAGGATTTCGGCAATTTTTTGTTGCTCGGGAAGTGGAGGGAGTGGAAATGGATAGTCATTTAATTTATCAATTTCAACTCCAGTTTGTCCACCTGATCTTTGAGATAACCCTTCCAAATATTTTCTTAATTCAGGTCTTGAAATAAAATAGTATGTGAACTTTCTATCAGCAATGCTTAAATCAGGTATTGCTTTCATAAGAGCCACATTATATGCTCCTTCTAATCCAGTAAAAATTTGAAAAATTGGAGGTCCATACCTTCCTATTATTATATCATCTTTTTTACAAAATTTCTTTGCTAGTACTTTTGGGATATAAGTAATGTATTTATCTGTTCTATAATCTCTTGTTTGAATTAATCTTATATAACCTTCTTTATGTTCATAAATGAAATTCTTTAGTGAAGGCTGATTTCCTCCTTCAATTTTCACCACTTCCCCAAATTTCTTCACTTTCCAATCTGTGGGAATAAGACCGATCGATGTTTGTTTGTATTTTCGATTATTTTGCTGCATCTAATTTTTCCTTAAGTTTGGTAATGATGTCTCTGATATCATCTATAAAATACTTTATCAAAGTCATAAAATATTCAGAAGTCTCCTGCGGGGCTCTATTTTCTCCATATACTAATTCAAAAAGCTGATGTTTATTAATTAGAAATTTGAGCTCATCAATTACATAACCTAAATTTCTTTCCGCATCTGCTCTCTCTTTTTTATTTTTACCTTTTTCCGAGTAGAATTTATGAGTATGAGCTTCAGAATTTAGTTGTTCCAATTTTCGTATTAAAAGTTCAATTTCATTTTTTTCCATATTTACTGTTTTTTTATTTGTTTTTTTATCTCATTATCAAAGTCCGAAATATAAGTTCGGTCTTGTATGGGGACATATTTGGCATATTCTGTTTCAGCTAATTTCTTGGCTACTGCTGCAGAAATTTTCCCCGCATCGGTAAGAATATGATATTCATTAAATCCTAAAAAAGCATCTAGTTTACTGATCCAATCTTCCATTTTCATAGGTATTTGACGAGATGCTTGGTTTTCTGCATAATCCAGATACATACTCACAATACGTTCTAATGACTTTAATTCTTCTTCATTCAGATAGTTCTTGGCAACCGACACATCTGTTTTGATGATTTTTCCTTTGGGAGCAGCTTTCCACGTTTGTAAGCCCATATTGGGTAATGCCGCGTTAGCTCTTGTACTAATGAGTTCAGCAGCGGTATGACCAGTAATTGCCCAATGCAATTTGTTTTGTACCGTTTTATAAAAAGTTTGCGTCATAGGTGCATTTGCATCATAATCAATACTGGCTTCGGCATAGAGATCGGTAATTTTTTGATAAAATCTACGTTCAGAAGCACGAATGGAACGAATACGTTCTAATAATTCATCAAAATAATCTTTCCCAAAATTTTGACCTTGCTTCAAACGTTCATCATCCATCACAAATCCTTTTACAATGAATTCTTTTAAAGTATTGGTTGCCCAAATACGGAATTGTGTTGCATTATAACTATTTACACGATAACCCACTGCAATAATGGCATCTAGATTATAGAAATCAACTTCTCGAGAAACCTCTCTTGCACCTTCGGTTTGAACTATTCGAATTTTTCGAATAGTTGAATTTTCATTCAATTCCCCTGATTTAAAAACTTCTTTCAAGTGGTAGTTGATGGTATTTACTTCTACATCAAAAAGCTCCGCTAACTTCTTCTGTGTAAGCCAAAAAGTTTCCTCCTCAAAGCGTATCTCAATTTTAACATTTCCCTGAGGTGTTGTATATAAGATAATTTCAGACTCTTTCATAAACAAAAATTAAATAAGGTTTAATTCTTTAAGATACTGTTCCATTTTCGCTTCGGTTTCGGCTAATTGTTTTTTCAGATCCACAATTTCGGTATGTACTTCTTTTATGTCCACCTGTTCTTCTTCCTCAAAAGTGTCGATATAACGAGGGATATTCAGATTGTACTCATTATCCTGAATATCTTTTAGGGTAGCACGATAGGAAAATTTCTCCGTCAAAACTTCTCCGCTTTCTGTATCTAAAGCAGGTAAAGACTGGTATTTTTTAAATTCTGCCACTATTTTTTCGATGTGAGCATCTGCCATTTTATTTTGGTTTTTCCCCGACTCGAACTCTGCACTGGCATCTATAAACAAGACATTAGTATTATTGCCTTTTGCTTTATTGAATATAAGAATAGCCGCAGGAATTCCTGTTCCAAAGAACAAATTGGCAGGCAATCCAACCACAGCTTCCAAAAGGTTTTCGTCAATGAGTTGCTGGCGGATTTTACCTTCGCTACTTCCTCTAAATAATACACCGTGCGGAACAATAACCCCTACTTTTCCTTTATCTTCAAAAGTAGTTTCTATCATATGGCTAATGAATGCGTAATCTCCTTTAGATTTAGGAGGAACACCTCTGTGAAAGCGGTTAAATTCATCTGTTGAAGCTTGCTCTGCCCCCCATTTATCTAAAGAAAAAGGAGGATTAGCCACTACTATATCGAACTTCATTAGTGTATCTTTTTCTTTTAGTTGAGGATTGTTCAAGGTGTCTCCCCACGCAATTTCAGCATTGTCTTCTTCGTGCAAAAACATATTCATACGAGCTAAAGCCCAAGTAGAACCATTATTTTCCTGTCCGTACAACGCATAATTTTTACCTTCGATTTCTTTTGCCACTTTAATGAGCAAAGAACCAGAACCACAAGCAGGATCGCAAATACGGTCACCAGATTGAGGATTTATCAATTTAGCCAATAATGTACTGACTTCTGAAGGAGTATAAAATTCACCAGCTTTTTTTCCTGCTTCGCCCGCAAACATCGAAATCAAATATTCATAACTGTCGCCAATCACATCATTATTTGCCAAATGCGAAGGCTCCAAATTAAGTTCTGATAAATCTGTTAAAAGATTTTTCAAGATTTGGTTACGTTGTTTAGTTGGACCAAAAGCTGTTTCCGAATTGAATGAAATACTACGAAAAACCATTGCCAGTTTTGAGCGGTTTTCGTCTTCCAATTTCGTTAAAGCAATGTCTATCAGTTCACCAATGTTACTTTCGTTTCGGTTTTCAAATAAAAAATCGAAAGAACTTTGTTCAGGTAAAAAGAAACGCTCCCGTTTTAATTGGCGTTTTACCATATCTTCGTTGCCATCGTACTTTATTCTTAATTCATTGGCTTTCTCTTTCCATACATCCGATAAATATTTAACGAAAAGCAAGGTTAAAATATAATCTTTATAAGAGCCACTTCCCATTACAGGTCTTAGAGAATCACAAGCTTTCCAAACGATTCTATTAATATCTTGTTGTGTTAGTTTTGTTTCCATATTATTTGCTAAAATTATTAATGAGTTGACTGAACAGCACTTGTTTTTTTTCTTTCAACTGTTCAAGAATTTCTATTTCTTTTTTATGAATTTTATACATATCTACAATTTTTTTCTGCATTTCCATCGAAGGAACAAAAATTTCAAAATCCAACAACTCTTTCTTTCGAATAGATGGAATGGAACTTCCTGCACTTACTTGATTAAAATAACTGATACTTTTGGAGTGGTTTAAAATACACGTCACATAATCTGGTAAAACCACCGTTGAATCTACTTTTATAATATAGAAAATAGAAGAAGCCACAGCGTCTCCCATCTCTTTATCGTATTTAAAAGCAAAAAACTTCATTCCTTTGCTTACAAAAAGAATTTCATCCTGTCTAAGAAGGATATTTTCTGAAATTTCATCAGCATTTACATAAGAATCTACATTATTCAGATACATTCCATTGTCTGAAAAGTTTTTCACTTGCAGATAAGGGATCCCCTTTTTATTAGACGCTTTTACATATTGCCCGAAACTTAAAGCACAAATGTTTTGCAACTTTGTTTTGGTAATTTTAATCATTGTAGAATTTTTCAAATATCATTTTGCAAATATAGAATTATATTTCTGAATTCACAAAATAATTTTTTGTAGAATTTTTCAAAAAACACATTTTTCAAAAATCTATTCTAAATAATTTATGATAAATAATGAAAGAAAAATTAATATTAAGAACAATTACCTTCTTGGTTTTATAGTTTTTTGAATATTCTCTATTTCTTGTGATTGTCTATTATTATTCCCACCACCCAACAAATTTAAAAGGTAAGCTGTTTTGTTTGAATCCTTAAAAAACTCCTCAAAAGCAGAAACAGGAATTTGATTTTCTTTTGAAGTTTTTTCCAATATCTCAATAATTTTATCTTTTCGTTCAGCATCGTTTAACCTGTGAAGATTCGGGATTTTTATACTTTCTTGCAAAATGGCTTTTTTAAGTGTATTTTCTACTGAATCCAGATATTTTTTCTTTTCAACAGCAAAAACTTTTTCATTCGTCAGTAGAACGGAGTTTTTGCTTTTGAAAAAGAAAACTTCTTTTTTTAGACTTTCAATTTTGGTATTGAGTTCTGCAATTTGTTTCTCTTTGGATTCCAGTTCTGTTTTGTTTTTAAGAAGTTGAATATTATTCGTTTTGATTGCCTTTTTATAGTTTTCAATGGTTTTATCTGTTTTTATTTTTTGAAAACCTAGAAAATCGGATTCTTTTACAATTAAATCTTCCGCTTTTTTAGATTCCAATTCTTGTTGCAATTGGCTGTATCGTTCCTCCAAAATTTTCAAATCTTCTTCCTTTTTCTTGATTTTAAATTCAACTGCTTCTAATCTTGCTAACGAACCTGAAATTCCTCTTTCCATTTCCAAACATTCCGCCGCTAAATCCTGCATTTTAGAATAGTGAAAAGATTGATGCTTTAGCGTTTTTCCAGTTTCCAAATCTTGCCAATCTGCAACTAAATGAGCGTGATAATTCGGTTTCCATTCTTTGGTGTCTTTATCATAATGACCTTCATCTTTATGTATGGCAATCTGAAAAATTCGGATTTTAAGTTCTTCTTCTAGTCTTTTTGACAAATTGTGCAAATCCTGCATCGTCGTATTTTCTTTAATCACAACCACAGCTTCCCGAACTGGCATTGCATTTTTCTGTAATTTTCTTCCTGATTTTTCTTTGCAAAAAGCTTCTATTTTTAACAGTCGATCCGCAATCTTTTGTTCCATCCAATATTCATTTTTGTGAGTTAAATCTTTGCGGATGTAATCAAAAGATTTCTTTCTGAAATTATGAATTTCGGAATCAGATTTTACTACTTTAAAATTGATGGAAGTTTTCATTTTTATTTAAATTTGATGTATTAAACCTGTAACTTTTTTATTCAGGGTAACTAACAACTTGTATCTATTTTATACAGGGTAACTGATACCCTTGCTTTATTTTAAAAGGTTCTGGAGAATTAAACCTTGTACTATTTTTTACAGGTTAAAGCCTCGCAGAGCGAAGAAGAAACTTTGTTGGGAGAGCATCGACCTTCAAAGTTGCGAATGAGCTCCTAACTTCTGCGTGTAGTTGGTAAAAAATATCCGCACGCATAATCAGCGTTTTCTTTTGTAAGTTTGATGGGCTTGATTGATTTCGTTTTCCTCCTGTTCTTGTTTTGGGTTCAATTCTATCCGCTGTTGTTTTTCGATTTTTGTATTGTTTCTGAAAACGAAGTATTCATTCAAATCTTTATGAATAGCATAAATTTCAGAATGATCTTTTGCTTCGGGAAATGATTTCAGAATTTCATTTTTGCAAATTTCTCCTGGTTTGTCATTGTCTAAAAACAAATGGATTTCGGAATAGTTTTGTAAATATTCTTTGGTTCTATTCAACAATGAAATAGAATTCATCACCAACAAATTGCCATTGAAAAATGGTTTCATTTCAACAAAAGACAAAGCATCTATAAATCCTTCAAAAACGACTATTCTTTTTCCTGTTTCATTTTGATTGTGGCTTTCATTATTAAGTTTAATAGCAGAAATATCTTTCTTCAATAAAGAACCTTTGTAAAATGGATTTCTCAGTTCCCAACCTCCAGAAAGATTTTCAAAACCGATAGCATAAAAATTTTTATCTCCAATTTTGAATTGCACTTCTTTAATTAATGAGTAAACTACTTGCGAAAGTCCTCTTTGATGTAGATAATCTTTCAGATTTTCATTTTGGAGTTCTTTAATTTCTGTGATTTGATAGTTTTGTTTTAAGCTATTTTGTTTTTGAATACTATTTTGCTGGTGAAAAGAAGAAAAGTTTTGATTTTCCGCCCATTCTAAAACCACTTTTACGGAAGCTTTCAAATATTTTTGCATAAAATCGGTATTGTTTCCACCGATGCCTTCGGAATGGAGATACCAAATGTTGTTTCTTTTATCCAATTTAAAAGAGGCTTGGTTTTCTGTGGAAAAAGGATTGAGAAACCAAGCTTCTTTTTCATTTTGTTTTGTGGGAAGGTGTCCGAGAATTTGGAGGACTTCTTCCAACTTTATGATGTTGAATTGTTTGCAGTTCATAGGTGTAAAATGTTAGGGTTTAATTTTTGAAATATTTTGATGAAACGATGAGAAAACGGTATAACAATTTGATTATTAGAAAAATACACACTCATCAAAGTCTCATCATCTCATCAAACTTCAAATTTTTTGCTCATCAGTCTCTCATCAAAAATCAAGGTTTTAAAATTTGATGAGGGTTTTGATGAGATATAAATTATTGATTTTGTTTTTATTATCAATTAATTCATCATTTCATCAAATTTTTGAAGAATAAAATCTTTTTTTATCGTGAAGTAGCGTCCTGTTTTATTCGATTGATAAAAACTTCCACTATAATCAATATCATATTTTATGTAAGCCAAAGAGTTATTTTGTGGTTCTAGTTTCCAGCTTTCTTTAAGGAGTTTTCTGATGTCGTTTACAGTCCAATAATGGTTTCTGAACATTCTTCCGAGCATATTGAAAATATCTTGCGGAATGAATTGGATTTCTTTTTCTTCGGTACTCTCAAAAAACTCGTACAAAAGCTCAATGATTTTTGATTCAAGTTTGTTATTATTCTTCCATACTAACTTCTGTAAAGCCTTTGTTCTTATCTCGGAATCAGTAAACCACATTCGGGTTTGTTTCTGGCTAAAGAACGATCTTTGAATCAGATAGCGAAGGAAATAGGGAATTTCTTTAATTAGGTTTTGCAGGAATTCAGTATTCTCTGTTTTTATAGATTTAACTTTGATAATCCAAAACCGAATTTCTTCTTCATCAATCTGAATAAAATTATCTTCATTGTTGGAACAAAGAATGAATTTTCCAAAAAATTCAACTTCCTCACGATCTTTTCCTTTCGCTTCTTTCTTGTCTTTATCGGTTGTGGAAAGGTATTTTAATCGTTCTGTGATTTCTTTTTTATCAAAAAACACTTCATCAATAGCTACAATGAGCATTGAAGCCCAATCCGAATTGAATTGACTGCTGAATGAATCTCCTTTAATGTAGGTCATATTCAACCCGAAAATGGATTTGAGCCATTTGATAAAAGTGGATTTTCCCGTAGAACGCTCTTTGCTTACCAAACATAAAATCGGAAGCATTTGGGTAGGTTTTTCAAGCAAGATTTTGATATAATCTAAACCCAACTCAAGCTGTTCTCCGAAAATATGTCCCATAAAGTTCAGGGAAAACTGAATTTTTTCTTTGAGAGCATCTGAATTTAGGCTTTCTTCAATTGGTTGATAAGGAATTTCATTGTATATATTGTAAAATCCTTCAATTATTTTTTCATAATTCAGATGATTGGGAATACAGCAAAAACCGTCATATTTCGGAACTTGTGAAACATAAGTTTTTCCGTAGTCGCTGATAATGGTTTCCCGATTCCAACGAACCAGTATGGAAATTTTATCGCCTGAAATTAAGGGTTTTTCTATGGTTTTGTAGTAGGTGGTTCCTACTCTTAGGTAAAGAATTTTTTCGCTCATTTTTTTGGATTTTAATTCCGTGGGAATACGGAAGGTTAGGGAATGGTGTTTTGGATAAACAAATGAAAAATGTTTATCTTTTGTACTTCAATGATTTTACTTCATTTAAAGCATTCATCAAATCCAAGTGATTGATACGATAAAATCTGCCTATTTTTTCGGCTTTGATATTCCCTTTGAGAACGTGGGAGCGAACCGTTTGATAATCTAACTTCAAAATTTCTGATGCCTCTTTAAAGGAATAAAATTTCTTTTTTAGTTCAATTTCGGGTTCTTTTTTTATGGAATAGATAAGTTCTTTTAACTCTTCTAATCCGTCCATAATGGGTTGAAATGGATTGACTGTTTGCATATATTTATTTTAAAATTCTATGCAAATATTCCTCGTTTATGTGTTTAATCTATAAATTATAGTAAATTCAGTAAAATTTAATACTTTATCATAAATTCTTTTGATAAGTCATCAAATAGTTTTTTCTCCTCGTCTTTGGTTGGGTAGGGTGTAGCACTAGAAAAAGAAGAAGGAGATATTTCGAAATTAAAATCGTCTTTCAAAAATTTTACTATGTCAATATTTTTGACTTTTTTTATAATACCATTTTTTTTGAGAAAAGTTAAGATGCCCGCAAAAAAGATAATCGGGATGTCTATTTTGTTATTTTCATTCAAGTAAGAATTATTCTTCATTATTGAAATGAATTTATTATAGTTTTCCTTATTTGCAAAGATTGATTGGAATGTTTTTTTAGGCTTTTTATTCTCATTTATAATGAAATAATAAAAAAGCGTTTCTTGTGCACCTTTTAAAAAATTTTCTTCTAAAACTACAGTGTTGGCAGCAGATAATAAGCTTTTGGATTCTTTAGCATACTTTTTTAAACAATACTTTATTTTATCTTCGAAAGTATGTTCATTGGAATTTTCCAGCGCTTTAAAGTGTGTGGCAAAAAAATTTTCAATGTTATTATATTCTATTTGAGCTTCAAATTTCTCCAGCTCATTTAACTTTACATTAGCAGCTTTTTCTCTAATAGCATTAATAATATCATAAAGCAATTCTTTTATATTTTTTCCTTTAATAATTCGACTGACAATAAAAGGTATTGCTATAATTTCTGCACCAGGATTGTATTTGAGATATAAATTGTTTTGTTTCATTATTTAAAAACTTCATTCATATAATTAACTTTATCTTCTTCGCTCGGGCGGTAATAATTATTGAAAACCTCCAAACTTCTATGTCCAGTATAAGACATAATTACCTTATCTGGAACTCGTTTATTTTTCATTATTGTAATAAAACTTCTTCTAGCGGTATGGCTGGATATTCTTTCCCAAAACTCAGATTTTTTATCTATCAATTCATCGCCATATCTCATTGTCTTTTTTATTTCATCCGTAAACGCCATTTTCTGAAAAACTTCCTTTATAAATTTGTTCATTTTTTGATTGGAAATACTTGGAAGTGCATAATCATACTTTTCTAAAATCGCTCGTGAGATACTGTTCAATGGAATTGAGAGATTTTTAGTTTTGCTTTTCAAATCGACTACACGAATAAAATCTCCTTGAATATCTTCTTTTGAAATACTACTGTAATTTCCAAAACGCATCCCTGTAACACAACCCAAAACAAATAAATCTCTTACTCTTTCTAATCGTTTATTTTTGGTGAAATCGTAATTGTAAATCTCTTCCACTTGCTGATAGTTTAATGCAATTTCGTCTGTCCTGAATTTTGATGGCTTTTTGAAATTGAGAAAACTATTATTGTATGTATATTTCTTTTCAAAAGACCATCCTAAAAAGGTTTTTAACAATCCAACATTACGATGAACAGTATTTGCCGAATGCTTCTTTTCTTCAATACAGTATTTAAGAAATTTGTTATAAAGTTTTTCATCAAAATTTCCGAGGGTAATTTTAACTTTATAATCTTTTTGGAAATCTTCAAGCAAAGTCTTGTTACATTTATACCTTTTTAGTGTCGAAATAGAAATAGAATTTCCTGTATAATCGTTTTCTTTTTCATTTAAAAAATCCTGATAAACTCTAAAAAAATCACTTTTTACAGTTACCTTTTTAAAATGTTCATCAAATCTCTGTTTAATTACGTCCGTGGTCAGTTCTTCATTAATATTCTTATAACGATTAACTATCTCAGTGAAAAAACCACTATATCTATCTAATTGCTTTTTAATACTTCTGTGATTTTCTGCTTTTTGAGTTCTTCCATTCAAATCATTTGGCTGTCTATTTTCAAAATCCCATTCAGATGGTTTTATTTTTTCTCCAGTAGAGTAGATGAAATTCTTATTTTCATTCCCAAAATAAGAGCGGAAATAAATAAGAGTTTCCTTTTCGCTATTAGGTTCTTTGAGTTTAAATGTTGAATTCATTAGGTGCTAAAATAGGTGCTAATATTTATATAATTAAGCATAAAAACAATGTATTTTTATTTATACAAATATATATAAAATATTGGTAAATAGCATATTTATATAAAATTAGATATAATGAATTTAATAAGGTTCATTTCCCTCCAACTCCACAAAAGAGATTGTTTTCAGCAATCTCTTTTTTCTTTTCAAATATTAAAGAGTTTTAGTTTTATTGTCCGCCGCCTTCATCCTCCTGCTCTTTCGGTATTCCCAAGGTGAAACTGCATTCTTATCCATCCACAAACCAAGCTTTTTTGCTTTGGCGGTATCCTGTAACTTTTGCAGATCAATATTCTTAGAGGCTTTAAAATACCACCATCCGAAACCTGCCTTTATGATTTCTTCGGAAAGATATTTATTATGATCATAAAAAATTTTGGCAACAGTTCTTTTGTATCGGTCTTTTGCGGTTCTGTAAAATGTAACTGTTTTGCCAAATACAGCATCACTGGTAAATTGCTTGGCATTTTTTCCAAACGCCTGACCTTTTTCGGGACAATCGACTTCCGCAAGCCTTAACGTTTCCTGAATATTGTCCGATAATAAAACGACAACAGTATCACCATCTTTCACCTTAATTACTTTTCCTTCCGTCTGTGAAAAAATAAATACTGAAAATAAAAGAAACTGGATAAAAAGGATTTTTCTCATGAAAACAAAGAATATATAAAATAAAAAGAAGCTGCAAAAGTATAAATAATAAAGCTCTGATATAAAAAATACCATTTAAAATGCTTAATCAGACGGATTCTGTATTCAGGATAAAAAATGATGAATGATAAAGTTAAATAAGATAATGAAATGTTAAAATATAAATCCCTGAAAACGAAAACAATAAACCCACAAATTACAAAATACTCTTCTGTAAACCACAAAAAAGACTAAAAAAATGTTTTATCGTAAAGAATTTTATATATTTGCACCATCTAACAATTAAAAAAAAATTTACTATGTCAGACATTGCATCAAGAGTAAAAGCTATCATCGCTGATAAGCTTGACGTTGAAGAAACAGAAGTAACTCCAGAAGCTAGCTTCACAAACGATTTAGGAGCTGATTCTTTGGATACAGTTGAACTTATCATGGAATTTGAAAAAGAATTCAATATTCAAATCCCTGATGATCAAGCAGAAAAAATTACTACTGTAGGACACGCTATCGCTTATATCGAAGAAGTAGTAAATAAATAATATTCTTCAACAAATAAGAAAATTAAACAAAGTTTATGGAATTAAAAAGAGTAGTTGTAACCGGTTTTGGAGCAATAACACCAATTGGAAATAATGCAAAAGAATACTGGGAAAATCTTGTGAAAGGTGAGAGCGGTGCTGCTCCTATTACTCTTTTTGATGCCACAAACTTTAAAACTAAGTTCGCTTGCGAAGTTAAAAATTTCAATCCATTAGACCATTTCGACAAGAAAGAGGCTAAAAAAATGGATAGAAATACACAACTTGGGCTTGTTGCTGCAAGAGAAGCAGTAACCCACTCAAGAATTATTGAAGATAACGTAGACAAAAACAGAGTCGGAGTAATCTGGGGTTCAGGAATCGGAGGTTTAGAGACTTTTGAGACTGAAGTTTTAGGATGGGCAAATACGGAAATTCCGAGATTCAACCCATTCTTTATTCCTAAAATGATTGCAGACATCACTCCGGGACATATATCTATAGAGTATGGTTTCCATGGTCCGAATTACACTACTGTTTCTGCATGTGCGTCTTCAGCAAACGCTTTAATTGATTCCAAAATGCTGATCCAGCTTGGAAAAGCAGACGTTATTGTGTGTGGAGGCTCAGAAGCAGCCGTTACAGCAAGTGGTGTCGGTGGTTTCAATGCAATGATGGCACTTTCTACAAGAAATGATGATCCGAAAACGGCTTCAAGACCTTTCGACAAAGACAGAGACGGATTTGTTCTTGGTGAAGGAGCAGGATGTATCATTCTTGAAGAATATGAGCACGCCGTAAAACGTGGAGCTACAATTTACGCAGAATTAAAAGGCGGCGGTCTGAGTGCAGATGCACATCACATGACAGCACCTCATCCTGAAGGTTTAGGCGCTTATCTCGTAATGAAGAACTGTCTGGAAGATGCAGGATTAACTGCTGATGAAGTAGATCACATCAATATGCATGGTACATCTACTCCATTAGGAGACATTGCAGAATCTAATGCCATTTCAAAATTATTGGGAGAGCACGCTTTCGATATTCAGATTAATTCTACAAAATCAATGACCGGCCACCTTTTGGGTGCTGCAGGAGTTATTGAAGCTATTGCTGCGTTGGGAACTATTATTCATGGTATTGTTCCTCCTACCATCAACCATTTTACTGATGATGAAAATATCGATAGCAGACTGAATTTCACATTCAACGAAGCTGCTAAGAAAGATGTAAAAGTAGCCATGAGTAATACTTTTGGGTTTGGTGGGCACAATGCCTGCGTTCTATTTAAGAAAATCTAAATCTACTGAATGGAGTTACAGAAATACTTTTCTAAATTCCTTCTCAAAAAAAGAAAAAGACAACTAACGGAGAGAGATTATTTTCTCATTACTGAACTCAGCAAAATGCTTGGAACTGAGGTACAAAATGTTGCCCTCTACCGCGAAGCTTTTTCTTTAAAAAATTCTTCTAAAAACAAAGACAGCAATTACGAAAGGCTGGAATTTTTAGGAGATTCTGTTTTGGGTACAATTATTTCTTGTCATTTGTTTCATACCTATCCTCAAGCCAATGAAGGATATCTGACGCAGATGAAATCTAAGATTGTTAATAGGAAGAATCTTAATAAATTAGGAGAAGATTTAAAACTTACCAGTCTTCTGCAGAAACAAAACTCTGTGGTGGCTTTAGGTGAAAACATCTCCGGAAATTTATTTGAAGCTTTAATAGGTGCTGTTTATCTCGACTTCCAGTATGAAACCTGTAAAAAGATCATTCTGGAAAGATTACTTACGCCTACAGAAATTAACAAACTAGAAAATAAAATTGTAAGCTACAAAGGTCTTCTGCTGGAATGGAGCCAGAAGAAGAAACTGAATATAAAGTACGAAACTTGCGAAGAAATTCAGGTAAATAAATCGATTGTTTTCCGATGTCATGTTTGGCTGGGAGAAGAAAAAATCGCGAATGCCACAGAAACTTCCAAGAAGAAAGCCGAAGAAAAGGCAGCACAAAGAGCATTTTATATTTTAAACAAAAAAGAAAATATACTTGGAAATCCAAAGACTTTATGATATAGATGATATTGAATTTGAAGATATTACCATCGGATTGGTAAGATTAGCAAAGAATATACCCGATCATGAGTTTTTCTATAAAGTAAATCAAAACAACGATCTTACATTCAAAAGGATTGAAGATGTTATTCTTCACGGATCTTATTATGATTACTTTTTTCCAAGATTTGAGGCTTACCATAAATTTACAAAGACTTGTTTTACCTTCATTTCGAACAGATCTGCAGAAAGTAAACAAAAAAAATTACAGACTGAACTCTTCTCGGAAGAAGAAAACATTAAATTTTTATTAAATAATCAGGTAGAAGTGCAATATATTTTGCACAGTTCGGAACAGTTTCCTGATTTTTCCGTAATTTTGCTCCCTGAAAATCTTGTGTTTCCGATTCAAGATTATACATTAGGTTCTGAGGAAGAACTTTATCAAATTATCCAGTATTATGAATAAGTATTTAAAGAAGACAAAAATTATTGCAACGCTTGGTCCGGCTTCATCGTCGAAGGAAGTAATGTTAGGGTTAATGAAAGCAGGTGTTGATATTTTCAGAATCAATTTTTCACACGCTGATTACGACTTAGTTCGTTCAAATATCGAAATCATCAGAGAACTTAATAAAGAATACGGTTTCTCGGTTGGTATTTTAGGAGATTTACAGGGTCCTAAACTAAGAGTAGGCGTTGTAAAAGAAGGTTCTTACCTTAATCCGGGAGATATCCTTACTTTCACCAATGAAAAAATTGAGGGAGATTCTACAAAAGTGTACATGACGTACCAACAGTTTCCACAGGATGTAAAAGTTGGAGAAAGAATTCTTATTGATGATGGTAAACTCGTTTTGGAAGTTACCGAAACCAATGAATTAGACACTGTAAAAGCGAAAACCATTCAAGGGGGACCGTTAAGTTCTAAAAAAGGGGTAAACCTTCCCAATACGAATGTTTCTCTTCCTGCTTTAACGGAAAAGGACATTCAGGATGCCAATTTCATGCTGGATCAGGAAGTAGACTGGATCGCACTTTCATTCGTTCGTCATGCACAGGATATTATCGATCTTAAAGAATTGATTTCTAAACATCCGAACGGAAAATTCAAAACGCCGATTATTGCGAAAATTGAGAAGCCGGAAGGTGTAAAAAATATAGAAGAAATTTTACTGGAATGCGACGGTTTAATGGTTGCACGTGGAGATTTAGGAGTGGAAGTTCCGATGGAAGAAGTTCCTGCCATCCAGAAAACGCTGGTTGAAAAAGCAAGATTCTATTCCAAGCCGGTAATTATCGCTACCCAGATGATGGAAACGATGATTAACAGTTTAACCCCAACAAGAGCGGAAGTAAATGACGTTGCAAACTCTGTATTGGATGGAGCAGATGCCGTAATGCTTTCAGGAGAAACTTCTGTAGGAAGGTATCCGGTTCAGGTAGTGGAAAATATGGCTAAAATTGTGAAAAACATTGAAACTACTCATTTTTACCAGCACAAAAACGAGCCTATCGAAAAAGATTTCAACTGTATTGATGATCGATTTATTACCAACAGAGTTTGTCTTGCTGCTGTAAGAATCGCAAAAACAACCAATGTTTCTGCAATTGTTACGCTGACAAGTTCAGGCTATACAGCGTTCCAGTTGGCAGCTCACAGACCGAATTCTCATATTATTGTTTACAGTGGAAACAAGAGAGTAATTACTATGCTGAATCTTCTTTGGGGAGTTCACGCCTATTATTACGATATGAAGAAATCTACTGATGAAACGATTATCCAAGTGAATATGTTAACCCATAACTATGGCTACATCGAGTCGGGAGACTTTGTCATCAACATCAATGCAACTCCATCTTACGAAGGCGGAAAAACAAATACCTTAAGATTAACGACAGTTTAATTAATACAAAACTGTTAATTATAAAACAAAAAACTCACGAAACTTATTCGTGAGTTTTTTTATTTTTCAGAGCCAAAAGCGGAAAGAATAAATATTGAAAGCGCATTAAGCAATACTTTTATAAACTTCCATCTCCCCTCTTCCAACTTCCTTATTTACTCATAATTTCCTACAACAGTTCTTGCCGTTACAAATTCGCGTAAAGCCAATAAAGACAGCTCTGTCCCATATCCTGAAGCTTTTGATCCTCCGAATGGAAAACGCGGATCAGAACTTGTCATTCTGTTGATATTAACGGTTCCCGATTCAAGATTTTCTATGAAGAATAGTTGTCGTGACTGATCTTTTGTCCATACGGAATTTGAAAGTCCAAAAGGAATATCATTCGCCATTTTTAAAGCTTCTTCGTCATTTTTAGCAATCATCACCATTCCTAAAGGTCCGAAAAGCTCTTCCTGCAGAATAGGATTTCCTTCCTGCACACGAATTAGACCGGGTTTGAATTCATTTTCAGAAATTCTTTCCAAAGGAAGAATGATTTCAGCTCCGTGTTCCAGTGCTTTCTGAAACTGCTTTTCCAGTTCATCTGCAAGATCCGGTCTCGCCATTCCGGCAATTTTGGTTTCTTTATCCATCGGATCTCCAACTTCATATGTTTTATATTCTTCAATAAATTTAGGAAGAAAAGCCTCTTCAATTTTTTCATCAATGATGAATCTTTTCGCCGCGGTACAGGTTTGTCCGCAATTCTGAAGTCTTGATTTTACCCCCGCTTTTGCCGCTTCATCCAGATCTCCGTCGTCCAGTACAATAAAAGCATCACTTCCGCCAAGTTCAAGTAAAGATTTTTTGATATTTAATCCTGCAATAGAAGCTACTTCTCCTCCGGCTTTTCCACTTCCTGTAAGACTGACTCCTTTTACCGCATCATATTCGAGAATTCCTTTTACTTCTTTATGACTTACCTCAAGATTCTGGAAAATTCCTTCCGGAAATCCGGCTTCCAAAAGTACTTCTTCGATAGCATTTCCGCTTCCGAAACAAATTGAAGCATGTTTTAGCACAACGGTATTTCCGGCTAAAATGGCAGGAACGGCAAATCTCAAGACCTGCCAGAAAGGGAAATTCCATGGCATTACTCCTAAAATTACCCCTTTTGGAACATAATGAACTTCAGAATAAGAAAATTCGGACTCGATTTTCTCTGGTTTTAAAATATTTTCAGCATCTGCATAATAATTCATCATTAAAGCACATTTTTCAACCTCAGCAATAGACTCTGAAATAGGTTTGTTCATTTCCTGAGTAATGATCGTTCCAAATTTTTCAGAATTGTTTTTTAAGATTACCGCTGCTTTAGCAATGAGTTTCTGTCTGTCTTCGAATGGTACTTTTCTCCATTCTGAAAATGCCTTATCTGCTTTGATAAGTTTATTTTCAATTAATTGTTCCATACTATAATTTCTGTTTTTAAATTCAGTCTGTACCGAATTTAATTAATGCTTTTCTTCAAGCATCTTGGAAGCAACAAATCCTGTTCCTTCGGGTTATATAAAATAATGATTTTTTCTATCGGAATATTGTTAATTTTTATGTTAAATCATAAACCACTCATTCATAAGTGTTGCGGCTAATCTTGCAGTTCTGTCCTGTATGTCAAACTGAGGATTTACCTCCGCGACGTCGAGTGCCAAAAGTTTTTCACTTTTCAGAATATGTCTGTAAAAATGCATGAATGCGGCATCAGCAAAAATTCCGTTATAGGCGGAAGCGGAAACTCCGGGAGCAATGGAAGCGTTGAAAACATCCATACAAATCGTAAGATACAGATAATCTACACTGTCGAGCAGATCATTAATTCTTTGGTAAACGGAAGGTAAATTTTCAAAGAAAAGTTCATCGGCAAGAATATATTTCATTCCGTACTGATGAGCGGTATCAAATAATTTCAAAGTATTTGAATTTCTCTGAATTCCGATATGCAGCGAATGAATTTCGCCTTCCTGAGCAATTTGCCAGAATCCGGTTCCGGAACTCGCTCCTACTCCATTTTCAGGCTGTCTGTTATCAAAATGAGCATCAATATTAATGATTCCTATCTTCTGTTCGGGATAAGCTGTTTTTAAGCCTAAATAATGTGCATAAGTCACTTCATGACCTCCGCCTAAAACTACAGATCTCCCTCCTTTCAGCAACACTTTGGAAACATTTTTGGCAAGACTGTTTTGCGTATTCTCTAAATTCCCGTCTTCACAGGTAATATTTCCAAAATCCAGCAAAGAAAAATCAGGACGGATTACAGGAAAATTCGACATATTTTTACGGATAATATCCGGAGCATCTTTTGCGCCCTGTCTTCCCTTATTCCGTCTAACGCCTTCATCTACAGCAAATCCATGTAAAACGAAATCTTTAGGTGAAACAAGATCATAATTATTTTCTTCTTTTACCCTCTGAAATATTCTGTGGAAAAGAAGTTCTTCTCCGTCTAATCTTCCCTGCCAAATATTATTCATACTAATTTATGTTTTGTGATTTTGTTATTCTTTATACCTATAAATACTTATGAGGAATTTAATGATAAAATATATTATTAAAATAAATACAATTAACCAAATTATTAAAATCGCTGCATTTAAAATATTATTGGAATTGCTTTCTATTTTCTCAGTAAAAATTGCAAAGACGCCAACAAAAGACAGAAAAATAAATAATATTATTGATACTAAAATCAATAGGAAATTAATGATTATGTTTTTCATCTAACCTTAATTTTTAGCTTTATAATTTAATTATTTAATCCTGCCAACTAAATTTATGAATGCACTTTTTATTATTTGGAAAATACTAAACATACATCTTATTAAGAAATAAAAAGATATCAATATTAATAAAAGAAAACTTACAAAAACAAACCCTGAATATATAAGATTCAAAAACTGTCCTCCGGTTTTTATATTTCCAATATTAACCCAAAGAGCTTGCAAGATAGAAAGTACGTTTAATGATATTATAAGAAGTACGAAATAAATTACCAGATTTTTAATTCCTTTCAGCATGGCAAAGTTTTTATAATATTTTACCATCAATATAAATCTTGTCCGCTTTTAAGCTTCCCTGATTATAAAGAACATTCTGGAAATTATTGGTTTTAAAAGTCACAAAATCCGCTTTTTGTCCTTCTGTTAATCTTCCTCTATCTTCCAGACCAAGCGCAAAAGCCGATCGGAAAGTCATTCCTGCTAAAACTTCTGCTGTCGTCAACTTTTCAAATGTTGCCAGAATGGAAGCCTGTGTAATTAAATTTCCCATAGGCGCAGAACCGGGATTCCAGTCACTTGCGATCGCTACAATTGCTCCTGCGTCCAATAATTTTCTCGCCGGCGTAAATTTTTCTCCCAATCCTAAACTTGCCCCGGGTAAAGCCGTGGCTACCGTATCAGATTTTGCTATAAATTCAATATCGTCATCAATGGTGGCTTCCAGATGATCGGCAGATTTTGCCCCCACTTCAACTGCAATTCTTGAACTTCCTGGAGTAAACTGATCTGCATGTACGGTAATTTCAAAACCCAATTCTTTAGCTTTTAGCAAAAAGTTTTTGCTTTCTTCGGGCTGAAATGCCGATTTTTCAATAAAAATATCAACCCGCTTCGCCAAATCCTCTTCTCTTACTTTCGGTAAAATTTCCGTTACAATATAGTGCAAGTACTCTTCATTGCTTCCTTCAAAATCTCTTGGCTTCAGATGTGCGGAAAGACAGGTTGGAACCAGAGTTGCTTTCGTCTTTTCCTGCGCTTTTTTAATGATGCGAAGCATTTTCAGTTCGTTTTCAGCGTCTAAACCATAACCGCTTTTTACTTCAATGGTTGTAATTCCAAGAGAAATTAAAAAATCAATTCTTTCCAGCAAAGTTTTTAACAATTCTTCCTCCGATGCATTTCTTGTATGCTGCACCGAGCTCCAGATTCCTCCCCCGCTTTCCGCAATTTCGAGGTATGTTTTTCCTGCGTTACGCATGGCGAAATCATTCGCTCTGTTTCCGCCAAAGCAAATATGCGTGTGGGAATCTACGAAAGCCGGAAGAACAATCTGCTCTCCTTTTACCGTTTCAATTTCTATATTCTGGTTTTCAGATTTTAATGCATCAAAATTTCCGACCTTTTTGATTTTATTATTATCGATTAAAATTCCTCCATCAGGAATGATCTCAAGCTGTTCGTCTGAAAGTTTTCCTCTTAAAGGAAGGTTTGCAAGTGTTACCACCTGCTTGAAAGGACCAATTAGTTTCATTACTATAAGATTAAGATTGAGGCTTAGATTAAGGATGAATTCTGTTTAAATGATTTGTTATCTTATTTAAATCATATACAACTTCATTAATTAAATTTTTTATTTCTAAGCACTCATTTTCTGAAAAATATTTTACTCGGCTTCCGTATATCAAATGGCTTTTTGTTTCAAATGCAGATCCTCTGGAAATATCATAAAACCTGCTTTTATCTTTCGCTGTTCTTCTCCCAAAACCTTCAGCAATATTTGCTGAAATACTTTCCGCTGATCTTCTTAATTGTGAAGTCAATGCATAATCTTCTTTTTTGGGTAAACTTTCAGACATATTAAAACATTTTTCAGCAATATCCATTGCCTTTTGCCAAACGGGCATCTCAGTAAAATCTTTTATCATTTGTTATTACTATTTGCCTCTCAAAAATACTTAAAATATATCAATATTGTAAATCATAAATACACTTCCCCATAACCTTTACTTAAATCTCAGAATTCCACTAAAATTAATCTCAGCCTCAATCTTAATTTTTACCTCAATTTTCCTATCTTTACGGTAAATGAAATTGAATTAATGCCCGATTTTTTACATCCCGATAAAGAAAATTATTCCCGCGAAGAACTTGCGCAGGAAGAGCAGATTCGTCCCCAGAGTTTTAAAGATTTTGCCGGACAGAGAAAAACATTGGAAAATCTTGAAGTTTTCGTGACGGCTGCAAAAAGGCGTGGCGGAGCGCTGGATCATGTTCTTTTACACGGTCCTCCCGGTTTGGGAAAGACCACTTTGGCCAATATCATCGCGAATGAACTTGGGGTAAACTGCAAGATAACTTCGGGACCTGTTTTGGATAAACCCGGAAGTTTAGCCGGTTTATTAACCAATCTGGAAGAAAATGATGTGCTTTTCATTGATGAAATCCACCGTCTTTCTCCTGTTGTGGAAGAATATCTGTATTCTGCAATGGAAGATTATAAAATTGATATCATGCTGGAAACCGGTCCGAATGCACGAAGCGTACAAATCGGCTTGAATCCGTTTACTTTAGTGGGAGCAACAACACGAAGCGGAATGCTTACCAAACCGATGCTGGCAAGATTCGGAATCCAAAGCAGACTTGAATATTATACGATTGAACTTTTGTCGATGATTATTATCCGAAGCGCAAGAGTTCTGGGCGTAAAAATCTATGAAGATGCCGCCATAGAAATTGCCAGAAGAAGCCGTGGAACGCCAAGAATTGCCAATGCACTGTTAAGAAGAGTCCGCGATTTTGCAGAGATAAAAGGAAATGGAGAAATCGAAATCAACATTACAAAATATGCTTTGGATTCATTAAATGTGGACGAATTTGGTCTGGACGAGATGGATAACAAAATTATGCGCGTGATGATCGAAAATTTTAAAGGAAAACCTGTGGGAATTTCGGCTTTGGCAACATCTATTGCAGAAAACCCTGAAACTCTGGAAGAAGTTTATGAACCTTTTCTGATTCAGGAAGGATTTATTATCAGAACTCCGAGAGGAAGAGAGGTTACCGAAAAAGCATACAAACATCTGAATATTGCGGTACCGAGAAATCCGGGTGAATTGTTTTAAGTTTAACTTGATTTCGAAGTAAAATTTAGATTTTCATTCAAATAAAAAATAAACAACATTATAAAAAACTCAATATTATATGAAGCTATATCCAATACAATGCGGAAAATTTAAGCTCGACGGCGGAGCGATGTTCGGAGTCGTCCCAAAGAGTCTGTGGGAAAAAACCAATCCTGCAGACGAAAGAAACCTGATTGAACTGGGAACCCGTTCTCTTCTTGTGGAAGACGGAAAAAAATTAATCTTAATTGACTGTGGTCTTGGAAATAAGCAGGACGATAAATTTTTCGGTCATTATTCGCTTTGGGGAGACGATAATTTAGACAAAAACTTAAAAAAATATGGTTTTGTAAGAGAGGACATTACCGATGTTTTTCTTACTCACCTCCACTTCGATCACTGCGGTGGCGCAATTGAATGGAATGACGATAAAACAGGTTACAGACCTGCTTTCAAAAATGCACAGTTCTGGACGAACGAAAATCACTGGAAATGGGCAACGGAACCTAATGCGAGAGAAAAAGCGAGTTTTCTGAAAGAGAATATTATCCCGATTCAGGAAAGCGGACAACTGAACTTTCTACCCCTTCCGGCAAACGGAAATTATGGTTTTGCACCTGACTTGAAAATGGATGTGATTTTTGTTGACGGTCATACGGAAAAACAAATGCTTCCTGTGATTCAGTATCAGGAAAAAACGATTGTTTTTGCGGCCGATTTAATTCCGACTGCGGGACACATTCCTCAGGTTTATGTGATGGGTTACGATACGCGTCCTCTTTTAACTTTAGAAGAAAAGGGTAAATTTCTTAAGCAGTGTGTGGATAATGAATATCTGTTGTTCTTTGAGCATGACGCACACAACGAACTGGCAAGTCTGAAGATGACTGAGAAAGGGATAAGATTAGATGAGACGTTTAGTTTTAATGATGTTTTTGGATATTAATTTTTGATTATGGAAGAATTACATTCGGAAGCTCAGAAAGCAGAACCTGATCCCTTATCTGCACCCAAAATTATTGGTTTAACAGGCGGAATCGGTTCAGGAAAAACTACGGTTGCCAAATTCATTGAAGAGTTCGGATTTCCGGTTTATTATTCGGATGACAGGGCGAAAGATATCATAAACGACAATGATGATTTAAAGCTGAAAATCAAGGAACTTTTAGGAGATGAAGCTTATGACGAAAAAGGATTTTATAATCGGAAATTTGTTGCTGAAAAGGTTTTTAACAATAAAGATCTTCTTCAGAGCTTAAATGAAATTATTCATCCTGCTGTAAGAACAGATTTTGAAGAGTGGGTGAAAAAACAGACAAAGTATCTGGTTTTTAAAGAAACAGCTTTATTGTTTGAATTAAAATTAAACCAGCAATGTTATAAGTCTTTACTTGTTACCGCTGAAGATAATATCAGAATAAAAAGAGTAATGGACCGGGACGGCAAAACCTACCGCGAAGTTCAGGCAGTGATGGAAAAACAGATGCCGGAAAAGGACAAAATAAAACTTGCAGACTGCATTATTCATAACAATACCAATCTTGAAGATCTCAAGGAACAAACCGAAAAAGTTGTTTTTGATATCGAATAAATTAAACTCGTTGGATTATTTCTAACGAGTTTTTTCATGCTTCTGTTCTTCAGGTAAAAAAACAGGCTCTCATTTCTGAGAGCCTGCTTAAGTTGATTAATGATTAAATGTATTATTCTTTAATAAATTTCTTCTGAACAGAAATGGTGTCTCCATCCAAAATGTCTATTACATAAAGTCCATTTATCAGGTTATGAACGTCGATCTTATTGTTTAAGATAATACCGCTTGACAATAATTGTCCTGCTGAATTATAGATCTTATAATTCGCTTTTTTGCTGATATTTTTCACATACAATACTGAGCTCACCGGATTCGGATAAATCATAACATCTGTCTGATTGATCGAATTAGCAACCGGAAGTTTAGAAATTCTTACCGTGTAATCTTCTACTTCACCATCTGGGAAGCTGTTACAATTTACCGGAATGATATCTTTGCCCATTGCTACTCTCATTACGACATATTTATAGTCTACCAGACTGATAAATGCATCTGCAGGTACCGTAAATGTAGTGCTCGCGGTAGGATTGCTGTTTGGTCCGTCAGCAAGGATTCTTTCGTTGATATCGAAATATCCGTTTCTGTTGAAATCGATCCAGACTGCAACTCCTGCTTTATTGTTTCCTGCTAGTTTTTTATCGATCACGATCTTGTTATCCGTAGATCCCTGAATCAGCTCGATAAATTTAGCCGGAACACCTGTATAATCTGAATAATTAGATCCTACAGAAATATTCGTCATCTGAGGTTTACCGTTTGGCGTTACCGTTACTTTAGAAATATATTCTGAAGTTATAGCTCCTGTTGATGCCATCTGACAATAAACAATCGTTGGCGTTGTGAAGAAATACGGCAGTGTATACGTTCCCGGAGTTCCGCTGCAAACGTTTGCTACCTGCATTTCATACTGTGTCAATTCAGATAAACCTGTAAGGGTAATCGTATTGGTATTAGACGGAACCATTGTCCAGCTCGGAATTCCTACTTTTCTGTATCTTAAGATATAAGTAGCACCCGGGAAAGGATCCCATGTTACTTGTGCCGTAGTCGGAGTAATCGCTGTAATGGTAAGTCCCGGAGGAGGCAACTGACATGTTCTTTCCGTTGTAAATACCTTAGGATTAGACCAAGGGTTAACTGTGGTTTCTCCGTTACAGATATTTGCTACCTGTACTTCATAGGTTGTATAAGGGCTTAAACCTGTAAGAGTGTAAGTATTCAACGGTGCTGCAGTAACGTTTATTGTAGCCCATGTTGCTGTACCAACAATTCTGTATCTGATTACATAAGTCGCACTTGGTACAACCGGAGCCCATGTTACTACGGCTGAGTTAGTAGTTACAGTTCCTATTGTTACATTCGGAGGGGTTGGATCACATCTTGTTGTGAATGTCTGAGTAGGTGTAAATGTTCCAGGAGTTGTTCCACAGCTTCCAGCTATCTGTACTTCATACGTTGTAGCGGGCGTTAAACCTGTTAAAGCCAATGGTGGATTTCCATTTAACGTTGATGCTACAATCTGAGTCCATGTACCAGTTCCAGATACTCTGTATCTTACAATGAATGTAAGACCTCCGGCAGGAACTGTCCATGTAACATTTGCAGAAGTATGCGTAATAGTATTGAAGGCTAAGTTAGTTGGCGTTGTAGTAGAACAAGGTCTTAATTTCACCGCATAATCTTCTACTTCTCCATTCACTGCATTCTGGCACATAACAGGAGCACTTGTACGTTTAAGAACGACTCTCATTGTCGTTGTTAATGGTCCGTTATATGCTGTTGCAGGAACGTTAAACAATGCTGTAACAGGAGTTGTTGTACTTGCTGCAGAAGCCATTATTTGTTCTGAAGTTTCAAATACACCATTTCTGTTAAAGTCTATCCAAGCCGAAACTGCATCATTTTGTGCTCCGCCTTTAGCTACTGAAATCTGGTTTCCTGTAGAACCTATTTCTAAGTTCACCAATGTTGCCGGAGTGGTATAGCTGATATAATTTGTCTGTACAGAAGTATTACTCATTGGAGGAATACCCGGATTCACAGAAGTTATTGTAACGTTTGAAATAAAGTCAGTCGTTCCAGTACCCGTCATATTACAATAAGTAATTGGCGTAGTCGTAAACAGCACAGACGTTGACCAAGGTCCCTGAACTCCACCGCAAATTGTTGCTACCTGAACTTCATAAGCAGTCTGCTCAGTAAGTCCGGTAATGTTATACGTATTTCCTGTAATTACAGCAGATGTATTCCAAGTTCCAACTGGGTTAGTAGTTCTCCATCTTACCAAATAAGTTGCCCCGGTAGAAGAGATCCAGGATACTGTAGCTGTAGTTGCTGCAATATTGGACATTGTAATACCGGTAGGAGCAGCCGTGGTACATGGCTGAATGTCTACAAATTTAACCTGATAGTCTTCAACTTCACCGTTGCTTGTAAGTGGTGAACAAGCATCTGTAGGTGTTAAGAAATATACAATAACACGCATTTTCACTTTATTCGTACCAGAGTAAGCTCCGGCAGGAACAGGGAAAGTAGCAGTAACCGGAGTTGTGGAAGAATATCCTAAGTTCATTATTCTTTCTCCACCGGCAACTGTTGTTGGGTTGTTATTAAAAATTCCATCGCCGTTAAAATCTATCCATGCATAGGTAGAATATGTACTTGATAAGATTGTTCTTCCTACAGAAAGTACGTTACCCGTAGAATTACGAGCTAATGTAATAATCTTTGTTGCATCATTAGAATAATCTGTATAGGTACTAGGTCCGGAGTTGTTAGACATCATCGGTGTATTCGTACCTGTAACCGTAATATTATTGATGTATCCGTCAGTTACAGTTGCAGTACCTGAATTACAATATGAAATTGCAGTCGTTGTAAAGTTGGTTGAAGCAGACCAAGCTCCTGTAACACCACCACAAATAGTTGCAACCTGTACTTCATAAGTAGTAGCTGCATTTAAATTTATAATAGTGTAAGGGTTAGTTACCGGAGCAATTACAGTCCATGCTCCAGTACCTGTTCTGTATCTTAATGTATAAGTTGCACCTGTTGCATTGATCCAAGAAACCAAAGCTGTAGAAGCTGTAACGTTTGAAACAACAACAGGAGTTGGAGGAGCTGTAGTACAAGCAGCAAGATCTATAATCTTAACCGCATAATCTTCAATTTCTCCGTTTGCAACTGTTGCACAAGGATCTGTAATTGTAGAAGTAGAGAAAATAACTCTCATTCTAAGTGTTAACGGACCATTATAAGCAGTTGCAGGAACTGTAAATGTAGCCGTAATAGGAGTTGTTGTACTTGCTGTAGTACTGATTACTCTTTCTCCTGTTTCAAAAATACCGTTTCTGTTAAAGTCAATCCACGCACCAACAGCTAAAGAAGATGTTGTGGTTGTTAGCCAAGATTTAGAAACAGAGATTGTGTTGTTCGTAGAGTTACGAACCAATGTTACCAATTTGGCTGGATCCGGAGAATAGTTTGTATATGAATTGGCTCCTGAATTATTACTCATTACGTAAGAATTCGTTGGAGCAACTGTCACATTAGAAATATAACCGTTCGTATTATTTGTAGAAGTAATATTACAATAGGTTACCGCCGGCGTTGTAAACTGATAAGGAGCAGTAAACGTACCTGTAGTTCCTGAACAAACATACGCCACCTGAACTTCATATTGAGTTTGCTCCAGAAGGTTGTTTATTGTATAAGCATTCGTTGTTAAAGGAACTGTAATCCAGGTTGGAGAACCTACCTGTCTGTATTGTAATATGTATGTTGCTCCTATTGCAGGATCCCACATTACATAAGCTGAAGTTGCTGTAATATTTGTAACAGAAAGATTTAATGGAGCATTACTTGTACAAGGAATAGGCTGAATTAATTTAACTGCGTAGTCCTCAACTTCTCCATCACCAAAACTTTGACACATTACAGGAGATGTGATATATCTCATAGCTACTCTCATCCTTGTCGTTGCTGGTCCATTGTAAGCTGTTGCAGGAACGTTGAAAGTTGCTGAAACTGGAGTTGTAGTGCTTGAAGGTGAATTCATTACCTGCTCAGTCGCTTCAAAAACTCCATTTCTGTTAAAGTCTATCCATACACCTACTGCTTCGCTCCATACTGTACCTGGAAAGAATTTTGTAACAGAAACAGTATTTCCTGTAGAACCGATTACTAAGTTTACCAAAGCACTTGGAGTAGCAGAATAATCAGTATAAGTAGATCCCGCAGAGTTATTACTCATTACAGCAGCACCTACAGGTGTTACCGTTACATTAGAGATATACTCTGAAGCAAAGTTACTGGATGTCATTGTACAGTAAGTAAGACCTAAAGTCGTAAAGTTTGTAGAAGCAGAGAATGGTCCCTGTACTCCATTACAAACTGTAGAAACCTGAACTTCATATTGAATACCATCAGTAAGACCTGTAAGGTTTATTGAGTTTGTTGCAGCATTCACTGTGATCCAAGTTGTGCTTCCTACCGGACGGTAGCGAACTACATACGTGGAGTTCGTAGTAGCTGCCCAGGTAACTGTAGCTGTAGTCTGCGTAATCGCAGAAACAACAATACCTGTAGGAGCTGCTCCGGTACAAGTAAGTAAAGAAGTTACTGTTGCACTTCCGATGGCATAGAATACATTTCCTATTGAACTCACTCTGATCTTAACTGTTCCTCCAACAGTAAGACCTGTTAAGTTAAGAGATTCACTACCATCGTTTGGGGTTGAAGCTACAGCTACTGTCCATGTTACTCCGTTATCTGTGGTGTAATCAATTTTTACATTCGCGACATTGTATGGAGCGGCGGTAGTATTAACTACGTCCCAAGTTACGTTTGTTGCACCATTATTATAGGCATTGGTTGTCGTTACTTTAAACGGACCGTCATTTCCAACTATAATCTGCTGATTGGCAAACTCGGTTTGCTGTTGAGTAGGAACCGGATTATTATCTCTTACCGTTACTCTGAAATTCGTTGTTCTTGCAATAGTGGAAACAGATTCCCATCCATTGTTAGAGTTGTTTAAAACTCCAGCCAATACAGAAGATAATTTAGGGAAATATCTTGTTGGGCTTGTCGTTGGATTAAATGACCTGAACGTAGCACCACTTGCAGTAGTTCCTAAGTTATTCTTATTAATTGTTACACTGGCGTTATCTACTTGTTCCCAACAATATGTCATCGGATCATTTTCAGCATCTGTAGCAGAAGCTGTTAAAACAAATGCTGTTCCTTTAGGAATATTATAAGTAGGCAGTGGTGCAATTACAGGGGGGTTGTTTGTAATTGGAGTTTCAACATCACACGTTCTGCTGATTAATCTGTTCTGTACCTGAGTAATGCTTACTGCATGGAAGTAAGGATCTGAGTGAGCCTGAACATCAGTATTTGCTCCTGTGATTCCTGCATATCCCATAATTGTTGACCCGGATCCCGGCTCAACGTTTACTCCGGCTGTTTCCAAACCATGAGAGAATGTATGATTTGCACCCAATTGATGACCTATCTCATGGGCTACATAATCTATGTCAAAATTATCTCCCTGAGGAATACCATCCGCAGGAGAAGTATATCCTGATCCTTTCTGCTGAGAAGTGGGACCTGTAGGATCTACACAAATACATCCTATACATCCTGCATTACCTCCACCACCGGAAGCACCAAATAAGTGACCGATATCATAGTTGGCATTCCCAACGTTAGCGGTAAGTGTTTGCTGAAGTTCCAAATTCCAGTTATTCATCTGGGCTGCAGGCGAATAAGGATCTGTTGCAGCATTGGTATAAATTACGTTTGGAAAATTCTGTAAATTAAGGTGTAATGCAAAATCTTTTTCAAACACCCCATTTACTCTGGTTAATGTTGCATTGATTGCTGTTAAAGCATTAGCAACGGTACCGCCGAAGTACTGCGTATATTCACCTGTTACAGACATTGCCAGTCTCATCGTTCTGTACTTTTTGTCGGATGACTTAGCAAAGTTTGTTGTCTGATTGGCAAATGATTTTCCCTCTGCATAAAGATTGGCTATCTCTTGTTTGGATAGTCTGTCTTCGTTCATAGAGCAAAGAAAACCTTCATTGCTTTTATCAGTTTTTGGATGCACACCATAAACTGTTTTGTTTTTATCAGCAGGTTCTATGAATTCATATTTACCATCCTTAATGATCATCGACTGAAAATCATCGGGTGCTAAACTGAATCTCAGATATTTGCCGGGATCATCTACCCCGACTCCTACATAAGATCCTAACTGATACTGATCTGCCAGTTCTTTTACGACCACAGGGAAGCTGTAAACTGCAAATTTTTCAATTTTCCCATCTAAAGTTGGCAAAGAAATCGTGACGGGTTTTGCATTTTTTCCCGTTTCCTGAGCTTTCGCCAATTGAGACTTTAGCAGAGAAATGTCCAAAGAGTAATAGTTCTTAATATCAGAACTAGCTCTGGCTTTTTCCCCTCGAAATGTCGTGGGACTCCATTGTGCACTGGTAATCGCAAACAAAAAGAGGAAAAAGAAAGAAGTAAAATTTTTCTTCATAACTTTCTCAATATATTAATTATACAAATCTAAACAAATTTAATTATTAAATTAAAAATATTTCTATTTTTTTTATACAGACTTTTCAACAATTCAATTCAAAGCATTGGGAATAAGTAAACAAATAAATAATATATGAGAAATTAAAAAACTTCAGTTATTATAGCTGCTGTAATAAATGTTTACAAATATAACCCCTGCAAAATATATATTTAAGTAAAAAAAACAAAAAATCCTCAGGTAAAAAACCTGAGGATTTCTATCATTGAAATTTAATTAAATTACTTCTTAATGAATTTAGAATTGAAAGATTCTTCTCCTTTTTCTTCAACAGTAATTACATAACCTCCTTTAATTAATTCAGAAACATTAATCTGCCCATTATTGATATTTCCTTGTTTTACCAATTGTCCAGTTGCTCCATAAATTTTATAAGTCGCTTTATCTGAAACCTTTGTAATATTTAAAATATCTGATGTAGGATTTGGATAAATCTGAATATTATTTTTAGGGTTTGCTACATCACTGGTTGATAAAACCTGCGACTTTAAAAATCTGCTTTGTGTAGAACTGAAGTGCGATCCTGAAAGCAAAGTTACCCCACCCTGAGTTTTGATATTATAATATCCTCCGTAAGGATAAAGTCCGTCCCCATAAGAATCGTTAATTGTAAATGTATAGCATTCATTTGGATTTAATGTCCAGTTTTCACTAATCAGCGCCGGAAGATTTGCACCGGAATCTGTATATCCAACTGCGGGACTGCTGTAAATAACCGTTCCCGAACTATTAGTCAGCGTCCATGAAGTTTCACTTCCGTAATTGTCCAGTTGAAGATTAAACACGACATTAGTATCCATTCTTGCAGGAGCTCCAAGATAGTTTACTGTTACATTACTGTTGGATGTTCTTTGGTCTACTGCTCCATTTACAGAGGTTACATTAATGTTTAGCTGTCCTCCCAAAGCTGTAGAACTCATAGGAAGTGTAATGATTGCATATTTATCCTGAGCTAAACTTCCGCTCCAGTTAAATGTCTGAACATTTCCGTTCAGGGTAAAGGTTATTACCGCAGAAGTCATTGTACTAGTTCCTCTGTTGTATAAGGAAATTTTTGGAGCCTGAGTAACACTGGAACAATCTACTGTATTACATTCCCTTTCAAGTTTTACTTCCGCATCATTTGCAAATAATGGAATAGCTATATCTTTGGTAGAGGTTTTCAACTCCACTCTCCTTGGAGAATTATTCATAACCGCAGTTATCCTGTCTTTCTGATTGACTGTAAATACGTTCATACAGGTATCTGTTGTATAATCCATATAATTCTGAATCATATCGTTTCCAGCCGCAGAAGGGCAAGAATCTACTGTTACACAATTGTAATTGGGAGCACTTGCAGCGGGTGTATCCGGACAATAGTCTTTATTGCTGTCTGTAGCATTCACAACACAAGAAGCATTATCTCCCCATATGTGTCTCAATCCCAAAAAGTGTCCCACTTCATGCGTCATTGTTCTTCCTTTATCATAAGGAGCTCCAAGCAGGAAAGAGTTATTCACATTATAATCACTGCTTCCAAATGTGGCATAATTAGCAACCACCCCATCGGTATAAGCCTCACCTCCAATAGTGCTTAAACCTCCTAAATTAGAGTTTGATGGAAACTGCGCATATCCTAATAATGTAGAACTTGTGAAACTTACACTCCACATATTCATATATTGGGTAGGATCCCAAATTGTTTCAGGTTTTACAAATGAATTGATTTCCGCCTGAGACCATGTAGCCTGACACAAATTTACACGATCAATCCCATTGGTAGGATTTCCATTGGGATCTACTTTGGCTAAAGCGAACTGAATCATGGTATCTGCTCCAACAGCATTGGTATTGAATCCCGGAGTTCCAGCCAATCTTCTGAAATCATTATTCATTACTGTTATCTGAGACATTACCTGTTCATCAACGATATTTGGCGCTACTCCTAAATTCTGGCCACTATGAATAACGTGTACCACAACAGGAATGGTTATAATATTTCCGTTTTGGGATTTATTTGCTTTAGCTTTCTCCACTAAGGGAGCCAACCAGGATTCAAACTGTTCTACAGTCATTCTTCCGGGAAATGTTTTTTGTAAAAACTCTTCATACTCTGTTGTTGAACACCTATCAAATCCGAAAGACTTTGCCAGTTCGGAAGATGATTTTTCAACATTGAAATCAGCTTTTCTTTTGGTAAAATTCTGAGCTGCTATATCTGCAGCAAAAAAAGAAGATAATAAAAGTACAGCTTTAAAAGTAGTAGATTTTCGCATATAAATTATTTAATACTCACAAATATAGCTATTTTGAATAAAAATAAATAAAAACAAAAGTTAAATTAATAACATTCAATAACAAATATTAAAAACCGTTACTAGATTACAAAAAAAAAGCTCTGAAATTATTTCAGAGCTTTTAAGCGATTATAATATCTGTTTATTTTTTTATAAACTTAATATTTTCAGATATACTACCGTCTTTTACAGTAATGATGTAGGTTCCTTTCACTAATTCAGAAACTCTCACCTGATTGTTATCAATATTTCCAGCTTTCACTAGTTGTCCAACTGCGTTGTAGATTTCAAATTTAGCTTTACCTGAAACTTTTGTAATATTCAGAACATCATTGGCTGGGTTTGGATAAACTGCAAATGAATCTTTATTCTTCACTTCGTTTGTTGCTAAAACCACTGTTGTAAAAGCTTTTGATGCATAATCAGCTATGTCTGTTTCTCCATGATAAATAGTCTGTCCTGTTGAAGTAGAAAGATCAACATAGCCTCCGTAATCTATTCCGTCACCATATGCATCTGATATTGTAAATACATAACAACCTGCAGGTAATGTCCAGTTTTGTGATATTAATGTAGGGAGTGGAGTGGTAGAAGTTGGATTCTGAACATCTGGATATGGTCCACCTGCCTTAACAATCTGACCTGCACTATTCTTGAGTGTCCACATTGTTTCAGATCCAAAATAATCTAGCTGTAATTTAAAATTAACATTTGTTGCACCTGGAATATATTGTGCAGCTATCGGCTGATTATAAGTACCAGTAACTGTATTGTTCGTACTTCTTTGATCTGACGTTCCATTAACAGAAACAATTGAAGCTGTTACCCCAGAACCTGTAGGAACTGAACTCAGTACAGGTATAGAAATAACACTATATTTATCCTGAGCTAAATTACCTGTCCAGTTATACGTTTGGGTAGCAGATCCATTAACTGAATAATTTATTGTTGCAGATGTAAGATTGGATGTACCTCTGTTATATAAGGAAAAACGAACAACTCCTCCTCCACAACTTTCCAAACTACAACCTCCATCAATCTTAAGTTCCGCATCATTAGGAAACAAAGCAATAGGCTGATCAGCAGTTGAAGATTTAAGCTGCATTCTTCTTGGTGAAACATCCATAACTGTACGAATTCTCGTTTTTTGATCATTTGTAAAGATGTTCATACAAGTATCCGTGGTATAATCCATATAATTTTCAATCATATCATTACCCGGTGAAGACGGGCAGGAGTCAACAGTTACACAATTATAATTTGGACCACTTGCTGCAGGTGTATCAGGACAATAGTCTTTATTACTGTCTGTTGCATTTACTGTACAAGAAGTATTATCTCCCCAAATATGTCTAAGTCCTAAAAAGTGACCAACTTCATGAGTCATTGTTCTACCTTTATCATAAGGAGCAGAAAGCAGGAAATTATTATTTGTATTATAGTCACTGCTACCGAAAGTTGCAAAGTTTGCAACTACTCCATCTGTTGTTGCTAATCCACCGTTTGCAGAAAGACCTCCAAGTCCGGAAGAGCTTGGAAACTGAGCGTAACCTAATAATGAAGCATCAGCAAAGTTAACGCTCCACATATTCATATATTTATTAGGATCCCAAATAGTCTGCGGCTTTACATATCCTTCTATAGCATCTCTTGTCCAGTTGTCCTGGCAAAGGTTTACCCTGTCTATTCCATTAGTTGGGTTTCCATTAGGATCAACCTTAGCTAAAGCGAACTGAATCTGTACATCTGCTCCTACGGCATTTGTGTTATAGCCCGGTGTATTGAATATTTTTCTGTAATCATTATTCATAACCGCGATTTGAGACATTACCTGCTCATCAACGATGTTCGGAAAAGTCCCAAGATTCTGTCCACTGTGAATTACATGGACAACAACAGGAATCGTAATTATATTTCCGTTTTGTGACTTGTTGGTTTTCGCTTTTTCTACTAAAGGAGCCAGCCATGCTTCAAATTGACTTTCCGTCATTCTTCCGGGATATTTTGCCTGAAGATAATTTTCATATTCCACTGTGGAACATCTATCAAAGCCATGTGATTTTGCAAGTTCTTCACTAGATTTTTTTGAAAACTTTGCCTGTTTGCTAATTATTTTACCACTATTTACTTGCTGAGCCTTCAAAGAACTCAACCCAATTAATGGGAGTAAAAGAAAAATTTTTAAAGAAGTAGATCTTTGCATTTAATAATTTTTATAATTTTACAAATATATTGAAATTATTCAAATTACTAGATTTAGTGCATAAAAAACAATTAAATCTTACATTAAAATAATCAAATGAAACTACAAATAATATTATTGGTATTGTTCAGTTTAATCAACTGCAAATGTATTTCTCAAAAAAAAGAGAATAACAAAAACAGAGTAACTTCAAAAAATATAACCAAAATCGAAAAGATAGAATTAAGAGAACAGACGAGAGGAACAAATAGATTAATTACCTTTACAAAAGATGTAGTAACCACATATCTTAACGGAAACACTTCAACATCACAAATTACCACAACGGATTGGGAAAATATTTCCAAACAAGTAAATCTTTTGGATCTTACGAAAATATCCACATATGAATCTTCAACAACCAGAAGGTTTTCAGACGGAGCTTTGGCTTCTTCCATTACTGTTACCGCAAATGGAAATACTTACAATTCAGCAGGATTTGATGCAGGAATCCCCCCAAAAGAATTGGAGGGACTTTATATTCTGTTAAAAGGAAAATCTAAATCTGTTATCAAAATGCCGAAAACCCGCTAAAACTTGTATGACAGATTCCAAGCGAAGCCCATTCCGAATTTAGAAGAGCTTCTTCCGAATCCCGGAACGATCATAGGCTGGATTTCATCTTGTTTTGTGGTGTATACCAAATATCTCGGCTGAAGATTGACATCAATGTAGAAATTAGTTTCAAAAAGCTGTACTCTTCCTCCCAATGTTCCTTCCAGCCAATAGGATGACTGTGTAGAAGAAGGAAAGGATATTGCAGAACTGCTTCCGCCGTAACCACGAACGGGAACCGCCATATATTCCTGTTTATAAAAGGAACCCGCTATTTTTCCACCCGCATAAAATCCATTGAATTCATTTTCAAGATCTTTTGCCAACATATAGAATGCCCCGATTTTTACGAAAGGGCCATTTGCTTTTCCGTCATAACCGTTTTTTTGGTAAATATTAGATTCAAAACCGGCTTCTGCTATGGCATGAAGATTATCTTTCAGCTTTGAAGATACAAATCCCTGATACAGCTTTCTGTCTGAAAAGAAAGAAACTCCCGTATTCAGAACATCAAAACCGATCATGAAATTGGGTTCATATTTCCATTTTTCCTTTGCAGTTTCCTTATCTTTCTTCTCCTGAGCAAAGCCCAAAAGACTGATTGCACTAAAAAAGAAGGAAAAGATTAGTCTTGTCTTCATTCTCTATAAAATTTTGTCCGGCCTGGATTTCCTTTACCGGAGTCGTTGTGTTTGGATCTAATACTGAATTTAAATTTTCGTAGGTAAGCTTTATTCCGCAACCCGGAGAAACATATGCAGATTTCGTAGTGTAGTTTACTCTTACTTTAGATTCCGCACCTTTATTAGTAATTCTGAAATAAATATCTGTATATGCAGAATTGTCTACTCTTAAAGGAATAACTCTTGATGTAATTTCAGCCTGTCCTCCCAGCTGTACTTTTCCGGAGCCATAATCTACAGCTACATACAGAGAATCCAGTGTTTTTTCCTTATCGGTTGCCTGTGTTTTGAAAGAAACTCTCATTCTCGGAGTTCCTTCCCCGCTTTCACAGATATCGTTATCGCCGCCACATGAAAAAAGCAGACTGATAAAAGAAATGGCGATTAAAAATTTAAAATATTTCATCTGAACATTTTGTTTTACTTTACCGGACAAATCCGGCATTTCATCTTAAGATTTGATTCCTTCAAAAGTAATTAAATTATTTCTTAATCAGCAAAGCAATATTTTCTACGTGATGTGTCTGCGGGAACATATCCACCGGTAAAATCTTTACCACATCATATTGTTCTTTCATTAAGGCTAAATCTCTTGCCTGTGTAGCAGAATTACAGCTTACGTAAACCACTTTTTCAGGAGACAGTTTTAAAATCTGCTCAACCACTTTTTGGTGCATTCCGTCTCTTGGAGGATCTGTGATCAGGACATCTGCTTTCGGATGATTCGCCAGAAAGTCGTCATTGAAAATATCTTTCATATCTCCGCAATAGAACGTTGTATTCGTAAGACCGTTCAGTTCTGCATGTTCAATGGCTGCATCTATGGCTTCCTGTACAGATTCTATTCCGATGACGTGCTTTGCATTTCTTGCGACATACTGAGCGATTGTTCCTGTACCTGTATAAAGATCATACACAACTTCATCTCCTTTTAAATCTGCGAATTCAAGCGTTTTTCTGTATAACTCCAAAGCCTGTTTATAGTTGGTCTGAAAGAATGATTTAGGACCGATTTTAAACTTTAAACCATCCATTTCTTCCATTAAATAGCCTTCCCCGAAATACACATTGATATCCAGATCGTAAATAGAATCGTTGGCTTTCGGATTGATTGCATACACTAAAGTTTTGATCTGAGGGAATTTTTCAAGCAGGAAGCTGAAAATTTTTTCTCTGCTCTCTTTTTCTTCTCTGAAAAGTTGGAAAAGAACCATCCATTCGCCTTTTGAGTTTTGTCTCATCATTAAAGTTCTTAAAAAGCCTTCGTGATTGCGAACATCAAAGAAGTCTAAACCTTCATTTACAGCATACTGTTTCACTGCCAATCGAATCGCGTTTGAAGGATCTTCCTGAAGGAAACATTCTTTAAGATCAAGAATTTTACTCCACATCCCCGGAATGTGAAACCCTAAAGCATCTCTGCTGCCGAAATTTTCTTCGGAACTGATCTCATATTGGGTTAGCCAACGGGAATTTGAGAAAGAAAACTCCATTTTATTTCGGTAAAAATACTGCTCTTCCGAACCTAAAATCGGAACGGTCTCAAAATTTTCAATTCCTCCGATTCGTTTAATATTATTGTACACTTCTTCCTGTTTGAAAGCGAGCTGCTTTTCATAGCTCATGTTCTGCCATTTGCAGCCTCCGCAAACTCCGAAGTGAACACATTTCGGTTCTACTCTGTAAGGCGATTTTTCCAGAACTTCCAAAGCTTCACCTTCGTAGTATTTGGACTTTGCTTTTTTCACTCTTACATTCACCACATCTCCCGGAATTGCTCCAGAAACCATTACGGTTTTCCCTTCTTCCGTTCTTCCTATTGCCACTCCTTTAGCTCCTGCATTTAAGAGTTTTATATTTTCAAGAATTAAATTTTTCTTATTCTTTCTGCTCATTGTACAATTTTCTATTTTCCTAATGAAACTTTTACGTTTCAGTCTGCAAAAATACAATAAAAAAAACCTTATCCGAAGATAAGGTTTATATCTGTACTCAATTTAAATTATTTCGTCTGAGCCGGCTGAGGATTTGCCTGTTGCTGAGGAGCCTGTTGTCCTGCTGCCTGCTGCTGAGCGGCTACCACTGCAGGATCCATTCCTAATCCCGGTTGTAACTGAACGTTAGGATTTACCTTTGGAGCGGAAAGACCTGTTTGCTTGTCTAAAACCGTCACCAATTCCGGATCTCCTAAGTTGAAGAACGGCTTGCTTGCAATTTTACCGTCTTTATCTACCACGATAAAGCAAGGTAATTTAAATCCGTAAACTCCGTATTTTTTAGCAATATCAGAATTTAATCCGTTTTCACCGTAAACATTAGTTCCGGTAATTCCTTTCAGTAAAGAGCTGCTTGTTTTCACAAACTGGTCTTTTGTATCATCTACATTTACAAAAACAAAATTCATTTTAGATTTGTAAAAATTCACTACTTCTTTCAATACAGGAATGGTAGCTTCTCCGATGTAAGGGTTCCAAGAAGCATAAAAAGATAACAAATATGGTTTTCCTTTATTTTCAGAAAGATTGTAAGATTTTCCGTCTGCTTTCACCAAAGAAGCTTCAGGAGCCTGTTCTCCAATTTTGAATCCGTTGATGGCAAACTGAATTTTCTTTAGATCTTCTTTAATGGTAGCATCTTTAATATCTTCGTCGATAATTTTTTTGATTTTCTCAACTGTTTTTTCAGGTGAACCCGGATGAATATCCGACTGCGCCATTACGAATGCCAATAAATAGTCTTTAGCCGTCTGTGAAAGATCTTTTTGATTTTTCTTTAAATATTCTGTGAATAATTCTGTAGTGGTAACATCCGTTTTCCCTGCAGTTTTTGCCTGAGCATATTTCTGAAAATCAGGGCTCATTTTGGTTAAAAGATATTCTCTGTATAAAGGATGTTCTTTTACCAATACATCTTTGTTCTCTTCCAGTTTATTAGTGAAATCTGTAAAAGCTTTCGTTACTTTAAATGAAGGATTGCCCATTTGCTTATGTCCCATTTCATACTGGTTAAGAATGGTAAGCAAAGTTGTTGAAAGATCATTTTTCTTCCAGGTAACCACTTCATTATCCGGACTAAACTTCTTAACATTTTCATCGATGTTTTTATTAACATCTGCCTGAACTTTTTCTATTCCTTTAAGGAAGGTTTTTTCATCTTTCGTCATCAGCTCATTCATATTAACTGTCTGAGCATACGTTGCAAGATATTTCTGGGTAGCCATGAAGAAATCGTTGTTGTTCTTCGCATCTCCCGTGATCACATATTCAGTCGGGAAAGTCATTGCATTACCTGAAATTTCAAGTTTCTGACCGCCTTTAAGGTAGATTAAATTTCTTTTTCCTCCGTAAGAAAGCAGATACATTCCGCTTTTCGGAGCATCGAAATTCCCTGTGAAAGTTCCGTCTTTATTTACCCCGATATTCATTAATGGTAAAGTTGCTACTCCCGAAGCTTCTATTAATTCGATTCTCTCCAATGGAGAACCTCCCGTGATTTTTCCTTTTACTTCTACTTTTTTAGAGCAAGACATCGCAAAAACCGCGATGATAAACAATAAAAGATATTTTTTCATTTTGAATTTTATAATTACGCAAAAATAGTTTTTTCATTAAACTAAAAGCAATTAAATATTACTTTTATGAAAGATTTAACTAAAAAAAATCGCCATCCGGTGAGGAGACGATTTTTTATGTTATCTCGATAGATTTTATCCTCTGTCAGCAAAAGCTGTGATAAATTCTCTGTTCATTCGGGCAATGTTTTCAAGAGAAATTCCTTTCGGACATTCTACTTCACAAGCTCCTGTGTTTGAACAGTTTCCGAATCCTTCTTCGTCCATGGCTTTTACCATGTTCAGTACTCTTCTCTTTGCTTCTACTCTACCTTGCGGTAAAAGTGCGTACTGAGAAACTTTAGCTCCTACGAAAAGCATTGCAGATCCGTTTTTACAGGTAGCCACACAAGCTCCGCATCCGATACAGGCAGCAGCATCCATTGCTTTGTCTGCATCTTCTTTAGGAACCAGAATTGCATTGGCGTCCAAAGTATTTCCTGAAGTGTTCACCGAAATGAAACCACCTGCAGCCATTACTCTGTCGAATGCGCTTCTGTCTACCATTAAGTCTTTAATAACAGGGAAAGCCGCACTTCTCCAAGGTTCGATAACGATGGTCTCACCATCTTTAAACATTCTCATGTGAAGCTGACAGGTTGTAATTCCTGTATCCGGACCGTGTGCTCTACCGTTGATGTAAAGGGAACACATTCCGCAGATTCCTTCACGACAGTCGTGATCGAAAGCTACCGGCTCTTTTCCTTCGTTAATTAAACTCTCGTTAAGGATGTCCAACATCTCCAGAAATGAAGAATCTGTAGAAACATCCGATATTTTATAAGTCTCAAACTGACCTTTAGATTTATTATTTTTTTGTCTCCAAATTTTCAGCGTAAGATGTAAGCCTTTTTTTGCACTCATAATTGTATATTTAAAAGATTGGAGATTATTTGTAACTTCTTGTTTTAACTTCGATGTTGTCGTAGATCAGTTCTTCTTTATGCAACACTTCCGCGTTGATATCGCTTCCCTGATATTCCCAAGCTCCTACATATTTGTAATTTTCGTCATCTCTTTCTGCCTCTCCGTCCGGAGTTGAGTGGTCTTCACGGAAATGTCCTCCACAAGATTCGTTTCTGTGTAATGCATCGATAGCCATTAACTGTCCAAGCTCTAAGAAATCGGCAACTCTGAACGCTTTTTCAAGTTCTGTATTCATTCCGTCGTTATCTCCCGGAACTTTTACATCTTTCCAGAAATTGTTTCTTACTTCTTCAATTTCTCTGATGGCTTCTCTTAATCCTTCAGGTGTTCTTCCCATTCCTACTTTATTCCACATAATGTTTCCTAACTGCTTGTGGAAATAATCTACCGAATGCGTTCCTTCATTATTTAAGAAGAAATCAATTTTTTCTTTAATTCCTTTTTCAGCCTCTGTAAAAGCAGAAGAATCTGTAGGAATAGCTCCTGTTCTGATATCTGCTGAAAGATAATCTGCAATGGTGTAAGGAAGTACGAAGTATCCGTCTGCAAGTCCCTGCATCAAAGCAGAAGCTCCCAATCTGTTGGCTCCGTGATCTGAGAAGTTTGCTTCCCCGATAACGAAACATCCCGGAATAGTAGACTGTAAGTTGTAATCTACCCAAACTCCACCCATGGTGTAGTGAACCGCAGGATAAATCTTCATCGGAGTTTTGTAAGGATCGTCTGCTGTAATTTTTTCGTACATTACGAAAAGGTTACCGTATTTCTCCTCAACCCACTTTTTACCCAAATCATAAATCTGCTGATCCGTAGGATTGCTGATGTGTTTCTCAATAGCGGCTTCTCTACCTTTTTTCATGATCTCTGTAGAGAAATCAAGATAAACACCTTCCTGAGTATCGTTATTTTCGATTCCGTATCCGGCATCACATCTTTCTTTAGCAGCTCTTGAAGCAACGTCTCTAGGAACCAGGTTACCGAATGCAGGATATCTTCTTTCCAAATAATAATCTCTGTCTTCTTCTTTAATGTTTTCAGGTCTTAATTTTCCTGCTCTGATCGCTTGTGCATCTTCAATCTTTTTAGGAACCCAGATTCTTCCGGAGTTTCTTAAAGATTCAGACATCAAAGTAAGTTTAGACTGCTGTGTTCCGTGAACCGGAATACACGTCGGGTGAATCTGTACATAACAAGGATTTGCGAAATACGCTCCTTTTTTGTGAATCTTCCATGCTGCAGAAACATTGGAACCCATTGCGTTTGTAGAAAGGAAATATACGTTTCCGTATCCTCCTGAAGCAATAACCACTGCGTGTGCAGAGTGTCTTTCGATTTCACCTGTCACAAGATTTCTTGCGATGATTCCTCTTGCTTTTCCGTCTACGATCACAAGATCCATCATTTCATGACGGTTGTACATTTTAATTCTGCCTTTACCGATCTGACGGCTCATTGCAGAATAAGCACCTAATAATAACTGTTGACCTGTCTGTCCTTTTGCGTAGAAGGTTCTTTTTACCTGAACCCCACCAAATGAACGGTTATCTAACTGACCTCCGTACTCACGTCCGAAAGGAACTCCCTGAGCAACGCACTGGTCGATAATATTTGCGGAAACTTCAGCTAATCTGTAAACGTTTGCCTCTCTTGCTCTGTAGTCTCCCCCTTTAATGGTATCATAGAACAATCTGTACGTAGAGTCACCGTCTCCCTGATAGTTTTTAGCTGCGTTGATACCTCCCTGAGCTGCAATAGAGTGCGCTCTTCTCGGAGAATCCTGATAACAGAATGCTTTTACGTTATATCCCTGCTCAGCTAAAGTAGCTGCCGCAGAACCACCTGCCAAACCTGTACCTACAACAATAATATCAATCTTGTCTCTGTTGTTTGGTGCAACAAGGTTCATATGGTCTTTATGATTTTTCCATTTATCCTTAAGAGGACCCGCTGGAATTTTTGAATCTAATTTACTCATATTAGTATATTGATATTATTGAGTTACAAAGTGAAAAATTGCGATAATGATAAAACCTGCAGGAATAAGGATAGAATACCATTTTCCGAAAGCCTTAATTACCGGCGTATATTTTGGATGTCTTGCCCCGATTGACTGGAATGAAGACTGGAAACCGTGAGCCAGGTGCAACCCTAACAAAACGAAAGAAATTACATACAAAGCCACTCTCCAGATATCTGCGAACTTCTCGTGAAGTTCCGGCCAGAAACGTTCAGAATCCGGAGTAATTTGCTCAACATACTTGTAGTTGATCTCATGCCACCAGAAATCATAGAAGTGAAGCGCCAGGAAAGCCAACACTACAGATCCGGAAATAATCATATTTCTGGACATCCATGAAGAATTTGCAGAAGCATTGTTTGCTGCATACTTCACAGGACGTGCTTTGTTATTCTTAATTTCAAGAACAAATCCCATGATGAAATGGAAAAAGACTGCAAAACCAAGAATAGGCTGCATTAAGAACTGCACAAAAGGATTATAGCCCATGAAATCTGATGCGGTATTGAATGCATCACGGTTTAGGACTGATAACAAATTGGTCGTCAAATGCAGTATAAGAAAAATCAGCAAAAACAGAGCTGATAATGCCATAGCATATTTTCTACCTATCGTAGAACTCGTTAAACCTGCCATATAAGTTTAAATTTGATTTTCCACAAAATTAAGAAATGTTAACAACATCAAAAAGTGAGAAATCTCAGAAAAACCCAGTTTGTAATCTTTCTAAATAAGAGTTAAAATATTATAAATAAAGGAAAAACAGAAAACATAATGATTAATTAAAACTATAAATTTTGCCATTATAAACTACTCTTGTTACATCTTTCGGGAAGGTTTTGATCTGATAATTACTTATCCTTCTTGAAGAACAATATGGATTAATTATAAACTGAATCATTTTTCTATGATCTGAATTTTCCTCAATCCAGAAACAGGCATTGTTTCCTTTTTTTACAGACAAAACTTGGGTTTTAGAAAAATCATGAAACAGAATTTCGTCACGCTGATTTTCATAGAAATTACAACCTGTTCTTAAAGCGTAAAAAATAAAAACTGTCATCATTACTATTGTAACATTTTTCAATTTCGGTTTCAGAATAAAAAATCTCAGAAAATAAATGATCAGAAATAATGCAAAAACCTCGATTAGATTCATGGGAATATTTTCGATGAATAAATGACTGAAATCTGCAAACCAATGAATGATTGTAAGTAAAATCTTAATAATAAAATCATACGCAACATTCATCAAATGAAAATCAAGATGAAAAGCAATTAAAGTGGTCATTAAAAATGAAAAAATAATAATTGCTTCAGAAAACGGAACAATAAAAAAGTTCGCAGCAATTGAAATAAACGAAAACTGATGAAAATAGTACAGAACCAAAGGTAGCGTTGCCAATTGGGCAGAAACAGAAATCGAAATTGTATTAAAGATCAGTTTTTTAAACCGGTTATCCTGTATCGGAAAATAATTTAAAACCGGTTGATTCAGCCAGTAAATTCCGAGAACCGCACAAAAGCTCAACTGAAAACCGATATCAAAAAGCTGTTGAGTATCAAATATTAAAATGATAAAAGCAGAAAGGGAAAGTGAATGCAGCAGATCGGTTTTCCTTTGCAGCAAATTGTAAATAAAATAAATACTCAGCATTAAACCTGAACGTACGACAGAACTTCCAAATCCGATAAAAATTATAAACAACCAGATAAAAATCAAGCTTGAAATAACCACATATTTTCTAAAACTTAAAGGTAAAATTTTAATCAGTAAAAAATAGAACAATCCGAAGATGACGACAATATGTGTTCCCGAAATCGCAAGAAAATGTACCAGTCCGGAACGGTTAAAATCCTGAACCGTCTGCGCATCCATTTCCGTTCGGTCAGCAAGAATAATTCCTTTTAAAAATTCTTTCGACTTTGAAGACATTCCGGCCTCGTCTATTCTTTGTAAAACTTCCAGTCTTTTCTGGGAAAACTTCTCTGTAAAGCTTAGATCTTTCCTTTCTGCTTCCTTAATTTCATTATTGATATAACACTGGTATTCAATATTTTTCCTTAAGAGATATTTCGAATAATCAAACTGAAAATCATATTGTGGCGGCTTCGGCTTTGAAATGTAAGCCTGAGCTTGATAATAATGTTTAAAATCAAGTTCCTTTTCGCTTTTCGGGATGTAAACAACAGCATTGAAAGTTTGGTTTCTGGCTTGTATCACACCTTCATACTTCCGATTTTTCTCACTGGAATTCAGTTTTTTAGCTATTTTAAAAATAATCGTTTCATTTTTAGAAACCGAAATATTTTCGGAGGCAAAAGAACTGAAAAAATGCAGGATAATTCCGACCCCGAAAAACATAAAGCCGAGTAAATAAGGTTTCGCTTTATGGAGATAGTAATTTTTAAGAAAAGTAATGGCTAAAATGAAAGCACAAATGATGATAATGATGTAAACAAAATTTTCATCCAGAGAAAAAAAATCCTGAACAAAAATCCCCAAAATAAATGAGATGGCAAGAATTAAAATCGGCTGTTTATTCAATTTCAAAATTTGTGCATCTCAAAAATATTTAATTGAATATCAATCGGCAAATCAAAATTTTAAAATCTTAAATTTTGACTTAAATTCATGATATAAAAGAAAAATCGCAGAAAAATTTTCTACGATTTTTTATAGTTTATTTGATTTTTTAAACCTTTAAAATGACATCCGCCGCATTTTCACTGGCTCCTTTTCCGCCTAGTTTTTCTCTCAACAATTCGTAATCTCTTAAAAGCTGAGATCTTTTTTCGCCTTCAAGAACTTTCTTTAATTCTTCAACAAGATTTTTGGTATTAAGATCGTTCTGGATCAGCTCTTTAACAACTTCACGATCCATAATCAAATTTACCAACGAAATATATTTTATGTTTTTAACGAGCCTTTTCGCAATCGCATAAGAAATTTTGCTTCCCCGGTAGCAAACTACTTCAGGAACATTCAGTAAAGCAGTTTCTAAGGTAGCTGTTCCCGATGTTACCAAAGCTGCTTTCGAACACCTCAGCAAATCATACGTTTTATTGGAAACAAAATGTACATTTTCGTCTACATAATTCTGATAAAATTCTTTCGGCAAACTCGGCGCTCCTGCAATAACGAACTGATATTCTTTAAAGTAAGGTCTTACAGAAAGCATCATTTCCAGCATTTTTTCCACTTCCTGTTTTCTGGAACCCGGCAAAAGCGCAATAATTTCTTTCTCGTTTAAGTTATTTTCCTTTTTAAATTCTTCAACGTCAATATTTTGCAGCGTTGAAATCGCATCCAACAACGGATGACCTACAAAATGCGAATGTACCCCATGTTTTGTGTAGAAATCTTCCTCAAACGGAAGGATCACCATCATTTCATCCACATATTTTTTAATGATCTCTACTCTACCCTCTTTCCATGCCCAAAGCTGCGGAGAAATATAGTAAACGACTTTAATGCCTAATTCTTTGGCAAATTTTGCAATCCTTAAATTGAATCCGGGATAATCTACCAGAATTAAAACATCCGGTCTGTTGTTTTTAATATCTTCTTTGCAGAATTTAATATTATTCAGAATGGTCCGCAGATTCATGGCTACTTCCAGAAATCCCATGAAAGCAAGATCGCGGTAATGTTTCACCAAAGTTCCGCCCTGTTGCGCCATTAAATCGCCACCCCAAAATCTGAATTCGGCAGTGGAATCTTTCTGCTTCAAAGCTTTCATTAAATTGCTTCCGTGCAAATCTCCGGAAGCCTCTCCTGCGATAATGTAATATTTCATTTCTATAATCAGAATAGAGAACAAATAAGACGTTGTACGATCTTAATTTGTAAATTTGTTCAAAGATAATGATAAAAAATGTCAGAAGAATTTGAAATACGGAATAAACTTGCGGAAAGCGGTTTAATCAATTTTGATCTTACGGATCTTGTTCCGAAGGGAGCCAGAAAGGGAATTGATCTTAAAGATTTTCTTTTCATGGAAATGGTCTTAAAGGAAAAAGATTTCCGCGAAAAAGTGGCAGCCATTGATGTTGAAGAATATCGTGATGCTTATGTGTACGTTTACAATTCTGCGGATGCGATTGTTCCGCTTTGGGCATATTTCCTGATTACGGCAAGACTTACCGGAGTAACTAAAAAAATAGTTTTCGGAAACCGTGAGGATCTGGAAGTTATTTTAATGCACAACGCCATTCAAAGCCATGATTTTGATGAAATGCGCGGAAAAAGAGTCTTGGTAAAAGGCTGCTCAGACAAAGAGATTCCTGAAAACGCGTACATCGAACTGGTTGAACAGCTTCAGCCGATCGTGAAATCGCTGATGTTTGGTGAAGCATGTTCCAATGTTCCGATCTTAAAAAATTAATTATTGATAATCAATAACTTATAGGTAATTTCAAAAATAAATCTCAAATTTTGATTAAAAAAAATCTTTGGGGAATATTTTTTGATAACTTTGGTTGACTTAACAATAAAATAAACACAAACTATGAGTTTAATCGACCTACTTACAGGGAACACCGGCAACCAGGTTGCTGAACAGGCTGAAAACAAATTCGGGATCAGCAAAACGCAGGTAATTGCTTTACTGGCAGTTGCGGCACCGCTTATCATTTCTTACCTTAGAAACAAATCTCAGGACGCGAATGAAGCTGAAGCTTTAAATAACGCTTTGGATAAAGATCACGACGGAAGTATTCTGGACGACGTTTCTCAGGCAGATGCGAGACAGGCTGAAGGAGGTTCTATATTAAGCCATATTTTTGGTGGAGATAAATCGAATGTAGAAAATCAGCTTTCACAAAATACAGGAATTTCCATTGATAAAGTGGGACCTATTTTAGCGATGCTGGCTCCGGTAATTATGGGCTACATCGGAAAAGAAAAGCAACAGAACAATGTAGGAGCAGGAGGTTTAGGCGATCTTTTGGGAGGAATTCTTGGGAATGCATCCAATCAGGCTCAGCAACAGCAGTCTAATCCGTTGAATGATATTTTAGGAAGCGTTTTGGGCGGCGGAAATTCTCAGTCCGGAAATCCTTTGAATGACATTCTGGGGAGCGTTCTTGGAGGAGGCAATCAGCAGAAGCAGCAAGGCGGAGGCGGATTGGGAGATATCCTTGGCGGATTTTTCGGAAAATAATTTAATTTTGTTATCATAAAAAAGACCGGAGAAAAAATAATCTCCGGTCTTTTTATTTTAATTTTTAGTTTTTTCTTCTGAAGCAGCAACTGTTTTCGAAGCTTTTCTTGGTCTTCTTTTTCCATAGCTTCCATTGTTGATCTTACCTCTTCTAGATTTTTTGTCTCCTTTTCCCATAGAAATAAATTTTAGTTGATTGACTACGAAATTAAAAAATACCCTGTAAAAATCAAAGATTGGAGCTGTTAAAATTTTTATAATTCTGTAGCGGGAGGTTGAAAGACAGAGGCTGGAAGTTTATTACTGAAGCGTAAATCGACCTTTGTTAAAAAAAACTAGCATCCATACTTTTTATACCTTTACCATTTTCCATTTTCCTTTTTTAAACAGTATAAAAGCAACGATGGTGATTAAAGTTTCGGTTACGGGAATAGATATAAAGACACCTTTCGGTCCCATTCCGAAATACTTGGACAAAAAATACGCTAAAGGAATCTGGAACAGCCAGAATCCGCACAAATTCACCCAAGTCGGAGTCCAGGTATCTCCAGCTCCGTTAAAAGCATTAATCATCACCATTCCTATTCCGTAGAAAATAAATCCTACCGCCATAATATGCAAAGCATTGGTAGCAATAGTTTTAATTTCAGGTTCGTTGGTGAAAAATCCGACTAAAAAATCTCCCATAAAAAAGAAAATAATACTTACGGTTACCATAAAAATCACATTATACTTTACAGTTTTCATAACGGACTGTTCTGCTCTCAACATTTCGTTGGCTCCCATATTTTGTCCGACTAACGTTGATGCGGCGTTGCTTAATCCCCAAGCCGGAAGCAAAAAGAACATCATTAAACGCAGAGCCGTCTGATATCCTGCAGAAGCATTTTCACCGCCGGTTGTTGCGACCAGTTGAGCCAGAAAAATCCAACTGCAGGAAGCAATTACAAACTGAAAAATTCCGGGAGTTGCAATTTTTATCACGGATTTAATGATTTCAAAGTCGGGTTTAAAATATTTTGACTGAATTTTGATCTGCGTATCTGCAATCAAAAGATGATACAATTGATAGATCACTCCAATACTTCTTCCGATGGTAGTAGCCAAAGCCGCTCCCGTTAATCCCATTGCCGGAACCGGACCAAAACCTTTGATTAAAAGCGGACATAAAATTATATTGGCAATATTAGCGATCCAGAGAGATTTCATTGCAATAGCAGCATTTCCCGCTCCCCGAAAAATTCCGTTGATTAAGAATAAAAGCATAATGATGACACTGCTTCCCATCATAATTCTCGTGAATTCTTTTCCGTACGCTGCTGCTTCGGGCTTTGAACCCATCAGAATTAAAATTTCCTCAGCGTAAATTACTCCCAACAGACTCAATAGAAAAGTGATGACAAAGGAAACCAATACAACCTGCGCTGCGCTTCTGGAAGCCTGTTCGGGATTTTTCTCCCCCACTCTTCTTGCTACCACTGCTGTTGCCGCCATACTCATCCCGATTGCGATGGAATACATCACTGAGAGTACAGATTCTGTTAATCCCACTGTCTGTATTGCAAATCCGCTTTCTTTAAGATGTCCTACGAAATAGAGATCCACCAATGCAAATACAGATTCCATTGCCATTTCCAGCATCATAGGAATAGCGAGAAGAAGAACCGCAGTTCTTATCGTTGCTTTGGTATAGTCGACGTCTTCACCGCTTAGCGCTTTTTTAAGAAAATTGAAATATTCTGACATGGATTCGGTTTTATATTCCGCAAAAATATAGATTCGAAAATGATTATAACTTGGCTTATGAAAAGTTTTCTGAAAAAGATTCTGAACAGATCAGTCGAAGCGCATTTATCAACTCAGAAAAATAAAAAATAAAAATTTCAATAATTTTTTATCGTAAAACAATAAATAATTATATATTTGCAATAATAAAATACTATGAAAAATTATTCATCCACGATTTTGAGCATTCTCACTACTCTTTTATGGCTTTATTTAATCATCTCCTATATAACCATATTTCTTCTTGCTATTTTACTGATTACAAAAATAGTCGGTATTGATGTTGGTGTTTTAAGCAAAATAAAAATAGATAGTAAAAGATTACACATCCAGGATATTCAGTCTTTAAAAAAAGAAGTTTCCATAGTGATCCTTTTTATGACAATCATATTAGGAATATTACAAACTATACTTTTTTCAAATGTTTTAAAACTGGCGAATAAAATTCAGATGAAGAGTCCGTTTTCATTAGAAATTTACAAGATTATTTCAAAAATTGCTAATTACACCTTAGCTTTAGGATGTTTTTCTGTTATAAGTGATACAATTACAGAAGCTTTGCTAAATAAAGTTACTTTTAATTTTAGCATTGACAATCAAAATTTTCAGCTATTTTTGGTATCCGCAATTATATACATCGTTTCTCAGGTTTATAAGCAAGCTGTTTATCTTAAAACTGAAAATGATTTAACAATTTAATTTATGCCAATAATCATCAACGTAGACGTCATGTTGGCGAAAAGAAAAATGCAGTCTCAGGAACTTGCCGAAAAAATTGGCATTACTCAGGCTAATCTTTCCATTCTTAAGACCGGAAAAGCCAAAGCGGTAAAGCTTTCAACACTGGAAGCGATCTGCAAAGCACTCGATTGCCAACCCGGAGACATCCTTGAATATGTAAAAGATTAATATTCTTTAAGATTTTAAAACTAAAAAATTCGTTAAAAATATTCCCAAACCTCACAAACTTCCTTAAAACCAATATTCACAAACAATAATATCAGATCTGTCTTTTTAGATTTGACAAAAAAAATTTAATCACTATGAAAAAATATTTCATCGTCCCATTTCTTCTATGGGGAATGACTTCTTTTGCCCAGCAAAAAATTGAAAATCTCGATTTTGAAACCTCGGAAAACAATTCTCCTGCCTTATGGAAATTAATGGGAAATAATTCTGCAAAAGTATTTTCAGATTTTAATGAAAAACAGCAGGGAAAGGCATCTGCCGTGATAGAATCTGAAGGAACAGAAGGCTTCAGAGCAATCATGTATACACTTCCCAATAATTATGCAGGAAGAAAAATTACGCTTTCCGGATATCTCAAAACAGAAAATGTAACGGATGGATTTGCAGGATTATGGATGAGAATTGATCCTGAAGTTGCTTTTAACAATATGCAAAACGTTGGTCTGAAAGGTACAAACGACTGGAAAAAATATGAGGTTACCCTCAATATGTCTCCGGAAAACACACAACAGATCGTTATCGGAGCATTGCTTTCAGGAAAAGGAAAAATCTGGGTAGACGACTTAAAAGTTTCCATTGACGGAAAGGACATTGAAAATGCTAAAATTTTCGAGAAAAAATTAACTAAGGTTGAGCTTGATAAAGAATTTGATAAAGGTTCTACAATTTCCAATATCAACCTCGGTCAGAATAATATTGAAAACCTTAAAAAACTGGGATTAATCTGGGGTTATCTGAAATATTATCATCCAAATGTTGCCGAAGGAAACTACAACTGGGATTACGAACTTTTCAGAATTTATAAAAAAACTGAAAATGCTTCTGCTGAACAGAGAGATCAGATTTTAACAGACTGGATCAAAGGTTTAGGGAAATTTCAGACAGCAAAAAATTCTGAGCCTAAAAATGTGAAGATCAAGCCGGATCTCGACTGGATCACCAGTTCCGGCTTCTCGAAAGAACTTACAGAGCTGCTTTTACAACTGAAAGATGCTAAAAGGCCAAAAGTCAATTATTACGTCGATTTCTTTCCGAATGTAGAAAATCCTGATTTCAGGCATGAAAATCCTTACAGAGAGATGAAGTATCCTGATGAAGGTTTCAGACTGCTTTCTCTTTACAGATACTGGAACATGATTCAGTATTATTTTCCTTACAAAAACCTCATCGAAGAAGACTGGAAAGGCGTGCTCAAAGAATTTATCCCAAAATTCATCAACGCAAAAGACGAAACGGAATACAATCTCGCTTCTTTAGAACTGATCGGAAGAATTCACGACACTCATGCCAACATTTGGGGAAACAGCAAATCGCTTGAAAAATATTTTGGCGAAAAGTATTCTCCGGTAAAATTAACTTTTGCAGAAAACAAACCTGTGGTTGAAGGCTTTTATGACGAAAATTTAGGAACACAGACCGGATTGAAAAAAGGAGATGTTATCACGGAAATTAATGGTGAAAATATGGACAACATCATTAAAAATATGCTGAAATATCTTCCTGCTTCCAATTACCCTACTCAACTTCGGGACATTTCGAGAAAATTGTTGCGAAGCAATGCAGAAACCATCAATCTTACCATTTTAAGAGACGGAAAAACGGAAGAAAAAACTATAAAAACCTATGCTTATTCAGATATTAAAATAAAAAAAGAGCCAAAAGAGTTTTTTAAAATGCTCGATGGCAACATTGCTTATGTTTATATGGGAAGTGTAAATGCCGATCTTCTTCCTGAAGTTTTTGAAAAAATTAAAAACACGAAAGGTTTGGTTATCGATTTCAGAAGCTATCCTTCAGATTTTGTGGTTTTTAAAATGGGAAAACTGCTAAAACCTGAATCCTCGGATTTCGTAAAATTCACGAATACAAGCAACAGTCAGCCGGGACTTTTCACTTTTACACCAAGCTTAAAAACTCAGGGAACGGGAAAAAAATCTTATCAGGGTAAAATTGCCATTTTAATTAATGAAACCACGCAAAGCAGTGCGGAATATCACACCATGGCTTTCAGAACCGCACCGAATGCAAAAGTTTTCGGTTCTACAACGGCGGGAGCTGATGGAAATGTTTCTGATATAAAACTCCCGGGAAATATTTCGACCATGATCAGCGGAATCGGCATCTATTATCCCGACGGAAAAGAAACCCAGAGAATAGGAATTGTTCCCGATGTTGAAGTAAAACCTACAATAGACGGAATTAAAAACAATAAGGACGAAGTTTTGGAAAAAGCAACAAAATGGATTAATAATTAGCAACATTGATCGAAAAATTTTATTTAGCTTTGTATATTCTTTAGATAAATCAAGTTTTATGAAAAAAATAATTACAGCAACTTTGCTATTCGGACTTTCTGTTTTTGCCAACGGATTATTTGCACAGGAGTTATCAGCAGAACAATTGAATACGTTCCGTACCGATAATCTGGAAAGTTTTCAGAAAGCTTTCGGTCAGGAAGATTTTTCAAAATGTTATACAGTAAATGGTACAAAAACAGATTTACTTTCTTTGAGTGTAAAAGAAAACAAAAAAAATGTGTTCAATTATCTGGTGAGTAAAACTGACGTAAATAAATCATGCAGCGATGTTACTCCATTGATGAACGCAGCAGCTTCCGGAAATATGGATGCAGCAAAAATGCTGATGAAATTCGGGGCTAAAAAAGAGGCAAAAGACAGCAAAGGCAAAACAGCAAAAGACTACGCTGTTAAAAATAAACAGTCTGCAATGGCAATGGTTCTTTAATTTTTTTAGAGATAAATAATTTAAAACTTCCTTCGGGAAGTTTTTTTGTTTTTAAAACCTGCAAAAATCTTATCTTTGCCAACGGAAAATTCAAGGTTCGGATCTGAGCCTTATACATTGAACTTTAAACAAATAATTATGTTTCGATCGCACACAAACGGAGAATTATCTCTTAAAAATCTTAATGAAGAAGTTACACTTTCAGGATGGGTACAGACTATCCGTGATAAAGGATTTATGATTTGGATAGATCTTCGGGATCGTTACGGAATTACGCAGCTTGTTTTCGATCAGGACCGTTCTACAGCAGAACTGATGGAAAATGCTAAAAAACTGGGACGTGAATTTGTGATTCAGGTTACCGGAAAAGTTATCGAAAGAGTAAGCAAAAACCCCAATATTCCGACAGGAGAAATTGAAATTTTAGTAGAAAAACTAACGGTTCTTAATGAATCTCAGCTTCCGCCTTTCACCATTGAAGACGAAACGGACGGTGGTGAAGAATTGAGAATGAAATACCGTTACCTTGATATCAGAAGAAATCCTGTAAAAGATAAATTGATTTTCCGTCATAAAATGGCGCAGAAAGTGAGAAACTATCTTTCAGACAACGGATTTATCGAAGTTGAAACTCCGGTTTTAATTAAATCCACTCCGGAAGGAGCGAGAGATTTCGTGGTTCCGAGCAGAATGAATCCGGGACAATTTTATGCTTTGCCACAGTCTCCGCAGACTTTCAAACAATTATTGATGGTTGGCGGAATGGATAAGTATTTCCAGATCGTAAAATGTTTCCGTGATGAGGATTTAAGAGCCGACAGACAGCCTGAATTTACGCAGATCGACTGCGAAATGGCTTTCGTAGAGCAGGAAGATGTGATGAATGTTTTCGAAGGAATGACGAAAACTTTATTGAAAGATATTACCGGTCAGGAATTCGGAGATTTCCCAAGAATGACTTTCGCCGATGCGATGCAGAAATACGGAAACGACAAACCGGACATCCGTTTCGGAATGGAATTCGTGGAACTGAATGAATTAGTAAAAGGAAAAGATTTCAAAATATTTGACGACGCAGAATTGGTTGTCGGAATCAATGTTGAAGGTTGTGCAGATTATACAAGAAAACAGATCGACGAACTTGTGGATTGGGTAAAAAGACCACAAATCGGAGCTTCGGGAATGGTTTGGGTGAAATTCCAGAATGACGGGGTAAAAACGTCTTCGGTAAATAAATTTTACAGCGAGGAAGATTTAGCAAAAATTATTGAGAAATTCGGAGCTAAAGAAGGCGATTTAATGTTGATTCTTTCCGGAAACGAAAATAAAGTAAGAACGCAGCTTTCAGCTTTAAGAATGGAACTTGGAAACCGTTTAGGATTAAGAAAAGGAAACGAATTCGCGCCACTTTGGGTAGTTGATTTCCCTCTTTTGGAATTTGATGAAGAAAGCGGACGTTATCACGCGATGCACCACCCTTTCACGTCTCCAAAACCGGAAGATATTCATTTGCTGGAAACAGATCCGGGAAAAGCCAGAGCAAACGCTTACGATATGGTGTTGAACGGAAATGAAATCGGCGGAGGTTCCATCAGAATTTTTGACAGAGATTTGCAGTCTAAAATGTTCGATCTTTTAGGATTCTCCAAAGAAGAAGCGGAAGCGCAGTTTGGCTTCTTAATGAACGCTTTCAAATACGGAGCGCCGCCTCACGGTGGATTAGCTTTCGGTTTTGACCGTCTGGTAGCAATTCTGGACGGAAACGAAGTGATCAGAGATTATATCGCTTTCCCTAAAAATAACTCAGGACGTGATGTGATGATCGATGCGCCTTCTTCGATTGCTGAGGAACAGCTCGATGAACTGGAACTGAAATTAAATTTAAAAGCATAAATTAGAAGCGGGGATTTTTTCTCCGCTTTTTTTATGAAAACACTAATTTCTCTAATAGCCACTTTAGGATATATTTCTGCAATAGCCTGTGCAGTTTTTTTCATACTCATATTTATAAAGAAAATACTTTATTACCCTCCGAACGTAAAAGAAAAAGTTTATGAAGAAATAATGAAGCTCTCTTACATTTCAGGATTATTGCTTGTATTTAGCTCAACCTGCTTCTATGTAGCTAAAGAAATTGTAGAATATGATTTTAAAAGTACGTTGAGAAAACACACTATTGTTTCAGCAGAAATTGAAAACATATTTTTCAGTAAAGAGGATATGAGAGGTATTTTTGATCATTTCGAAAATGATGAAGGACGTTACAGGTGCGAAAGCTTTAGCGGAATTATTAATCTGGATAACAACGAATCGATTTCTGTTGAAATTATAAAGCATTGCTATGAAAAGAACAGATTTATTATTGTTTCTAAACAATACAGCGTAGAATCTACCATTGGAGACATCAACACGGATAAGTTTGATTATTTAAAAAGCGACAGCATAAATACTGAATAATTCATAAAAATCTATATTTACAGAAAAAATAAAAACTATATCAGAAACATGAACGAAGAAATTTTCACTTACAACACACCTTCCTCCGAAAAAATTTTAAGACAGATTAATGAATATGAATTTAATAGGCAATGGAAAAATAATCTTAAAAAAAATAATAAAAATCTTTTTTGGGGAATATTATTTACCATACTCGGAGTTATTACCATAATTTTCGAAAACTACACTTTTGCAGGATTCTTTTTAGGCTTTTCAGTCGCTGTAATTTCAACATATTTCAATTATATGACCCAATATAAAAAGTATAAAAAGGCTTTTTATGAAAAATTAGATCGTGAAATCTCAAATCTTGAAGGAAACTCCAAAGATATCTTCTTGGAATTTAGCCCATATCACTTTAGTTTTAAAAATTATAAATCTGAATATAAATTTATCTGGAGTGAGATTACCTATTGTATTTTAGACGATCGATATCTTTACATTACAGCTAACTCGTTTATGAATTTTATTTTGGATAAAGCCAATGTTGATAAAGAAAATCTTGATAAAACACTATTATATCTCGAGATGAAAGCAAAGTTTAAAAAAATTTAAAATACCACATCTCCCGTAAATTCATCTTACAGCACAACCCTTATACAACTTACAGACAACAAAAATCAATATAAAAAGGAACAATTTAAATCCTTCAACATTACTGCTGATCAATAAAAATAAAAAGGTCTGAATTTCTTCTGACCTCTATTTGTTTTTCCTCAGTTCATTTATGAGGGATGATTATTATGTTGATGTAATGGGTGTATTTTTATCAGCGATAAGAAAGCTTTTGCAAAAACTGAAAATCTTTTTATAGAGAATAAAAAGATTTGTCAGTCTTTGTGAAGAAATGAATTTTTAATTGATAAAAGAAAATTTATTTACAAACATATTACCGATAAGCGGTAATGGAGTTTCTTTTTCATTTGCTGCATTTATTATTCCCAAAATCATTAAAATAAAGAATAAATAGCCAATGTATCCTAAAAAGTGCAATGACGGAACAATAGCAGCGACTATCGTCAGCGCAATATTAAATAACGTGGAAACAATTGCCAATCCCAAACTCTGGCTGAGATGAAAATTAACCAGCTTGTCTTTTTGCGATTTGTCTCTTAAAAAAAATGCGATAAGCCATCCGATAAGCGTGATATACGAAATAATTGCTAAAACTTTGTTGTTCATGTTTTGAGTTTTTAAATTTCTGAATAAAATTATTTTCAACACGGCAAAGATATTATCGGCAAATCAGCAACAGCAATTTTGAGTGTCTATAAAGTGTCTATGAGGAAATTAAAAACGTCTACAAAGCGTCTACAATAAAATTAACACGCTTATTTTAAACCAATTACAACTAAGAAAGCTGCTGTATAAACTGATCCAGATCTTCGTCTTTCCCCAGATTAAGTTTCTGCTTTATTCTGTAACGCGCCATTCTTATACTTTTGGGCTCAACATTCATCTGGGATGCAATTTCTTTAGTGGAAAGTTTCATCAAAATAAAAGCACAATATTTTAAATCCAGTTGAGTAAGATTCTGGTTGGCTTTATCCAATAATTTATTGAAAAATTCAGGATAAATGGTATTGAAATTAGATCTGAACTTTTCAAAATCATCATCTACCAAAATCCCTTCGTCTATCGCTTTAAAAATCTGATGATCTATGACAGAAGGCGCGGCAGACTTTTTTTCCATCAGTTTTTCTTTAAGATTATTCAAAATTTCATTTTTCTTTTCAAGATGAAGCACACTGCCGATCAATTCTTTACGAACCTGATTTCTCTCAATCTCTAATTGCTTATTTTTCTCCGAAATAAGATGCATTTTCAGCTTATTATTCTTCTGATACTGAAACCAGATGATCAGCATTAATATAATCACAACAATCATGATCAGGATGTAGATTCTCTGGTTGAAATTTTTAGAAGTCAGAGTTTCTATTTTTTCTTCCTTCTCTTTCATTTCATATTTTATAATGCTGTTTTGTATCGCTTTGTGTATATTTTCATCGTTTGCTTTCTTACTTGCAGCCTGAAAAAGCTGGTCGATCCTGTAGAATTCTTCCCAATCTTTTTGCGTCGCTGCGATTTTCTTCAGATCATCATAAAATAAAAGCTCCGTAACAACATCCGGATAAGGCATTTCCTGTGCTTCCTTCAATCCCCTATAAAAAAAAGCTTTAGCCTCATCTATTCTATTCTCTTCCAGAAGAATATCTCCTTTTGCGCCGTAATAATTCCTGTATATGGACAGATAGTTATACTTTTTAGCAAGCTTTAACGCTTTATTGAGATAAACATCGCCTTCCGGATTTTTATTATAAAAAAGCAAATTATATCCGTAATTAAAATATAATGATGCTAAAGCAAATTTCTGAGTGGTTTCATTTTCATTCTGTATCAGATCTGCCGTTTCCTTTAGATATTTTAAAAGCTGATCCGAGTTGTATTTTGAAGCCCGGTTAATATTAAAATCATTCTTCATATAATTGGCAAATCCGCATCTGGCATTAATAATTGCTCCCACATCTTTGCTTCGATCCGCCAGTTCAAGAGATTCATTCAAAATTTTCACATCCTTATAATTGGAAATATAGAAAACAGAGACTCCTGCATCACTTGCCATTGCAAAATTTTCATTCAGCTTAAAAAGTCTGAAACTCTTTAAAAAATAATTTATTGACTTGTCATTAATCTCCAGGATCATGTACAGCTTACCTGTTGCAAAATTGTAATAGGCTTCTCCTGAAGAACTCCCATTTGTATTAGAAAATTTTTCAGCTTCGGTAATATACTTTTTCGCAGATTCGTAATCTTTTCTGGTAATATAGGTTAATGCCAGTAAAGAATTCAGAAGCAGTTGGTTCTCATTAGATTTCGCAGATTTTTTTTAATACAGATAACTCTTTTACTGCTTTGTTTAAATCTTCGTCTCTGTTGTTAAAAATATCAATAGCTTTTTCGTTCTGTGCTAAAAGCAACGTCTGAAATAAGAATAAAAAAAATACTGTGATAATTTTAAATTTCATAGAATTTTACCGATATATCTTGCTGTAATTAAATAAATGTTACGGTAAAGGTAATATTATACTTCCGGATTCTTACGGAGTATTTCTTACATAACCTGTTCCTAAAAAAACATAAATAACTCAATTGTAATTATTTAAAATATCACACGACAGTTACACGGCACAATCATTGTACTTTTTACCGAAAATAAAGTACAATGAAAGCAATCTGGAACGGCGCCATTGGCTTTGGATTAGTCAATATCCCTGTCAAAATCTACTCTGCCACCGAAACCACCAAACTGGATTTGGATATGCTTGATAAGTCTGATTTTTCGAATATCAGATTTAAAAGAGTGAACGAAAATACAGGCAAGGAAGTGAAATGGGAAAATATTGTAAAAGGATATCTTATGGACGACAAATACATTATTCTGGATGAAGAAGATTATGAAGCTGCAAGTCCTGAAAAATCCAAAATCCTTTCCATCGATCAGTTTGTAAAAGAAAGTGAAGTAGATTCTGTTTATTTTGAAAATCCGTACTATCTCGAACCTCAGAAAAATGGGGAAAATGCTTATCGCCTTTTGCTGAAAGCTCTGGCAAAAACAGAAATGGTTGGAGTAGGAACATTTGTTCTGCGCGAAAGTGAAGCCATAGGAATGATTCGCCCTTATAACAATGAAGTCTTGGTTTTAAATCGATTGAGATTCGCACAGGAAATCAGAGATTACGGAGATCTTAAAATTCCGGCGGCGAAAGCTCCGAAACCTGCTGAATTAAAAATGGCAGTAAACCTCATCGAACAGCTTTCACAGGAATTTGATCCTGAAATGTACAAAGACACCTATTCTGAAGCTTTAATGAAGATCATCAAACAGAAAGCGAAAGGTAAGAACACCAAAACGAAAAAAGCCGAACCTGCAAAAGAAGGAAAAGTAATTGATCTGATGGCGCAGCTAAAAGCCAGTTTACAGAATACCAAATCCAAAAACGCATCATAATGGCTCTAAAAGATTACAACGAAAAGCGGAAATTCGACGAAACCAGCGAACCGAAAGGAAAAACAAAAAAGAGCAAAGATCAGCTTATTTTTGTGATTCAGCGACACGCTGCATCACGACTGCATTATGATTTCCGTCTTGAAATGGATGGCGTTCTGAAAAGCTGGGCAGTTCCGAAAGGTCCTTCAATGGATCCCAAAGACAAACGTCTTGCCATGATGGTGGAAGATCATCCTTACGATTATAAAGATTTTGAAGGAAATATTCCGGAAGGAAATTACGGAGCCGGACAGGTGGAAATCTGGGACAGCGGAACGTATGAACCTCTTGATAACAATTCCAAACTTTCTGACGAAAAAGAGTTATTGAACGAATTGAAAGCAGGATCATTAAAATTTATCCTTCACGGAAAAAAGCTGAAAGGTGAATTTGCTTTGGTTAAAATGAAAAATACGGAAGAAAATTCATGGCTCTTAATCAAACATAAAGATGACTTCGCCGAAAGTGATTATGATGCAGAAGAAAACACCGCAAAAAATTCTCAGGTCACAAAATTTTTAGAGGAAAAAAAAAGCCTCAAAAGCAGCAAAAAAAAGTCATAACCTCAGAAATAAAGCCCAAATTCAAACGGTACAATTCTTTAGTTGACGAAAAAAAGCTTGAAAACTTTATCAAACCCATGCTGGCAAAACCTCACGATGAGGCTTTTGATAATGAAGACTGGCTATTTGAAATCAAATGGGACGGTTATCGTGCCATTGCCGATTTAAGCACAGATAAACCACAATTCTACTCCCGAAATGGGATCTCTTTCTTTTCAAAATTTGAAAAAATATCGCGGGATTTTGAAAATCAGATTCATCATATGATTCTTGACGGTGAAATTGTTGCTTACGATGAAAACGGAAAACCTAATTTCCAATGGCTTCAGCAGATCGGGGACAATCCGGATCTGGCTCTAACCTATCAGGTTTTTGATATTTTATGGCTGAATGGTCACTCTACCGAAGAACTTCCGTTGATTCAGCGGAAAGAACTGTTAAAAGAGGCTCTCATCGAAACCGACGTCATCAAATACTGTGATCACGTTCTGGAAAAAGGAACCGCATTTTTCAGTCAGATGAAAAAGATGAAACTTGAGGGGATGATTGCTAAAAAAGCCAACAGCATTTATGTAGAAAATCACCGGAGTTCCGACTGGCTGAAAATTAAGTTCACCAATACTGAAGAAGCCATTATTTGCGGTTTTACAGAACCTCGCGGTTCAAGAGAAGGTTTCGGAGCTTTGATTTTAGGAAAATATATTGACGGAAAGCTTACCTACAGCGGACATACAGGAACAGGATTTAACCGTGAACTGATTCAGGAAATTCTTCAGAAATTAGAAAAAATTACGGTCTCAAAATCACCTTTCGAGATCAAACCCAAAACCAATATGCCGGTAACATGGACAAAACCTGAACTGGTGTGCGAAATAAAATATTCCGAAATTACCAAAGACGGAATTTTCAGACATCCTGTTTTTATCGCGCTCAGAGAAGACAAAAACCCTGAAGACGTTGAAAATACTTCCGAAGAAACAGAAACTATTTCCCAACCCAAAATGACTAAAATGACAACTTTAAAAAAGATAAAATCTTCTGAAAACGAGCAAGAAATTACCCTGAACCGACACAAAGTAAAACTAACCAATCAGCACAAAATATATTTTCCGAAAGATGAAATTACAAAAAGCGATGTCATCGAATATTATCAGTCGGTTGCAGACTATATTTTACCTCATCTTAAAAACCGTCCGCTTTCGCTAAACCGCTTTCCGAACGGAATTGAAGAGCAGAATTTTTATCAGAAAGACGCAGGTGACAGTATTCCGGACTGGGTTAAAACAACGAAGGTTTACTCGGAATCGAATGATAAAGACATCGATTATATTTATTGTAACGACAAAGCTACTTTGGCTTATTTAAACAATTTGGGCTGTATTGATATGAATCCGTGGAATTCTTCACTTCCCGATCTTGATCATCCTGACTTTTTGGTTTTAGACCTCGATCCTTCGAAAAAGAATACGTTTGATGAGGTTATTGAAACAGCTTTGCAGGTGAATGAAGTTTTAGAATCTGTAAAAATCGACGGTTACTGCAAAACTTCCGGAAGCACGGGAATTCACATCTATATTCCGATGGGCGGAAAATACGAATTTGATCAGGTGAAAGATTTTGCGCACCTTTTAATGAAACAAGTCAATGAAAAATTGCCAAAACTCACGACACTGGAAAGAAGCTTACAAAAGCGTGACAACAAGAAAATCTACCTCGATTATCTTCAAAACAGAACCGGGCAGACTTTAGCAAGTGCTTACAGTTTGCGTCCAAAAGAAGGAGCTTCCGTTTCGATGCCTCTGGAATGGAAAGAGCTAAAAAAAGGGTTAAAACCTACAGATTTTAATATTCATAATGCGTTGGAAAGAATTAAAGAAAAGGGAGATTTGTTTAAACCTGTTCTGGGAAAGGGAATTGATATGATGAAGGCGCTGGAATTGTTGGGAGATGCTGAATGAAATTAATGCTTTAAATTTTCAATCATTTTTAAGCAAAAATCGATGCTGTTTTCATCTCTTAAATGATTGATGAGTAGGTATAAATTGTTAATAATATCATCAACAGATAAAATTAAATCATCATTAAAAAATTTTCTCTGCAATAAATATACTTCCAAATTAATATAAATATATCTCAGATATTCAACATTATTAATTTTTGAAAAACACTCGCAGAAAACGTAGGATGAATCATATTTTCCTTTTAATATAAATTGTGTAAAATCTAAAAAATCTGCAAAAAAATATAATTGATGATCTTCCCATTTAAAAACTTCTTCTATAAAATCATCCTGCTGTTTTGCTGTAAAATGATCTAAAATATTTTTAAGGTACGGAAAATGATCATATTCAAAATTTTCCGAACTGTCATAAGAGCTTATATTGTCAATATAAGTTTTAATTTCTAAAAACTGATCATTCATAGTATGAGTTAAGGAAGTTTCGCCACCAGACTTTCAGGCAGCATTTTCAAAATCAGATAAATGATTTTCCATTTGAAATTCGGAACAATAGTGAAAGAATTTTCTGCGTTTACGATATGTTTTGCTACATAATCAGGTTCCATCATTAAAGATTCATTCAACTGTAAGCCTTCATTGATTTTTGTACGAATGTAGCCAATCACCAAAGCATTGACTTTTATATTTCTTGAAGCCAGTTCCTGCCTTAAACCAGCCAAATACGTGGTAAAAGCAGCTTTTGTACTACCGTAAACAAAATTGCTTTTTCTCCCGCGAACTCCCGAAAGCGAAGATAACCCGATAATTCTTTCCAGATTTTTATTGTTCTTATCCGTTGCAATAATATTCAGAATAGAAACAGCTCCCATATAATTGACCAGCATCATTTGCTGAGCTCCTTTAAAATCGGTTAAAGCGGTTTCATTATCCACTAAAAAACCTGCGGCGTACACCACAATATGAGGTTTTACAGGAAGCTCATCATAAAATTTCTGATGAGAATCAAAATCAACAGCATCGAAAGGTAAAATCTTCACTTTGGAATTCAGATTATGTTCTGAAACAAATTGTTCTAAGGAATTTGTATTTCGGGAAGCGGCAATTACGGAAAATCCTTTTTCGATGTATTGTTTCGCTGCCTGTTTTGCAACATCGGAATTCGCGCCTAAAATGAGAACGGTTTTGTTTGTGTTTTGATTCATGGAGCAAAGATAACTTAAACCATAAATAATACAAAGATTTTCACTAATGGCACAGAGATTTACTGCCATTTTGTCATTTCGACAGAAGAGAAATCTATTTTTAACCGTTAAGATGTAGTTGAGAAGTTAAGATTATTAAGGCAGGAACTTTGCTTTTGATTTTCAGATTTTTTTTAAACACGAATTGCACGAATGTTTTTCACGAATAAACACAATTGCTAAATGCTCTTCTGTCATTTCGACGAAGGAGAAATCTTTTTTAAACCGTTAAGATTGAGTTTAGGAGTTAAGATTATTAAGGTGGATTCTTCTCTCCGTTTCGCTGCGGTCAGAATGACCATCCTACGTTAAAAATAATTGCAGCTTAGATTCATACGAATGATAACCTTTCCGGATATTAAAATTGAAAAATATTCATATAAAAAAGTTTCGGCGGGGTGAGCAAAGCTCACCCCGCCGAAACGAAATATTTTAAAAACTGAAAAATTACTTTTTCTCAGTTTCGATTTCTTTTTTGTCTTCCGCTTTATCAGAAGTCTTGGATTTATCTCCGAAACGCGCTTCCGTGAATTCTCTTGAAACCGCAGCTTTTTCGAATTTCAGCTTTCCTGATAATGTTTCAATAACGAAACCATCGTCCTGAACCTGAGCAATTCTTCCGTGAAGTCCGGAAGTAAGAACCACTCTTGTTCCCACTTTCAGAGTTTCCTGAAAGTTTTTCTCCTGCTTCTGCTTTCTCATCTGAGGTCTGATCATCAGGAAGTAGAAACCTATCACCATCACTCCCATCATGATCATCATCATTCCTCCGCCGCCTTGTGGCTGTGCCTGTAAAAATATGGATAACATGTTCATGATCTTATGGTTGAATATTAGCTGTGAAATTGATTCTGATCGGAGCTTTTTCTACGTTTGCGAAAACATCAGCAAATTTGTTAACATTTCCGTCGAAGTTTGTGGAATCGAAGTGCAGTGTAATTTTTCCTTTTTTACCCGGCATAATCGGTTCTTTTGTAAAATCAGGAGCTGTACATCCGCATCCGGGCTTTACTTCAGAGATGATCAAAGGATTTGTTCCGGTATTGGTAATTTCGTAAACGTGCTCTACTTTATCACCTTTTTTAATTTTTCCGAAATCGAAATTGCTTTCAGAAAGGGCAACTGTAGTGAGTGGCTGATTGGCAGCCGGAGCAGCAGTTGTTTCTCCCGAAACCGGAGCTACAGCAGCAGAGTCTCCTGTTGTTGAAGGCATTGAAGCTGCAGTAGAATCTGTTGCAGCAGTTTCTGTTCCTGTAACCTCTTTATTCTCTTTTTTGCAGGAAACGAATCCAAAGCCTATGACAGACAAAGCAATGATGGATAATGTCTTTTTCATATGAAGATAATTTATATTCTGTTTAAATCTTTACAATATTTATCTAAAATTCCGTTAATGAAAATGTTTGAACGGTCTGTTGCGAAAACTTTTGCGATCTCGATATATTCATTAATGATAACTCTTGAAGGGGTAAAAGGAAAATTGTCCAGCTCCGCCATTGCCGTCGATAAAATGACTTTATCCATGAGAGAAACTCTTTCAAGATCCCAGTTTTCAAGTCTTTCTTCCAGTTTCTTTTCGTTGTTTTCCCAACTGTCCAAAGTATTTCTAAGAAGTTTCATTGCGAAAGTTTTATCGTCTTCATCTTTAATCATTTTAATTAAAGTACGGCTTTCTTCATCTTCTTTCAGGAAACCGATGGTCTTCTGCACCATTGAATTCGCGATGTGGATATCATCATACCATGAAAGTTCTTTATCACCAAGATAATCATGAAAATCATCATTTTCGGCAATGTATCTTAAGAATAATTTCCCGATAAACTTCTGATCTTCTTCAAAAGAATATCCTTCTTCTTTCATAAAATCCTGATAACGCTTTCCGGCAGACATTCTCTGGAAAGTTTTTACCAAAAGATCATCATGCAGATCCCATTTTAATTGCTTGTGCTGTCCTGTGAAAAATAATCTCTCAGGGTTTTCTTCCAATTTAATTAAAACTTGATTGTTGATGAATTTTTGGTTAGGATTAATGTCAGCATCGGTTTTGATGTATTTGTTTTTACCGATCTCAATCTGATTTTCTGCCAGTTCTTTCAGGGCAACCAAGAAATTTAACTGATAGATGTAGAGATAATAGATTTTCTCTATTCCGGCAAACATATTTTTCTCTAATACATCAAACTTTACAGGATTCTGGTAATAAGAATACACAGTCTGTACTACTTTTTCACGGATTTGTCGTCTTCCTAACATTCAAAGAGCTTTTTTATGGGTGCAAAGATACAAAATTTAAAATTTATGAAATTCGTAGTCTGAGGTGATTTTTGTAATTTTGTGAAACTTTATGAAAGCGCTAAAAACATTAAATCCCTATTTCTGGAAGCACAAAATATTGTTGTTCTGGGGAGTATTATTCATCATTGCAAGTAATTTTTTCAATATATATAAGGTTCAGTTTGTAGGAAAATCTGTGGACGAGCTTACAAAAAACGGAAATTTAGGTTTCAACAGACAGGTTTTAATCTATGTTGCTATTATTGTCGGCTGTTCTTTACTCACCGGATTTTTTACCTTCATGATGCGGCAGACGATTATTGTGGCTTCAAGAAGAATAGAATATGAGCTTAAAAATAAAATCTACAGACATTATCAGGATTTATCTTTAACGGATTATAAACAAACCACGATCGGAGATTTAATGAACCGTTTGAGTGAAGATGTGGTTGCAGTAAGGATGTATCTCGGTCCGGGCGTGATGTATGTTGCCAATCTGATCGTTCTTGTGGTGATTACCGCAATTTATATGCTTACCACGGATGTCTCGATGACGCTCTGGACTTTGCTTCCCCTTCCGATTTTATCCTTTGCGATTTACAAGGTAAGCTCAATAATCAATCAGAAATCGAAGATCATGCAGAAAAGCCAGTCGGCGATTTCTACTTTTGTACAGGACAGTTTTTCAGGAATCCGCGTGGTGAAATTTTTTGCAAGGGAAAATTATATCAAAAAAAATTATGGTACGAAGGTAACCGACTATCAGAACAAAGCCTTGGATCTGGCAAAAACGGAAGCTTATTTCTTTACGATCATTTTATTTGTTATCGGTTTGCTGAATGTTGCCATTATCTGGATCGGCGGACAGAAATACATTGCCGGAGAATTAAGCATTGGTAAAATTGCTGACTTTTTCATGTATATCAATACGCTTATTTTTCCTTTCTCAATGGTTGGTTGGGTTACATCTGTGAATCAGAGAGCAGAAGCTTCCATGCAGAGAATTAACGAATTCATGGATAAAAAATCTGAAATCGTTAATAAAAACTTCGACAAATATGAAATTAAAGGCGACATTGAGTTCCGAAATGTTTCTTATGTCTATCCGAATACGGGAATCAGAGCTCTGGATAATCTAAGTTTTACTCTGAAAGCCGGAGAATCTTTAGCGATCATGGGAAAAACCGGAAGCGGAAAATCTACGATTGCATTGCTTCTCTGCCGTTTGATTGATCCTACTGAAGGTGAAATTTTAATTGACGGTAAAAATTTAAAAGAACATAATTTAGAAAACTACAGAAATTTCATCGGATATATTCCTCAGGAAAGTTATCTGTTCTCAGATTCCATTGAAAACAACATCGGTTTTGCCATCGACAGACCTTCTCATGAAAAAGTGGTGGAATATGCCAAAATTGCTGATGTTGATAAAAATATCGTTGAGTTCAAGGAACAGTACAAAACTATGGTTGGAGAGCGTGGCGTCATGCTTTCCGGAGGTCAGAAACAGCGAATCTGTATTGCCAGAGCTCTGATTAAAGATCCGAACATCATTATTTTTGATGATTCCCTCTCTGCTTTGGATACTGAAACAGAACAGAACATTCTTGAAAATATAGACCGAAAAATCCGTAATGCGACCTCTATAATCATCACACACAGAGAGTCTAGCGCACAGCGTGCAGATAAGATCCTTAACTTAAACGAAATTAACAATTCCGTAACCGCATAGCAGAATCGTTCACAAATGTTAAATAAATCATAAAAAAAATTTTGTGATTAAAAGAAAACTTTTATATTTGTTCTTAACAAGATTAAAAAATATCTAACAATGAGTGAATACAAGGAACGCCATGAAAATGAAATTTTCACGAAGGTGTTAAAAGCAGGGAGAAGAACTTATTTCTTTGATGTGCGCGAGACGAAAGCAGGAGATTATTATCTTACGATTACAGAAAGTAAGAAGAATTTCGGAGAGAATGGAGAAGCTACATTCGAGAAGCATAAAATTTACCTTTACAAGGAAGATTTTAAGAGTTTTCAGGAGATGTTTAATGAGTCCACAGATTTCATCATTAACGAGAAGGGTGAGGATGTAATATCAGAAAAACACGACAAAGACTTCAAAAGCAGATCTTACACCATCGATTCTGACGACGAAGTTTAAAAAAGAATAATTCTAAAAACACAAGCATCTGAAAAAGGGTGCTTTTTTTGTGCCTGTATATTATCTGCGCAGAGCATATTTTTCTTTTTCCTGAGGAAAATAAATTATCCCAAAATCTAAATCCGCCACACAAATAATTGTGAGACGGATTCTTATATTACAGGCACGAATTATCAATTTGTGCTATCGGTTTTTTTGATTATTAGAGGTTATATTTATGGCTAATAATACTATCTTTTTTATGGATGCTAAAAACCAACTCGCCTTTCTTCTTCACAATAGTATCACCAACTTCTATTTCATTTTTATATGAACTCCACCATCTATTATAGTGATTACACTCGCAGGGTTTCTTAGTTATCGGGTTGTAGCCTTTAGTTTTAAACATTTCAGAGGTATATGATGAAGGTGGTGTTTCTACTACTAAAATACATTGTTCTTCTGCAAGTCTCTTTGCATTACTCTGATGATCTGTACGATTTGTTAAAAGAAAAAAAATCAGTACAATTATTAAACAGATAATTAAGCCTATTTTCGTTTCATAATTTAATTAAAGAGATTCTGAAGCCAGTTACCAATCGATGATGGAGTATTATTAAACTGTTTTGTTAAATCAATAGTATAGGTTCTTGAAAATCTACATCATATCTGGTATCTAAATTAAAACCTGTAGTTAGAGTTCTAGGGACTTACATAACACTTTTTTCATCGGATGTCGCGGTTCTATGACAGGCACGGATTACAAATCCGCGCTATCGGGTACTCTAATTTATTCTAATATCTCATTTTGATAAGAACACTTTCAATATTAGGAGACAATATATTGTAAAATTTTTCGCAAAATTCTTCGTCAGAATAATCCATATCATTATTTATATAAAAAAGTTCCACCTGATTGATTTTTTGAATTCTTTTAAAAAACTCATCCTTTAAAAAAGCAATTTCTTCGGAATTTAAAGAATTTAAAAAAAAACGAACTTGGAAAAAAGTAATCATTTTTTTTATTGTACATAAAATATAACGGCTACTAAAATTACAATTTTCTTGATTTTTAAATGAAACAAAAAAATTATACATTTCCTCCTGGTTATTAAAAAATAAATCAAGACTGTCTTCATTAAAATCAGTATCATTTCCATCAAAAAAACCCTCTCGTTATTTCAGCACCTAGTTTATCTAGTATTACTTGAAAAGATAACTTAGAAAGATTTTTGAAACATAAAACTACTTCTTTATAAGTTGCCATATATTATTCTTATTATTTAGGTTCCTTAAAATATTTTAACATTATCTTCTCCCAATTTATCTTGGGCTTTCTTAATTAACTATTCTGGCGTATTATCGAAATCGCTAACTATTTCGCTCATCTTGTATTTATCGGATGTCGCGGTTCTATTACATGCACGGATTACAAATCCGCGCTATCGGGTTTTTCAGGTGCTGATTTATATTTTTCAAGAAATGTTAAGGAGTCTTCTTTAATTATAGAATTTGTATGATTTTTCATTTTATTACACATCAAATAGAGTCCATTGACATCCTTATTATCTAAATATATACCATATAGCGCATGATAAGCTCTAATTTTATTATTAACAGATATATCATTTTCAAGTATATCATATAATTTATCCATTATTTTATTTACATATTTAACATCATTTATTCTCGTTTCATTCAAAATATCGCATCCATAAAATCTCATATAATCTATATCCGAATTTAACAGTATTAAAATATCTTTTCGATCACCTCTAAATTCATTATATAAATTATCCATAAGCATTCCTATCTCGCCCCTATTAGGATGATTTTTTATTTTCAAAAACTCTTCAATAATCATAACATACTTTTATTTATTGGATATAGCGGATTTGTAATCCGTGGCTATATCACATAAAGCCTACTTCAATATACTATTTAAATCTGCACAATTTCTTGCAACGATAAAATAATAATTCTCTGCCTCTTTCACTACTTTTCTCTCTACTTTATGAATCTTATATTATCGTAAAAATAATCTTTCTAAAAACAAAAACCTTGCAATCTGCAAAGTTTTTGTTGTTTTATAAGCACAGATTACAAATCTGCGCTATCGGGTATCACCATAAGTTTTTCTATGAGTTACAAATCCGTGCTATCGGGCAATTTTCATTTTGAATAAACTTTCCAAGTAGCATTAAGTATTATATATTTAATAACTTTAGTACCTTCAGGAATATTTCCCACTTGTGGAGGAATTCCTGAAGAATCTCTAAGTAATCTCCCTACTTTATATCTTTTTATAACTAAATTACCTTTAACTATAACTTTTTTATTATGAACACCAAGTGGCCATCCCCCTAAATTATCAATATCATACATTTGATCATCAGCAAGGAGTTTAGCTCCTTCTTTAAAATCAAGAGCAGTTCCTACCAAAACAACTTCTTTTTTAACATTATTAGAAGGTTGTTGAGAGCAGTATTTACATGAAAACAAGGATAAAATTATTACAAAATATTTCATTTTTAAGTTATTTTTTTTTAGGATCAATTGCATATGCAGGAACAAAAATTATTCTATTAAAATCTTCTAATGGTCTAGTAAAATATTTGAATGAACTTTCATAAACTGTCATCTCTCCTATATCTGCTCTACACTTATGACAGTGGTCTGCATGAAACCAAGATTTTCTACCACTAAAATCATATAATCCAAAATCAAAATTAACATAATTACTATCTTCTTTATCAAAAATTCCGTTTTTATTTTTATCAAAAAAACCAGGTCTTGTAAGAGGTTCACTCCAATTAAATTTTGACATATCTACTTTCCCGTCTTTATCTGTTAAAAAGGTATTGTCTTTAGCATAAAATCTCATTGCATAAATAACTACTTTAGTTCCTTCTGCATAACTCCCTGGATTATCTTTAAGTACTTTATTCATTTTTTTTGCCATATCAAGAGCTTTATATATTCCCTTTTCCCCTCCATATGCTGGAGACACTGGTTGTGGAAGTCCTCCTCCATAACCCAAATTTAATAATGTAATTCCAACACATCCTTTGTTCAATATACTTATCTGTTGCTTCGACATTTTCATTCCATGATTATTTTCCCAATATTTAATATAATCTTCTCTTGAAGCCCATTGATGATCCTTTCCATTTAATAGAGATGGAAAATTTTGTTTTCCATTGGGATCAACATACATTATAGGACTATTATAAGTATAAATATACGGATTCAAATTCCCAGAGTTTTTAACTCCTCCATTGTGTTCTCCATCAATATAATGCTCGCTATTATAGAAAGGATTGTAGTCCGCCAATGGATCGACATTCAACCAGAGAGAAACTCTTGGATTGTAATATCTTGCTCCATAATAGTAATACCCAGTTTCGCCATCCTGTTCTTTGCCATTAAACTTATATTGACTGTTCAAGCCATCATTCATATGGTTTTCTACGAAGATTTCTCCACTTGGGAAATACTCCATATTCTGGGTTACTTCGCCATCTAATCCGGTAATGAAAGAACTGCTGCCCAAATGATCGGGATGGAACCAATAGATTTCCTTCTCCTCAACATTACTTGCATACGAAGATACGCAATTTCCGGTATACCCTCCATTCTGCCCATAATTGATCGGCGGGGTAAGGTTATTGGTCTGCATAATCACCAGATTGCTTTGGGTAGCCGTTTGCAAGATCTGGTTAGAAACATTTATAGGATTAATCGGCGGTGTTGTACCTCCAAACGGGATGATGAGCCATGCACAGTCAAATGCTCCTACATTTCCGCTGTTTCCGTTTTTAGACTGTATTCTCTGGCTTCCTGCATAATAATGCTTGGTGTAGCTTGGCTCCTGTAACATTCCGTTCTGAAGATCATAGGTAAGCTTAAGTGTAATCAATCCGCTTGGATAGATTGATGCTTCATGAATGGTTTCACCGCTCACTTCTATATGGTTGCTATTGTATTTTCCTATTTTTCCTTTAAACAAAACATCTTTTATAATACGTTCTCCTCCTGCATCATAGGTATAAATTGCCGCACCATCTGCTTCCGGTGTTGTAGGATTGGTATCTACAAAACGTAAACGGTTTTCTTCATCCCACAGATACACTGCTTTTTCTTCCTGATTGGTACAAGTCTGCTGTAAGATCTTCGTAGGATTTCCTTTAGGATCATATTGATAATCCTGAAATTTCACTCCCGGATCGTCCGGATTACAGCATGTAGCGTTCGGTACAAGATTCGGTTCGTCTATAATTCTGGATGGCGCATGCGGATGCGAAGGATCCTGATATTTATAGTTCAGACGGTAAGAAGTCGGTTCAAGAGCAGCCCAGTTATTAGAAGTAGAACCGGTTACCCACTCATGTTTCTGGGTTTTGCTCATGATGTTGTGCATATTATCATACGTCATCCCTACGGTGAAACGGTGTCTTTCTTCTTCTCCTGCGCTGTTTATTCCTCTCCAGTTTCCTGATGAAGACGTAAGGCGGTACAGATCGTCATATCCATACGCATAGTTGGTTCCACCTCCTAATAATCCCTGTACCACAGGCGCGTTATTGTGTACCTGCATTACATTCGATACCACATCATACTGGTAGGTATTCTGCATAAAGTATCTGTTGCTGTTTTTAGCATACATCTTAAGCAATCTTCTGCGGTTGGTTTCGTATTCATAGGTTGTTTCCGTACCATTTCCATACTGAAGATAAACTCTCTGCTCAAATTTATCATATCCCAGATTCTTTATAATGTCTCTGCTGAAACCATCTTTTACAGAGTTCATCTTGAAAAGATTACCCGCCTTATTGTAGGTATATTTTACTTCTTCTCCATCCGGATAGGCGATTTTTTTCACACGGTTCCATGTGTCATATTCCCAAGATGTTCCAAACCAATATACTCCGGCATCCGGAACGGCAACAGAACGGCGTTGGTAGGTAAGTTCGCCCAATCTTCCGTATTTCAGATACTGCGTTCCTGTAGCATCTGTCTGATACCAAAGTCTTCCCACCGCATTATTATCCATTGCCGATGCATCCATTGCAGCTCCATAATAATATTTAACATTATTTTCAGGATACACAGGATAGTTTACTTCTTTCAGCCTTGTATAATCATACTTATAATTAACAATTTCATTGGCAGCATTGGTTTTTGAATTCATATTTCCTGCCGGATCATACTTATAAGTGGTAATGCCACTATCAGGATGCTTGTATGAAATTCTTCTTCCTAAATCGTCATATTGTGATGTCGTGATATTTCCTGCCACATCTTCCACCTGAAGGATCTGTCCGATCGCATCATGTGTGAATTTTGTTTTAATATCTCCGGTGTTCGAAACTTCCCAGACAGAAGTTGTTCTTCCTTTGATATCTGTATAAGACTTTTTAATGCTTCCCAGTTCATCCTTAAAGGTGGTTGCAAACATCTGTCTTCCCTGTACATCAGCAGCAAAGCCATATTCTATGGTTGAGAACAGGTTTTCTCCTGGTAGTTTTGTATACACTACTCTATCCAATACATCATACTGATTAATTGTTGGCTCAGTAGTATCCACAGAAGCATTGTACAAGGTGTTTCCACTTCCTACGTTTTCTGTTGTAGGATAGTATGTTTTTAACGCTCTTCCGAAAGCATCTGATTCTACTTTTCCGGCAACAATATATTTAACCCCGTCATTATAGATATCACCTGTTTTCTTCACCTGAATGGCTTCACCAAAACCATCTGCAATGGTAATGGTATTGATGGTGCTTGTTCCTTGATATTCTGGATCATAATGTTTTGTTATGGCGTAAGACTGTGCATTGGTTGCATTAAGCGGTGCATCGGTAATAGGGTTGTATTCAAACTTTATTGTCCAAGGGATATTATTGAACATTTCATACGGTCCTGTAATTTCAGTAGTTCTTGCTTTTGCATCATACGCAAACTTCATTGACTGCAAATTCATGTCTTCCGTAAGCGTTGGTACACCGAAACGGAAATCATACTGCGTTTTGCTACTGTACCCAAATGCGTCCTGAACTTTTACAGGATAAGTCTTCACATTATCATCATACGTATACTGATGGAAGAATCTCTGGTTTGCACTGTTTGCAGGACCAGTAGATTTTGTAATGTTTCCGTACACATCATATTCAAAATCATATACAGAATAATCTGCACCTTGATTTTTAATCACCATTTTCTTCAGATCACCAGTTGATGGATCATATTCTGCTCTTTTTTCTCTGACAATACCTGTTGCAGTATTTTTGACTGTTTTAGGAGCAATGATATATTTCCCAGGAGCAACTTCTTCGTAAGTAACTTCAGAAGATACTATTTCTGTATTTCCAATCTGCGTATCACCAAAGTCTGTTACTTTAACGGCGTTCCCCCATTCATCATATTCTGTAATACTGCTTGAGGTAGATTTAGTTGCCGTTGTTAGTCCTTCATAAAACTTAGAGTCTGTATTTTTAAGCGCAACAAAGCAAGCATAATCCGTATGATTCTTTTCAGATTCTTTTTCCAGATTTAATAGGGTGTTTAATGTATTTGGACTATGAATTTTTCTAAGCTCATAAGTATTATTTTTCTCAGTCCAGATCTTGTCACCAGCATCTAAAAGTTTTTCATTCAGTAAGTTTCCTTTTAGATAATAATTCGAGTTATTAAAAGTCTGGATGGTTTTTCTGTAAATTACATTTGAGGAAATTCCTCCTTGTTTTGTGTCAATCTGATTAACCGTAACTTTTTCAAAACCGTAGAAAGTACGTTCTCTTCTGCTGTGATAAGGATTTGCATACTGAATGGTAACTTTTGAAACATCAGGGCTGAATGCATTATCTCCGGTAAAACCATCATTGGTAGTTACCGTTTTTAATACATATTTGCTTTGTGGCATATCGTATGTATTACCAACTCTCTCATATTCTACTTCCCAGCTTCCTCCGGATGGAGTGGTTACTTTCCGAAGGAGGTTGGTGGTGCCGATACTAGAATATTTCACAATAGCTGCATCATTGTTGAAGTTACCATTGTTATCTATTTGTGACTTTAGTAAATCTGGAAACCCGTCGCCATTAATGTCTGCTATTTGATGTTGTACATTACTATCTCCTTCACCGAAACTAGTACTTGGATTAATAGAAATTTTAAGAGAGTTTCCCGTTGTACCAATAGGGATCAAAACAGATGCGGTAAATCCAATATTAAAATTAAATCCTCGTGAAATATCTTTTGAAATGGCAGAAGAGGCATTCCATGGTATAGAAATAAATTTATTCCCTGTATTAAGTAAAACACTTATATTTCCTCCTGAACTACTTACAAGATCAGCTAATCCATCATTGTTTATATCCAACAATGATGTTTTTTGGTTATTTATAGTTTCTGATTTTCCAGCTCCAAAAGATATACTTGCATTAAACAGGCTTATGCCTTTAGGTAAATTACTGGTTATAGTACCACCAATAGATGCTCCTACTCCTATATTGGAAGAGTTGGTATCACCATTTCTAAAATCATTAAAAGAGACGTTTTCAGGCGCGGCAAAAGAATACCCTAAATTAAGCTGAACTTGACCTCCTTTATTCACCTTATCTAATAAGCCATCTCCATTTACATCAATATAGCTGTATGTTGAAGTATCATTGCCTGAAGATTGTCCCGCAGAAAAATTTATTCCAGCTTCTGCTGCTTTCTCCGCTTTTTTATTATTTGATTCATTTGATTTTCCTGATAACGGATAGTTTTGTCCCATTCCAAATCCATTATTTTCATGATCTGTTCTATGGGGATTATCATTAGATCCTTGTAAAGATGTTGCAGACAGCATACCAATCATATTGGTAAACTGTACAGAATTCCCATTTAATACATCTGGATAACCATCTCCATTCATATCAAAATAATCCAATATATTAATAGTTTTACCACTAGATGTTGTTGTATTTAATACCAATGGACCCACTCCTGCACCTACTCCCCCATTAGAATTTGTAGTTTTTGATTGTTTAATAGGTGCATTGAAAACTCCTGAGGTATTAATTGGAGATCCTTGTGTAAGAATACTCATATCATTCATTCCAAGTCTTGAAGTAGAGATATCTAAACCTTTAACATATGTAGTTTTACTCAATCCGATATGCTTTTGGATATAGTCTTGATTTGCCTGATCGTTTACATCTTTTCCATTATAAGCATTCATCATTATGAATACCCTTTCGTTCAAAGGAGTAGAATCATTGGGATTAATTGGTGGGATTAATTTCATAGGATCAATTGACAGACTTCCATAATCGATCAATTGATTTTGTAACTGACTACAAGAAGTTGGCAAATTGCCATAACCTCCATGATAAATAAATTGTCCCCAGTTTCTATACATAGCTCCAAACCTTCCATCATCTTTTGAAAGATTGGTTGAAGAACCTGTTTGATAAATATTATCCTTATCTTTTCCATATACATTAATCCCGTAAGTTGCAAATACTGTAGGAGCAGAAGTATTAAAATATACTGGCTCTCGCAATTCGACTTCTATATTGGGTGCACTACTATCTAATCCCTCATCTGAGGTTACATCTGAATAGCATTCTACATAATATTCATTACCTTGTGTAATCGATTGGTGAATTGCAAGGGCTTGAATTGAACTCATAGTACCCGTCCAATTTATTGTTGTAATCTGTGGCGAGCTAAAATTGCCTGTTCCTGTAGTTCTTGATCTTACTATAAAAGTATACTTTCCTGACGGCTTGTTATATAATTTTGCATAAAGTCCGTAATTTGTGCTATTTGTTGGGGGAGCAAAATGAGGTTTAAAAGTGGTAGGATTATTTGTCTTTAAATTATAGAACTGATAATCTGGAATGATTGGAAATTCGATGTTATCTCCATTATAATTTATCGTAAGTTTTAGATTATTAAAAATTAAATTTTCCCATTGTTCATTAACATTCGATTTTACCTGAAAATATATAATATCTCCTTCTGTTAGCGCTCCTGTATTAAAAAGAATAGAATTATTTCCACTATTATTATAAGGATATTGCAAGTTTCCAATTACGTTCACGGTTCCATTGGTTTGTTTTCTCAGGATGTCAATATTAATATCTCTTACGGTTATTGGTTTAACAAAAGTTCCTGTAATTGAGCCTGTATTTACATTGAAAGGAATCCCAATTCCATTTTTATTACTTACAAGGCTTGTATTATTAAACTGACGCAATGGCGTTTCGGAAGAATCATTGTATAAATAATATATATTAGCCAAAGGTGCATATATATACTCTATATTTACTGGCAATTCAACTATATCATTGTTTCCATTATCTATTGAATTTACTCTAAAATAAAAATAATCTCCTTGCTTAACTTCTATTGACGGTTGATTAATTGTGTAAACACTATTCGCTGAATTTAGTACTGTCATCGGAACAATAAAAGAAGAATTATTAGCTTGAAGCTTGTAATGCTGCAGACTTATTTTAACACCATCAGTACTTGATAAATTCTTTAATTTAAAAGATCCAATAATTTTAATGTATCCATCATATGGAGCTTTCCACACTTTCACAACATCATGAAGGGGGGAATTTTTATAATCTTCCAGAATATCATTACAATCGACACTTGGAGCGCTTATAGCAGCTCCCTTATTAATAGGATTTGGTGTAAGTGAAACATCTGTTGTATATTTTAAAACTCCATTGTCTATTCTACCAAAATAGACCTGACCACTACTAACTATATCCTGAATACCATCATTATTAGTATCTGTAAAATAATTATATGTAAAATCTTTAGTTTTAGAGGTTCCAGATGATGCTGATGCGAAAACCATATCACTTGCTGTTGCCTGAATCCCAAAACTATTAGTAAAGTTTTTTGAATAAGAAAATGATTTGGAATTTTCTGGTGTAAAAAGAGTACCACCAAAAGAGCTCATATCTGGGCCCTTCTTTCTATATTTAAATACAGTATCTGGATAATTCCAATCCGTTTTTAAAATCTTATCAGGAAGTCCGTCACCATCAATATCTGTCATAGAAAGTCTTCCTCCTCCTTCTCCCTCACTATATTGGTAATCTCCACCCACAGTTGCATTTTTGATTAGTGGATTATATCCTGTTTTATCTCCAGCTAATGCAATTCCAAATGTAAGAGCACCTCCAATCGTTGTATTTTTAGAGTCACCATGCCCTAGTAGAGATGAACTATTTATTCCTGCATCATTAGTAACCGCATCAATAACCGTTTCACCATAATACTGAGAATTTTCAATATTGTTAAAATACTCCAATCTATTAGCATAAAAAACCTGATCATTTGCATCCTTTTCAGTAATGGTTTCTAACAGAGATTTTTTAAAAGCTCCTTCTTTGTAATCAAAATCATAACTTCTTATCTTATCTGTACCATAAAGAATTGCAATATTTTTTAGTTTTTTAGACGTAACCTGCACAAATCCTAGACGGGCATTCACCTGTACATCATATCTCTGGGAATCGTATTCAAAATTTATGAAATAGCTTTTAAGGGAAGGGTTAGAGTCATTTTTAGTGTATTCTATATTTTTTATATAGTGCTCCACTCCTCCTTTACCCATTACATTTTCTGTAGAAGTATAAGGAAATTTATCATACGTGTACACAACATAATTTCCATTGGTATCAATCGTTTTATACAATGCCCAATGTCCTATATTTTCTTGTGAATCTTTTAAATAATACTGTTGCGGGTTATTGGCAGTTCCATCATTTCCAAAAATACTTCTCGTTCCATCTTTGGAAATTACCTCCCACCAATATTCTTTGGGAGAATTTCCGTGACGTATGATTTTACTGTATCCACCCTCTATTCTAGGATAAAATCTTTTGGTATTATCCGGCTCCAAGTTTGCAGACCTGCTTTTCTCAAAACCCTCATTTCTGTTGGGCAAAACATAACTATCTCCTACTTTAAAGGTTAATTGCTCTCCGCCCAAAGTATAAATCTCAGTTTCAAAGTTTTGGTCATAAGTCGGAACCCCCCATCGTGTATCAATGGAAATCGATGGAATAGAAAGATCCCAACCTAATCCTAACCAGCCATTACCGCCTTCGCTGCTGTAATTCACTGAAAGTGAAGGCTGCATTCCGCCTCTTCCTGCTGGTAACTTAATTGGAAAACTTGTATTAACAGTTCCCATATTGTTCGCAGTAGGTGGTGCAATAGAAACGATTCCTTCTGTTGGATTCGCCGCTTTAATATCTTTTATGGAATTAGGAGCATAGCTTCCTGTTTCAGGAGATTCGGGAACTTTGATGATCCCGTTTACCATATCCGTAAAATGGATTGTTTTAGAAATAATAATATTGCGGCCTTTTTGAAGAGAATCTCTTTCGGCCTTCTCTAAAGCAATCCATTTTTTCTGAGTAAGATCAAAATAAAAGGTTTTAATATCCTGTTCGGTATATCCTGCCGGTATTTTAGATTTATCATATCCGATGGATACTTTCGCCGGTGCCGAAAAATTCTCTCCATGGGGTAAGAATCTGTATCCGAAATGATCTGCTGTTACGTTTACCATTTCAGGCGTAAGAGCAGGCATATCAATGTCTCTGAGTGCTGTAATAGAATAAACTGCAGTATTTTTTACAGAATTTCCTTCTATTTTTAAGGTTGCTGAATTTAAACTTAATTCTTCTGTCTGATTTTGAGAATTTATATATTTATAATTGGTTTGACCAACATATGAATTTGCAAATTCTGAAGGAGCACTCTTTTTATCCGAGGCAACTATACGAAGATTTCTGATTTTGTAGCTGTAATCTGAAGAATTAGGAATTGTAAATATGATAATATTCTTACCTTCCTTAACAGCGGTTGCCTTTACAGGCTCTGTTTGATGAATCCAAACTGTTGTTTTTTCGACGTTTTGACCCCCTACAGCCAGTTCATCATTGATAACTTTGCTTACCTGCTTATAATCTTTTAATCCATAAAGATCATATTCCAAGCTATATTGCTTATCAGATCTGATTTTTTCGTTGACTGTTACATTAAATATATTATCGTATATCTGGTCTATCGGATGTTCGGAGTCTTTTCCTATAATTCCTTCTTTTATATCAGAAATATAAAATCCCGATACCGGTTGATTAATAATAGTTTTTTGACTTTTAATCAACGTTTTATTTCCATTTCCTGATGGACTGTAGATATTTTCAGAATCAATATTCTTCTCATTTGAATACGAAATATTATTCCGTAAAGCAGTATCGATTGCCGAAGGTTTCTCATTATTCTTCAGAAAGCTGCTGTTATTTTGAACAACAGTTGAATAATGAAAATCTGCACCCGGTAAAGTTTCTTTGGGCTTGTTTAAGTACGCTGTATTTGCGTAGGCATGAAGCTGTGTCCATGAAGTAAGAAAAACCAGAACTTTTACAATTTTAGGATTTTCTCTTAATCTACTTAATATCGAATTTCTCATTTGCGTATATGCTTTTCTACTACAAAATGATTACCTGTAAACTGCTTGAAAGAATTTCAGGTAATCCGTTTCTGTTTAATTCCTTTTTATCTATAATAGATTGTTAATTAGTGACTAGTTGGTGACGATAAGTTTAAACACTTTTAATTCAGAAGTCGTTTTCACAACGATTACATAAGCTCCCTCTACTAAAAGCGAATCTTTAATTTCATAGTAGTCTTTTCCATTATCCTGAATGGTCTTTACAAGCCTTCCCGAAGCATCATATATCTTGATATCTACATTTTCTTTTATATCCGATATAATTCTTATGGTAAATAGCTGACCTTTAGGTACCGGATTAGGATATAAAACAATTCCGTTTTCTCTTTTACGGGTCACTTTCACAGTATCTTTTTTCGTACAGCCATCCGCTGTGTTAACTGTTACCGTATACATTCCAGGTTCATAAACGGTAATATTAGCCGAAGAGCTGGTGAATCCGTTATCCGAAGTCCATTGGTAGGTTGCATTAGGATCTGAAATCTGTGTACCCGCATCAAAATGGGCAGATCCTCCCGCACTTATTGTCACATCAGGTCCAAGATCTAAATTGATGGAGTTAAAGTCATTAACTGTAAAATCTTCATTAATGACATTTCCGTCTGCATCTGTTATCACGAGATGATAAGTTCCTATTCCCAGATCAGGAAAAGATAACTGCGCTGTGGATACATTAAAATTCTGATTGACACCGTTACCTGTTAACTGGATATGATAAGGAGCTTTACCTCCTTTAATATTTATATTCAACGTTCCTTTCTTCTGTGTACAGGTAGGCTGCAAAAGCTCATTAATTGATAGTATTTTATTTCCTAAACCAAAAGTAAAAACATCTGTTCCTGATAAGTCCTGATCAAAAGTGATATTATTAAAATGAACATTTTGGTCTGCATCTACGTAATCCATAGGAAATACTTCTACGTTTGAAGAATTGAAATTTCCCTGTCCTGTTTTATCTATAAATAGCCATAACTTTTTATCTGCAGGTATAGTAAGTATATTTTTAACAGAAAAAACAACTTCAGCAGGTATCGTTTGAGAAGTTTCCGTGGAAAATCTTGCTTTCCATTTCCTTTTAAATAGTTGATATCCGGAAGTTGGAGCATCTAGTAATAGCTGCTCTTTATTATCTCCCCACATAAGAAAACTTTGATCGGGAAAATCGGCATCATTACTATTATTGTCTACCGCTAATTTTTTAGCCGCAATTATTAGTCGTTTATTTTCCGAAGAACTTGTTGCCTGTTTCTGGTATAAGTTTGAATATTTATCTCTTGCAATTCCAGCAATATTTGCAGGATAATCAGTAAAATCATCCTGCTTCCATATTTTTTTACTTTTAGAACTGAAATATTCAGTATATGGCATTGTAACTGCATATTTTACAGCCAGATAGGAATTCACCCGGTTTCTTTCATTCTGAGTGAGAATTTTACGGTATATAAAAAACTCAGGAAGTTTTCCTTTAAAATTTTGCCAGGCTGTACTTCTGATATCTTTTCCTACATACATAGAAGATATTCCCGTTCTCCCTATAACTGAATGTATATTTTCAGAAGGAATTCCAAATCTTGTGTACATACTGAATGAAGGAAGATCATCTATCACACTGGTATTTATATAGTTGATCTGTTCATTATTATATCTGAAAATATTTTTTGTGCTGAAATACATTTCCTTTTCATACGATTGTTCTGAAGAAAACATCGCCGTTTCCATAGACGTATTTTGATTCTGATACGCTGTAAACAAGGTAGTTTTATCCATCGTTTCCATGAGATAGGGAAATTTTAGATAATCATCTACTCCATCAAAATCCAGACTTTCATTATAATTAAATAATGTATAATTAGGTCGGTTTTGTAAAGATATTGCTTGAATTTCATTCTGATTTCCACTATAATCCTGATAAATTAATGCCGGAGTTTGTGCAGAATTAGTTTTAAACCAAACACTCACCCCCGAAACACCACCAGGAGACTGGGCAAAACACATATCCAGTAAAAGGATATGAAAAAAGAAAAAGATTTTTTTCATTATAAGTGTTTATTTCAATATTTTGAAAATTTTGTAATCGCTGAGAATCGTCTGAATAATTTTTTCCGTATGTATTGGCGAAATATTAAATTCTCAGAGAGTTTATTTTTTAATCAATTTTTTAGTTTCTTTAAAGTCATTACACTCTAAACTAACCAGATAAACTCCAGAAGCATAATCACTCACATCAATTGTTTTTAAATATTCGCCTTTTGGAAAGGCTTCGCTACTCTGGTTCACAAAAATAATTTTCCCCGAAGCGTCATATACTGAAATTTTTACAGATGATGCATTTTCTAATCTGAACTTGATGTGGGCTTCATCCTTTGTAGGATTCGGAAAGATTGTAAAATTACTTTCGCTTTTTATAGTTTCCGGAAGAACATCCTGATCCGAAACTCTTTTCTGCGCAATATATCTGAATGCTGAAATAATATCGAAACACGGAGTAATAAGAGCATGAAATCCGGAAGTATTTTCTGCATGGAAGCCTGGTTTTAATGTGATATCTTTTGAAGCGATGTATTCTACATTTTGTACAGGAGCAATAATTTTATTGCTTGCTACAATCTGCTTTGCCCAAATAGTTTGCGGAGTACTGATGTCATCAACCGGACTTGTCAATATTTTAAGATCTTCTTTATAACAGAAATCTACATTAGATACCACAATAGAAAAATTCTGAATACCGTTTGGAAGTAATGGACTTGTGCTGGTTTTAGGTGATACAATAATTTTGTAGGTATCTTTTGTTGGATTTTTAATATCTACTCTTTCTATAGTATCAACATTATTGGGAGAGTTATTCGTTGCAGCAGACGTAAGATTATTCATGCCACCTAATTTCCATGGATAATAAACAGTTTCACTACCGTTTGAATTTACTTTAACAATTTTAAGATCAAGATCGTTAACTAAATTAGGTGTTGAAAGGTCTACAGTATTATTCACAAGATTTCCCTGAGGATCTGTCCATGATATCGTAGCAGATAAAGGCTGGCTAATATCCAAAGGAACAACATACAATGTATATTTATTCCCCTGATTAAGAGAAATTTCCTTTATTAATGTAGATTTCTTATAGTCGCCTATAATACCTTCAATATTATCATGAATAGCTGCAGAAGCTCTTTTCGCATCTGCCATTCCCCATCCGTAAATATAGTCAGGTCCCTCAGTTCCTTTATCATTGGCTGTATGAGCAAGCAATGCACGAACTGTAGAAGACTGCATATAGCTTTGAGAAGGACTTACCGATTTATAATACTGTTGTAGTAAAGTAATAATCCCTGAAACGACTGCTGTTGCTGATGAAGTTCCTTTATAGGTTCCGTATGCCGAATCATAAGTTTCAATAGATGAGTAAATAGTTTCTCCAGGGGCACATAAATCTGGCTTTATCCTGCCGTCGTCAGTCGGACCATAACTGCTGAATGAAGAAATATCAAAATCTTCATCAGAATTCATATTAAGATTCTTTTTAGCAGAAGCCACAACCAAAACATTTTTAGCAATTCCTGCTCCTTCAAGTAAATCATATCCTCCCTTCGCAGTTACCTGAGGAACAAGAGCGGGATCTATTTCTCTGGAATTTCCCGCAGCTTTAACAATTTGTAAATATGGTCTTAAATACATCAGGTTATCCCAATTCTGTGCTGTGGAATTATATTTTCCAAACTGATAAGTCTGCAGATATAAAGGATCGAAGCCATAGCTGTTATTGGCAACTAAAATACCAGTTGTATTATTGGGAGAATATGCTTCATTAAGCATTTCCGATACATCATTTATCCAATCATATGCGTGAAGTTTAGCATTAAATGCAATTCCTCTTGCATTTGCGTCTCCATTACTTCCCACCATGGTTCCTGCAATGTTTGTACTGTGCCTTGTTACAGTTTGATTTTGAGAAGAATCATAAGTAATCTTTCCGGAAAGCAATTCATGTGTAACTCTTGGCTTTGAATAATCCCATTGCCCTATAATCATATTTTGACCAGAGATATTCAATCCTGCACTTCCTCCGGCGTACAATATATTGGCTTTAGTCATCTGTGCAGCTCCTGAATTCAATGTAGTATAGTACATTGGTCTTCCGCTTTCATCGGATCCAATTAATTGTTTATCATTTCCATCTTTGCTGATAAACTCAGGAATACCCAAAGATTTTAACCGTTCTACTTCCTGCTTTTGTTTGCTTTCTTTTTTAGTAATTTCTGATTGAAATTTTTTCTGATCTTCCAGTAATTTCCTACCAATATCATTATTATCCTGAGAAAAGACAGATATGAAAAACAATACAGAAACTCCAAAAACTGACTTTTGGTAAATTTTATACATCGGATAATGTTTTTAAGGGTTACTTCTGTTTTGTCTTTTCTATTTTCTCTAATCTTTCATTTAAAGACTTAAGAATATCTGTCTGACTTTTGATTAAAGCCTCTTGCTCTTTATTTTTTTTATTAAGATCAATAGAATACAAAGTAAGTTCTTCTATTTTTTGAAGCAGTTTAATCTGGAACTCTCCTACATTTACTCCTTCTTTCTCCATTTCTTTTGCAGAAGCTATTTCTGGTAAATGCTTGTTTTCTTTTACAAATTTTTCAACTTCTTCAAGTTTTGGTAAACCATATTCCTTTTCAAAAACAAAATCTGCTGTTGGTGTAAGCGTTACTTTTATTTCTTTTGCTTCTAATTTTCCATCTACTTTTACATTTCCAAATGCATTTTTGTATGCCAGTGTTTTAGTATTACTTCCTGTGATGGGCTCATCAGCAATTGTCCATCCTTGATAATATGATGGATCACCTCCTCCGATAGCTTTAACTCCAAAATTGATACAATATGTCTTGTCATCCAAAAAGATTACAACCTTTCCGTTTTCATTTGCCAATTTTACAATTGGTGTATAACCTCCATAAGAACTCACATTTGATGCCAAATAAAACTCATTCTGCCATACATACCAATTAATATTTATTCCTATTGTTTTGCTCTCGCCATAAGCAAACCCTTCAATATTAACAGTAGGCATTTCTCCTCCTGAGCCACTTGCTGGGAAAGGAATGTTGGTTTTTATTTTTACACCGTTGTTAATCACTGCACATCCAGAATGATAATAGAGAATATTATTATAGATGTTATTACTTTGTAAACTATTTGTAATAGATCCTCTCTTCACAAATCCTTGCGCATCAACTACCAAAGCTTGATCCGTTGATGATGTAGAAGTAGGAATATTTGCTATTCTTACGTCTCCACTTACATCCAGCTTAGCTTGAGGAGTGATATTTCCTATTCCTACGTTACCGTTTATTAAATTAAATTGAGGATTTGGATTTCCATTTGTAAACATTCTTATCCCATTATTTCCTGAAATCCATAAATCCGCACTACCAGTTGTATTCGGAGCTGCAATACCATATTGAGGCATAGAAAATGTATTTAAAGAAGTTGATAAATTTGGTACATTTGCGTTTGTTACAGTAAATCTCGCATCATCCTGAAATGTCAGAGAAGAAGCGGCCACTCCATAGATATCTCCATTTACAGTTAACTTTCTTGAAGGATTGTTAATTCCTATTCCTACATTCCCAATAGTATTTAATGTCATTACATCATTGCCATAGCCTGCCATTAATCTTAAGTCATGATTTGATTCTGTCCCTATCCTACCAACAGCTCCTCCCCACGTTTCGTGAGAAAATATCCCTGTTTTTACATTTAAGCTTCGTACTAATAATTTAGAATGTGCTGAAGCATAAATATCCAATACCTTATCCCAATTCTGTACATTATCTGGCGTAGTAGTTCCTACTCCTACGTTACCCGATCCTGCCTTAACCACAAAAGCACTACTAGCAGAGTGGGGCTCTAATACTACATCTCCATTTCCTCCCTGTATAATTGTTTTACTATGATACTGTCCTCCAGGATTACCAAAAAATAATGTATTCCCAGAACTTTCTAAATAGCTAATAATAGGGATATTGTATCCGTTAGAATTTAATTTAATATAGTAAGAACCATCATTACCATTATTGTACCTTTCGCTAGCAATAACAGAACCATTGACATCTAATTTTTGAGTTGGTGTATTAGTCCCTACTCCTACACTTCCATTAAGCGTTATTCTTACCTTTTCAGAATTGTTTGTTCTAAATATTAAAGGTTGAGCATCTATTGTACCTAAGAAATCTGTAGATGAATTTGTTCCGCTGTTTCCTGCGGTATTCCAGGTTTGTGCTGAAGAGAATACAGCGATCAGAGAACTTATCGTAAGTAATATTTTTTTCATTCCTGTATTTTTTCGCAAATATATATAAATTTTTTACTCCAAAAAATTTGCATCAATCAACATGAAATGACAATAAAATTAATTAGAATTACATATTTAAATACTTAAATTAAAGTTTAAATCATAACTCAAATTTATTTTATTTTTATTATTAGTAATTAATTATAATTAATTAGATTTTTTTAAAAATATTATTAATTAGATAAATACTAGTAATTATTTCATTTAAGAATTACATAAAATAAGGATGTTAGAATCAAATTAATACTAAATCTTAATTAACAAACTGCTTTTCTGAATAAGCAATATTATAATTTTATCACAATAAACTATTTTCCATATTTAAAGGTTGTGATAAGTTTGCCTACAATATTTAAAGAATACTAAAAGTTAAAAATATTCATTTAAAATAATACATTAGAAAAA
>NZ_MVAG01000187.1 GCF_002177115.1 Chryseobacterium mucoviscidosis | reverse complement strand
TGGAAGGATTTCAAAGAGGGTTTCAGCAGACAACCCCTTGGGGTTCATGAATAGAGGAACGTTAGATGAAAGACATGCAATTAAAAAAACAAAAAAACATTCGAATGGAGTTGATTAAAAATGGAACTTAAATCATTTGAGAGAAACGATCTCCTGAGATGTACCAATACTTTCACTAATGTATTTAATCAAGAACCATGGAATGATGAATGGTCTACAGAAACTGCATTTCAATATTTACTTGATTACACCAACTCATCTG
>NZ_MVAG01000243.1 GCF_002177115.1 Chryseobacterium mucoviscidosis | reverse complement strand
GGGCGTCTATTACGGACTGATGACATCACAGATGGAGGGAGTACAATGAAGCAGGAATCGTGGTTTCGACCCTATGTAACGGCAAATTTCTGGCGCTTTCTGCTCATTGTCACGCTGGGCGTGCTCACCATTATGTTTGCCGGGATGCTGATGTTCACATCCGGTTATTTGATCTCCAAATCCGCCCTGCGTCCGGAAAACATCCTGATGGTGTACGTGCCGACCGTAGGGGTTCGCACCTTCGGCATCGGACGGGCGGTGA
>NZ_MVAG01000186.1 GCF_002177115.1 Chryseobacterium mucoviscidosis | reverse complement strand
AAGACCTATCCATCGGACGAGGGAAGAATTCCACCTCAGAGACTCAAAAATCGTTTAAATGATGTGGAAGCGATCGTCAATGTCACCGATGAGCTTTCTCATATGCACACCACAGTGTTCAGGAGACACGGAAAGGTACCAGGCGGCCTGCTAACGAGTGGTTTCTTCACTAATTAGGACGTAAAATCGGTAACGGCTGGAAATCATTCAATACTCACACTATCGAAAGTACACCAGCCAACCGCGATACGTCCCTGCATAC
>NZ_MVAG01000182.1 GCF_002177115.1 Chryseobacterium mucoviscidosis | reverse complement strand
CTTGTTTTTCATGACTTCATCGCCAAACTCGGCGGTCAGCTCATCGCAAGCATGAGCTGAGCAGTATTGCTCTATGTTGATGGTGTCGCCATAGTTGTTGATGATGTAATCAGGGTCATTGTCTTTGGCGTACTGGATAATTTTTTGAGTATGTTGGGATATGGCTTGGCTTTTATCTGTACAATTAAAAGAAGCACCCGCATTGCCATTATATTTGTTCGTGCCACCATACACCAGACACATGCCATTGGTGGCTTTATAGC
>NZ_MVAG01000034.1 GCF_002177115.1 Chryseobacterium mucoviscidosis | reverse complement strand
GCTGCGTTGTGTCAGGATATTGACGCAGATTTCATGTCGAGGACTACCATGAACAAGTTTTTATTTGCCGCTGCATTGATCGTCAGTGGCCTGCTCGTTGGCTGTAATCAACTCACCCAATACACCATCACCGAACAAGAAATTAACCAGTCGCTTGCGAAACATAATAATTTCTCAAAAGATATCGGTTTACCCGGCGTGGCTGACGCCCATATCGTTCTGACAAATCTGACCAGCCAAATTGGTCGCGAAGAGCCGAATAA
>NZ_MVAG01000194.1 GCF_002177115.1 Chryseobacterium mucoviscidosis | reverse complement strand
TGACAGTTCATGGCCTGTCAGCGCCAGCGAGGATCTCGGCGCTGGTACGCATGTTGAGGTGATTGCGATAGAAGGAATAACGCTGATTATCCGTGCGGTCATCGCCTGACGCGTCTTATCACACCTGGAAATCTGTACCAAAACCCATGCCGGATAAGGCGTTTACGCCGCATCCGGCATATAGCCCCCCACATAGTGTTAATTGAATGTTCGGCTAAGGAGTAGCCATGTTTCCCCCTTTCGAAAACCTGAAGTACGTCTGC
>NZ_MVAG01000046.1 GCF_002177115.1 Chryseobacterium mucoviscidosis | reverse complement strand
TGCAGTAATAAAACAATAACCACATGAATTTTAAAGTGTTGTTTTTGTTTTTATTTTAAGAGTTTAAGGTAATAAAATATAACATATACCCAAAATATATATTAATGGTCGTATATTCATTAAATAAATATTTATTTGGTTTATCTAAATGATTTCATTACGCTCTCCGCATAAGCGGAGAGCGATTACGATATTAATTACTACCAAACATCTCCTTGATCCAGCCAGCCACGCCGTCGCTGTCTTTTTGCTCCTGTTGAGCAG
>NZ_MVAG01000158.1 GCF_002177115.1 Chryseobacterium mucoviscidosis | reverse complement strand
ATCTGTTGTTTTTATCTTTTTTCAGAGCCGAATTCGTCTGTTCTTTCACATCAACGGTCATATCCTCCTGGTTGATTTTAATCACCGGAATCTCCCTTTTAATGCGCAGAAGGCCAAAAGCCGTCCGAACTTTGACGGTCAGCCGGTCGTCATCGTCTGTATTTTTTTTTTATTTATATTGGGTGATTTTATTTATAATCTATTTTGCTAAAAGAATGTATTCTTTGTGATTAATTTTTTTTATTTTGTTTTCTTTTGTTTTTT
>NZ_MVAG01000126.1 GCF_002177115.1 Chryseobacterium mucoviscidosis | reverse complement strand
CCTGCATTGGGTTCAAGATCAATGCCCGCGCGCGGGTCGGTGCCATCGGTATTTTGGAAGATGGAGTTTAGAATTTTGATGTTTTTTCCGTGGGTAACGCTCAGTCCTTGGCGGCGGTTGTGATCCGAGGTGACTTGATAGACGGTAACGTTTTCGTTTTGCGTGGGGTGGGTGCTGTCTTTGCCGAGATATATGCCGTCGCCCCACATGTTTTTGAGGGTAACGTTTTCAATGGTGATATTGGTGGCGGCCATCAAGCGAATG
>NZ_MVAG01000178.1 GCF_002177115.1 Chryseobacterium mucoviscidosis | reverse complement strand
CGACACACAGCGGCAGCTGCGGCAGCAAAAGTGTTCAGATCGGCAACAGCAACAAATGTTCTCAGCAGATCGAGGTCGAGGTTAATTATCGGACGATTTGCACTTATCATATATTATCACTTACTGGCGGCTCATACTGAGCTGGTTAATGCTGTGCACACACAAACAAGCAATTCCATTTGTAATGTGCCTCCCTGGCAGTTTCATCCGGAACCCGGACGAAAGTAAAAATGCATATGAGTTGCACTAAAAAAGCGACTCACAT
>NZ_MVAG01000084.1 GCF_002177115.1 Chryseobacterium mucoviscidosis | reverse complement strand
CCTTCTTTTTCTTCAAATTTCACAATATCAAAATAATCCACTAAGTATGGTGGAAGCAAAAACTTTAGTAATTCTTGATCGTTTAGCATTATACAAAGATAAAACTACTTAACATTCCTCCCCAACTTTTGAGACTGATCCCTTTTAAAACCTGTCTATGATACGATGAATATGAAACCTTTAGAAGAGATGGATGAGGAAATACAGTTTTCAAGATCAGATATCAAACGTTTTGTAATAGGAAGAGAAAAATTTGCTGCTTTAGTAGTAGAAAATCAATATCCTTTTGCAGGCGCATCCACAGGGCATTGCGATCTGTTCATATTCCGATTCAATGGTAAGAATTGGGAAACTGCTGATTTTATGATCGAAGCAGGAAGTGGGGGAATGTATGGGAATTCCGGTTCGTTGCATAGCTTTACTATGATTGGTAAAGAGACGGTATGCTTTGCTTTATCAGGCGGACAAACTCATATGGGAACTTTATTTTATGATGATTTGGTTATTTTCAGCCAGAATAAATTAAAAAAGGTTTGCACTGTTACTACAGAGTATTCTTACGGAGATTGGGATGATAATTCAGATGGAACCAGATTTTGTTATAATGTTCAGTATGCGTTTCTTCCATCAGAGAAGGCGGTGTACGATTTACAACTTGTTAAGAAGAGTTGTTTAAAAGAAGATAAGGATCAAATTCTGGATAAAATTGTTGTACCATTCGATAATAGAGATGGTGTGTTTAAAATTCCACAGTCTTTTGATGGTAGTTTGCCTTAATTTATTTAAAAATCAACATATTCCGTTTGCTATTTCAAAAATATTTCATAATTTTGCAGTCCGAAAAGTAGGATTATCTAATGTGAGAATGGATAACCTACTGAATAATAAATGCTTCCAAACTCATTAATTATTCAAATTTAAAAAACAAACAATGGCTAAAAAAGTCTTTAAAATGGTAAAGCTTCAGGTGAAAGGTGGCGCAGCTAACCCTTCTCCACCAGTAGGTCCAGCTTTGGGTTCTGCAGGTGTGAACATCATGGAGTTTTGTAAGCAATTTAACGGAAGAACTCAAGATAAGCCGGGACAAGTTTTACCTGTAGTAATTACAGTATACGAAGACAAATCTTTTGAATTCGTAATCAAAACTCCTCCTGCAGCAATCCAGTTAATGGATGCGGCTAAGATCAAGGGTGGTTCCGGAGAACCGAACAGAAACAAAGTAGGTGCTGTAACTTGGGCTCAGGTTCAAAAGATTGCTGAAGATAAAATGGCAGACCTTAACTGCTTTACAATGGATTCAGCTGTTTCTATGGTTGCAGGTACTGCAAGATCTATGGGATTAAGAGTAACAGGAACTAAACCAACTTTTAACGCTTAAAACTTAAAGAAATGGCAAAATTAACTAAGAAGCAAAAGGAAGCTTTAAGCAAAGTAGAAAAAGGAAGAATCTATAACCTTGAAGAAGGTGCAGCTCTTGTAAAAGAAGTAAATACTGCAAAGTTTGATGCTTCTGTAGATATCGCTGTAAGATTAGGGGTAGATCCAAGAAAAGCAAACCAAATGGTAAGAGGTGTTGTATCTCTTCCTCACGGAACTGGTAAAGATGTTAAAGTTTTGGCTTTAGTAACTCCAGATAAAGAAGCAGAAGCTAAAGAAGCGGGTGCTGATTATGTAGGTCTTGATGAATATTTACAAAAAATCAAAGAAGGTTGGACAGACGTTGACGTAATCGTTACGATGCCGGCTGTAATGGGTAAATTAGGACCATTGGGTAGAGTATTAGGACCAAGAGGTTTAATGCCAAACCCTAAATCAGGTACTGTAACTATGGAAATTGGTAAAGCAGTAACTGAAGTGAAAGCTGGTAAAATTGATTTCAAAGTTGATAAATACGGTATTATCCACGCTGGTATTGGTAAAGTATCTTTCGATGCTGCTAAAATCAAGGAAAATGCTCAGGAATTGATCTCTACTTTGATCAAAATGAAGCCAACTGCTGCTAAAGGAACTTATGTGAAGTCTATCTATCTTTCTTCTACAATGAGTCCTGGTATTGCAATCGATACTAAATCTGTTAACTAATTATAAATCCTAAGACAATGACAAAAGACCAAAAAGTTGTAGCAATACAAGAGATCAAAGATTTGCTTCAGGATGCAAAAGTAGTTTACGTAGCAGATCTAGAAGGTTTGAACGCTGGAAAATCTTCTGACTTCAGAAGACAGGCTTTCAAGCAAAATATCAAAGTAAAAGTTGTAAAAAATACACTTTTGCAAAAAGCAATGGAGCAGATTGAAGGAGTAGATTACTCTGAAATGTTCCAGTCTTTCAAAGGAAATTCTGCAATTATGATTGCTGAGACCGCAAGTGCTCCAGCAAAATTAATCAGAGATTTCAGAAAGAAAGAAGAAAAGCCGGCGTTAAAGTCTGCTTTCGTTCAGGAAACTTTCTATGTAGGTGACAATAACCTAGAGATGTTAGCTAACATCAAGTCTAGAGAAGAAATGATCGGTGAAATCATCGGATTACTTCAGTCTCCAATCCAGAGAGTTGTTTCTGCTCTTCAAAACAAACCTGAGACAGTAGAAGCTAAAGCTGAAGAAGCTGCACCTGCAGTAGAAGAAGCTCCTGCTACTGAAACTCCGGCTGCTGAAGGTGAAGCTCCAGCTGCTGAATAATTTACACTCAAAAAATAATCAATAATCAACAAAAACATTACAACAATGTCAGATTTAAAAAATTTAGCTGAAACGCTAGTAAACTTAACAGTAAAAGACGTAAACGAATTAGCTGCTATCCTTAAGGATGAGTACGGAATTGAGCCTGCTGCTGCTGCAGTAGTAATGGCTGGTCCTGCTGGTGAAGCTGCTGAAGAAAAGACTGAATTCGACGTAATTCTTAAGTCTGCAGGTGCTTCTAAATTAGCTATCGTTAAATTAGTAAAAGATTTAACTGGTGCTGGTCTTAAAGAAGCTAAAGATATCGTAGACGGTGCTCCTGCTCCATTGAAGCAAGGTGTATCTAAAGACGAAGCTGAAGCTCTTAAGAAGCAATTAGAAGAAGCTGGTGCTGAAGTAGAATTGAAATAATTCTAGTTTACATTAAAAATAGGAAGCCTGAACATTTTGTTCAGGCTTTTTTTATTGGGTATAAAAATTCATTTTAATATCTATAAATATTTATGAATTAAAAAAAAGCAATTGTAATTTTTTATTTTTAAATTATTTTTAATTTTTGCCTTTTTAGTTTATTTATTATATGTTAAATTGTTTAATAGTTTAAATTATTTAATAAAAATTTATAATTTAATTGAAAATATACTATATTTGTATCCGTAAAACACACAGCCTTGGATATAAATTATTTTCTGTCGGACATTAATGTGCCGCTTATTCTTTACATGATCTTGTTGATATATTTTAATACAGCAAAGCTGTTAAATTCCTTTCTTTATCAACAGATATCATCTAAAAATTCTTACTTATAAAATTACATCACTGCTAATTTTATCACACATTGTAAAATTATCTTTATAGCAGGCATGAAATAACTTTTCATGTAATCTTTCAAAAACTACAAATATCATATAATGAAAAACAAATTATTCGGATTATCCGTGTTGACAATTTTCAGTTGCATGTTAAACGCACAAGTAGGCATTAATACTAATTTGGGACAGGCAACTCTCGATGTTGTGGGAGCGCCTTCAAATCCAAATAAACTTGATGGAATTATTGCACCGCGAATTACAGGAGATCAACTTAAGGTAAAAAACTATTCTACAGCTCAGACTGGTGCAATTGTTTATGTAACAACTGCTGATACAGCACCTTCAGGTCAGACCGCCAATGTTACAAGCGCAGGATATTATTATTTTGATGGCTCGGTTTGGATTCAGTTTCTTCAGCCACAGTCTTCAGATTGGAAAACAACCGGAAACTCAGGAACTACGGCTTCTGCGTCAACTTTAGGGACTGCTGTTTCTTCCGGAAACTTTTTAGGAACTACCGACAGTCAGAATTTAGTATTTACAACAAACAATACCGTAAAAGCAATTTTGGATGTTAATGGTAATCTTAGAGGTGGAAATGCCAATACTTCAGCTCCTTATGCATCACTTTCTTGGGGTTCAAACAATACATTATCAAACAATACCTCGTCCAACATCGCTTTAGGAAGAGAAAATACCGTTGCTGCGCAGGCTGCCAACTTTCCGGGTGTGGCAATAGGAGCGGCAAACAGTTCTTTAAGCGGAGCAAAAACAATAGGGAACAACAATTTTGCCACAGGAGCCAATACCATTGTTTTGGGAAATAATAACGGAACTTCCGCAGCTAACGTCAGCGGAATTAATGTTGGAAACTCCAATGTAAATTCCGGTGGTTTTGCTTTTGGAACAGGAAATAACGTAACGAGCAATAATTATGCATTTGGAAATGCCAATGTTGCAAGCGGAGCAGCCGGCGCAATTGCTTTCGGAACCAATGCAAGTGCAACCATTGCCAATCAGACTGTTTATGCCAATACCTCACATGCATTTTCCGGACAGGGTGTAATTGGAACAGCAATTACGGACGTTGGTGTAAATATGACTCCCAACGGAACTAATATTCCGGATCTTGAAATCAGTAAAGGGATTTTAATTAAAGCCACCGGTGTTCCTGTAACTTCAGACTGTAACGCAAGTAATGAAGGAACTATTGTTTATGGTAAATCCGGAAATACAGGAAGCTTTTACGGATGCAGAATTTCCGCAGGAGTATATGCGTGGCAACAATTCTAAAAAATACACAAACTTTAAAATCTATAAAAATGACAAAAAAATTATTTACGAAAATTACAGCATTTCTCATGCTGTTTCTGCTGTCTGTGAAGATTTTCGGACAGGGTTACACACCGATTCGAGGAATGGGAGTTGAAGCAAAACCACTTAACGCAAACGGAATATGCCTGGCTTGTTACAGCGGAAGCACAAATCCCCTTATTGATGCCAATTTGGATAACAGCGTAAGTATGGGAAGCTTTACCACCTTGGTAAGCGGAAACGGAGTTTCTGTTAAAAATACAAATACCACTTATCCTGCAGGATATATTACTGGTTTTAATGTAGATTTAGGAACCAGCGTTTTTACGGCAAGTCTTTTAAGCAATTTAAGAATCAGCACCTATAAAGCAGGAGTTCTTCAGGAATCTTCAAATAGTGCAACTTTACTGTCTGTTCCTGCATTTGGAGGAACCAAAACAAGAATTTTCCTTCACTTTAAAACAACTAAAGATTTTAACGAAGTAAGACTGTATCAGGTTAATGCCCTTTCTATATTCAGTGCCCTGAATATTTATTATGCATTTGCTTTTGATCCCAATAAAGTTCCTGTAGATAATAATGGCATCTGTGATGATATTATTACAGGAAGCGGTGTAGATGGAAATGTTTCAGGAAGCAGCAGCTTTTTAGCACCTCTTTCTTTCGTGGTCGACAGGCAAAAGATTGGCGACGGAGATAAAAGTTCTTACGGTTCTGTTGTTTTACCGGCAGGCTTGTTGGGATCATACTCTGTAGGCGTATTAGATAAGAATCAGGTTTATCCCGCAGGAAACAAAGCCGGGTTTGTTATTGAACCGGACGATCAGGGTAAATTGCTAAGTGCTGAATTTTTGAAAAATATAACAATTGAAACCTATTTATTCGGGCAGTTACAGGATTCTAAAAATTTATTTGATGGAGGCGGGCTGATTAATATCAAAGTGTTGAGATTCGGTTCCAACAAACAAAAAATTTCCCTCAATACAACCAAGCCTTTTAATGAAGTAAGATTAAAAATTACGCAGACAGTAGGCGTGAATTTCGGAGCTTTAAAAGTATTTTATGCCTTCGAAGAACCTCAGGATTGCGACTGTAATGAGTATATTCAGACTTCGGGAACTTCAAGATTAGGAGATATTGTACAGGGTGCTTCATGGACAGGTGCTTCTGGAACGATTTTCGGATTAACCAATATTACCAACACGGGAAATGTTGTAGATACCAACACAACAAATTTTGCAACAGTAAATTTTTCTCCAATCAATTTATTAATTCCAACAGTTAGGTTAACCGTTAAAAGCAATACAGGAGAATATCCTGCCGGGACTTTCGGCGGATTTACCTTAACGAAAAGTGCTAATTTGTTAACTATAAATGCTCTAGATTATATTACCATTACTTTTTATAAAGGAACAACGGTTACAGAATCCAGAACTTCGGGAGGTTTATTCAGCGGACAGTTTATTACTTCGGTTTCCAATCAGTTTTATGTTGGTTTTACAGCAACAAAAGCGTTCGACAGAATGAAAATTGAAATCAATCCCGGAATAGGAATCACTTTGGCGCAGCAATACTACATTTATAATGCATTTGTTCAGCTTGATGACGATCAGGACGGTGTTCCGAACTGTAACGATAAATGTCCGAACGGAAACGACAGTATTGATAACAACGGAAACGGAATTCCGGATTGTGCTGAAGGATGTTCTGTGGTAAATGATAAATCTTCTGCGTTAGACAGCGATGGAGATGGTGTTGCAGATGCTTGTGATAATGATTCTGATAACGACGGCATTCCGGATGCATGGGAAGACCTTAATGGAAACGGAAAATTTGAAGATGATGATGTAGACGGAAATAAACTGGTTATTGCAGAACTGGGAGACGGAATTTCAAGTTATCTTGATCTTGATTCTGATAACGACGGTATTTTAGATTTATTTGAATCTGGAATTCCAACTTCAGTTATTGATCAGATTGATGCGGATCATAACGGAATTATCGACAGCGGTGTTGCGGTAGGAGATAACGGAATTGCAGATATTCTGGAAACATCTCCGGATTCAGGCGTTATGAAATATCCTTTAAAAAATACAGATGGAGACGATAAACCGGATTTTGTGGATCTGAAATCCAATAATATAGACTTTGATCTTTATACCATCGGAAAAGATAATCTGGATGATCTTGGAGAAGGATTTATTTCGAGAATAAACGACGCAGATGCAGATGGAATTCAGGCGGTTGTAGATACAGATCTTGTTGCGAAAGGTTCTCCGAATTCCCCTCTTTCACCATATTCTTCATTTGCGAAAAACAGTGCAATTGCAGCTAAAGCTTCTGTGGGAGAAGTAAAGACAGTAGCAAATGATGTTAAAATTTATCCTAATCCTGTAAAAGCAGGTGAAGATTTAAATGTAAAATCTGATGAAGAAGGTACATACACATTGTTTTCAGCTCAGGGACAATTAATCCGCTCAGGTAAATTTTCAGGAAATACCGAAATTGCTACTTCTTCTTTATCGGCAGGAATGTACATTATAAAAGTAGAAACAAAAACGACTGTAAAATCATACAAAGTCATCGTGAGGTAATTTCAATAAATAAAGCTTTTCTACACATAAGTCATTCGCAAGAATGACTTATGTTTTTAAATATCTGAAATTAAATGTTTTATTGATTTTTTTTAATTAACTTTATAAAAAAAGTAATTACCGTAAACAAATAGTAATTATTCTTAGTTTCTTGCAGTAAATATATATTATGACGGCTTTTTCGAATATTGATCATTTGCTAATCTATTTCGATAAAATCGGTCGTACATTAAAATACAGCTAAATCTTAGGTTATTATAATGATTTTAAGATTGAGTTTTTTTTATTAAGGGTAGGTCATCCATATTTTTGGATGACCTTTTTGTGTAAAAAATGTATAGAAATAAAATATTACTGTCCCAAAATTTTTCTTCATTAAAAAAGTTTGAGTTTTTGCTGAATGAATAAGGTGTACAGATTAGAAAACAGTTGATATTTAAAAAGAATCTTAGCGATCTCCTGCTTTAAAGAACAGTATAATTAATAATGAAATCGAAATTTTAAAACCACAACGATAAGGCAATAGGAAAATCATAAAAACAATTAACATCTTCAGAATGAAGTTGTTTTATTTGTATATGAAAATAAAATGTTGTAAATTTGCAGTCTCTTTTGGCGCGAATAATTGTTTGTAAATCTATAAAATATTGAATATCACCTCTTTCATTTCCATGAAAGAGATTTCGTGTGTATAGATATTACGGCGGTATCTGCCTCAAAAGTAATAAAAATATTTTGCATTACGCTGTGAAAAGATATACCAGTGTTGCAGTTAGGAATAAGATTCTGAGAATCAAAAGGAAAAAATAAAAGACTGTCTCTAATAGCGCCAATATTATAAGGTCTTTTACAATTTCTGCTCTCAAACTCTTCTTTCTGATATTTTTTAATGAATCAAAATATTTTTTAACCTTTCTTAAAAGTTTTATGAGTAAAACAACACCTACAACTAGGGGAAATCAGAGAGTAAATTTCTCTTCAGCGAAAGGAAAAATCATCACTCCGGACTTCCTGGATATCCAGATCGAGTCTTTCAGTGAGTTTTTTCAGCTTGATACGCTTCCTGAAGACAGGAGAGACGAAGGATTGTATAAAACATTCCAGGAAAATTTCCCGATTACCGATTCAAGAAACCAATTCGTATTGGAATTTTTGGATTATCTGGTAGATTCTCCACGTTATTCAATCGATGAGTGTGTGGAAAGAGGTTTAACGTATTCCGTTCCTCTTAAAGCAAGACTTAAATTGTATTGTACAGACCCTGAACACGAGGATTTCCAGACTGTGGTTCAGGATGTATACTTAGGTCCGGTTCCTTACATGACGCCGTCCGGTTCATTCATTATCAATGGAGCAGAGCGTGTAATCGTAACTCAGTTACACAGATCTCCGGGGGTATTCTTCGGACAGACTTACCACGCAAACGGAACTAAACTTTATTATTCAAGAATTATCCCTTTCAAAGGATCTTGGATGGAATTTACGACAGATATCAACAGCGTAATGTATGCGTATATCGACCGTAAGAAAAAATTACCATTAACAACTTTATTAAGAGCGATCGGGTATGAATCTGATAAGGACATCCTTCAGATCTTCGACCTTGCTGAAGAAGTGAAAGTTTCTAAAGCTGCCCTTAAAAAAGTAGAAGGAAGAACATTGGCTGCGAGAGTATTGAACACTTGGTTCGAAGATTTCGTAGACGAAGATACCGGTGAAGTTGTTTCTATCGAAAGAAACGAAATCATCTTAGACAGAGAAACGATTCTTGAAAAAGAACATTTAGATCTTATTCTTGATGCAGGTGTGAAATCAATCCTGATTCACAAAGAAAACAGCAACGAGTTCTCTATCATCCAGAATACATTACAGAAAGACCCTACAAACTCTGAAAAAGAGGCAGTAGAGTACATCTATCGTCAGTTAAGAAACGCAGATCCGCCAGATGAGGAAACAGCAAGAGGAATCATTGAAAAATTATTCTTCTCAGAGCAAAGATATTCATTAGGTGAAGTAGGACGTTACAGACTAAACAAAAAATTAGGTCTTAACATTCCTACAACAACTGAGGTTCTTACAAAAGAAGATATCATTGCGATCGTAAGACACTTGATCGAATTGGTAAACTCTAAAGCTGAGGTGGATGATATCGACCACTTATCAAACAGAAGAATTAAAACTGTTGGTGAGCAATTGGCAGGACAGTTCGGGGTAGGTCTTTCAAGAATTGCAAGAACAATCAAGGAAAGAATGAATGTTAGAGATAACGAAATCTTTACTCCGCTTGATCTTGTTAACGCGAAAACTTTAACATCAGTAATCAACTCGTTCTTTGGTACCAACCAGCTTTCTCAGTTCATGGACCAGACCAACCCACTATCAGAAATCACGCACAAGCGTAGACTTTCTGCATTGGGACCTGGAGGTTTATCTAGAGAAAGAGCAGGTTTCGAGGTTCGAGACGTTCACCATACACACTACGGAAGAATTTGCCCGATTGAAACTCCGGAAGGACCAAATATCGGTTTGATTTCATCTTTAGGTATTTATGCAAAAATCAACAGATTAGGTTTCATCGAAACTCCTTACAGAAAAGTAGAAAATGGTAAAATCGAGCTTAATGCAGATCCTATCTACTTAAATGCAGAAGACGAAGAATCTAAAGTAATTGCTCAGGCAAACGTTGAACTAAGCGACAACGGTGAATTCGAAACAGACAGAATTATTGCAAGATTAGATGGTGACTATCCTGTAGTTGAGCCATCTCAAGTAGACCTTATCGACGTTGCACCAAACCAGATCTCTGGTATTTCTGCTTCATTAATTCCTTTCTTGGAGCATGATGATGCGAACCGTGCGTTGATGGGATCGAACATGATGCGTCAGGCAGTTCCTCTATTGAAGCCACAAGCTCCAATCGTAGGTACAGGGCTTGAGCAGCAGGTTGCAAGAGATTCAAGAATCTTAATTAATGCTGAAGGTACAGGTACGGTAGAGTATGTGGATGCCGACAGAATCGTTATTAAATATGAAAGAAGCGAAGACGAAGATTTAGTACAATTCGAGTCTGCTACTAAAACATATAACTTAACTAAGTTCAGAAAAACCAACCAGAGTACTACCATTACCCTAAGACCAAACGTAAGAGTAGGTGATGTAGTGGAAAAAGGACAGGTACTTTGCGACGGTTATGCTACTGAAAAAGGAGAATTGGCTCTTGGTAGAAACTTAGTGGTTGCGTTCATGCCTTGGAAAGGATACAACTTCGAGGATGCGATCGTAATCAACGAAAAAGTAGTTCGTGAAGACTGGTTTACTTCAATTCACGTAGATGAATATTCTCTTGAGGTTCGTGATACCAAATTAGGTATGGAAGAATTGACAGCAGATATTCCAAACGTTTCTGAAGAAGCTACTAAAGATCTTGACGAGAACGGTATGATCAGAATCGGTGCTGAAGTGAAGCCTGGAGACATCATGATTGGTAAAATTACTCCAAAAGGTGAATCTGACCCGACTCCTGAAGAGAAACTTTTGAGAGCAATCTTCGGTGACAAAGCTGGTGATGTAAAAGATGCTTCATTGAAAGCAGATTCTTCATTAAGAGGTGTTGTTATTGACAAGAAATTGTTCTCAAGAAACATCAAAGATAAAAAGAAGAGAACTGAAGAAAAACTTAAGCTTGAAGAAATTGAAAACACTTACAAGGCTAAGTTTGATGACTTGAGAAACACTTTAATTGAAAAATTAAACACGCTTGTAAGCGGTAAAACTTCTCAGGGTGTGAAAAACGACCTTGATGAGGAAATCATCGGTAAAGGCGTGAAATTCACTCATAAATTATTAACTTCAGTTGAAGATTATGTAAACGTTAGCGGTTCAGACTGGACAGTTGATAACGATAAAAATGAATTAATCAAACAATTAATTCACAACTACAAAATCAAGTACAACGATATTCAAGGGGTTAAAAACCGTGAGAAATTTGCAATTTCAATCGGAGACGAACTACCTGCAGGGATCATGAAGTTGGCTAAAGTGTACATCGCTAAGAAACGTAAACTGAATGTAGGAGATAAAATGGCGGGTCGTCACGGTAACAAAGGTATCGTTTCGAGAATCGTTCGTGAAGAAGATATGCCATTCCTTGAAGACGGAACACCGGTAGATATCGTATTGAATCCACTTGGGGTACCTTCGCGTATGAACATCGGTCAGATCTATGAAACAGTACTTGGATGGGCTGGTCAGAAATTAGGATTGAAGTTCGCTACGCCAATCTTCGACGGAGCTAGCTTAGACCAGATTACGGAGTACACTGAGAAAGCAGGTCTTCCTAAATTCGGTCACACTCACCTTTATGATGGGGGTACCGGAGAAAGATTTACTCAGGCTGCAACAGTAGGGGTAATCTATATGTTGAAATTAGGTCACATGGTTGATGATAAAATGCACGCACGTTCTATCGGTCCTTACTCATTGATTACTCAGCAGCCGTTAGGAGGTAAAGCTCAGTTCGGAGGTCAGAGATTCGGAGAGATGGAGGTTTGGGCACTTGAAGCATTCGGTGCATCAAATATCCTGAGAGAGATCCTTACCGTGAAGTCGGATGACGTTATTGGTAGAGCGAAAACTTACGAAGCTATTGCAAAAGGTGAATCAATGCCTGAACCAGGTATTCCGGAATCATTCAATGTACTACTTCACGAGTTACAAGGTCTTGGATTAGACGTAAGACTAGAGGAATAATTTTAAATTTTAAATTATAAATGCTGAATGGAAACATTCGGAAATTAATCTAAAATCTAAAATCTAAAATTTAAAATCTAACAAATGTCAAATAAAAATAAATCAAGTAGATTTAATAAAATAACCATCGGTTTAGCTTCACCCGAATCTATTCTTCAGGAATCGAGAGGGGAGGTTCTTAAGCCGGAAACTATTAACTACAGAACGCATAAGCCTGAAAGAGACGGTTTGTTCTGTGAAAAAATCTTTGGTCCTGTAAAGGATTACGAATGTGCTTGTGGTAAATACAAGAGAATTCGTTACAAAGGGATCGTTTGTGACCGTTGTGGAGTAGAAGTTACGGAGAAAAAAGTACGTAGAGAGAGAATCGGGCATATCAATCTGGTAGTTCCAATTGCGCACATCTGGTATTTCCGTTCTTTACCGAACAAAATCGGTTACCTTTTAGGAATTCCTTCCAAGAAATTGGATATGATCATCTACTACGAAAGATATGTAGTGATCCAGCAGGGTATTGCTAAAAAATTAGACGGTTCTGATTTCGAAAATATGGAGTTCTTAACTGAAGAAGAGTACCTTGATATCATGGAAACTCTTCCGATCGAGAACCAGTATCTTGATGATTCCGATCCGAACAAATTCATCGCTAAGATGGGTGCGGAAGCGGTTGAAGAATTACTAAAAAGAATCGACCTTGATGCATTGTCTTTCGACCTGAGACACAAAGCACACAACGAAGGTTCAAAACAAAGAAGAACGGAAGCTCTGAAAAGATTGAACGTTGTAGAAGCATTGAGAGGTGCTAATACAAGAATGATCAACAGACCGGAGTGGATGATAATGCGTGTACTTCCTGTTATTCCACCAGAACTAAGACCATTGGTTCCGTTGGATGGGGGACGTTTCGCTACTTCCGATTTAAATGACCTTTACAGAAGAGTAATCATCAGAAACAACCGTTTGAAGAGATTATTGGAGATCAAAGCTCCGGAAGTAATCTTAAGAAACGAGAAGCGTATGCTTCAGGAATCTGTAGATTCACTATTCGATAATACAAGAAAATCTTCAGCCGTAAAATCTGAATCAAACAGACCGTTGAAATCACTTTCAGATTCATTGAAAGGGAAGCAGGGTCGTTTCCGTCAGAACTTATTAGGAAAAAGGGTAGATTACTCTGCGCGTTCCGTAATTGTTGTAGGTCCGAACTTACAGCTTCATGAGTGTGGTATTCCTAAAGATATGGCTGCGGAATTGTACAAGCCGTTCATCATCAGAAAACTGATTGAAAGAGGAATTGTAAAAACAGTAAAATCTGCTAAGAGAATCATCGACAGAAAAGAGCCGGTAGTATATGATATCCTTGAAAACGTGATGAAAGGTCACCCTGTTCTACTGAACAGAGCACCTACGCTTCACAGATTGGGTATTCAGGCATTCCAACCTAAGATGATCGAAGGTAAGGCAATCCAGCTACACCCATTAGTAACTACGGCCTTCAACGCCGATTTCGATGGTGACCAGATGGCGGTACACTTACCGTTAGGCCCTGAAGCGATCCTTGAAGCTCAGTTATTGATGTTAGGTTCTCAAAACATTTTGAACCCTGCAAACGGTTCTCCAATTACGGTACCTTCTCAGGACATGGTTCTTGGTCTTTATTTCATGACCAAAGAATTGAGTTCTACAGAAGATATGAAAGTAAAAGGTGAAGGTTTGGCATTCTATTCTCCTGAAGAAGCGGAAATCGCTTATGCGGAAGGAAGAGTATCTTTAAATGCTAAAGTAAGATGTAGACTTCCGGTTAAAGAAAACGGAGAAATCGTAACAAGATTAATCGAAACTACGGTAGGTAGAATCTTATTCAACCAGATTGTACCAAAGCAGGTAGGATATATCAATGAGCTTTTAACGAAGAAATCATTGAGAAACGTTATCGGTAAAATTCTTGCAGATACAGATTTCCCTACAACAGTGAAATTCCTGGATGCAATGAAAGACTTAGGATATTCAAACGCATTTAAAGGAGGTCTTTCCTTCTCATTAGGAGACATCGTAGTTCCTGTTGAGAAAAAGCAGATGATTGCAGATTCTATTGGAACAGTAGATGAAATTAGAGCCAACTATAACATGGGTCTTATTACAGATACAGAACGTTATAACCAGGTAATCGACGTTTGGACTACAACCAACGCCAACCTTACCGAGATGATCATGGGAAGAATGAAAACTGACCAAGGTGGTTTCAACTCTGTATACATGATGCTTGATTCCGGAGCGAGGGGTTCTAAAGAACAGATCCGTCAGTTATCAGGGATGAGAGGTTTGATGGCAAAACCGCAGAAAGCCGGTTCTACCGGAGCGGAGATCATCGAAAACCCGATTCTTGCCAACTTTAAAGAAGGTCTTTCCATTCTAGAATACTTTATCTCTACCCACGGTGCCCGTAAAGGTCTTGCGGATACCGCTCTTAAGACTGCCGATGCAGGTTACTTAACGAGAAGATTAGTAGACGTTGCACAGGACGTTATCGTTACAGAAGACGACTGTGGAACTTTAAGAGGTACAGAAGTTACCGCACTTAAGAAAAATGATGAGATCGTTGAAAGAATCTCTGAAAGAATCTTAGGTAGAGTTTCATTACATAATATCTATGATCCTGAAAGTGATGAATTAATTGCTGAAGCAGATCAGGTAATCAGTGAGGCGTTAGCGAAGAGAATCGAAGAAGCAGGATTAGAAGCAGTTGAAGTTCGTTCGCCACTTACTTGTGAAGCTAAAAAAGGAATCTGTGCGAAATGCTACGGTAGAAACTTAGCAACAGGGAAGATGATCCACATGGGTGAAGCAGTAGGTGTAATTGCAGCGCAGTCCATCGGGGAACCGGGAACTCAGCTTACGTTGAGAACCTTCCACCAAGGGGGTACTGCAGGAAACGTATCAGAAAACCCATCAATTGTTGCAAGAAGAGACGGTATCGTTGAAATGGATGAGGTAAGAACCATTACTTCTGAAGATGAAAACGGTAACACTGCTGAAGTTGTAGTTTCCCGTTCAACAGAATTCAGATTAGTTGCTGATAACGAGTCCAGAACTCCGTTAATGGTAGCTAACGTACCTTACGGTTCCATATTATCTGTAAAACCGGGTGATAAAGTGAAGAAAGGCGATGTAATCTGTAAGTGGGATCCGTATAACGCGGTTATCATTGCAGAAACTGCTGGTAAGGTAGAATATGAAGACATCATCCAAGGGGTTTCATTCCAACTGGAGATTGACGAACAGACAGGATTTGAAGAGAAAGTAATTTCCGAATCCAGAAATAAGAAAGCCGTACCTACCTTGAAGGTGGTAGATTCTAAAGGAGTTGAACAGAAAGCGTACAACTTACCGGTAGGAGCCCACTTAATGGTAAATGATGGTGAAAAAATTAAGGCTGGTAAAGTCTTAATCAAAATCCCGAGAAAATCTGCAAAAGCAGGGGATATCACCGGAGGTCTTCCGAGAGTTACCGAATTATTCGAAGCAAGAAACCCTTCAAACCCGGCGGTGGTTACAGAAATCGATGGGGTAGTTTCTTACGGAAAAATCAAGAGAGGTAACCGAGAATTGATCGTTGAAGCTAAAACTGGAGAAAGAAAAATTTATTTAGTTAAATTATCCAACCAGATTTTGGTACAGGAGAATGACTTCGTAAGAGCTGGTTCGCCACTTTCCGACGGTTCCATTACTCCGGACGATATCTTAAGAATCAAAGGTCCAACTGCGGTTCAGGAATATTTAGTAAATGAAATTCAGGAAGTTTACCGTTTACAAGGGGTAAAAATCGACGACAAGCACTTCGAAATCATCGTAAGACAGATGATGACAAAAGTATCTATCGTTGATGGAGGTGATACTCAGTTCCTTGAAGGTGCTCTTGAGCATAAATATGACTTCTTGGAAGAAAACAACAGAGTATTCGGTCTGAAAGTCGTAGTAGATGCCGGAGATTCTAAAGTATTCCAGCCGGGGCAGATGATTACAGCAAGAGAATTAAGAGACGAAAACTCTAAACTTAAGCGTGAAGATCAGGCTTTAGTTGAAGTAAGAGAAGCTTTACCGGCTACAGCTACACCTGTATTGCAAGGTATTACAAGAGCAGCTCTTCAGACGAAATCGTTCATGTCTGCAGCATCGTTCCAGGAAACAACTAAGGTTCTTAACGAAGCAGCAGTTGCCGGAAAAGTAGATGATCTTAACGGTCTTAAAGAAAATGTAATTGTAGGACACAGAATTCCTGCAGGTACTGGTCTTAAAGAATACCAAAATGTGATCGTAGGTTCTAAAAAAGAATTCGAAGATCTTAACTAAAAATAATGATTCGGAAATTTGAGGTTTGAATTTATTTTTATATTTTCACAACCTCAAAATTTCGAATAAAAAAATATTTTATAACAATGGACAACAATCAAAATCCACAAGACGGAAACATCAACATCGAATTAAACGAAATGGTAGCAGCGGGGATCTATGCTAACTTAGCTTTAGTAAACCACTCTCCATCTGAGTTTGTAGTAGATTTCATCCAATTAATGCCGGGAGTACAGCAAGCTAAAGTAAGATCAAGAGTTATCCTTGCTCCGCTTCACGCTAAGAGAGTACTTTCTGCTCTTCAGCAAAACATTGCTAACTACGAGCAGCAATTCGGAGAAATCAAAGAAGTTGAGCCTTTCGTATTAGGAGGAAACAACGTAAACGCTTAAGATTTACTCTCAAAAATAAAGAAAGCTGTTTCACAAAAGTGGAGCAGCTTTTTTCTTTTAAATGATGAATAGTTTCGCATTCTCTTCATTCTTATATTGATATTTTTTTAAATTTGTTTTTAGAAAGGATATAAAGAATATGATCAATAATCAGTTTATTATTAACAAATTTGGCTTTTTAGGAAATGATTTTTTAAAAGAGCTGGATAAACACGCCATCGTTACAGAAATTAGAGCAAAAACCGAGATCGTAAGAGAAGGACAGAAAAATAAATTTGTTCCGTTTCTTATTAAAGGTTCCATAAGGGTTTTCAGCCTGAATGACGGTCGAGAACTGATCTATTATTACATCCGTTCTAATGACAGTTGTCTCATGACATTCTCCTCAATCTTTACAGATTGCACAAGTCGCATTTACGCCGTTACGGAAGAAGACTCCGAAGTATTGTTATTCCCGGTGTCTGTTGTCCATGAATGGCTCATTAAGTTTCCGGAAATCAACAGGCTTTTCTATTCAGAATACGACAAAAGATTTATTGATGTGATGAATATGGTAAATGATGCCGTTTTTCATAAGTTGGATAAAAGAGTTTTAAACTATATAAAACAACAGATTTCAGCAACCGGAAACAATCCCATCAAACTTACCCACAGAGAAATTGCAAACAGTTTGGGAACTTCAAGAGAAGTAGTAAGCCGTGTTCTTAAAAAAATAGAAAACGAAGGCGAGATTATTCAGACCAAAGAAGGCATAAAAATACCTGTAAATGAAAATGTTAGTCAAGGCTAATAAATGATATTTAATTATTTTAACATTTTCATTGATAAAAACAATACAGTCGGTGACTTTTATCACACAATTGTAAGTCGATAAGTCGATAAGTTTGTTGTACTAATTTAAATAAATGTGTATGACAAAAACTCTCTTATTTTTGTCAATGTTTGCTTCAGTTTTTTCCTTTGCACAGGAAGACCTGCTGAAAGATATTGATACCGTTCAGACGAAAAACACCGATGTTTCCCAACCCGCTTTTAAAGCTTTACAAATTGTAACCGGGCAATCTACCAAACTTCCCGCAAAGAATGAATGGTATATTGTTGTGGCGCACCGCTTCGGTGATGTAAGCAAAGGTTTTAAAGACTTCTTCGGGCTGGATGATGCTTCCACAAAACTCGGAGTTATTTATGGCATTACGGAAGGGATTTCAGTAAGCCTTTCCAGAGAAACCAACCTGAAAACTTTTGAGGGCGGTGTAAAATACAGACTTGTAAAACAGAATGAAAACGTGCCTGTAGATATTGTAGGCTATAATGTTTTGGCAGTAAATACAGATCTCAGCAAAGATAATTATCCACATCTTCAGTTTGGGGACAGACTTTCTTATCTTACACAGGCTTTAATTTCCAGAAGGTTCAGCGATAAATTTTCTCTTCAGTTAACACCGTCATACGTTCACAAAAACCTTTACGAACCTACTATTGAAGACAAAAACCAGTTTTTGGCAGGTTTGGGAGGACGTTATAAAATCTCCAAAAGAGTTTCTATTAATGCAGAATATTTTGTGAATTTCGACAATCACAGTTTCTACAAAAATCCGCTTTCTTTAGGGATGGATATAGAAACCGGGGGACACGTGTTCCAGCTTTTATTCACCAATTCCCAACTCAATTCGGATATTGGTTATCTAACCAATGCCGCCGGAAAATGGGATAAAGGGCAGATTTTCTTTGGGTTTAATCTTTACAGAGTATTTTAGAGTATGAAAAAATTGATATACATCGTTTCATCAGCATTAGTATTAACGGCTTGTGAAAGCAGAACATATGAGGAAATTTCGGATAATACTCCGATTGCAGAAGTGGTAACTTACAATAAAGATGTGAAGCCCATTATGGATGCCAATTGCGTGAGCTGTCATTCACCGGGAGTTCAGGCGCTGGCAAACTACTCTCAGGTGAAAGCAAATATTGATAACGTTATAGACAGAATAAGCCGCGCTAACGGAGATCCTTTAAAAATGCCTCAAGGCGGAAGTTTATCGCCCTCACAAATTACGATCATCACGAAATGGAAAGCCGATGGGCTTCTCGAAAACTAAAAATTTAATATGAAAAAGCTAGTTTTACTCATTACAGCGTTATTCTTTACCAACTTTGCCTTTGCTCAGAAATATATGGCTAAAACAGGGAAAGTAACGTTTGAAGCATCTGTTCCTTTATTTGAAGATGTTTTTGCACAGGACGACAACAATGTGGCGGTAATTAATACCGATACTGGAGATTTTGCATCTGTTTCTGTGGTTAAAAATTTTCATTTCAAAACCAAATTAATGGAAGAGCATTTCAATGAAAGTTATGCTGAAACGGCGAAATATCCGAAGGCAACTTTCACAGGAAAAATTCTGAATTTTGATAAGTCTAAATTATCTGCAACACCTCAGAAATATACTGTTCAGGGAAAATTAAATTTTCATGGGGTGGATAAAGTATATAATTCTGCAGCTACCATTTATGCAAAAGACGGGAAAATTTATATGTCGGGTGGATTTGTAGCCAAAACAGCCGATCATAAAGTAACCATTCCGAAAATGGTATCTAAAAAGATTGCTGAAAACGTGAATGTTCAATACAATTATGTTCTTACAAAACAATGAGAAATGTAATTTTATGGATAGGAATGTTTCTGAGCTTTACGTTGACAAACGCTCAGGAAAAGGCAAAATCTATTTTTGATGTTGCCAGAAGCGGAACTATTGCTGAAATGAAAGACATGATGAAGCAGAATCCGGATATCATCAACCAGACCAACGAAAGCGGTTTTTCTCCTTTAATTCTGGCTTGTTACAGAGGAAATGTAGAGGTTGCCAAATTTTTAATGGACAATGTAAAGAACATTAATTATAAAAGCCGTGAAGGAACAGCATTGTCAGGACTTTCCGTAAAATATAACAAAGATCTGGTAACCTATATTTTAGAGAAAAAGGCAGATCCGAATATTGCGGATGCTACAGGATCGACCCCGCTATTTTGGGCGGTAAAATTCGGAAATAAAGAACTGACGGAATTACTGCTGAAATACAAAGCCGACAAAACCCTGAAAGATGCACAGGGAATGACTCCTTTTGAGTATGCTTTACAGACAAACAATAAAGAAATAATTAACCTACTTAAAAATTAAAATATGAAAAAAGTTTTACTTACATTATCAATGGCTCTTGCAATTTCTGTAGGAGCGCAGTTTTCGTCGGGTACAGTTAATTTATCGGCTGCTGCAATGACGGTGAAATTAGACACGAATGCAACTACCGCTACGCTTACTTTAACCGGAGACAGCAATTCAATGCTCGGAATCGGTTTCGGATCAAGCGGAATGGCAAACGGATCAGATGGATTTATTTACAATTCATCTTCAAACAGAGATTATACATTCGTAGGATTTTCCTCACCTTCTGCAGATGCTACGCAGGATTGGACTCAGGTTTCAAACACCGTTTCGGGAAGCACAAGAACAGTAGTAGCTACAAGATCTCTTGCCGGAGGAACCGGAGACTTTGCCATTCCTAATTCTGCGGGAACCATTAATATTTTCTATGCAAGAACTGCAGGAGGAACGGGAATATCTTACCATTCTTCAAACAGAGGCTACGCTTCTCTTACGATGGGAGCTGTTTTAGCAACCGGAGAAGTCGCTGCACAAAGTAAAAAAGTAGTTCTTTATCCAAATCCAGCAAAAGAAACCATTAATTTCAAAGATGCCGATAAAATAAAAAATATTGATGTTTTCGAATCTACCGGAAGAAAGGTAAAAACCATAAAAGCTGATGGAAAAGAAGTGAATATTTCCGACTTGAAATCCGGAAATTATTATCTGGAAATTACGTTGAAAGATGGTTCAACATCTTTTGAACAGTTAATTAAAGAATAAACGGAGACCACTGAAAGGTGGTCTTTTTTTATGAAAGATATAAAATGATAATTGTGACAAAAACGACTAATATAATTCCTGCTAAAGTATTTTTTAATCCCTCAGATTTAGGATGGGAACTGTATTTCTCGTTCATTCTTTCAGAATCGCAGTGGTAAATAAATATCCAGCGAACAAAATTTCCTAAAAGATCAAGTAAAAATTCCAATATTTTATATTTTAACCAAATATAAATATTCTTTATTTACACTCATTCTAAAAAATGCTTTTAATCTTTTTTTAACCGAAGAATCTTTTCTTTCAGGATTCTAGACCCTAATTTTGCAGAAAATATAAATCATGAAGAAAAGCCTTCAATTCTTACTGTTAATTTTTTCACTGACAGTTTTTGCCCAAAAAGATAATGTTGATACAGAAGAAGTTGTAGTTCCTGATCGTTACAATACGGCTGAAGCTCAGACAAAACCTTATGTCATCATGATTTCTACCGATGGATTCCGTTATGATTATGCTAAAAAATACAACGCAGAAAATCTGTTGAAATATTCCAATGAAGGAGTTCAGGCAAAAGCGATGATTCCTAGTTATCCAAGCATTACATTTCCCAATCACTGGACATTGATTACCGGATTGTATCCTTCTCATCACGGACTCATCGATAATTATTTCTACGATTATCAAAAGAAGGAAAGTTACGCCATGAGCGATAAAAAAAATGCTGAAGACGGAAACTGGTACGGCGGAACGCCGCTTTGGGGACTGGCTGAAAAACAGGGAATGCTTTCCGCTTCGTTAATGTGGGTAGGTTCTGCAAGTAATGCAGGAGGAAACAGACCTACTTATTATTATCATTACCACGAAAAATTCTCACCATCTGAAAAAGTGGACAAAGTAATCGAATGGCTAAAGCTGCCAATGGAAAAAAGACCACATTTCATTTCATTGTATTTTCCTGAAGTTGATGCAAGCGGACATCATTTCGGTCCGGATTCCAGAGAGGCGGAAGATGCTGTTCATCTGGTGGATGGAGCTATTGGCGAACTGGTTCAGAAAGTTCATGATTTAGGCTTACAAAATGTAAACTTCGTCTTTGTTTCAGATCACGGAATGATAAAAGTGGATGGAGGAAGTCCGTTAGAAATTCCCGCAATGCTTTTTAATAAAGAAAGATTTGATTTTTACAATTCGCAGACTTTATTGAGGGTTTACGTTAAAAATCCAGATGAGGTTAAAAGGGTTTATAAAGAATTAAAAGCTAACAAAACAGAAGATTATGAAGTCTATCTGGATAAAAAGCTTCCCAAATATCTTCATTTCTCAGCAAAAGATGACCAGTATAAAAGAATCGGACAGATTTTATTTATTCCCAATGCTCCCAAAATATTTTTGGAAAAAGGAAAAAAATCATCGGTTGGAAAGCACGGCTATAATCCGCAGATAGTTCCTGAAATGAAAGCCACATTCTTTGCGTGGGGACCGGAATTCAAAAATAGTATGGTGATCGATGAATTTCAGAATATCAACGTTTATCCTTTAGTTGCAGATATTTTAGGGTTGAAAATCGATCAGCCGATTGACGGAAAACTGAAGGTTCTGAAAGGGATTTTGAAAGAAAAGGAATAAATCAAGGTTGAGGTAAAGGTTTAGTTTAAATAACTCATTGCTAACAGTTTCGGCGAGCCAAAGGCTCGCCGAAACTGATTTGAATGTAATGATTAAATGACATAGGAAAATGGAGCGTTAAGAAAATTTAAATTTAGTCCATTAAGAAATTCCCACTGTTTGATGCGCGAGACAAATGTTAAATCAAAAGGCAAATCTTTAATTCGCGCAAGTTTTGGGAATTTTAGGATTAAATTTTAATGTTTAGCGGAAGTTTCCGAGTCTTGAATTTTTGTTTCTTTTGTTTCAAGACAAAAGAAAATTTGAATATCCGTTAAACAACCTATTACTTTGCACTGATATGAAAATCAATTATTTATAACAGGCACTTCGACAAGCTCAGTGTGACACCTCTAATACTAAACGCTTGATTTTTAGAGATGTCAAGCTGAGCCTGTCGAAGCTTTAGGTTAATAAACGGACAATCAATAAAGAAAAAGTTATAAAATAACATTAAGCATTAAATTTATCCGCAAACTCTTTCGCAAACTCCTCCAGTTTAATTTCGCCATCAACAATAGAACCATGTTCAATAAAATCCTTCTGAACAATTCCGGTACGGATTCCTCTTCCCATTTCCGTATACAATTCTGCCATTTCCTGTGGAACTCCTGCCTGAAGCATTCCGTGTAAAGAATCTTCATCTTTAAATTCTATCCAAGGAAGTTCCGGTTTTCCGATGGCATTTCCGAAAATATTTGCAAAATCCTGAGCTTTGCGAACATCGCTTACAATATATTTTACATGTTTGCCTTCAGAATTTTTTAACAGTTCTTCAGCAGCAGCTTTTGCAATATCTCTGGGATGAACCAATGGAACTTCCGTGTGATCCGGATAATTCGCGCCAAGAATTCCTGCGTTTTTAATCAGCGGAATATCATTAAAGAAGTTGATGTAGAAATATCCTGCTCTTAAAAAAGTGACGGATGTATTTTCCAGTTCATTATAGAATTTCTCAATAGCATGAAGACCTTTTATTGGTCCGTTTTCCACAGGAGATTCTGCTCCGATGCTGCTCAGCATTACGATTCTTTTAACTCCGGTTTGTTGAACGGCTTCAGCATATTTTTTTCCGGCGTTCGTCGTATTTTCAACAAGATTTTCAAATCCCATATTGGGTGGAGTCATCAGAAACGCGGCATCATTTCCTTTAAAAGTTTCAACTAAAAAGTTGAGGTCTGTAATAGAACCGATAGCGGCTTTGGCTCCCAGATTTTCAATTTCACTTTTTTTAGATTCGCTGCTGCTGATTACGGTGATGTCATGTCCTTCTGAAATTAATTGCTCTGCAAGAGGTTTTGCTACATTTCCCAATGAACCGGTGATGATGATTTTCATAATTTTTATTTTTTTGTTGATAATTATTTTTTTATTTCCTGATACAAAGGTATATTTGTACTTACTTTTATACAAGTACTTACCCTAAAGTATGTATTCATTATGATAGCCATAAAAGAAACATCCACCATTCAGCAGAATAAAAAATACGCACTGGATTCCTGTCCCGTAACGTATGTCATGGAAAAAATCGGCGGATTCTGGAAACCGATTATTTTATATCATCTTTCCAACGGAGACAAAAGGTACAGCGAACTGAAACGCGCCATTCCTGCGGTAACCGAAAAGATGCTGATTCAGCATTTAAAGCAATTAGAAAATGACGGACTGATCATCAGAACTGCAAAGCCGGTTGTTCCGCCCCATGTTACTTATGAACTGAGTGAGGCAGGAAAAGGTTTAATTCCGGTTATCAGTTCCATGGCAGAATGGGCATTTAAACATATGGAAGGAAAATATGACCATTTAAGAAAGGTAGCATTGTAAAAAATTAACCATCAGAAAAATTTAACCATCAGAAAGCTTAATTTCCATAAACCATAAACCATAAACCATAAACCATAAACCACCAACCGCCAACAAAAAAAGCCCTCCGAAGAGAGCCTCAGTTAACAATATACAAAGAATTACAAAGATTGCATATCAATTACGAAACGGTATTTCACGTCGCTTTTCAGCATTCTGTCATACGCTTCATTAATATCCTGCATTTTGATTAATTCAATATCCGATACAATATTATGTTTTCCGCAGAAATCCAAAAGTTCCTGAGTTTCGGCAATTCCTCCGATTAAAGATCCGGCAACCGAACGACGCTGGAAAATAAGCGGTCTTGTACTTGGAGCTTCATTTTCGAATTCTCCTACAAATCCTACCATAACCAGAGTTCCGTTTAAAGCAACAGTCTGCATGTAAGGATTAATGTCGTGTTCATAAGGAACAGTATCAATAATCACATCAAATTTCCCTTTTACAGCATCCATCTGATCCTGCTCCGTAGAAATCACCACATGATCTGCTCCCAGTTTTTTAGCATCTTCCGTTTTTCCCGGAGTTCGCGAGAATAATGTTACTTCAGCACCCAAACCTTTTGCCAGTTTAATCGCCATGTGTCCCAAACCTCCCAAACCTACAACAGCAACTTTAGAATCAGGACCTACATTCCAGTGTCTTAACGGAGACCATGTTGTAATTCCTGCGCAAAGAAGAGGAGCAACAGCCGCTAAATCTAAATTTTCAGGAACACTTAATACGAAATGTTCATCTACAACTACTTTCTGAGAATATCCGCCGAAAGTATGACCTCCCAAATGTTTGTCCGGTCCGTTGTAAGTTCCTGTGAAACCATTCTGGCAATATTGCTCAAGATCGTGTTTGCAGCTTTCGCACTCGCCGCAAGAATCTACCATACAGCCGACTGCCGCAAGATCTCCGACCTTAAATTTAGAAACTTCATTTCCTACATTTGTAATTCTCCCTACAATTTCATGTCCCGGAACCACAGGATACATTGATCCGCCCCAGTCGTTTCTTGCGGTGTGAAGATCGGAGTGACAAACGCCGCAGTATAGAATTTCAATTTCTACGTCTTTTGCCGTTACTTCTCTTCTTGCAATATTTAATTCCTGTAAATCGGCAGTCTTGGATTCTGCTCCGTAAGCTTTTACTGTGAATGTACTCATTTTGTTTAGTATTAATTATTTTGATTAGTTTATTCTTTGATTCAGAATAGGAAATTCGTTATTTTCTTAGCTGCAAAATTCGAACCTTTTAGAACAAATCATCTTATATAAATTACGGAAAGATGTACCAATTTTACAGACGAAATAAAACGTAGGATTAAAAGTGGTAATTTTGAAAAGCAATTAAAATTTACTTCATGAAAAATCAGGAGGTTGAAATCTACAATACGGTTTCAGAATACAATAAAATGCTGAACCATGAGACGTTACATCCTTTGGTAAGTGTAATCGATTTTTCCAAATCCGATCCTATTTGTCAGCATTTGAGACAATTTGGTTTTTACACGGTCTTTTTAAAAGATGTGATGTGCGGCGATATGCAGTACGGAAAACACAGCTACGATTATCAGGAAGGAACATTGGTTTTTATCGCTCCGGGACAGACGTACGGAATTTCTAATGCAGGTACCTACATTCAGCCAGCCGGTTTTGCTCTTATTTTTCATCCTGATTTATTAAAAGGAACCAACCTCGGAAAAAATATCAAAGACTATAATTTTTTCTCCTATGAAGTTCATGAAGCACTGCATCTTTCAGAAAAAGAAAGAGAAATTATTCTTGAATGTTTTAAAAATATCAAGCACGAACTGGAACAGACAATTGATAAACACAGTAAATCTTTAATTGTAAATAATATCGAGCTTTTCCTGAATTACTGTATGCGGTTTTACGACCGACAGTTTATCACCAGAGATCATATCAATCAGGGAGTCATCGGAAAATTTGAAACTCTTCTGAACGATTATCTCACCTCCGAAAAGCCTAAAAATATAGGCTTTCCTATGGTAAATTACTTTGCAGAACAGCTTAATCTTTCAGCGAATTATTTTGGAGATTTAATTAAAAAAGAACTGGGTGTTTCCGCTCAGGAATTCATCCACAATAAACTGATTGATGTGGCAAAAGACCAGATTTTCGATTCCGCCAAATCCATCAGTGAAATTTCGTACAATCTGGGGTTCAAATATCCGCAGCATTTTACAAGGCTTTTTAAAAGCAAAGTAGGTGTTTCCCCAAGTGAATATAAATCTTTAAACTGATTGGTTGAAGCAAAAACCAGAACAATATTTCATGGCTTACTTAAGTGATTTTAAGAATTTATTTGTGAAAAATTGTCTACAACAGGGACATTGATGTTTCATTAAATTGAGAAAATTACTACATTTAAAAAGCAGAAAAATTTTGTTTCATCATGACGCTACAGCAAAATACAGGAATTCATACTTTTCATACTTCTATCGGTAAAATCTCTGCAATAAAGACAAACGGGGTGATCAAAGCGAAAAGCATCCGTTACGCGAGATCAGAAAGATATAAAAAGCCCGTTCCTGTAGAAGATATTCAGACTCACGAAATTCCGGATAAAACACCGGTCTGTCCTCAACACATCAGTCCGTTACTTGAAAGATTGATCCAGAAAACGAATGTAGAACATTTCGAACCCGATGAATCTCCTCAGTTTTTAACAATTACCCGTCCGGAAAATTTTGAGGCAAATGAAAAACTTCCTGTGGTAGTCTGGATTCACGGAGGTTCTTATGAAATTGGCTGCGGAGATCTGCCCACTTCCGATCCTTCGGTTTGGGTGAAAGAGCAGAATCTTATTGTTGTTTCCATTACATATCGTCTCGGACTTTTCGGATTTTTGGGAGGAAACGAAGAAAGACCTGCCAATTTAGGTTTGTTTGATATCATGGAATCTCTGAAGTGGATTCAGAAAAATATCCACAGTTTTGGCGGAAATCCGGAAAATATTACCCTTTTCGGGCAGTCTTCCGGAGGCGATGCAATTGCACATCTGATGATTTCTGAAGGAATTGACGGTCTGTTTAAGCGGGCAATTATCCACAGCGCACCGCTTGGTTTCAGGATAAAAAGAAGTAAAATGTCTTTAGAATTTTTCAGGAAGACCGATTTTCTGAAAGATGAAAAAGATCCCCTGAAAATGGTGGATGAATACGTGAAATTTTTACCGTCATTCAGAAAATATGGTTTAAAAACGGCGATGCCTTTCTGTACGCAATATGGTTTTGCTCCTTTATGCACGGAAGAAGAAAGTCTGCCAAAATGGAAAGAAAATGCGAAAAAATATGATGTATTGATCGGTTCCAGTCATGACGAAACTGCTTTTTATGTAAAAACGGCTCAGGAAGGACTTTACACCTATCTCCACGAAAAAATTCTCAACAAAATCGTTCGTAAAACAACGGAATCCATTTATGAAAAACCGGCAGAGATTTTTGCTGAAAATTATGCTTCGGGTGGTGGAAATATTTATCAGTTTAAAATTAAGTCCGTTCTGAAAAACAATTATATCGGAGCTTCCCACTGTGTAGATCTTCCTTTGATTTTCGAAAATCAGGAAGCATGGAAATCGGCAGAACTTTTAAAAGATGTTCCGTGGAAGCACATTCAGGAAAACGGAAAAAAACTTCGCGCATTGTGGGCGGAATTTGCAAGAACAGGAAAAATTTCCGATCATTCAGAACGACCGGAAATTCTTGAAATCCGAAAAGTTTAGTTTTATTTTTAAACACGAATACTACGAATTTTCTACATTTTTTAAACACAAGTGTCAAAAATATTTTCATGAATAATACAATTGAATTTTAGATAGCTTCATTTAAAATTATGCTATTTGCAAAAGTATTCATGTCATTTGTGAAAGCCATTTGTGATATTCGTGTTCAAATTATTCAGCAAGCCAGACACTCACATTTCCTGCCGGAACCGGGAAATTTCCCCAACCGTTTTCATCGATGGTAATTTTATCCTCAAATCTTCCCAAAGCATCATAAAACGTTTGTCCGATGTATCTTTCTCCCATTTCCATAGGTTTTTCGTACGCGTCTTTATTGCTTAAGACAACCGCACATCCGGAATGTTCCTCATCACCTTCACGAACCCATCCAAGACAATTGGCATCCTCAAAATAATCTCTCTGTTCACCGTAAGCATTGTTTTTTCGGGCTTTCAGAAGTTCTTCAATGCCATCCACTTTATTTAAAAATATTTCCTGATCATTGCCTTCCTTATCTTTATCCACATAATGCGCTCCGTAGAGATCCGGATAAAACACACACGGATAACCGTCTTTTCTCAGCAGAATCAATGCATACGCCAAAGGTTTGAACCATTCTTCAACTGGAGCTTCAAGATCCTGTAAAGGCTGCGTGTCATGATTATCCACAAGACTTACCGAGTGAAGCGGATCTGCCTGAGTAAGACTTTCGTCAAAGATTCTCCGCAAATCGTAAGAATTTCCTTCGTTGGAAGCGGTGTGAAAATTATTCTGTAGCGAACTGTCGAACAGACTCATGCATCCTTCGGTAACTTCTATGTATTTCTGCAAGAGATTCAGATATCCGGGAGCCCAATATTCGCCGACCGCAAAAATATTTTTTCCGGTATTGGAACGAAGCAAAGTAAGCCATTCTTTATAAAAATCAAATGAAATATGCTTTAAGGCATCCAGTCTCACGCCGTCGAAATCGGTTTCATCAAAGTACCATTTTGCCCAGTTGTTCAGTTCTTCGCGCACGAACGGATTTCTGTGTTCCACATCATTGTACATCAGATAATCGTAATTTCCTTTCTCATCGTCGATCATTTCTTCCCAGTCGGTTCCGTATTCGTTTTTAATTTTAAAAATCTGCGAATCCATTCCTTCTGCATAATCCACGCCGCTGAAACAGGTGAAATTCCATTCAAATTCAGAAAATTTTTTATTTCTTCCGGGAAAGGTAAATTTGGTATAAGACTGTATTTCTATTTCATCCGAGATTATTTTTTCTCTGTTTTCTTCATCTACTTTTAATGCTTTAAAGGTTTCCAGTTCATCGCCGCCGCCTTTATGTCCAAGTACAATATCTACAATTACTTTAATATTGTTTTCTTTAAGCGCTTTTATTGCTTTCAGGTAATCTTCTTTCGTGCCGTATTTGGTGGGAATCGTTCCTTTCTGATCAAATTCTCCGAGGTCATAGAGATCGTAAGCATCGTAGCCAATAGAGTGACCTCCTGTTGCGCCTTTGTAAGCGGGCGGAAACCAGACGGATGTAATGCCGAGTCCGGCTAAATATTTTGCGTTTTGTTCTGCTTCTTTCCACAGCTTGCTGTCTCCTTCAGAATACCAATGGAAATACTGAATCATCGTTTCATTCATAAATTGTAAAATTTGGTTACTACAATTTAGTGAAAAAAAACGGATTATTGATCTTCGAATTCTTTAAACGGAATTTTTAGTTGAACAGAAACCTGTTTTTTTTCTTCGGTGTTGAGGTGGGAGAGAGATAATCCCAACAGTCTCACCGGTTTATCAAAAGGTCTTAATTCCCAAAGTTTTTTTCCGGTTTTAAGATATTGTTCGGCAGAGGAAAAATATTCTTCTTTGGTGATGCTTCTTGTATAGAGTGAGAAATCTTTGTATTTAATTTTTAAAGTTAAAGATCTTCCGAGAATATTATTTTTCTGTAAGCGCGTGTGAAGTTCTTCACTCAGGCTTTCCAGTTTTTCATTGACCTGCTGTTCATCAAAAAGATCTTCAAAAAAAGTTCTTTCTACCGCCACACTTTTCTGGATTCGGTGCGGTTTTACTTCCGAATGATGAATTCCGCGAACCACGTTGTAATAATAAGCTCCGGATTTTCCGAACAGTCTTGTTAAATCTTCAATGGATCTTTTCTTTAAATCTTTCCCTTTGTAAATGCCTAAGCTGAACATTTTATTAGCCGTTACTTTTCCGACTCCATAAAATTTTTCTACCGGAAGTTCTTCCAGAAAGCCTTCGATTTTGTCGGGATGAATGGTTTTTTGTCCGTTTGGTTTGTTGATATCTGAAGCAACTTTGGCTAAAAATTTATTCACAGAAATTCCGGCGGAAGCAGTAAGTCCGGTTTCGTCAAAAATTTTCTGACGGATCTCTTTGGCGATCTGATTGGCTGATTCCATTCCTTTTTTATTTTCTGTAACATCGAGATAGGCTTCATCCAAAGAAAGTGGTTCCACCAGATCGGTGTATTCGTAAAAAATTTCACGGATTTTTTTTGATATTTCCTTGTAACGCGCAAAACGCGGAGGGACAAAAATAAGGTGCGGACATTTTTCTTTTGCCGTTTTGCTGGGCATTGCAGAACGGACTCCGAATTTTCTGGCTTCGTAACTTGCCGCCGAAACCACACCACGATGTCCGCCTCCGACTGCAATTGCTTTTCCTTTCAATGCAGGATTGTCGTGCTGCTCCACAGAAGCATAGAATGCATCCATATCGACGTGAATTATTTTGCGCATGGGAAAAGAAGAATCCATACCGCAAAGATATGGATTCCTGTATTTTTAATTATTTTCTTTTGTCCTGAATTTATTTAATCGCAAGGATAGACAAAGATTTATAGAAATGAAATGTTTTTAAGATAAAACAAAGCCGTTTCACTTATTTTCGAAATACAATTGAATAAATTTTGTCTTACTTTATTTAAGCGAAGCGCCTTTGTATAACTTAAAATAATAGACAATATAAAAAATAAAGCTTTGTTTTACTTTGCGGTAAAAATAAGAATTACTTCAAAAGTTGATTAATTGTTGCCTGAATTTCAGGATCTTCAGGAGTAATGGCGTAATATTTTGCAATGGCGGATTTCTGATCGATCACCATATATCTCGGAATCCAGTTCAGATCAACATAATTATTGAAATCGTTTTTCCAGCCGGAGGAAAACCAGTAGTTTTCTTTGTCTTTCATTTCAAATTTTTCCAGACTTCTGTCAAAGCCTTCTTTGGAACGGTCTAAAGATAGAAATACAAAATCTATGTTTTTATTGTTTTCTTCCAGTTCTCTGGCTTTCGGAAGTGCATTTAGACAGTCTCTGCACCATCCTGCCCAAAAATCAATAACCAGAACTTTACCTTTATGCTGATCCAGAATCTGCTGAATGGTAACCGTTTTTCCGTCTTCATCTTCCAGCTTCTGCGCCAAAGCTTCTTTGGAGAAACCCTTTTTCAGAACTTTCGGCGCCTGTTGAGAATAGCCTAATCCGAAAATTCCCATCATTAATAGTAACAACAGTTTTTTCATGTTCAAAAAAATTATGTATGCAAATCTAGACAATGCCGTCCAATCTGGACTGATTTTTTGATGACTTTATAAGAATTGATTGGATTGAAGATTTCTATTGAATTTACAATTAAGAAATTCACAAATTTTATCGTTCTGAAAACATCGACAAATATTAAGTCTGTTTAAACTTTATTTAACCGCAAAAGTCACAAAAGATCTAATAAATTTTTTATTTAAAGTTGATTATTATAAATGAAAAAGAAAACAATAATTTTTAAAAATCTTTGATTTTTATTCTTTTGAGCGCTTTAATTATTCTGGAAATTCGCTTTAACATTATCTTTTGTCCCTTTTGCGGTTAATTCTGAAAATTAGTTGAAACAAGTTTATTGTTAATAATCTTAGGTTTACTAATAATTTTTCACCAAACCTTTTACCACTGCAATTACATTCGGCATGGCTGTATTGGCTGCGTTCAGAACTTCTTCGTGAGAAACGGAGTGGGCAATATCGGGACCGCCTAAATCGGTCACGACGGAAATACCAAAAACATCCATTCCCATATGTTTAGCAACGATCACTTCCGGAACGGTACTCATTCCTACAAGATCTCCGCCAATGGCTTTAATCATTCCGTATTCTGCGGGAGTTTCGAAAGTGGGTCCCTGTAAAGCTACATAAACACTTTGGTGGACGGTAATATTCTGTTCAGAAGCAGTATTTTGTGCAACGGAGATCATTTTTCTGTTGTATGGTTCGCTCATATCCACAAATCGGGGACCGAAAGAATCAATGTTTCTGCCGCGAAGCGGATGTTCAGGCATCATATTGATGTGATCCCGGATGATTGCAATATCACCGATCTTATAGCCTGGATTAATTCCGCCTGAAGCATTGGAAAGAATGAGATTTTTAATTCCCAACAGATAAAAAACACGGATCGGAAAGACCACCGTTTCTATTGAATGCCCTTCGTAGTAATGAAAACGACCGCTCATCATCAGAACTTTTTTTCCTTCCAGAATTCCGTAGATCAGTTTTCCGCCGTGTCCTGCAACGGTAGTCTGCGGAAAGTTGGGGATTTCACTGTATTCTAAAGTATGAATAGCTTCCACTTCATCCTGCAGTTTGCCTAAGCCGGAGCCTAAAACAATGGCAAAATCGGGAGTTTCTTTAATGATGTTTTTAACGAAATCTGCGGTCTGCTTAATTTTTTCTAACATAATCTAAGATGATTTGATTGAATTCTTCCTTTTTATCAATAATTACATTGATCGGCCAGTAGTACACAATATCTCTAAGATAATCAAAACTTTTCAGGCGCACGTAGTCTTTTTCAGTGGTTAAAATCAATTTATATTCCCCTAATTTTTTATATTCCGCTACGATATTTTTGATGTCTGCTTCCGTGAAATTATGATGATCTCTGAATTTTAAGTGTTTTACCCTTTGCGAAAATTTTGCAAGATGGGTGAGGAGAGGTTTAGGATTGGCAATTCCTGTAATTAAAAGAATATCATAATAATTCAGGTTGTTGTCGGGAAGCATTTTTTCTCTTCCGTATACATTTTCGTCGTATCCGATGGATGAAAAGAATACTTTTTGGGTACGATCCGGTCTTATTCTGGAAATGTAATACTGTTTGGTTTCCTCAGTAAGTTCATCGGGACATTTGCTCACCATGATGATATCCGCTCTTTTGGATCCGGCTCTGGATTCTCTTAAATCTCCCGCCGGCAAAAGATGATCTTTGAAGTAAGGATCATTAAAATCGGTCATCATGATGTTGAATCCTGCTTTTATCGCTCTGTGCTGCATTGCATCGTCAAGAACCAGAACATCAAGATCCATATCGCTGATTACTTTTTTGGCTCCGGGAACTCTTTCTTCGGAAACGGCGATTACAAAACGGTTTTTAAAACGTTCAAACAACTGCATGGCTTCATCGCCTACTGTTTTGTAATTGCTTTCATAATTCGTGACAGCATATCCTTTCGTAAGTCTTCCGTATCCTCTGGAAAGCACACCGGTTCTGTAATGCTTAGACAGGAAATGTGCAAGATACATCACCATCGGCGATTTTCCGCTTCCGCCCACAGAAAGGTTTCCGACACAGATTATCGGCGTTTTGAATTTCACAGATTTAAAAATTCCCAGATCATACATTGTGTTTCGGATACCCGTTACCATGTGATAACCGAGGGAAAAAGGATAGAGGTACCATCTTTTCATACGTTTGCAAAAATAGGAAATTTCGCAGGGATTTGGATGAATATGGGAGCTACTTTTCGATTTTTATTTAAAAAATCTGTTATTGATTATCATCAAATTAAAGTATTTTTGTAGAGTTATAATCTGCTGTGCATTTTAACTTGTCTTTCTGTAATAAGTGAAATGCCTTTGTTTATCTTTAAAATGGTTGGGAATTGTAGATAAATAAAAATCTTTGTAGTCTTTGCGTCTAAGTTCTCGCAAGGTTAAACAAAGTTTTATTAAAACAAATCTTTTTTAAGTTAAACAAAGCCACTTCGTTTATGGAAGAAATACAAATTGATATTGATTCAAATTAAGTTATATGTAGAAATAAACAACAGATATTTATTTTATTACCTTGAGATATTTTATAGAATTTTCCTACAACGGCAAGAATTATTTCGGTTACCAGATTCAGCCGAATGCTATTTCTGTACAGGAAGAGCTGGAAAAAGCACTTTCCACGATTTTACGAGAAGAGATTAAGACAACGGGAGCGGGGAGAACGGATACGGGCGTTCATGCGAAGAAGATTTTTGCTCATTTTGATACGGAGAAAGTTCTGGATCAGGAACTGGTGAGAAGGCTGAACAGTTTTCTTCCGGCGGATATTTCCATTAAAAGAATTTTTCCTGTAAAAGATGATTTCCATGCGCGTTTTGATGCTACTTACCGAACGTACGAATATTATATTTCGCTGGAAAAAAATCCGTTTACGGAAGAATCGGCGTGGCAGCACTGGAGAAAACCTTTGGATATTACAAAAATGAATGAAGCCTGTAAAATTTTATTTGAATATGAGGATTTTACCAGCTTTGCAAAATTACATACCGACAATAAAACCAACTTCTGCAAAATGTACAAGGCAGAATGGGAACAGAATGGAAGTGAACTGAAATTTACCGTTTCTGCGAACCGCTTTCTGAGAAATATGGTGAGAGCTATTGTGGGAACAATGGTTGAGGTAGGTTTGGGAAAATTGCAGCCTGAAGACGTAAGAAAAGTCATTGAAGACAAACACCGGAATTCTGCGGGAACTTCTGCACCGGCTCACGGATTGTATCTCGTGGATGTTGGATATGACTTTGAGTAATATTTGAACACAAATTCCACAAATAATTCCACGAATATTCACAAATAATTTTAGATTTTCTTTATTAGATTTGAGTCATTTGTAAAAAAATATTGGTGTAATTTGTGTTTAAAAGAAAACAAAAAAACGAAAATCATGAACGAAATCGAAAAACTTGCCTGTGCATTACAACATTTCGCGGGACTTTAGGAGTATGATTTTCAGCCGTCATTGGTAGTTTGCCTCGTCGGACATTCACATTTGCTTCCCTGAATATTGGTTTGCGCTGTCGGAAGTTCATTTTTGTACGCCCAAGAGTTGGTTTGCGCTGTCGGACATTCACATTTGTTTCACTGAATATTGGTTTGCCCTATCGGAAGTTCATTTTTGCCTGCCCAAGAATTGGTTTGCCCTGTCGGACATTCACATTTGCTTCCCTGAATATGGGTTTGCCCCGTCGGAACTTCCGACGATAAGAACCTGTAAAATCTTGCCGCCGGAGATCTCCGGTGATCCGTGTTTTTTGCTTTGCTTAGTTTTAAATTGAGCATTTTTATTGTTTTTCATCTATACCATAAATAACACCTATCTGAATTTTTCATGGGTATTTCACAAACTTGTAAAGGCAGACAAATTTGAAAGTCTTATTTTTGCATAGAATTTTATATAATTCTTTTCTTCAATTCGTACAATGAAAAAACAAGATACCTGGGGAATTGTAAAGAGGCTGTTCTTTATCGGAATGAAGTTCCGTTCTTGGTTCATCCTTACTTTAGTGATTTCCATTTTTCTGGCAATAGTTTCTACTTACCGTCCTTATCTTACCATGGAAGTGGTGGATAATGATATTACCAAACTGAAAGATAAAGCATTGATGCTAAAGCATATTTATCTTTTGATCGGTCTGGTTTTCACAGAGACCATTTTAAACTTTTTTCTGGTTTATTTCTCTAATTTCATTTCGCAGAATGTAATCAGAGACATAAGAGAGAGGTTGTATAATAAGCTGATTTATTTTAAAACGTCTTTCTTCGATAAAACTCCGATCGGGCAGTTGGTGACGAGAGCTGTGGGTGATGTGGAAACCATTGCAACGGTGTATACGGATGGTTTTTTGATGGTTTTCGGAGATGTACTGAGAATTATTTTTGTACTGGTAATGATGTTCAGCACCAATGTTCATCTCAGTTATATTACATTGGCGATTTTACCTTTAATGGTCGTGATTACAAGATTTTTCCAGAAAAGGCTGAAAAAAGCATTCGGAGATGAAAGAAACTGGACTTCGAACCAGAATTCTTTCGTTCAGGAAAGACTGGCGGGAATGCCGATCATTCAGGTTTTCAACAGGCAGGAAGCTGAATTTAAAAAGTTTGATGATATCAATATTACTTTAAAGAGTGCGCTGTTAAGAACGGTTTTTATCTTCTCGCTGTTTTTCCCTGTGGTGGAATTAATTTCGTCTCTTTTTATCGGGTTTATCCTTTTTTACGGAGGGTATATTACGATCAGTGCGGGAGTTGTGATTGCATTTATCCAGTATATTTCGATGCTGATCCGTCCTTTGAGACAGATTGCCGACCGTTTCAACAATATCCAGCGAGGAATTGTAGGTGCAGAAAGAGTTTTAGGATTAATGGATGAAGACAATGCGATGCCGAACAACGGTAAAGTGGAAAAAGATCATTTTGACGGAAAAATTGAATTTAAAAATGTACATTTTGCGTACGATGAAAAGCAGGAAGTATTAAAGGGGATTGATTTTAAAGTAAATCCGGGTGAAACTGTGGCGATCGTTGGCGCAACCGGAGCCGGAAAATCTACGATCATCAGTTTAATTACAAGATTGTATGATATCAATTCCGGAAATATTTTAATTGATGATGTGGATCTGAAAGATTACGAACTGTATAATTTAAGAAGCCACATCGGAGTCGTTCTGCAGGATGTTTTCCTGTTCCACGGAAGTATTTTTGAGAATCTTTCTTTCGGGGATGAAAGCATTACGCTGGATAAAATAAAGGCAGGAGCAAAAGAAATTGAAGTTGATGAATTTATAGAACAGCTTCCGGGAGGATATGATTATGTGGTAAGCGAGAGAGGTTCGTCCATTTCTCTGGGACAGAGACAATTGCTTTCTTTCTTAAGAGCCTATCTGTCTGATCCGAAGATTCTGATTTTGGATGAAGCCACGTCTTCCATCGATCACGAAAGTGAAAAACTGATTCAGAGAGCCACAGAAAAAATTACGAAAAACAGAACGTCGATCATTATCGCACACCGACTTTCAACCATTGAAAAAGCCGATAAGATTATCGTGATGGAGCACGGAAAAATTGTTGAAGAAGGCAAACATCTCGAACTTCTGGACAAAAACGGTTATTACTCCACGCTTTACAAAGCTCAGTTGAGACCTGAAGTGGAACTGGAAGAAGAAACTAAGAAGTAATTTGTTGTAGATATAAGAAGGTTAAAATCGATTGGTTTTAACCTTTTTTATTTGATTTCGTATTCTTTCTGTAAAATTTTCAAAAATTCATCCTTGGAAATTCCTTTTTCGGATTTGAAATGAATATTCATCAAGCCTTCGTCTGTATTAAACTGATCTTTTCTGTAAAGATGATCCAATAAACTCTGAAGTGAATATTGTCTGGTTTCAATGCTGTATATTCTGTCATCAACTATTTTTGTTTCAGATAATACAGGTTCGTTGTCATTTATAAAAGCTTTCTGTTCAATTCTTATATCGTAATCCTGTGTTTTTTCAGCAAAAGGAGACATAAAAAGCAACATGATGCAAGGAATAGAAATTCCGAACAGAAGATTCCATAACGCATGATAAAGCATACTGTAAAAAATATTCAGTCTTACACGAATGTAGCTTAAAATAAGTCCACCCGATAACTGAGAAGCCACAATGAAAGGAGAAAGGGCATAGAATTTCCATGAGTCGTTTACATAATTGTCCAAATGCACCAATCCGAAGATGATTGAAGAAATATAAACCAGAAACGGAAAAATTCTGTTCCATTTTTCCCTGTTGATAAGATGTGAAAAAAGTTTTTTGTAACGGAGAGCATATCTGAAAATAAATTCTTCTGAAAGCGGAGCGAAAATTACCATTAAAAAGACCGCCTGAAACCATGTTAAATTTTCAAAAGCATCGGATGGTTTTAGAGTGATGCATTTTTCTGCCAGATAATTTAAAGGAAGTACAACAGCAAAAAAGAAAATCATTTCAATAATCAGAAGATTGAAGATGAAGTAAAATTTTCTTTTTGAAGAAAGTTCTATCTGAACGTCATTTGGTTTTTTTATAAATTGTAAAAGATCTTTGATGTCACGCTTTAATCTTTGGAAATAATTCACGGAGTAATTTTAAAACACGAAATTAAAATTTTAGCGTTAATGAAAGTTCATTTTTTGTGAAATTTATCAACATTCATATTTTTTTCAGATGTTTTGGATCGTAAAATCAGGATTTCTCATCTTGAAGATTTTGCCGAATTGAAGCACGATCGGAAGTTCTTGAATTCAGGTTTCTCTGTATGGAAAAAAATTAAACAGGGATAAAAATAGTTCTGAAAAAGCAATTTTAAGCGCAATCTGTGGAATTTTTCAAGTTATTTATTTAAACGTTAAATATGCTGAATCTATATCTATATTTTAAAATAAATTTGATTTTATTAAAAAAAGTGATAAAATAATGTTTAAATCTTATGTTTGTAAGGAATATTTTGTTAACTTTATTCAGAATTTAAACACAACCCCTTTATTTTGGTAGGGTGTTTGATGTAAAGAGGTAATTTTAATTAAATCCAAAAATATAGATGAAGAATATACAAGATGAATTTCAGGTTTTTAAAGACGAATTAAGAAAGTTGAATATCGAAGTACAGAAAGTGGTGAAAGTAGGGAACGGCAGTATGGATTTCCACGAAGTTTTTTATAAATCGCCAAGGTATGAAGATGTGAAGAGTGTTTATGTTCAGAGGCATAATCTGGACAATATTTTAGAGAAATTTAAGCAGGCTTATCATTAGATAAAAAACGCGGCTCAGGGAACCTGAGCCGCGTTTTTTTTATTATCAATTAATCCTTATCCAGTGTTGAGGTTTTTCTGGTGTCCTTCATTCTGATGTATACTACAAAAGAAAAGAAAATACAGGCGGTAATATACCAGTAAAAATAGTGCTCCACATCTGCCTGTTTAAACCAAAGTGCAATATACTCTGCCGTTCCTCCGAAAACGGCAACCGTTAAAGCATAAGGTAACCCGACTCCCAAAGCTCTTACTTCGGACGGGAAAAGTTCGGCTTTTACTACGGAATTGATAGAGGTGTAGCCGCTCACGATAATTAAAGACGACATAATCAGGAAAAACGCACCCCACATGGATGTAGTGTGACTTAAGGCATTTAGCAGGGGATAGGTGAAGAGGGTTCCCAGAATTCCGAATGCCAATAATAAAGGTCTTCTTCCGATCTTATCCGACAGCGCTCCGAAAACAGGCTGTAAGCAAGCGAAAATAAACAGAGAAATAAAAGAGATCAGGGTAGATTCTTCTTTGGTAAGATGAACGGTATTCACCAGAAATTTCTGCATATAGGTTGTGTAGGTGTAGAACGCTAATGTTCCTCCCAGTGTTAATCCTACAACGGTAATTAATGCTTTCGGATGTTTAAGCAGTTCTTTTAAAGTCCCTTTTTTCTTCTCACCCAGATCTTTTTTGTTTTCAAAAGCTTCAGTTTCATGAAGATTGGCTCTTAAATATAAAGCGATAACAGAAAGTAAGGCTCCGATTACAAAAGGAATTCTCCATCCCCAATCTTCGAGTTGGGTTTCCGTTAAAAGCAATTTCTGTAAAATAAGCTGAATTCCCAAAGCAATTAACTGTCCGCCAATTAAAGTCACATACTGAAAGCTGGAATAAAATCCTCTCCGGTCTGAAGTTGCCATTTCGCTGAGGTAGGTTGCCGAAACACCGTATTCTCCGCCAACACTCAGTCCCTGCAATAACCTTGCGATTAATAACAGAAGAGGAGCCAAGACACCAATGGTTTTATAAGTTGGCGTTAAAGCAATTAATAAAGATCCGAAAGACATCAGCAAAACGGAAAGCGTCATTGCTTTTTTTCTCCCGACTCTGTCGGCAATACTTCCGAAAAGCCATCCTCCAACAGGACGCATCAGAAAACCTACGGCGAAAATTCCGGCTGTGTTTAAAAGCTGCGCCGTCATATCCGAATCCGGAAAAAAAGAATTTGAAAAATAAATGGCAAAGGCAGCGTAAGCATACCAGTCGTACCATTCTACCAGATTTCCGATCGATCCGCCAATAATTGCTTTGATTCTTTGGGCGGTGGTGATTTGTGATGAATTCATGCAGGAAAGATATTTCTTTTCTTTAATTGTGAAAAGTATTTTAGATTTAATTTATCTGAAAATTGTATAAAGGAATTGACTTCCCCATTCAGGAAGCATATATGTCCTTAAATTTTCGTCTTTGGGTAACAACTCCATTCCCTGCAATCCATTATGCATTTCCATATTTCCAACACCTTTGATGCTAAACATTGCCATCATCAGATGATAGTTTTTTTCATCCATCAGTCGATAGATTTCAGGTATATCATCCTCAGTTTTGCCGGTAAGATGAGAGAATGCACTTGCATAAAAATGCTGATATATGGGATCATTAGTTTCTATTAATGAACTCACATAATAATATTTAATGATGTTGTAAATTTTTTCGTACAGATGATCTTCTGTTTTCAGGATAAACTGTTTTCTGTAATTTTTTATCGGGACAATTCTTTCGTGCGAAATATAAAAGTATTCCGAATATCCGGAATAGATGACCTCAACTAATGGTTTATGATTGAAGCCGGAAAATTTTCTGACAATAAAGTTCTCGGCTATTTTATTTTCTGGAATCAATGCTAAGTTTAATGCCCCTTTTTGTTTGCACTGTCTGTAAAAATCTTCCGCTTCACTACAGTTTAAAGAACTTTCGGATAATTTATCATATTTAATGAAATACCTGTATCCTAAAACAAACTGAATAGCATAGTGAATAGAAACGTGAGATGAATACATGCGTGTTTATTTTCGACCAATATAAAAATAAAACTGCTCTACGGAAAGAACGGTATAAAATAGTTAAATAAAATTTTTTAAAATCGATATCCCAGAGACAATCCGCTTCTGAAGCCAAGCCATGGTCCGTCTACATTTATTCTGGCTCCGTTTGCATTGGTTTCTACGGTGTAATTCACATAAGGAATATCCAGATCTTCAATTTCTTTTTTTAGCTGCGCCTGCATATCGGGAGTCAGGATCACATCACTCGTCATGGTAAAATCGCCCTGTCCTTTTCCGTAATGCGCTCCTGCAATCCAGAAATCCAGAACTAAATTTTTGCTTGGCGTAAGGAAAAACTGAACACCCACCATTACGCCGCCACTGTTTCCGTGTGCGCTTCCGTTTCCTTTCAGAGGAATCTGATAGGTCGTTCCGCTGAAGGTATAATCATAATAAAAATCGAATGTGTTGGAAGTAATTTTGGAATATCTGTAATAAGGGGCTACGTAAAATCCTTTTCCGTAACCGGCTCCGAGATAAAACCGCGGTTCGATGGTAAAGTTGAACGATTTTACTTCGAGATTCTGAAATCTTTTTTCGTCTTCATCACTCAGAAAAGAATTGATGAATGGAACTTTTCCTTCAGGCATGGTTCCGAATCCCATATTTAAAGAAAACCATTTATTAAAAGCTCTTTCGTATGATAGATTGATGTTTCTGAAAACATATGCGGTAACATTCGTCTTGATAATGTTCATTTTATCCGGGTTTTCAGGTGCTGTCATTTTAATGATATCCTTTTTAGCCGGAGTTTCAGGAGCCATAGTTTCCTGTGCAGAAAATCCTGAAAAGATAAAAGAGGAAAGAAGGAAGAAGTATTTTTTCATGATCTTATATTTAGTAGGTGATAATTTTCAGAGAGCAAAAAACGGGCAAAAAAAAATAAAAAATACACTTTTGCGTGAAAAATTAAAATTATGTTAATAGTTTGTCTTATTTTGAAATGCTTTTTTAAATTTAAAAGAAATCATCAATAATATGATTGTAATTTCTTTAGTAAAGTAATGCTGTTTTTTAATGTGCTTTAATCTGAGATTATTATACAAATAAAAACCTCTTGTTTTCACAAGAGGCAGATGAACATAAAAAAATAAAAAGTAATTTCTACTTAATATAGTCAAACATTATACGAACTTACAGATTATCTATAAAGATTATGTTTCAAAAATTTTTTTGTAGAGTATGTGGAGAATTAAACTAACTTAACGTTAACAGCGTTTAATCCTTTCTCGCTTTTTTGTACTTCAAAACTGACTTTATCGTTTTCACGGATTTCTCTTGTGCTTAGTCCTGAAGAATGTACAAAAATGTCTTTGCTCCCGTCTGCAGGAGAAATAAATCCGAAGCCTTTTGCTTCGTTAAAAAATTTTACTGTGCCTTGTTGCATGGTAATGGGTATTAAAATTATGGTATTATAAATCTGTCGACTTCACAGATTCTACTTGAAATCGCTCTGATAATCGGGTGGCTGAAAAAGTAAACTGAAAGAAAAATTGTGATCTTAAACTATTACAGAATAACGAAGGCAGAAACCTGTTTTATTGATACTTTTGCAAAGATAGGATAAAATAAATGAATACTGTTTAATTTAATAGGTTGATTATCAAAATTTTATTCATACCTTTCACGCCCAACAGAATTGTTTGCATAATGCCGATGATTTTAATCTAATTCTTATGCAAAAATATTCAGATGCAATTCTGGCAAATCCACAGAAATCTCCTTCCGGATCTTTAAAGCAGGTAAGAATTGCCTATTTTATTATGCTTCATCATAAACCAGAGGTCTTTAAAGAGATGTTTGAAAAGATTTACACAAGAGATCAGATCTATCTTATCCACATAGACCGGAAAGCAAAAGCAGATTTAACGGAAGAAATACAGAATTATCTCGAGCGTTTTCCCAATGTTTATATTTTGGAAAGTGTAAACATCGTTTCGGGCGGTTTCAGCATGATCCAGACAGAACTGAATGCGATGGAATATCTTCTGAATGCAAGTGTTGAGTGGGATTATTTCATCAATTTAAGCGGTGAAGATTCTCCTTTGAAATCGCAACAGATTATCCGGCAGTTTCTTACTGTTAATAAAGGCAGGAACTATATTTTCTATTACGACCAGAAGTTTTACAGACCGGATACGCTAAAAAGAATACAGAATCATTTTACCGAACTTACCCACAAAATTTCTTCCTATGTTTACAGAAGAGAATTTATGAAGGGTGTTGTACCCTACATTGGAGGAAAATGGTTTATGTTTACAAGAGAAACCTGCGTTTTCTTAACCAATAACAAAAAGGTTATGGATTTTGAGGATTATTATCTTCATACGCTTCTTCCGGCAGAATCATTCTTTCAGACGGTCTTAATGAATACAGACTTTACGGATATTATCGTGAATGATGACAAAAGAGCCGTTATCGATCATCCTTTTTTCGGCAAAGATCTTCACGCAGATCATTTTATAGAATCTCTAAAGTCCGGAAATCACCTATTCATCAGAAAAATGAATAAGCAGACTCACCAGAATCTTCTCGATTATATTGAAGAAAGTTATCTTCTTCCACTCACAGAAGTAAATGAAATTGAAAGAGAATTAAAAAAGCATGACCGTCAGAATAATTAATAATTTTCTTCTATCTAAAATTGATAAACAAAGGCATTAATGTTCATTCCTGCGCCTACAGAGGCAAACAAAACAATATCTCCTTTCTGGATTTCGTGATTTTCAAGCTCTCCTTTTAAGATCATCGTAAGCAAAGATGGGATGGTTGCCACGCTGCTGTTTCCAAGTTTCTGTATTACCATAGGCATGATGTTTTCGGGCATTTTTAATCCGTACAATTTGTAAAATCTTTCCACAATGGCTTCGTCCATTTTTTCATTTGCCTGATGGATGATGATTTTATTCACCTGATCGATGCTGTATTTACTTTCATCAAGACATTTTTTCATGGCATCCGGAACATGCACAAGCGCAAATTCATAGATTTTTCTGCCTTCCATTTTTATATATTTTGTGTCCTGACAGGCTTCATTGTTGTAGGATTTACCAAAGAATAAATAATCTTTTTCCTTAAGTGTATAAGACGCCGAAAGATGAGACTGTATACCGGAATTGTCCTGATCGTTATATTCCAGCACAACTGCACCTGCTCCGTCTGCATAGATCATGCTGTCTCTGTCGTGGATATCAACAACTCTTGATAATGTTTCTGCTCCTATAACCAGGCATCTTTTGGCAATACCGGCTTTAATGAAAGCATTTGCCTGAATAACTCCTTCAATCCATCCGGGACATCCGAATAACACGTCATACGCAACACAAAAGTTATTCTCAATTTTCAGAAGATGCTTTACTCGTGCAGCAAGACTTGGAACCATGTCCGATTGTACGGTTCCAAAGCGGACATCGCCAAAATTATGGGCAAAAATAATGTAGTCTAATGTTTCAGGATCTATTCCGGAATCTTCTATGGCTGCTTTTGCAGCAATTAAGCCAAGATCAGAAGTTACCTGATCTCTTGATGCATATCTTCTCTCCTCAATACCTGTAATTTTCTTTAATTTTTCGGTAAGCGAGGCATTGTCGTCTTTCAGGATAATTCCCTGATCATCAAGAAAAATATGATCGTTAAAAAATAAATTATCAATTGTTTCAGAAGGAATGCAGTTGCCGATTCCAATAATTTTACCAGTCATGTGAAAACTTTATTTTGGATCTATAAACAAAATATTTCATACTTTTTATCTTTCTTATCATTGTAAATGAATAAAACAATTAATTTTACTCTTACTACAGATGGTTTTTTTCTGATGAATACAGCTCAATAAAAACTTTTTATTTAAAAGCGGTAATATTATTATTTTCTAGACGAATTTCTAACTCTAAAGGTAGCAGATTAAAAATGAAAAATACTATATTAAATGTGCTTTATTTATAAATTTATATGAGTTGCATCATACTATTTTTTGCGAACCATGTAATGTACAGATGAGTTTTTTTGATAATTCAAATCTCAGAACAGATTAATTGTAAAGCTTAATCATCTAAAAGCTTACTGTATAACGGATTGATAATAAAGTAATTCAGCCCGAAAAAATCGGGCTGAATTTTATTTAACAGGAAAACTCTTTATTTTTTAATAAATTTTGTCGTCTCTGGTTTATTTTCTTTGCCTGAAACCTCAATGAAATAAGATGCCGGCGGAAGATCAGAAACCTGTATTTTTCCGGATCCCAGATCTGATGTTTTAACGAGTTTACCATCCAGACTGTAAATTTTTGCCTGAGTGTAATTTTGGGTATTTCCTTTAATATTGATAAAATCGTAAACAGGATTCGGATAAATTTCCAATCTCTGCTTTTGGGCAGACCAATCTCCGGCTGCCAAAACTGTTGTGTTTAGAGCCTGTGCCGAATTCGTTGTCTGGTTATTAATTCCGGCTACAGGAATGTTTACCACAGTTTCATTGGTGGTGAGAAGCGGAAATTTATATGAACTTCCATAATAGGAGTAAGAAGTATTTACAATAGTTCCTATCGGAAATAAGAAAGAGGTGTCGTTAGGAAGATAAAGGTTGAAATTCTGTACAGATTTTACCCTTAAAACATTGGTAAATGTAGAAGATGCCAAAAGTAGATTTCCCCACGCATCGGCGGTAAGGGTTATTGTTCCTTTGCAAAGGCCGTTTGCAGAAGTGGACGTGAATGTTCCCTGTGCCTGATCTGTCTCGCTGTATCCGTAAGCGGCAGGATAGGAGATAAATGTACCGTTGTTAGATGATAAATTAAGCGTGGCATCCGTGGTTACAAGGCCTGTAATTTCAAGTTTGGAAGCCGACTGTTTGTAGTATACGGTGTTGGAACTTCCGGTGAGCTTGAGAGTGGATCCGGGAAATGTTGAAATTTCAGAAGCAGAAGGAGTAGAGTAGTTTCCGGGTGCGGAACCGCTTAATACCAACGAAGAATTGTTAAACGTAATGTTTGCTCCTGTTCCGGAATTGTTGGGCGTTCCGGTGGCAAGAAGATAATTGGGATTGTCTCCGGAAACAGGATCATTAAAAGCTTTGGTAACGGTAGTCTGCGCGTTGCATACTCCATACAATGACAGCATCAATAGTAAAATTTTTTTCATTTTCGATTTTTTCTTAAAGATAATCAAAAAGTTACGTTCAGAAAGTATTTTTTATTTTAAAATTTCAGTAAATCTTAAAGAATAAATTTTTTATAGGCAAAATGAGATTTTGGGTAAATAAAATTCCCTATTAGGATAAAAAAATATAAAAAAAGCCGCTCAAAAAAGAATGGCTGATCTGGGTATGAGATTGAGATTAGTTTTTACTGTATGTTTTTGGCTGATCTTCTTTTTTCTGTAAGATAGATATCTTCAATTGTAACGACTGTTATTCCTTTTTTTCTGCGAAATCTGCAATATTTTTCTACGATAGGCATCTACTTTTTGTGCAATATGTTGTTCCAATATTTTCTGCTCCTCGTAAGTAGGAGTATTTTTTTCATTTTCGAATATATTGTAGATACAATAATTCGAAATAAGGGTATCTGTGATTTTTCCAAAATCTTCGACAAAAACTTCTTTGTTCTCGTTACTTTGAAGTTGTTGAGTATAACCGTAAAAGTTTTCAGGATTTAATTTTTTTAATGTTTTATCTGTATTTCGAATATATACTCTTTTGTCTGTATCATCTGTCTCTGATATTGTAGTATCAATCACCAAGATTCCGTCTTGAGGAATTTTAAGTATCCATCTCCATCCTTCTTTTTGATGTTTAGTGCTGCCTTTTTCATCAAAAACAACAATGAATGGCTTGGATATATTATAATTAGTAAGATATATGAAACCCTCTTTCTATTAGTAACTTCGTAAATATAAGCTGCTGAAAAATATAATATTACAGGAAGGGTAACAAAAAAAATATTTTTCCGGCTATGATAAGGAATCAGTATGAATAATGAGCCGAAAAAGTAAATCAGTAATGACATCATAAATTCCTGAAATGCCAAATAAATATTAGAAAATAAATAAGCGTGAATACCGATTAAAACTGCGAAAATTAAAATAACCAATCCACAATAAAAAAGAATTTTCTCTCCATCTGAGTGAGGAATTGGTGGATTGCTTCTTTTCATAATTAATATTTTTGTATTTTATTCGTTTTTGTAAAAGATAATGAAACTTTTGAACGGAAATTATAATTCAACCGTTTGGTCTCTAAAATAATTTTGCTCTTTTTAATAAAATTATTTTTTATTTTAATGTAGGTTTCGTGTTTATTTTTTTTATCCGAAACAGCAATAATTCATTGTCCGATAATATTTTGTATTTATAACCAATTTCCTTCCAAATGGCAATTAATTTTTCTTTCGCTTTACTGTCGTCTGAAACTACGATGCATTTTGAGTAAAATTAATTACATCTAATTTTATTTAAAACTAATGATTCAGGTTTCTGTTACATCTCTATCGTGTGCCATTTCATTACTAAACTTCCATCTCCTTTTTTGTCTGAGATTTCGAGAAACTGAAATTTATTTTTAGAAATTTTTTTATATAGTTTATGAAAATCCTCAAAGGCTTTAAATTTACCGTTGTTATAGTAAAAAGTAAATACCCCGACAGATTTCCACTGGCTGTTTTTCAAAGTCCAGATTCGGATTGACTTAAAATTACTGGCGCATGATGAATAATATTCTGCAATTTCGTTTCCGCCATCTTCGTCTATATCTCCAATGCTGAAAATACTCTCTGTATGACAACAGTTTGATTCAGTTTTTATCCTTGGAATTTTATTATTGGTAAAATAATAAGATTGTCCTTCTTCGCACAAGTTCAGACTGGGCAAAATGAAAACGGAGTCATTTTTTTTATCGCCATCCAGATCGCCCAGATTTTTAAAATTTTTGGTGAAACTGACATCTCCTTCAACAGGAGATTCATAAAAAGAGTTTTTCAAAATTATATTCGGCAGACATTTTTTTTGAATATCTTTAGAATTATATTGAGAAATATCCAATTTGAATTTTCTTTTAAGAATTGAGTCGTTAATGTATTGAATATCGTTTGATAATATAGAGTCGCCTGATTTATTGATTTTAAAATTCTCAATTTTATCTTCAAAAGAAAGTGTTTTTTGAAAATTCTCTTTAGCTGTTATTTTTCCGTTGTTTTCTTTTTTATTTGTACAGGCAAACCATCCCAAAAGTATAATTAAAAAGATTATATTTCTCATTGTAAGACTGTGACTTGTTTTTTTTTAGTTGAATGGTAAAAATCAAAAATATTCTACAAAATCATTTTATTAATCTCAGCATTAATTCTCTCCACAATCCACGCTTGATCATCGTAAGACAGATCATTTAAAAGACCGTCATTGTTTTCATTAAAATCGGTGATCACATCTTCCAGAAATTCCTTTTTAATTTCGGAAACTCTTGAATGATTATTTAAATCTAAAGTTCCGATTTTAGAAACAGCACTTTTCAGTCTGTTTTGAGTGACGTAGTTTCTCAGTTCGTCTACAATAAAGGAGAGTTCCTCTGTTTTGGAAGAAACGTTTGGAATGAAAGACCATTTTTCAGCTTCATGAAACTTTTCTTCCTCATCAAATTCAGGATTTTTCAATTTGATAATTGGTCTTTGAAAATCATTGTTATCCAATTGATTAAAAGGCTTTATTACGACGCCTTCAATTAAATTATCGTTCAGTTCCGGAAGATTAAATTCTTTGGGAACAGCAGAATTGATCCTGATATTGAAATTCATCGCTTCATTAAATTTTCCTATCAGCAAAGGTTTTGCATAAAATATTTTAAATTCATCAAAATAAGCAACGGAACTTTCGTAATCCAGATAATATTTAGAATCTGAACCACCGGTTTCGATAGCAATATCAAAAGCGCAGAATTCAATATCGGGAGTGTAGTAAACTCCGGTCTGGATCGCATGTACATCTTTTACAGGTTCTATTTCAGTATGAGGATATTTCCCTCCGAAAAGTTCTCCGTAGATGATATATTTTGCGGCAGTAATGTCGCTGCTCAGTTTTTCAAAAAGACGGAGAATATTATTTTCCAGTTTACTGATCACGAGCTGAAAACCAAAAAAATCGTCACTCCAGTTGAGGTATTCTTTTCTTTTGGCAAATTTAAGACTGCCGTTTTCATAGACGAAGCTGAAGTTGGCGCCATGTACTTTTTCTGTAACCACCCATTTTAGTTTTTCCATTTTGGAAAAATCGCTTTCGCTAAGACCTAATTTTTTTAGGTTGTTGGGCATTTTTTCGTACCCCGAAAATTCACTCATTGTTTTATCTTATAAGAAGTTTCTTAATTTTGTAGAATTAACCTGTCTTTTTTACTCGTAAATTCTGCCCAGTTCTAATAAGTCGCCCAAAGTTCGCCAACTTACTTCAAACTCTTCATTATTACTTTCGTCATCGCCATGATCTAAGTAACATCTCATACCACATTCCAAAATAGAATCCGGATCAAAATTGTACCATCGGTTGCCTGTTTCAGAATCGATTCCAAAATAACGCCATTCATCTTCCAACTGTTTTCCTTTCATTTTGTGCAGCTCTGCAATCTGAAACTTTATAACGGCAATTGTATAATCATATTCGCCACTGGTTGAAGTACTTGTCTTTGGATTGATGAATGTTTTTTCGTCAGGTGCTTTTATAATCTTTAACCATTCAGTACCAAATTTTTTCGGCTCCGAAGTAAATGCATTCATTAGAAGTTTCGATAATAAATCGGCTGTCAAAGGTTGTTTTCTTATCTGTTCCACAAGCTCCAGTAAAGCTAGAAGATATGTTTCTAAATCTCTTTTTTCTATATTGTTGTTGCGATTGATGCAATTGTAAAATTCATTATACGTCATATTTAATAAAATGTATTTTTAATAAAAGCAGGCTAATCCATAAAAATATCTAAATAATCCTGTAGAATAGCATCATTGCCTGTTATCTCAATTGTGAGTTCTTTAATTTTTTGTATCAGTTCAGATTCGTTTGTATTTTTATCGATATCTACCAGTCGCAATGCAATTTGCGATTCGTCATCTTTCAGATTGATTTTTATTGATCTTCCGTCAAGAATAGTTATTCTTGTGGGTACAGAAGGTTTTCTGTAACACTCTTTTATAAGATTTACGATTTCAAAAAGCTTTTCAGTTTCCTCAATTTTTCCACTCCAAACTCTGCCATCTTCTTGGAAATATTGCGATTTGGATAAAATAACTAAAAGGATATAAAAATCTTCGTTTTTCTTGATTTCAATATCAAATTGCCCATCAAGAGTATGTATTTCAATCTTGATCATTTGTTTTTATAAGCTTCAATTTTTTCTGATAATCTTTTGGCTAAATAATCATTACCATCTTTTAAATGCTCGTAAATAATTTTTGCTTCTTCAAGGTATTTTTCTTTTTTGGCTTCTTTCCAAAAATAGGGTGGAGCATATAAATTACAGATTCTGTCAGCCATTTTAACCGCCCAGATTTCTTTGGGCTGTTGCTTTATTCGGTGTAAGCTATCCTTCATTTGGTGTTCCTTTTCAAGCTCTGTATTTTTTGTGAGGGCAAGTACACCTTCTTTCACGTCTTTACCATATTCTTTTTCGAGATCTTCGATTGGGTAATCTGTATCTTCTATGGTATCGTGCAAAAACGCACATTTGATGGCGAGATCAAAATTAAAATCAGGAGTATTTTTAGAAGCATTGATGATTTCAAATACCACGCTTCCGATGTGATTAATGTATTCTATTTTTTGGTTTTTGTTTTGTCCGCCGTATGTTTGTCCGTTGTGCAGAATGCTTACTTTCTGCCATATGTCCTGTAAATCGTCTATTGTAAAGTTGTTGTTCATTTTTGTGATTGTTTGTATGTAGATTTTATTTAGATAGAGCTGATTTTTCCAATTAAATTTTACTCTATAACCAGTTTCACATAAGTAATTCCGTCTTCTCCGATATATTCGGAATTATAAACTCTCTTTCCGATAATTGATTGAATAGCGTTCTGAACATCTGCTAATTCTCCTGCTAATTCAAGACTGATATTTTTTGAGCTGTAAAAAGCATCTTCATCAAGAAAATCAGAAACGTGCAGATAAAATTTATCCAAAACATCTTCAAGCGGATATTGAGAATCTTCCTCTTCTTCCAGATCAAAATTTACTGCAAAAACATAGATGTCCTCTTCTGTATTTTTATAGATTTTATCTTCAATAAGTTCATATTTAGAATTTCTGTGCTTCTCCAGATCAATTGGTTGTATGTTTTTCATTTATGATTTAATATTGTGGTTTTTTAAAAATATCTTCAGGCTTAATATTTTCATCAGCAAAAAAATCTATGATTTTATTATAATCTTTTGTTGCTGATTCTTCAAATTCTTTTAAAAATTCATGCAGTGTTTCTGTTCGGTCATTTGGTAATTTCAACTCAGAGCTTCTGTGTTCAACCGAAAAAAATGTAGCCAGTAGAAATTCCATGTAAATAACAAAGTCACAATAGGTAAGATCATTATAAGATGCACTGTGGTCTTCACCTAAAATAATGCTGAGATTGGGATCGTCTTTTGATAAAACAACAGCCGTATCGTTATAATAATTGAAATAGTCTAAAAAGCACATTTGTAAACCTTCCTCTTTATTTAGCCCTTCATTATATCCTGTATAATCAAAATCAGATTCAATAGAGTATTTATAAGGATCTATAAATGCCTGAAGAGGAATCAGAGCACAGAAACCTTCAAAATCGGCTCTGTCATCTTCTCCGGGGGTTGCTGAAAAGAAAGATTCAATATTTTTATCTTTTGTGTGGATGTTTTCCAAACCGGAAGAATGCAGATTAGAATGCCATATGATATTCAGTCCGTTACTGATTTTGTAAAATGCTCTGATATAATTGTTAAATCTAAATTTTTTATCAAAATCGTATTTTATTTCATCTATGGCTTCATGATTATCTTCAAATTCATAATCATCAATAACGGATTGTACATTGTTGTTTAACATTAGCATAATTTCCTCTTCAATTTGATCTATTTCGGAATCATTTAAACCTTTATATTGGATGCTTACCACTTTATCCACTGAAGGATGTGCATTAAGAATACTAAGTTTTTCTTCTAATCTTAAGAAATAATTATTTGCCCATTCTGTTTCGTTCATCTTATATTTTGTTTAATTATAGACTTTTAGGGTTTTATTAAATTCGATCCAAATATTTAGCTCTCAATACATTAATAATGGGAACAAATAGTTGGATGTCTTCAGTAGCTGCTCTCCAACAATAATCAATATTTTTGTTTGCCAGACAAACTCCGAATTTCCATTCGGAACCATCCAGAATAATTGCTTTTTCCTCGTTTATACTTTCAGGCAGATGTATTTTTTCCAATTTTGCCAAATGCTCCTTTAAAAGGTCTGATTCTGTCTCCGAAAGTACATTTTCATCAGTGATGATTCTCAGTCTGTCCAGATTGTAAATTCCGGAAGTCCAATGTTTCAAGTTATATGCTGTGTCCCATTGCCTGAATTTTGAATAAATTTTACCTTCAGCATTTTTTACCAGAATTATTTTATATGGAAATCCGCTAATTGAGGGTAACTCCGAGAAAGAAGCAATTATTTTTTCTGCTTCTTTTAAATCAAAATTTTCTATTTCAATCTCTGCGGTTTTCATCAATTCTTCTATTTTGTTTGAGAATCTTTCCATTTTAAATTTTCATTTAATAAGGTTTTTATTTAAGCAACTCCCTCAATAATTTTTCCGAAGAACTTTTCTCTGGCTTCATCAAGATTCATATTTTGATTTTTAATGCTCCACGCATTTTCAAACAAATCGAATACATGAGACATTGCGAGAGATCGGGCAGGATCTCCGGGAAAACAGAAAAAATGAGCTTCTTCGGACACACTTCTGCCTTTCCCATTTTCCTCTAAAGTTACCCAAACAGAAGATTTTGCATCTGCTCCGGAGCCTCCAAATTCTTTTTCCAGATTCCAGTGTATATTGTCGGTTGCTCCAACCAAAATCATGTGATGATCTACCTCAATCCAGTTGATGATAAGATGGGTAAGCTTTTCTTCCATTTTGTATAGTATTTTAGTCTGGTTACTGAGTTTTCCAGTTAAATTTTGTCATTTTATTCGTGAAATTCTCGTCGACAATTTCAATGTTCAGTTCACCGTTTTCTTTTGTGAGAATAATCATGCAGCCTTTTTCCAGCATTCCGTTTTCATTGAATTCCAGCTCTCTTACTTTTATAGATTGTGTAATGCCGTTAACATCCGTTTCTTCTTTAAAAGGTTCTCCTGTATGTCCATAAAAGTGATATTGAAAAATCACGTTATCCAAAACCTCTCTGATTTCCGCCATTCCGTAACCACTTTGGCTGTCATCTTTGTCGTGAGTAATCAGGACATCAAAAGTATTGTTTGTTTTCAGTAGTTTTTTAATTTCAAATCTTTCGTAATCCTGAATAAATCGTTTTTCTGTTCTGCCTTTCCGGTCTCCGATTCTTCCGATTCCAACAAAATGCAAAACCTCATCTTCCGTCTCTAATTTTTGTTCCAAGCCCGATCTGCAGACAAAAACTCTTCCGTAGATATCAATAGGAAATATACTTTGGTCAGGATTTTCTTTTTCAAGTTCGTCTAAAAAATCGTGGTCTTCATGATTTCCACGAACGCAGATCATGTTCATATTAAGCTCATTCAAAAATGCCCTGATCTCGGGATTTTCTTTTGTGAAATCGTCATGAAAACCGAGTTCGTCTCTGTCGTATTGTGCGTGTTTTATCGTTGCTTTATCAAGATTTTCAATAATAGGGTAGGCTCCTATGTCTCCGCACTGCAAGATGAAATCAATTTTGCTGCCTGTTTCTTTCTGGTAAAGATCAACAAGTTTGAAAGGTAACAAAATTTTACCGTGAATGTCTGAGAAAATGGCAATTTTCATATTTGAGTTTGGTTATTTTATTTTCGGTATCAGTTTTAGCCTTTCAGAAAGCTAATCTGAAAAACAAATATATCGAAAACAATTAAAGGAAAAACGTTAAGTATACAGAAATAAAAATCCCGGATCTGAAGTCCGGGATTCTGTATTGTTTACTCTGGAACTTTTACAGAACTAAGAGCTGATGAAAATACTCTTTGTAGAACTTTTATAATTATTTTGCTACCGTTGCTTTTGCAGCTTCATACATCACTCTTATATCCTCATCGGTATACTTTGTAAATTTATCGGGTGATATATCATAAGTAATACCATCCGAGATCATAATGGCATTATCTCCGGCTTTTACCCCATAAGTAAATGATAGACCGCTTGCTGTACTTCTGTTCAGGAAACCGTTTTTATCTTCTGCTTCAAATTTTACAAAGCCAGGATTCATTTCTTTATCGCTTGCTAATGTTTTAATATCTGCCACTTTCTCGGCAATATTGCTGTATTTTTCATCTTCATTAAATGGGTTTGAAAAATCTTGTTTAGAAAAAGTCATTTTGAAAAATTTTCCTCCATAAACAGCAATATCTTTTCCATCCTGAATTATTCTGGCTCCTTTTGGAGCTTTGGTAATTACATTATACCCTTTGCTGCTTAAGTCAAGATCTACAAGATCTGATATTTTGAAATGATTTTCATTGATCCCTTTTTTAGAAGTTTGTGCCTGAAACAGCGTAAACGAAAATCCGAAAATCAGTAAAAGTAAATTAAATTTTTTCATTGTATAAGTTTTGTAGAATTTCAACAACAATTTGTTAAAAATTTTATTGTTTAAATTTTAAAGAGGTTCATGGAAATGATAAATCCTACAACTCCTGCAACCAGCCAGACTATTTTGTGACTTTTCGGAGCTTCATTTATCCATGCTTTTGGATCTTTAGTCTTATTCCTGCTTTCGGCTGTTGTAATGTCCCCACCGGGGAAAAATAACATGGCAATTCCAATTAAAACAAAAACCGGTGCTGCTATTACAAACTTAAAAACAGATCCTGTGGTTTGCATCATTTCATATCCCATGTAAGTAACATAACCTCCGCCCAGAATAGCAAGAATTCCAAATAATCTTCCTAATTTCATACTCTATTTTTTTATTAAGATTTGTTTTATTGTCTGTAATGAGGCTTTACTACAATGCTTGTAATTTTCCCATTTTCCCAGGTTGTATACACTTTTGCTATGTTTTTAATAATATCGGTTACTTTAAAGATATACAGCTTTCCATCCGGTGAAAAGTAATTTACCTCAGCTTTCATGCTCAAACGGTTAACAGGTAAATCTCCCTCGTCTTTCGTGATCGAAAGAACGTCTTTACCATCTTTTACATATGGAGCAAAAGCATTTAAAAGATTTATTTCTTTAGCGAAAGAGTCTACTATTTTCTGAGCTTCGGGAGAAATTGCAGTAGTAGATTTTGTAATTTTCGGATTCGTCAAAACAAATTGCGTTTCGGAAGGATCTGTGATCACTAATTTATCAATCGAGCTGTTGTCATCAACAAGGAAATAATCATCGGTAAATCCTTTGTCGATATCATGTTTGTAATCTGACAAAGATAAATCGTCATCATATTTTACCTCCGAATCTTTACTGAAAGCTTTTATGAAGATCATTTCATTTTTTGGATTTTTCACTTCTGCATAGACGTATTTTTTTCCATTGGGAGCAATCAAAAGGGTAGAATCTTTGTCGTTTCTGAGAATTTTGCTTTCTTCTACTTTTAAAACGGTAATGGGATTTTCATACACTTTGAATTCTTTTCCCATTTCTATGTTTTGAGGTTTTTCTCCACAAGAGATAAGCGTTATGGAAACAGCAAAAAAAGATGCAGCTAAAACAGATTTATTTTTCATGTTATTAATTTTAAGAATATTTATTTATGATATTTTAAAAAGCTTCTCCTGCCTCTTTCTTTGATCCGTTGTATTCAATTAAAGTCGTAACCGCTTTTTTTAACCTTTCTACCAAAATCTGATCTGGGGTAAAATTGAACGGAGCTGAATAGTCATTATAGTTAGGACCGCTTATGGAAAATACCTGCTTCAGTGTGGCATTCTTTTCACCATCACAAATAACTGATAGGCAGCCTTTTCCTGTTACATAGAAATCGTCTGAATATTCAGAATTCATTCCTGTAATTTTATTCAGATCGATCGTTGTTGTGCAGAAGTTTGTTTCTCTTTCATATGGCTTTTTATAGACAAATTTTCCGTCGGAATAAGAAACAAATATTCTGTATGATCCTAGGTTTTCCTTCATCTTTCCGGCTATCCAATCCATTGTTTCCTGCTTGCTTGGTTTTGAAGATTTGCTTTCTGTGGCAGGTTTTGTAGCTTTTGCAGGTGTTTTTTTCTGAGCATTTGCATTCATGCTTGCAACTGTTAGTAATAATACAACTGCAAACTTTAATTGTTTGGTCATTATGTTTTATTTAAATGTTGTTTTTTTTAAGGATTTAAAATTCTGGCTTTGTGTTTTTTAATCTTTTAACGGATTTTTTAAAAAAGATTATGACTGTAAGCGGTAGATTTTAAATGGAAGTTTTCTTGTGTCTTTACGTGTTAAAATATAGAATAACACTTTTACAAATAAAAAGTAATTTTTGTGGTATAATCTAAATATTTCAACGGTTTTTAGTTTTTAATTTTGGCAAATATAGAATTTACTTTACAAATCCGCAAATTTAATGAATGAAGGAAAATTAAATTAATGCTTCACAATTTAATTTTATAATTTTTAAAGATAGCTTCCTCATTCATTTTCAGTTCGATAAGTTTTTGGATGTGGTAGGCTTCTTTTTCCTTGCCTAATTTTATGGTTCCTTCAACTAAACCGTTATTTTTATTTTTACAGTTTGATAATGTGGTATCTGTATCTGCAAATCATCTATTTTTGTTGATTATAATATCATTAATTCTTTTTCAGCATTTTGAAGTTCAATTTGTAAAGTTGAATGTTTCAGATTCTCAATCCAACGCTTCGATCCACTTGCCCAGTTTTTCAGCAATAGAATCATTGGTCATATTTGCGATTTTCCATTGGTCGCCATCAAATTTTGAAATGACAATGAAACTTTCTTCATCAAATTTAAAAGTGTAATAAATAAATCCGTCCGATTTATCTACGTTTCCTGTAATTTCAACTTTGTATGCTCTGTTGTTGAAAATTAAGTCGATTATTTTATCTGGTTTCTGCATCTTGCTTTTGTTCTAAATAGTGGGCGACTGATCTTTATTATTCCTCAAAATTCTTTAGAAAAACCATCCTGAATTATTGAAATCACCAGTTCTTCTTTATTTAAAATCGTTGAGCACCAAAATCCTTTTCCCCAGATTCTTTTTCCGGAAAATTCTTCGGTATATTTTGAACGTAATAAGGCAGAAGAGGTTTTGCTTTTCAGTCTTGAAATTTTCTGATTCAGTACTTTTATATTAGAAAGCACGAGTATTTCAACTTTTGATTCGTTAATATGAAGCGCTTTAATTTCAAGTCCGTCAATTATCCTGTCGCTGTTCTCCCTGCAAAATTCATGAATATCAATTCTCAATTGGTTTATAGATTTTTCCTGTAAAAGAATCCTGTTGTTTTGTGGATTTTTATTTACATATTCATAGGATAACTCATGGGACAAAGTGTAGCTTATATTTTGCAGGCGTAATTTCGAGTAAGTATCAGTAAGTTTTTTCCAACGTCCATTTTTATCCCAGACAGGATATTCGTTATAGGTTGTCCAGATAATGTGGAAAAGTTGGTTGTTATTCGTCATTTACTTTTCAAAATATCATTAATGATTTCCAGATGATGATTCGTATGTATTTCCAGAAATTTAATTGCCTTTTTCAGTTTTAAATCTCCGAAAAAAGGATGGTTGAAATATTTATTGGGATCAAGATTTTCCATTTGCCTGATTTTCGTTTTGGTGAATTGCAAATGCTGCTCTAAAGTCTGCTCATCATAATGTCCCGGAGTTACTACTTTTGGGGATTTTGCACGGCCTCGCGGAATTTTATTCAACGCAAAAACCATAATTTTCGAAAGTTTGAAGCTCCATTTATAATTTTGGGGATCAGATTTTTCTATGTTTTCAATAATGGCATTAATTGTCAGCAGAATATGTTCGATTTGCCATCCTACAGTCGATTTCGAAACTTCAGGATTGGAAATAGTATGCTTTGAGATTTTTTCTTCGAGATCATTTAAATATTTCGGCAGTTTATTCATCATTCAACCTTTTATTTTTTAGTTATAAATTCTGATGATTTCGCCGTTTCCTTTTCCGTTTACGCTTCTTACGTAACCGTTGATGACTTTTTTCATCGGAATAGGGTTATGTCCCGGAAAATAATCTCTGTATTTTTCGTAAGCGTCTTCCACCATTCCGGAAGATACAACGTTGAGTCTGATTCCGTTTTCCAGTTCCAAAGCTGCCGCCTGTACAAAGCTGTGAATTCCGCCATTCACCATTGCAGCACTTGCAGTCTGTACAACAGGGTCGTCCGCTAAAATTCCTGTAGATAATGTTATAGAACCGTTGGAATTCAGATAATCTTTTCCGATGCGGACGAGATTAACCTGCCCCATCAGTTTGCTTTTCAGTCCGATATAATAATCTTCTTCGGTAAGGTCTTTAAAATCTGCCCATTTTGCTTCACCGGCGATACAGATGATGGCATCCAGTTTTCCGGTTTTTTCGAACATTTCTTTAATGGAATTGCTGTCTGCAATATCCACCGTTACATCTCCTGAGTTTCTTCCGGCAATTACCACTTCGTTGTTCTCTTTAAAATGTGCTGCTACTGTTTTTCCGATGGTTCCGTTACCGCCAATGATGAGTATTTTCATTCTGTGATGTTTATTATTGATGATTTTCAGATGTAATCAAAGGTACGGAAAGTATTTTATCAAAAAGAGTGCAAAATTTGAGTTTTCTATAATTGAATTTCATCATTAAATGTTGCGAATAACAAATACATCGTACTGTATTTATAAGTCATCAACGGTAATAATCAGTTTATTTTTCTTCTGCTGAATATTCACCATTTTTCCTTTTCCGAAACCCAGTTCATCAAGCCATTTTCCTCTGAGGCGGATTTCCGGAACGATGATCACTCGGTTGCTGCTTTTCTGAAATCTTGAATGGATTTTTAGTTTTCTTGAATTCATCATGGTGTTTTTGTTATCTGATAAATTTGGTTTTGGTTATTTGTTTTTACATTTTTCTGGCTGTACAGGAGGAAGCTGTAAAAAGACATGAACTTCCTTCCTATACAAACCAAGGGTATATGATAAATTGTGTTTTTAATCTCTAAATAAGCAAATTTTTGTTCATCTAATTATCTTGTTTTTCGTCAGAAGATATAAGATTGTTCTAATCAATTATTTGTTCTACAAATGTAATAAAAATATTTTTATATTACCGAATTCGGTAATGATAATTTATACTAATAATTTCAATTTGCACAAAAGAGTGCAGTTATGAATGAATTTAAGACCGATGAAATCAAAAAACTGGTTTCAGAAAAAATAAAAGAAATAAAAGGAGAGGTTCCTTATTCTAAGATTTCTGAAAAGTGCAATATTACAGCGGCAAGAATTAGTGATGTTGCCAATAACAAAATCGATTGTCAGCTCAGTACTTTCATTGAAATTGCTACCGGATTAAGAGTTCATCCAAAAGAATTATTTGATATTATTTTTGATTTTGAAGAGTATTATTCCGAATTGGATAAATAAACACGATGTCGCGGATTTGTAATTCGTTATTTTAATTTTTATATTCCGAAAGTATAGGTTGCAAATTTTTACGAACGAGGTTCTTCGTTAGAAAAATGTCACGGATTGCAAATCCGCGACATCTGGTTTTTAGTACAAAAGTTCAATCGAAGAACGAATGTTGAACCTTGCAAAAATGTCCAATCGAAGCCGTTCAGTCCCGCTTTTGGCAATACCTTGTTATGCGATGGCCTTCTTCTACCGCTTGTTTGCATTAGATTGTTAAGAATTGTTCATACAGGATTTTCGCATAGTATTTTCCATACCTGTTTACAATTATTTTGCTAAATAAAATAGGCAAAAAGTAAATTGAGGTTAGTATCCAACCTAAATTTCTTGTTGTTATGTCTCCTTCGAAATACGAGGAAATAAGTATAACAAGAGAAATAATAAATGCTAACAATGAGCCACCGATTAAATTTCTAAAAAAACCGTATTCGATATTGTGTTGTAACAGTAAGGAATTGTCTCTAAGAGCATTTCTAATTTGGGAAACGCTTGTAGCAATTAACTTTCTTGCCCTGAGTTGGTCAGCAGATTCTTCAATTAAATTTAATAGACTAATAGCAAATTTATCTTTTATTTTTTCTTCAATTTTTTGCTTTATACTCGTTTCAAGTTCGTTGTTTGATTTAAGCAATAAATTGGTTGTTGGCATTTTAATTTCATCTTTGAAATAAAGTCTTTGAAATATCTCTTTGGAAAGAAAGCGATTTATTTGGACGAGTAAAAAAACAATTGCAGAAGAAAGTATGACGTCAGTTACTGTTGGAAGTGCGGAGTATATATTTTCAAGTTTATCATGATATAGAGTTGAAATATATTTGTTGTATAGTATTATTGCTGGTACTGACGTCAATACAGTCGAAAAAAGTCTTGCCTTAATGTAGTAACTATTTATTGCCATTATTTTGCTAATAAGTGTCCAATTGAATATGCATGATGAGTTTTATTAATAGGAGGAACATCTCTATTACGATGTGCACAGAAGTCTTTTGCAAACTCAAAGTTTTTTACAAATATTTCTATGTGCTCTGTAGTAATATCTAATATTACGTATCCAGCTTGATTGTTTGTTATTCGTATTTCAGGATATTTTGAATAGGCTAAGTGCTTCGAACTTGCATTACCCAAAAGTGTAACTGTCGGAGTAAGTGATTTTAAAAAATCAAAATTTCTACCAGAATCTCTTCCATGATGGGGCGCAAAAAGAATATCCACATTTCTTACTTTTTCGGTATAGTTTTTAACTATGTGTTCCCAAGTTAAATCTTCACTATCTCCTGCAAATAGAATCTTCCAATGTCCGCCGTTTGCTTTGGGAGGAGTATAAAGTAAAACATATGAGGAATCATTCCAATCACCTTTTTCATTGCAACTATTAAGGATTGATGGTGTAGGAGATAAAATTTCGATGTAGTCTTCGTTGTAGTAAAGATTTGAGTTGCCCGCATAATATGTCAACCGAGTACCTGGTGTAATTTTTCCGTCTCTGACATTTTTATAGAACTTCCAATCTTCCATGTTGTAACCACCTGAATTTGCCTTATCAGATATTTCCTTTTTATTGTTTGTGTCCCAAATATTACTGATGTTAAACTCGTCAAAAAAGTCTTTAATTCCATCAAGATGATCCATATCTGGATGTGAAATAATAAATCTAAAAATATTCTTGATTCCCTTTTGTTTTAGGTAAAATATTGGATTGTCAGGTGTACCTTTCTGTTTGTAATCTTTTTTGTCTGAGGGAACCTGGGTTCTTAAATACATATCTTTCCTAATCTGTGAATTTTTAACAGCAATTTCTTCTGCCGTATCATAGTCATTATAGGCATTACTTATATCAATAACTGTTGTTCTACCAGAGTCATGCTGGATAATGTTACAGTCTCCTTCAAGTACGTTTAGAAAATGAATTGTCGCCATTATTATTCGTTGGTTTATGTTGTAATGTTGGTTTTAGGTTTTCGCATCTAAATTTACGCATTGCATAAAATTCACATTTATAACATGCGTCCATTCATTTTATAATGAATTCAATAATAGTGTTTAAACTACTGATTTAAAGATTGTAAAGTATATTTTTTTGAGGTTTTATTTTTTTTGTATGGGTGAAGTTTTATATATTTGATGAAAACTTAACCATGGAAATTATTTCGCTTGTAGATTCTTACAAAGAGAAATTAATTATTCAAAGATACAGTTCATCATCTGTAAAAAACTATTCAAGTGCTCTTCAGAATTTTTTGAGCATCGCTTCTCAAAAGTATACAGATCCGCTTGATATTTCTTTAGAAGATGTTGAGAAATTTATCTTTTGGAAAATTAATAAACACCATATTTCTGCATCGCATCAAAGCATTATTCTTTCGAGTATTGCTAAATTTTACAAATTATTATTTGGTAAGGATATCAATCTTAAACATCTGTATCCTAAAAGAAGAGAAACAAAGCTGCCTAAGTTTCTTACCTGTAACGAAGTAAAAAAGATTCTTGAATGCACCGAGAATATAAAGCATAAAGCTCTCCTCACTACAATTTATTCGTGTGGTCTGAGATTAAGTGAAGTTCTGGAACTGAAAATATCGGATATAAAATCTCAGGAATCTGTTCTTTTAATCAGACAGGGAAAAGGGAAGAAGGACAGATTTGTAAACCTCTCTCCCAAATTGCTGGAATTATTGAGAGTGTATTTTAAAATGTATCAGCCGAAAACGTATTTGTTTGAAGGTCAAAATACAGAACAATACTCAAAAAGAAGTGTGCAGCAGGTATTTAAAAACTCATTGAAAAAGGCAAACATCAGTTCTCCCGCAACCGTTCATACACTGCGCCATTCTTACGCAATGCATCTTTTAGAAAACGGTACAGATATCAGAATAATTAAAGAACTTTTAGGGCATAATGATATTAAAACCACAGAAATTTACACCCATATTACAGATATTTCCAAAAGTAAAGTCAAAAGTCCTTTAGATTACTTGTAAAAAAACTTCACAAAAGCAGTGTAATTCTCGCGATGTCACGGATTTGTAATTTCCATATTGTAAAATGACGGATTGCAAATCCGCGCTATCGGATAGTGCTTATTTCATTTTTGGTTCACTCTTCGAAAGTGTTACAAATTTACCATTTTCGTCAATTTTATAAATTGTTGTCGTAATCTCTGTTTCTCCACTGGATTCGTTATAATCTTTCACTTCAATTTTGCTTTTGGAAATCTCGCTTTTTGTCCACATCCAAGATTCCGCAATTTCGTCGTAAGCAATTTGCAATGTGTCAATTTTCTTGAAATTTTTGTCAAAAGTCACCATAAAGGTTTTAAGTTCCATTTCTCCATCTTGAAATGTAAATACAAATGTTCTGAAATTTTCAGAATAGGGCAGTTCATAATTAACAGAAATATCCCTTCCGTTTTTAAGCCAATCTTGAAGTCCTAATTTTTGTATTTGTTCTTTTTTAGCTTTTTATAAACTCTTCCATCAGGATGATTTTCTCTATATGATTCATCATAAGTGTCGAAAGAAGTTTCTTCAGATATTGGAAAATTCGCCATATCTACTTTCATAAATTTGATTTCATCAATTGCATCCGAATTTTCTTTTAATAAATCAGTTTTGGGTTGAATTTGATTTTTTGGCTTAATTTCTGTTTTTTCAATTTCTTGAGTTTTTTCTTTACAAGAAACTACTGTAATAAAGAATAGAAGTATTAAAATATTTTTTTTCATTATTGATTCATTTTATGTTTTTGTTTTGCGGTTTTGAGAGCATTACTGCTAACGGTTTGTGGCTTGGCGAAGGCAGGGCAATCGAAGCACTTCCGTTCGGTTAATGTACAAAAATTTTATAGAAGCACAAAAGCTGAAGTTTGCACTTCAGCCCTGCTTTTGCCAAACCGATGTTGTAGGTAGTTTTATTTTTCATCGCAATATCCTTTGTTGTCTGTTTTCATATGTTGTCGTCCCCATTGATACATACTGTCAATAATAGGCAACAAGGTTTTTCCATAGTCAGTTATATTATATTCAACTCTTGGTGGGATTTCAGGAAAAATAATTCTTTCAATTATTCCGTCTGTTTCTAATTCTCTTAACTGATTCGTCAAAGTCTGTTTACTAATTTCCGTTATGTTTTTAAGTAAAACACTATAACGATTTCTGTCTGTTCGTATCATATGAATAATACTTGGTTTCCATTTTCCACCAATAATATTCATACAATACACAACAGGGCAGTTACCTGGTGTAAACTCTTTTGTCTTCCTAACCGCTTTGTTTTCCATTAGTCTAAAATTTTAGCCTATACACATATTTATTGTTAATACAAAATTTTTAGTCAAAGGTAATAAATTTGTGGTACAACTAAATAAAATTAAAAAAATGAACAGAATAGCAGTTATAACAACAAAATACGCTTCTAATTATCCAGATGTGGATTTTGAGGCTTTGAAGCAAAAAGAAATACCAATGGTAATGAAGTGGAAAGAAGAAGGAATTATTGAAAACTTTTTTGTAAGAACAGATGCCAATGGTGCAATGCTTTTTTTTAAAGATATGGAAATGGAACAAGTGGCTAATAAAATAGAAAGTTTACCTTTTTTTCCATATTTAGAAAAGGTGGAATACATTGATTTAAATAAAATATTTTAAACTTAAAAATGTAAGTAATACAATATCAAAATTTTGGAGCATCAGAAGTTTTAGCTCTCAATAATATTCCTCAACCAACAATTGCTACGGCAGACGATGTTTTAATTCAAGTAAAAGCCGCAAGTCTAAATCCACTGGATATTAAAATACCGATGTCGCGGATTTGTAATCCGTGATTTTAATTTTTATATTCTGAAAGTATAGGTCGCAAATTTTTTGCGAAAGATGTTCTTGGTAGGTAAATGTCATGGGCTGTAAATCTGCGACATCTGGTTATCTGGAATTAATTGACAATCAAATGGGGTCATTAAAATTTACTGGACTTCCAAACCGAATTTTACTTTCTCTTAAGACATCTTCTGTAAAATTGATTAGTTTTAATATTTATATACAAATTGGGGAAGTTTTCCTTCTTTTACAATCTGCTTGACTAGTTCGATTTTTTCCGTATCAAATATTTGCATAATGTTGGTGTAAAATGGCAGCTAACGTTCCGGGGCTTGGCGTAGTAGCCGTTGAGCGTTGGATTTGTGCGTTGGCAGGCTATTACGCCAAACCCCTATTGCCTGATGTGCTTTTTTTATTATTTCAAAGTTTTTGTCAGCCATACAATTCTTCAAGTTCAAGTTTTTTAATTCGTGAACGGATTGCACCTTTTGTTCGTCCGAAATGTATTGCCAAATCACGAACATTCACGCCTTCGCAATACATTACTGTCAATTCTTGGTCAAGTTCGTCTGTCCAAGGTTTGTATGCGTCTTTATGTTTTTCTCTTATTTCGTCATAAGAATATGCTTTGCCATTTGTCTGTTCTTGTTTTTCTGTTTGCAGATTTGTGGTTTTGGATTGTATTGGTGTTACAAGTTTTTCCTTTTCTTCTTCGCTTGAAACTTTCATTATGTGAATTTGCGAAGAACGTGGAAATTCTTTTGGCATTAGTGTTTCAGGAATGTGAATACTGTTTCTTGTTCGTGTAACGGCAACATACAAAAGGTTGATTTCTTCATTTAGTTTGTCAGGATTGATGCTTTTTTCTTTGTCTTCTAAAAATTTTTCTAATTTTTCTTCTGAAATAAAATCGTTGACAAGTTGAATAGCATCGTATTCCATTCCTTTGCAACGATGAACAGTTGAAAAAATCATTTCTGCTTTTTCTTTGTCATCGTTGTCAATGTGCTTTTCTTTAATTGCTTTTATGATGTTTGGAATTTTGTTGCCGTATTCTCGCACAATTTCAATCATCATTCCAAGTTGAACGTCTTCGGTTTTTTCAATATAATCTTCTAATTCATCAAGGTTTTTCATTTCCTTGATTAGCTTATCTTTGATAAGGTGTCGTTTTTCGTTGTAAAGATTTAGAATGTCATAAAGCGAAGCTCCTTCGTCTGCATAAGTGTAAGAACTGATGTTGCCTTCAAAATAAATGTTCTTAACTTTTTTCTTTTCCATTACATACTCAATCGCTTTCAAAAGCAAACCAAGATTTGTTCTTCCAATTACCGCTTTTGATTTTACTTTGTCGGTTGTGCCTTTTCCTATTATTGAAAAATTTGGTTCGTTGTTGATATGTTTTTTTAATCTCAAAACTTCCATTCCTAAGCTTGCAATGTCTTGACTGAAACGAAAACTTGTTGAAAGATTATAAGTTTTGAAATCTGCTTTTTCAAGTGAGTTCACGGCATAACGCCAACCGTAAATTTGTTGGTGCGTGTCGCCAACGATTACTTTGGTTGCTTTTTGCTTAAAGAAAACGTCAAGCATTGCCGATGAAGCATCTTGTCCTTCGTCAAACAAAATGTAGTCGTAATGAAGTGTCGGGTTTGAAAGTTGAAATTTTTTGAGATAAAAGTCGTGTGTGATTTCAATTTCGCCTTTGTCCATTTTGTTTAAAAGTAAGCGTGTTTGTTTCTCAATGTAGTCGTAAAAGATTGTTACAAATGCTTTAGCTTTATTGTCGGAAACAGTTCCAAGATAATTTAAGTCCTGAATTTTTTGTTTGTCGCTGTTACAGAAATATGCAATAAACTTATTGATGTGGTTCGCAACAATGTATTCAGCGTGCTTTTCTCCGTTACCTTGCAAGTTAAGCAACTCGGCTATTTCGTTTGTCTTGTAACCTTGATGTCGGACTTTGTATTCGTGTTTGAAAACAATGTGCTTGTATGCAAGCGAATGTGCAGTTTCAACTTTTACGTTGTCAAGTCCTTTGTCCATAAATTTTTTCTGTGCTTCTAATTTTACTGATTTGTTGAAAGCAAGGTAAAGAATTTTGGATGTCTTGGGTCGTGCTTTGGCGTATTCAATTATGGTCGTAGTCTTACCCGAACCTGCAACAGCATTTATTTTGATGTTGCCCGTTGAATTTATGATGTCATATTGTTCCTGTGTAAGCTCCATTTTTAATGAAAAAATCGTCTGAAAGATACGATTTTTTGATTTTTGTCCGTTTGTTTTAGTTCGTCTGTTTCTTGTTAGCACGGTCGCCTGTAGCATTGCAGGCAACATTTAAATTTAATTATTGCGTCAAATTTAAATTTATAACATGCGTCCAAGTATTTTATAATCAACTGATGTCGCAGATTTGCAATCCGTTACTTTAATTTTACTAGTTCGCAACAGTAATGGTTAGCTTCTTTTTCTTTTGCTGGATGTGTACAGTTTTTCCTTTTCCGAAACCCAGTTCATCAAGCCATTTTCCTCTGAGCCTTATTTCCGGAACGATGATGAGTTGATTGCTGCTTTTCTGAAATCTTGAATGGATTTTTAGTTTTCTTGAATTCATTATTGTCGTATTTTTATATGACAAATGTATAAAAAAAAATCAATTTGTCAACTTTTTGTATGACAAATTTGTAAGCGAATTAGCTGACATTTGAATTATGACGAGAGAACAGCTAAAGACAGAATTGGGTAAAAGAATTATTATGCTTCGAGAACAGAAAGGGTGGAGCCAGTCGGATTTTGCCCGTGCCTGTAATAAAGACCGACAGGCAATTGAAAAATTGGAAAACGGAAAAGTAAATCCTACACTTTATACTTTACTGGAATTGGCTGCTGCTTTGGAAGTTTCTTTGTCAGAACTGGTGGATTTAAAATGATGTATTATTTCACACGAATTGTGACATTAGGATCTAAACGTGATGTCGCGGATTTGTAATCCGTGATTTTAATTTTTATATTCTGAAAGTATAGATTGCAAATTTTAGCGAAAGATGTTCTTGGTAGGTAAATGTCACGGATTGCAAATCCGCGACATCTGGAAAATTTAGTAATAAAAATGGTATAATTTTTATGATTTTCATTTTTGCGTTCCGTTGTTTTAAGATTACAGCTAACGATCAGCTCGGCTTTGCGATGTGGCGGAATTTTGGCACAAAAGTTCAATAGAATTACTGCTATTGAACCTTGCACAAATGTTTAATAGAAGCACTTCAGCCGCCATATTGCCAAACCGATGTTATGTGCCGTATTAATTTCATTCGTTAAAGTATTTTTCAATTTCAGTTATAGCATTGTCAAGACCATTTTCGTCTCTGATTTGTTGCCCAACTATTGAAACATTATTTTCTATTTCCTTTATTTGAACTTTTTGAATAGCCGAAATTAGTTTGTCAGCCGATAAAGTTTTTACAGGAATATGTACACCTAATTTTTTTCGTTCAACAATTTTCCCCCAAGTTGGTTGGTCTGTATAAAATGAAACAATGATTACTGGTAAATTGTGTCTTAACATCGTTGCCAAAGTTCCTGCACCACCGTGAAAAACTCCTATTTTGCATTGTGGTAAAATTGTTTCGTGATTTACATACTTCGTTACAAATAAATTTTTGTTTGTTGGCAAATTGTCAAACTGTGACCAGCCTGTACAAAACAAAATTCGTTCATTGGTTTGCTCTAAAACTTGTGTCAAGATTTTAGAAAACTTTGCTGTGTTACCAACTCCATTACTGCCGAAACCAATATAAATGGGTTTGTCGCCATTAGATAACCATTCAGAAAGTTCGCTTGTTGTTTGGTCCAAAAAATGATTTTCTCGTGTGTGTTTTGGAATATTTATAAAACCAGTTATTTTATGATGGCTTTCCCAGTCTTTTGGTTGTGGAATTAATGACTGACTTAAACAGTACAAGTCCAATATTTTTTGTTTGTCAAGATATGTAACTAAATTCTCTTTTAGTTCAGGCAAACCAAGTTCTTTTCTATACTCGTTGGTGTCTTGTTTTATGAATTTCCAAAAGAAACCTTGTGCGATTTTATAAGTGAGTTTATTGTACCAAGGAAAATTAAAAAAATCAAAATCACCTAATGGAAATTCAACCGTTGGAACAACCGGTGGCATAAAATAACTTAATGCAACTTTTTTATTTTGTATTTCAGCAATAGCACTTAAAATTGGAAGTGTCATTGAGTTAGCAATGATAAAATCAACTTTTGAAATTGCTTCATAATAGCTTTTTCTCAAAGGGTCTCTGTTGTCGTGAAGTACTTTGAAATAATACTTCATTAATTTTATTGAGTTCTCTGTCTGCAAAATGCTTTGTCCTTCTTTTGAGTTCATCATTGTTTCGGCATTTCCCCAAAGTGGCTGAAATGCGACACCAAAACCTTCAACAAAGTCTTTAAAGTCTTCCGTTGCAGAAAGGGTTACTTGATGCCCTTTTTCCATAAGTCCAAGAGCCAATGCGACATATGGTTGTAAATCTCCTCTTGTTCCGTAGGTAAATATTCCTATGTTCATTTAGTTTTTTTGTACAGTTTTACTATTTCTTCAATAACGATTGCTGGGTTTCTCTCCCAAACCTTATGGTCAGCATTTTTAGCAATTACAAAATTATGATTTGGCATTGTTCCCAATTCCTTACAACAATTTATCCATTTTTCCTTTTCATCTTCTTTTATCATTGGTTGGATGTTTTCCGCCATAATCATTGTTACAGGTGTTTTTGAACTTAAAAACTTGTCTTGCATAAATTCGGCTGTATTTGAAAAGCTATTTAAAGCATAAAACAAACCTGGTTTATATTGTTTAATCATTTTCCAATCTTCCTCTTTTATTGTTTGGATAAATTCATCCGACCATTTTTTTGTAAAAAAGCAAGGTGTAGCAATGTCTATACAAACAACTCCTTTTACCTTTTTTATATTCCGATGAGTAAATAATGAAGCATAATAACCACCAAAAGAATGGCAAACAATGAATATTTTTTTAGAATAGCCTAATTTTTTTAAAGCTATTTCTAAGTCTTTTACTTCGTTTTGGAAGCTGATTTTTGTCGTATCAATTTCACTTTTTCCTAACCCAGCTCTGTCATAAGTTATTATTGTAGCTTTTGTTTGCTTATGAATTTCGTTTGTTATTGATTGCCAAACACTACCATCATCGCCATTTCCTGCTTCAAAAAGGATTGGTGTTCCTTTTCCTTTAATAATGTTAAAGTGCAATTTGTGATTTCCAACATTTATAAGTGTGTCAATTGTTTGAGCTTGTCCAAAATTGTAAGTTGTCAAGCAAATAAGTAATAAAATAATTTTGTTCATTTTCTCAAAGTATTATTGTCCCGATCTCGCGGATTTGTAATCCGTGATTTTAATTTTTATATTCTGAAAGTATAGGTTGCAAATTTTTTGCGAAATATGTTCTTGGTAGGTAAACGTCACGGATTAAAAATCCGCGACATCTGAGCTTCAATTGTTGCAAGGCTCTCATCTTCAACAAAAAATCCTAACTTCCATAATTTTCCTTCAGTTTTCTCATCAACAGTCTCACGCCTTGTTGAGTATCCGGATTAAAAGAGTTGGCGAAAATAATATACGCTTTGTGCTTTATTCTGTCGATATGAACAAGGCTGTAATACGTTCCTGCTGTACCGGAATGGGTAGAAAGTTCCTTTCCGTTCTCGTAAATATTAAACCATCCGATCGAATAATTCGGAATTCCTTTGTGAATAAAAGTATACGTTTTGGCTTTCAGGTAATTGTTTTTTCCTTCAAGCCCCTGAATATTAAGCTGAATGAATTTGATATAATCTTTCAGTTTTATATTGATATCTCCCGAAGGTTCTGTGTAATCCAGATGATAATCAAAAGTGGAAGGAACCGGTTGTAGTTTACCATCTTCTGTAAAATGTCCCCAAGTGTCTTTCTTATCCTGATTTTCCGGCCACGATAATTGTACGTTTAATTTTAAATCTTTGTTAAAGACCTGATCAACCAGTTGTTCCCAGTTTTTACCAGTTACTTTTTCTACCATTAAAGTCGCTAAAGTATATCCTGCATTGGAATAGACAAAAGGATGCTGTTCGTCTGTTTTTGCAGGTTCTAACGTCAGTACAAACTCTCCGAACTGTTTTCTTTTTTCCTGATGAGTTCCTTTAAAATCCGGAATTTTGGGATCGTCTTCTCCCTGAAACGGCTGAATTCCTGCTTTGTGGGAAAGGAGATCCTGTAACGTAATATTGGCGTATTCGGGTTTGCTTTTCGACTTCCATTTGGGGAAAAGATCGAAAAATTTGGTCGTCCATTTTAATTTTCCGGCTTCCACATATTTGGCAATGATAAATGCAGTCATTGCTTTGGTGTTGGAACCAATGTGGAATCTGTCGTTTAGAGTTGCCGTGTCCTGAAGATCAACTGAATGTTTTCCTAATGCTGCAATTTCCAGTGTAGATTTGCTGTCGATTACGGCGTAGCTGATTTCGGGAATATGAAACGCTTTGCGAATAGAATCAGCAAAATGAACGGTTTTCTGCCCGAAACAGATAATTGACAGTATTATGAAAAGGAGGGAGGTTATTTTTTTCATCGGTTTTTTGCTGTAACATCATTATATTTTTGTAACACGCAGGCAAATTTTAACACTTTGGAAATCTATTCTTTTTCATTGTTTTCAATTTCGTCTTTTTGTTCTGATATTTTTTGTCCACAATATGGACAAAATTTATGAAGTTTTTCTAATTGGCTGAAACAAGTGCTGCACAGGATTACCTTATCAAAAACCTGTTTAATTTTGTTTGTAGTTCGAACTGTGTATGTAGTTGGAATTTCTTTTAAGAAACTCGATTCATTTCCCTTTTGAGTAATTAAAAAAAGCTTTTCTTTGGCTCTGGTAATAGCAACATAAAATAGACGTCTTTCTTCTTCCATAAGCAGATCGTGATTTGCTTGTTTTATCACTTGGAAAATCCTGTCTTCAAGCCAAATATCCGGAAATCCACCATTGCCTTCCGTTAAACCAATAATGAAAACAACTTTTGCTTCAAGTCCTTTGGATGCATGTATTGTCTTACTCTGAACACGAATATTTTCATTTTTAAATCTGAAAAAATAAGGCGTAAACATCTTACTTCGTCTGTACAGAAATAAAATTTCATCATTGTTTATCCCGTCTTCTAACAGCTCTTTTACTTTATCTGTACAAAATTGCAGATTTTCGTCTTCTGTATTTCCTGCGAAAACAACGATCTTATGTTCGGATTTTTTTGATGCCTGAACGTCTTTTTCTACCTTAAATTTGTTATGTTTAATAACTTCGTTGCTTGCACCAACAATATTTTGTGTGCTACGATAATTTAGATTGAGTTTTATTGTTTTTGCATTTGCAAAGTGTTTTTCAAATTCTACAATATAGCTCACATTTGATCCTCTGAAACCGTAAATACTCTGCCAATCATCACCAACGCAGAATAACTGGGTATTGTTGGTAAGTAATAATTTAATAAGCTCTACTTGTAAATTGTTTACGTCTTGAAACTCATCAACCAAGATATATTGAAATTTTCCTTTGTATTTGTTTGCTATATCTTCGTGATTTTGAAACAATGAAGCTGTTCGTGAAATTAAATCGTTAAAGTCAAGGTAAGATTTGTTTGTACAATAATGAATATATTTTTTCACAATGGGAATTGCCAACTCATAAAAAAAGCGTACACGTTCGTGTTGATCTTTCCCAGCGTTTTCTGAAACTTTATCTATGCAGATGTTTTCAACTTTTATCATATCAGTAATTCTTAAGATTTGTAGAATAAAATCTTTCACGTTTTCATGATAGCCATTAAATTCTTCTTTAAAGTTTATGGAAATATTTTGGTGATAATCTGATGGTAAACGATTTTTAACAATTTTGTCGAGCGTGTGATTGAACAAAGCAGAATCTTTTGTCATACTTTCAAAAGTCCTGATTAGCAAAAAATTTCCTATTTTAAACTGTTCTTCTTTATCTTTTGTTGAGTAACTTTTATTGCTAACGTGCTCAAGGTAAAGATTTGCATTCGGGATATAAAAATCAGGAGTAAAAGTAAAATCTTTAATGTTTAGCAAAGGTTCATATTCGAATTTTATGCTGTGGCGATAAAACCAATCTGCAATAAATTGTTCTGATTTCGAACGTACTTTTGTTCCGTTAAGTGTAGTAAAATATTTTCCGTCTTTGGGTATATATTTAGGATCTATTTGTTTTAAATGGATTTTGTCTATGATATAATCCAGTATATAGCGTTTCAGCTTTAACAGGTATTCTGTGTTTTCACATTCGTCTATAAGTAATTTATGCATTACTTCAAAAGCCGTTTCGGGAGCAATGTGTTTTGAAAGTTCACTCTCGTCGTCGCGCTTTTCGTCTCCTATTATTTTGAATTTGTTATCAAACTCATTTACACCATAATTACGTAAAACACTGTAACAGAAGCTATGAAAAGTTTTAATGGTAAGTCCGTCGATCCATGTGTATTTCTTCTGTTGTAAAAATCTTTCTTTTTCTTTGTCTGCAATGCTTTTTTGCTTGTCAAAAAGTTGTTTTTCGTATTCACCACTTTCGTCTGCAGAAATGATAAGCCGGTCAATCATCTCATTTGTTGCGTTTTTTGTAAAAGTAATCGCAAGAATGCCGGAAGGATTCACATTTTTTTCTTCAATTAAGTAAATGAGTTTTTGCAAAAGTGTTTTTGTCTTTCCTGAACCTGCTCCTGCAAGAACTAAAAGTCTCTTATCTTCGCTAATAACGGCATCTTGCTGTTTCTCATTTAAAGCACTTAAATTTGTTTTCACTTTTTTGTTTTTAGTTTTTTATTGATTATCGCCTTATTTATAACGGTTCTTTATATTCCCGAACTTCAAGCGAACTGCAATAATTTAAATATAGTAAAAAAGTTTAATAAAATCGGTATAGTATATTTGTAATCGGATTAATTTCAGGACTTATAGTAAAGTGAAAAATATTCTGATATTAGTTTTTAGATATTTTTACGAACGAGGTTCTTGGGTAGGGAAATGTCACAGATTTCAAATCCGCCGCATCTTTTTAAATATTAATAAAAGTTATTCTCTTTTTCTGCTAATGATTTCTTCAAGTCCGGGTTTACAGGTTAATAAATGCCATCCGCCAAAAACAATAAATATTCTGTCGTTGCTGTCTAATAATTTATCAACGGTACTTAGTAAAAACTGGTCGCGTATTTCTTTGGATTTTCTTCCGATTTCCTGAAATTTCCCCACGGGTTCAAAGGGATTTGTAGGTTCAAGTTCCAAAATGTCGAAAGGACGTTTCAACAGCTGCTCATAACCGGATTTATAGAAACTGAACTTCTGTTCGGACTTGGATAATGCTACACCGCCTTTTTTAATGATATAGTTTTCTATAAATGTATTGTATCTTTTTTCTATTTCGCGGAGGTCTGTAATGTGCTGTCCTTTAAGTCCCCACATAAGGCGTTCTGTAATGATGTACGCCAAGAATTCTTTTTTAGAATAGCTTTTAAGTAATTCTTTAAACTCGAAGGAAACTGGCGGATCTCCGTCAACTGTTTTTATTTTTAAACTGTCACTCAGTATTTTGGTTAATCCAATTTCTCCATCCTTTAATAAGGCATCCTGTTTAGAAGTATAAATTTTCTTTGAGATGTCGCCTCCTTCATTAATGGCAATATTGGGTCTGAAGGCAAAAAAGTTCTGCTCAATTTTTGCAAACATTGGATTTTCAATATCCGAATCGTCTGTGAGATGAGCTACACCGCAAAACATCACTGTTTTTTTACCGTTTGTAAATTCCAGAATGTACGGATTGGAAGGAAGTTGTTTGTTAGAATCCAGCTTTATGTCGAGATAACTTGTTGTAGTATAAACAGGCGCAGCATCGTTACCTGTTTTTTTATTGAGATTTGAAGCGCTGCAACTTACAAGCAACACAGAAATAAAAATGCAGATCAAGAGATGTTTCATAGTGATTTTAATTCATTGCGGCTGACTTTCAAATTTACACATTCGTAGATTGTATGCATACACAAACCATTGTTTTTCTTCTGCTGAATATTCACCATTTTTCCTTCTCCGAAGCCGAGTTCATCAGCCATTTTCCTCTGAGGCGGATTTCCGGAACGATGATCAGTCGGTTGCTGCTTTTCTGAAATCTTGAATAAATTTTAAGTTTTCTTGAATTCATCATGTTGTTTTTGTTATCTGATAAATTTGGTTTTGGTTATTTGTTTTTACATTTTTCTGGCTGTACAGGAGGAAGTTGTAAAAATGCCTGAACTTCCTGCCTATACAAACCAAGGGTATATGATAAATTGTGTTTTTAATCTCTAAATAATCAATTGATTTTATATTAAATGCTTTTATTCGACAAATATAACAAAAAATCACAATACTGGCATATATCCCAATAATATTTATTTTTTATAAATGCAATTTAGATGAAAACATAGTATTAATGGATTTTCACAAAGACCTGCAAATTTTGATAGGAAAACGTATTTCTGAAATTAGAATGAAAAATAACCAAACTCAACAAGATTTGGAATTTTTAACAGGTATTGATTCGGCAGAAGTAAGTAAATATGAAAAAGGAAAAAGAAATTTAACTTTGAAAACTATGATAAAGTTTGCCGTAGCATTACAGATTCATCCAAAAGAATTATTTGATTTTGACTTTGATATAGAAAAGTATAAAATTGATGAGTAAACCTCGATATCGCAGATTTGCATCAGGGTAGTTTATTAATTATCTTTTTTTGAAAAAGTTGATTAATTCCTCTGTTAAGGGAGTTTCTATCATATATCCAGTAGGGTGGTTTTTATTTGAATTATCAAACCATTCTTTTATTTTCTTGTATTTATTTGTTAAATTTTTCTCTCTGGAAATTAAATTTATCTTGTTTACATTATTTTCAAAAAAAGGTAAATCTTCTACTAGAATATTATTCCATAAATGGGCAATGATAAAATATTTCTTGTCTTTTCTTTTAATAAAAAATATATTATAGTATTTTTTGTCTTTTTGTATAATATTACTTATTCCGGAGCATTCTTCACCGTTAATATTTTCATAAAAATCATTATTATTGGTCTCAATTTTAACTTTTAGCTTTTTAAAATTTTGATTGTATCTATTTTTTAAAATAGTGAAAGTATTTCCAAATTTTATATTATTTTCTATATAAAATTCATTTTGTTGATTATTGTTATACGAAAATTCTGTTGTTTCGGCTATTAGTATAGCATCACTATTCATAACCATTTTGTATAAAGGAAGTCGAGACTGAGCATACATTATATTCCATCCTAAGATAAAAAGTATAACAATGAAAAATTTATATCGTTTCATATTTAATAATTTTTGATATCGTTTCTCATTATTTTTAATTTAACTCGATATTGCGGATTTTTAATCCGTGATTTAAATTTTTATATTGTATAAGCATTGATTGGAAATTTTTACGAACGAAATTCTTTGATAGGAAAATGTCACGGATTGTAAATCCGCGACATCGGATAAATCACTTATCATATATTTTATTTTTAAAAAGCTATTTATATTATAAATTGATAACCCGATAGCACGGATTGCAAATCTGTAACATCGGTTTATGTAACTTTTTTAATTTTTCTTATTTAATTCTTGAAAAAATTCTTTTGTTTTTTCTTCATCAACTAAAAGTTCTATAAATGTTCTAACTTCTCCAGTTATTTCTGGTTTATTCAATAAAATATCTCCTAAAGTTCTTAATCTACGTAATTGACCAACACTACTAATTCTTGATTTTAATGTTGTATCAGTTTTAATAGTTTTTACAAATTCTTCAGCGGATTTGTTATCAAATTTTTCAAACATTTTAGAAATTCGTGAAGCGGCTCCATCCGAATAAAATGCAGTTCTTGCATAACTATAACTTGAACCTTTATAACCTACATATGTTAAAGTAATAGCATTTACAAAACGACTAACTAATGTGTCTGGAATAACAGAGCCATAACTGTATAAATCTTTTGCTATTCTAGCTTCTTCATTCCAATTATCTAAATTTTCTTCTAATTCTTTAATTTTAGGTTCAAATATTAACTTTCGTGTTGTAGTACTTAAATAACGTAGTCCGTCCACATGGCTTAACAATTCAATGCCTTTTTCATTTTTATCAGCGTCACCTTCCAAATACATTTTGTCAAACCGTTGACTAATTTGTTCTCTAGATTCTTTAGGTAAAACTCTCCATAAAATAGGAAAACTAAACTCTATATTACCTCTAAATCTAGTGGAAATAGTATCTGAAATATAGTAAGTGAAAAATTTATTTGCCATCTCAGTTTTATAAATTATAGGTAAATCGATGAATGCTTGCTCAACTGCTAACTCATGTTTATCATAAGTATCTGTATCCATTTTTGTTATATAATCGTTTACATTAATTATGGGTACTGGAAATTCTTGAGATAACACATATTTATTACAATCAGCTAACATATTTAGAACCTTAAATAAACTAGGATCAGAACTATCGGGATGACCATCAAATATATTTCTTGTTTCCCTTGCCTGATGTATAACTTTTTTTGCTTCCCAACTTAATACACCAATTTTGTATGCTCCTTCAATAAGATCATTATCAGTTACATCACGTTGAAAACCTTCATAATCCTTTACATTTTTATTCATTTCTTTATTAAATAAATCTAAGCTACGGTGCATTACTTTTCTTCTTAAATCATCGCTTACCGCATTCCAATAACAACCAATAGCACTTCTTAAACCTCCAGCAGTTAATACTCGATGTGCTTCATTGATATATTTATTATCAAATAATTCCGGTCGAACATTTATTAGTTCTTTTTGTAAGTATGTTAATTGCTCCTCAGGTAAAACAATTTGAGGAGCAATACTATTGGGTTGAGTTGTTTCTCCCATATTTTAACTATTTTTATTTTTATGCAATTAGTTTTAAATCTCAATAATATCTAAATTATACATTTATCAAATTAATATTAATTAATTTAATTAAGTATATTAATAATATGTGATTATACATTGCTATTTGCGTTGATTTAACCATTTATTATTATCAAATATAAATAATAAATATACTATTTACTTAAGGAAAACCATAATAGAAACAAAAAAACCGCCCTATAAAATAGAGCGGTTAGTATATTGAATGGTCTTAGCGACACGCTGTTACATCATTCCCGGCATTCCGCCACCCATTGGCATTGCTGGTTCGTCTTTTTTCACTTCTGTGATTACACATTCTGTTGTTAAAAGCATTCCTGAAACAGAAGCTGCATTTTCAAGGGCAACTCTTGTTACTTTTGTTGGATCGATGATACCAGCTTCAAGCATGTTTACATACTCGTCTGTTTTTGCATTGTACCCGAAATCTCCGCTTCCTTCTGCTACTTTCGCAACGATTACAGAACCTTCTCCTCCTGCGTTGACAACGATTTGTCTCAATGGCTCTTCGATTGCTCTTTTCACGATCTTAATTCCTGTATTTTCGTCTGCATTTGCACCGGAAAGGCTTTCAAGAGAAGCGATTGCTCTTACCAAAGCAACACCACCACCTGCAACAATACCTTCTTCTACTGCAGCTCTTGTTGCGTGAAGCGCATCGTCCACTCTGTCTTTTTTCTCCTTCATTTCCACTTCAGAAGCAGCACCTACGTAAAGTACAGCAACACCTCCTGCTAATTTAGCCAGTCTTTCCTGAAGTTTCTCTCTGTCGTAGTCAGAAGTAGTAGTTTCCATCTGAGCTTTGATCTGTGCAACCCTTCCTTTGATTTTGCTGTCGTCACCACCACCGTTTACAATCGTTGTGTTGTCTTTGTCGATAGAAACTTTCTCAGCAGTTCCCAACATATCTAAAGAAATGTTTTCCATTGTGAAACCTTGCTCCTCAGAAATTACCTGTCCTCCTGTTAAGATTGCGATATCTTCCAACATCGCTTTTCTTCTGTCTCCGAATCCAGGTGCTTTTACTGCAGCAATTTTAAGAGAACCTCTTAATTTGTTTACCACTAAAGTTGCCAAAGCTTCTCCTTCAACTTCTTCAGAGATAATTAATAAAGATTTTCCTCCCTGAGCAATTGGTTCAAGAACAGGAAGTAATTCTTTCATGGAAGAGATTTTTTTCTCAACCAAAAGGATGTATGGATTTTCAAGTTCAGCCAACATTTTTTCAGGATTTGTCACGAAATACGGCGACTGATATCCTCTGTCGAACTGCATCCCTTCTACAACGTCTACCGTTGTATCGATTCCTTTAGCTTCTTCTACTGTGATAACACCTTCTTTACCTACTTTTCCGAACGCTTCAGCGATTAAAGCACCGATTGTTTCGTCGTTGTTCGCAGAAACAGAAGCTACCTGCTTTACTTTATCTGTAGAATCTCCAACTTCCTGAGACTGAGCTTTCAGGTTTTCAACCACTGTTGCAACCGCTTTGTCGATCCCTCTTTTTAAATCCATTGGGTTTGCACCTGCAGCTACGTTTTTAAGACCTTCTCTTACGATAGCCTGTGCCAGAACAGTAGCGGTAGTAGTACCGTCTCCTGCGATATCATTGGTTTTGGAAGCCACTTCTTTTACCATTTGCGCTCCCATGTTTTCTACTCTGTCTTCAAGTTCGATTTCTTTTGCAACTGAAACCCCATCTTTGGTAACGTGAGGAGCACCGAAAGATTTTTCGATGACTACGTTTCTACCTTTTGGTCCTAAAGTTACTTTTACTGCATTAGCCAATGCATCAACACCTCTTTTTAAAGCGTCTCTTGATTCGATATCGAATTTTATTTCTTTTGCCATTGTTTTAAGCTTTTGGCGATTTGCTTTTAGCTTTTGGCTTTAGCAATTCGCGGTTTATTTTTTATAATTTGATTTTAATTTCCGTTAAGCCTGTTCCAAAGCGTGACAAGCTTCTTTTTTAGCAGGGTTAATTCTTCTGAAAGATTTTGGTATTCATTTTCATTAATGTAATCTAAATCTTTAGCAAGAATTAATTGGTTTTCTGCTTCGTTGGATGATCCCAGCGCAATATTGATGAAATTAGCAAACTCTTTATCTGAATTTCTTCCGCTTCCTTCCGAAATATTATATCCGATAGAAGCAAATGATCTCCTGATTTGAGAGGTCAACCCAAACATTTCTTCCTTTGGAAAATTTTTGGTTGAGGTATAAATTTTTAAAGTCAGTTGATGGCTTAATTGCCAAACTTCAAATTTTTTGAAATCTCTCATTTACTATTTTCAATGCTGGAAAGCCATCTGCCAAAAGCAAAAAGCTATTAGCCAATTATTCCTAGTAAATCTCCTTCTTTTACAATTAAATAATCCTTTCCTTCCAATTTCAATTCAGAACCTGAATATTTTCCGTAAAGAACTTTGTCACCCACTTTTACAGTTGTAGGCTCATCTTTTTTGCCCGGGCCAACTGCCACAACAGTACCTTCCTGAGGTTTTTCTTTTGCGGTGTCCGGAATAATAATACCTGAAGCTGTTTTAGTTTCTGCAGCGATCGGCTCGATCAAAACTCTGTCTGCTAATGGTTTAAAGTTTACTGACATAATATATTTAATTTTTTTAATTATTTCTGTCTTGAAATTCTCTAATTGTATGCCAACACAGGCAAAAGAAAATTTTGGCAGACTAATTTTTTTTGAACGGAAATTTTGGCAGAAAAAAAGTCACTTCAAAAATGAGGTGACTTGTATTTTATTAATGACAAGAATCTTCGTAATCGTCGATCAGTTTTTTATAGATATCAGTGTATATTGCTGATTTATATTTCATATTTATTTTTGATGCTTCAGCTCCTCTTTTACCTTTAAGTGCTGCTTTTCTTTCGTCATCTGTTGCTCTTTTCTTTTCCTTAAAAGTTTTATTGGAAAAATAATCGTTCTGTCTTGCTTCATCTACTTTTTTCAGAAACTCAGGACAGTCTGCTCCTACTATTTCATAGGCTGTATAGAATTTCTTGTATAATGTTTTAAGATTAAATAAATCTAAGGGACTTAATGAAGGATAATCTACCGGCGCAATGGCAACGGTGTCGTCTGGTTTGCTTAAATAAACCATTACATAAGTTAACTGACAATCGTTTTCGTTTCCATTGGAAGCTGCGGAATAATTATTTCCAAAATCTGCCTTGCACATCATGCTTCTGTAACCATAAAGATTTATCAGTCCTTTTTCCATCAAAGGAAGCATCAGTACTTTTCCTTCGGATTCCAGTTCCTGATCTTTGTTGATTTCTTTTACCAGGCGTTTGTCCAGTTGAAATTGCTCCTGGGTTTCTTCATTTGTATACAATAAACTTTTAATATCAGAAACAGGGATTAATTGTACTTGGGTATCGCTTTTTGAAGATTTAAATTTTACTTCTTTTCTGTCTAAATTGGCATATTTAGGTCCTTTTCCCATGAAACTGAATGTTGCAACATCAGGAAGCATAAAGTCTTGTGCAAATCCTTTTTTCGTACTGCCGTCTTCCATTAGAATTTCTATGGGAAGGAAATCCCTTTTTCCTGTATAAAATTGTAGAGATTGTGCAAAAAAGTTTTGTGCTGAAAGAATAAACACCAATAAAAGGCTAAGTTTTTTCATGGATATTTTAAAGTTTTTTATCAGGTGCAAATCTAAAAAAAGTATCCAGATTCTGAATACTTTTAAAGAATAATCTTTTTATTTCACAGATTCCATAACCATTTTTCTTCCGTCGGAATCTATTTCCTGTTTTAAAACCTTCCTTGTTGAAGTATCAATGTAGTAAGTAACGACGGACTTTCTGTCCTGAATATCATCTGTTGTTTTTACGATCCAGACTTTATTACCGTTAAGATCTCCTTTGATTATATTTTCCACATAGGCTTTTATAACGCCTTTTTTAGCAGCCGGATTATAATCGAAAATCGGCATTTCTGCGGATATATTTTCTTTTAAAGGCATAAATCTTATGATTGCGGGATACGCATTGCTGTCAAAATATTCAGTAGAAATTTTTTCGTCGATAATGTCTTTTTTCTGTGTTTTTTTATCGAAATAATATCCTGTTGCTTTATTTTTTTCAAACTTAATCACCATGTCTCTCATCATATTGTAGGAAGAATGATACATCGGCTGAAAATCTGAAATTCTAACCACCGTAGAATCCGTCCATGGTTTGTCCGGAGCCTGATTCATCTTTACCGTAGTTTTAAGAAGAAGTCTGTTTTTGTCTAACTTTTTTACCTCAGAGGTTATTTTTCCGATTTCCATTTTCTGATCACCTTTTTCGGCGTACCATACTGCATCGGAAATTTCATCTTTAATGTATTGCGATTCGAGTTTTACATTACTTGGAACAATGGTTTTCTGAGCAAAAAATTGGGCACTGCTCATTATTAAAAGGATCAGAAATAGTCTCATGATTTTTTAATAATAAGTAGTGCCCTTTATGTAAAAGTTACAGAACTTTTCGGCTTATTTTTTCCCTGCAGCCTGCATCGGGTTTACTTTTCCGTTAGAAGCGCCTCTTGCATTTCCTGCTTCTTTCTGTTTAAATAGATCGAATTTGGAAACCTGTGCTGTTCCGCCGTCGTTGCTCCAGAAATTATTGGAAGTATCAATATCGGCAGTTTCTCTCATCGGATCTAGCTGAACAGATTTCAGTTTCTTTTCAAAATAATACGTTTTAGAAACTTTCTGCTCGTTCATTCTCCAGATCTGTGCAGAAGATTTGTCGGTAAGTTTTGTTCCGTCCTCAAAAGTAAATTCTAAAATAATCGGCATTACCAAACCTCCTTTGTTAACGAAATCAAATTGATAAGCGGTAAGATTTTTAAATTTATCTTTTTCTTTCTGCGTTAAAGGTTCGGTTCCGTCGAATTTGGAAGTGTATTCTTTGTTGTTATCCACTTTTTCCTGACCTCTGTCGTATCTGTAATAGAAATCCTGAGCTTCCTTGTCTTTGTCTACATAGAAAGTAATGTTTTTATCTTCTCTGTTTCTGATTTTTGAAATATCTTCAAATTCATTCAGAGCCGGTTTATCAACTTTATATTTATTTTCTTTGGCTTCTCTTGGAGCAGTATTCAAATCCGGAGTTGCAATCGTCACTTTATCAATCGCGATATCTACAGGATCAGTTCCATAGAACCAGCCTCTCCAGAACCAATCCAGATCTTCACCGCTTGCGTCTTCCATCGTTCTAAAAAAATCTGCAGGTTCAGGATGTCTGAAAGCCCATCTTTTCGCATAGGTTTTAAAAGCTTTATCAAAAAGTTCTCTTCCCATGATCGTTTCACGAAGAATATTCAATCCGGTTGCCGGTTTGGAATACGCGTTCGGACCAAACTGAATAATGTTTTCAGAATTGCTCATAATCGGCTCCAACTGATCTTTCGGAAGTTTCATGTAATCCACAATTGTCCACGCCGGACCTCTTTTTGACGGGAATTTATTATCCCATTTTTCTTCGGTAAGATATTCCACGAAAGTGTTTAATCCTTCGTCCATCCAGCTCCATTGTCTTTCGTCTGAATTAATGATCATCGGGAAGAAATTATGTCCCACCTCGTGAATCACAACGCCCAACATTCCGTTTTTAATTCCTTCGGAATAGGTTCCGTCTTTTTCCGTTCTTCCGTAATTGAAGCAGATCATCGGATATTCCATTCCGTTTGCTGCTTCTACAGACTGCGCAACAGGATATGGATAAGGAATGGTGAATTCTGAATAGGTTTTGATAGTATGCGCAACTGCTTTGGTTGAATATTTTCTGTATAATCCATAAGCTTCTTTAGGATAAAAGCTCATTGCCATTACTTTATTGTTGTTTTCAGGAATCGTAACGCCCATTCCGTCCCACACAAATTTTCTTGATGAAGTCCATGCGAAATCTCTCACGTCATTTGCTTCAAAAGTCCATGTTTTTCTCTGCTTGGAATGATTTTTCTCTGCTTTTTTAGCTTCATCCAGAGTCACGATTTCTACAGGTTCAGTAGAAGTTTTAGACTTGTTATATCTTGCCAATTGCTCAGATGTTAAAACCTGATCGTAGTTTTTACATTCTCCGGTTCCACCCACAACATGATCTGCGGGAACATTCATCGAAACTTTAAAATTTCCGAAAACCAGAGCAAATTCTCCTCTTCCTGTAAACTGATGATTCTGCCATCCGTGGAAATCGCTGTATACACACATTCTCGGATACCATTGCGTCATGGTGTAAAGATCGTTTCCTTCTTCAGGGAAGTTTTCGTAACCGCCACGACCACCCATTTTCATTCGGTTCGGGATATTGTAATTCCAGTCTACTTTGAAAACCAGTTTTTCTCCTTTTTTCAGAACTTTAGGAAGATCAATACGCATCATGGTTTTATTGACGGTATATTTCAAAGGATTTCCTGAAGCATCCGTTACTTTTTCAAGATTTACTCCATAACCATTATCAATTGCCGGAACTTCAGAAGCTTTCAACTGTTGGTCTGTTGCTGCTTTCGGAAGGGTAGAAGAGAACGGAAAGTCGGCTTTCTTTACCGTTGACTGTTGATTCTCATCAAGCTGAAGCCAGATATAATCCAGATCATCCGGAGAATTATTGTAATACGTAATGGTTTCAGAACCTTTTAAATTTCTTTTGTCTTCATCAAGGTAAGCATTGATCTCGTAATCGGCTCTGTTTTGCCAATAGCCATGACCGGGAGCTCCGGAAGCGGTTCTGTAGATATTAGGCGTAGGAAGAATGGTTCCTAACTGTTCGAATTTATTTCCGTGGTTGCTTCCCGGATTATTCTGAATATTCTGTGCGGTGAAACCTGTATACGCAAATACAGAAAGAGAAAGTATGGCAACTTTTAGTTTCATAACCGAAATTGTTTTAAAGATTTTCAAATATAATAATAAGTAGCTGAAAATTTGAAAATGTTTCAGCGTTAAAAAGGAATTCTTTCTAATGTCATTTTTAAGGATAAAGCAAATACGCCGGAAGAGACAAAAAGAATCCAGTCTTTCTGGTTTACTTTGAATAGTTTAAGCAAAATAAAGAGCAGCATTAAAATCCCGAAAACAATCGCAATCTGTCCCAATTCCAAACCGATATTGAAGCCTAAAAGAGGAATGGCAATACTCTGGCTTTTAGCAATCATCACTCTTGCGGTATTCGCAAAGCCCATTCCGTGGATCAATCCAAAAATTAAGGCTAAATAATAATTGGCGTTATTCTGAGACTGTTTTTTATTTCGGATGAGAATATTATTCAGCGAAGTTAAAACAATCGTTAGCGGAATGAGAAATTCTACCCAGTCTGAATTGATTCTTATAATGTCAAAAGTGCTTAATGCCAAAGTAATCGAATGACCGATGGTGAAAGCGGTGACAAGAATTAAAACTTTCTTTAGATCGCTAAAAGAATATACCGCAATTAAAGCCAGAACAAAAAGCTGATGATCGAGTGCATCCAAAGAAATAATGTGTTCCCAGCCGAGGTTCAGATAGAATAAAAAATCCTGCATTTTTCCAATATTATTTTTGAAACGCGATGATACAAAATTTATTTTAACTTTGTTATAAAATTCAATGGTATGCTTGTTAATATAGAATTAGAAAATGCTGAAGATTTTGTCTTTATCAAACAACTTTTAGAGAAAATAAAAGGTGTGAAATCTGTTTCTGTAAAAGAAGAGGAAGAATTTTATGAAGACGGAACGCCAAAATGGTTTATAGATAAACTGGCAGATTATGCAGACAGCCTTGAGGAAAAAGACATGATTTCAGAAGAGGAGTTTTTTTCATATGCAAGAAAAAAAGCGTGCGAATTATATTCTCGAAAGTAGCCAGCCGGAGTTATGAAAATATTCTTGAGTTTCTCTCCCAAACGTGGACTGAGAAAGAGATGGGGATTTTTATAGATGAAGCAGAAAAAGTAACAAATCAATTGAAGGAAGGTAAATTCCTACTTTTTCAAAAATATTCTAAAGACATCCGTTCAGCATTAATCGGCAAAAAACACGTAAGAATGTTCTTCCGAAAAGAAAGCGAGACTAAAATTAAAGTTCTACTGTTCTTCGATATGCGACAAGATCCACAAAAAATCCTTGATTTATTACAATGAAAAAACTGTTTTTCTTCTTTACCGTTTTAATTATATTTTTCTCTTTTACAAAGGCAAAACATCCTTATCATGTAGGTTCTGTAGAAATTAATTATAACCAGAAATCTAAAACGTTTGAAATTACAGGGCGTTTTTTTCTGGATGATCTGGAAAACGGACTGAATAATAAATACAGCAAATCGCTTCATTTCAACGATCCGAAATTCAAAACACAGCTCAACGAATCTCTTAAAAATTATTCCGCGGAATATTTTAAGCTAAAAGGCAATAATAAATTTCTGAATGTTAATTATGTAGGTTACGAAGAAGATCATGAATCGGTAAATATTTACCTTGAATCTGAAAAAATAGACAACCCGAAAAAAGTAGAAGCAGCAGTAAGTTTTCTGTATAACTTATTTGACGATCAGATCAATATTGTTCACATCATCGTTAACGGAAACCGAAAAAGTGAAAAACTAACCTATCCGAATCGTTATTTGTTTCAGCAGTTTTAAAAATTAATTTTCGAGCTGTAAAAGTGCATTGATTCCTTTGGCGTGTTCCAATAAATCAGGAAAAAAATCATCATAACATTCCTGAAGAAAATCTTTATTCTTTAAAAAAGCTTCGTGAACGGGAATATCAATGTTTAAATATTTTGCCTTGTTCAAAACGTTTCTCATACTGTAGCCGATGTTTTTCTCGAAGCGGTAGTTGTAAAGCCAATCGCCTTCTTCCATTTTTTCAAGCATGATTCTGAAGTTTTCAGGAAGAAATTCATAATTTTCATTTAAAACACGATAAACTTTTCGGGAATGATTTTTCCAGTCTTCCAGAGAATTCAGGCTTAAATCATTCGCTACAAAATAATCCATAGAAACATCCACAAAAGCTCCGGCATACAATCTTACCAAAGGTGCAAATACTTTTTTTGCTTCATGAATGGCAGGATGACCGTCTGTAAAAGTATCAATAGCGCGGTGTAAAGTGATCCCGTCCTGAATATCTTTCGGAAAAGAATAGCGGTCTCTGTTTTTAATGAAATCTTCCAGAAACTGACCGACAATCTGTCCGTCTGTAAAAGTAAGAAAGGAATGCGCCAAATAATTCATAAACGAATATAGAAATTTTTAAGCAAAACTTTACCGTTCTGTAAAGTTTCAACCCACACTCCGTTTTCTGTTTCAGAATAGTTAAAATTGATTGTATTCACAACGATTTCTTCCGGTGAAAGAAAACAGACATAAAGTTCTTCATCATTCACAAAACATTGCAACTGAACCGGAAACGAAAGCGTATTCTGAAACTGTAAATCTTTGTAGCCGTAAACCACGGTACAATCTGAACCTAAAGGCGTAAAACGTTCATGATCCTTATAAATGTCTATGGAATGAGGAAATCTTTCAAGGATTTTTAAACCTGACTGTAATGCTAAAAAGTATAAAATTGAAGAAAACTGACAGATTCCGCCTCCAAAATCACTCGAAATATTGTTTTTAATTAAATTTCTCCCTTCTTTAAAATTATTTTTCTCATTCGGTTTTCCGATCAGTTTCCAGAAAGAAAAAACTTCGTTGGGATGAATAATCAGATGGTTGATTTTTTCTCCGACAATCTTCAGATTATGAAGTTTGTTATCATAAAATTCTCCTTTTTTTATGACCTGCCGAAGCTCAATTTTATATTCTCCGATGTTTTCTGAGCTGTAATATTTCGGATAAGAATATTGGGTTTTGCTTTCGTTAATATATCTTCTCAATAATTTCCATTGCAGTTTAAAACCATGTGGAAGGAGTTTTCGTAGTTGCTGTCTCATATCTTTTCTAAAACAACAATGTGATAAGAAGCCCTGTTTTTCAGGAATGTTTTACACAGCAAAATATCCAGCGGAAGAAAATATTTTCTTAGGCTTTTAGGAATTCTATGAATCGGGAACAGTAAAATTCCGGTTGAATTTTTAATTTTCCATCGTTTTCCGGATAATTCAGAAATTTCTTTGGGTGTAAAACTGTTTCCTGCGTGCCAATCTTCCTGTGGAGAAACAACTTTTCGTCTGTTTTTCGTGGGATAATCGAAAATTAAAGTTCCGTTTTTGTTTAATTTCGAAAAGCATTCATCTAAAAAAGCTTCTGTTTCCTTTCTGTTTTGATGCATAATGACGTGGAAACAGAAAATACAGTCAAATTCATCCACAAAAGGGATTTTTGAGATTTCTCCTTTGGTTAAAATTTTTTCAGGATATTTTTTTCGGGCAATATTCAGCATTTCTTCACTGAAATCTGCGCCGTGAGTGGCAAAATTCAGCAATCTTCCTGTTCCGCAACCTAAATCCAGAACTTTTGAATAACTTTTATTTCCAAAAAATGAATTTAAAAAAGCTCTTTCCTGTTCATCAATATATTTTCCGTAGGAATTCCCGAAACGGTTTTCGTCATAGGTTTTTGCAAGATGATTATAGTAATTGAGAATGCTGGTTTTCATCATTTAATATTTTGTGTTTTTAATTAAAATAACCTCTCGTGAAAATCCTCTATTTTGCTTACTTCTTCTATTTTAATCCCGAATTTTTTCTTCGGAAGTTTATTTAAATTAGAAATGAAAATCTTTTCGTAGCCCAATTTTTCCGCTTCGGTAATTCTTTGTTCCGCCTGTGCAATCGGACGTATTTCGCCGCTTAAACCAATTTCTCCCGCAAAACAATAATGTTCGGAAATCGCAATGTCTTCATTGGATGAAAGAATGGAAGCGACAACCGCTAAATCTAAAGCCGGATCATCGGTTTTTATGCCTCCGGTAATATTTAAGAAAACGTCTTTTGCTCCGAGTTGAAAACCTGCTCTTTTTTCCAGAACCGCAAGAAGCATATTCAGTCTTTTGGCATCAAAACCGGTGGAACTTCTCTGCGGTGTTCCGTAAACTGCGGTACTCACCAAAGCTTGAATTTCCAACAGCATCGGACGGTTTCCTTCCAAAGTTACCGCCACCGAATTTCCGGAAAGTTCTTCAAATTTTTTGGTGATTAAAATTTCCGATGGATTTTTAATTTCCTTTAAACCCTGAGAAATCATTTCATAAATCCCGATCTCGGAAGTGGATCCGAAACGGTTTTTGTTGGCTCTCAATAATCTGAAAAGGTGATTTCTGTCACCATCGAAATTCAAAACCACATCTACCATGTGTTCCAGTACTTTCGGACCGGCAATTTGTCCGTCTTTCGTGATGTGACCTACCAAAAACACAGGAACATTGTTTTCTTTGGCGTATTTAATAATCTCATTGGAACATTCGCGGATCTGGGAAACCGTTCCCGGCGAACTTTCAATGAGCTGTGACTGCAATGTCTGAATGGAATCGATAATCACAAAGTCGGGCTCCAGTTTTTTAGCTTCATGAAGAATTTTTTCCAGATTGGTTTCTGTAAACAAAAAGCAGTTGGGATTTTGGATATCAGTCAGACGGTCGGCTCTCATTTTAATTTGAGAAGCACTTTCTTCCCCCGAAACATAGAAAACTTTTTTCTTCATTTTCAGAGCGAGTTGAAGAAGCAGGGTAGACTTACCGATTCCCGGTTCTCCGCCGATCAGGGTGACAGATCCTAAGACAATTCCGCCTCCCAAAACCCTGTTGAGTTCTTCGGAAGGTGTTTTTATTCTCGGTTCTTCATTGGTTTCAACTTCAACGATATTGATGACGTGCTGTTTGGTCTTTGAAAAAGGCGGCGTTTTGTGTGAAGTTGTTTTTTCCACCACTTCTTCCACCAAGGTATTCCACTGTCCGCAGTTTTTGCATTGTCCCATCCATTGGGAATACTGGGTTCCGCAGTTCTGACAGAAATATGCTGTTTTGAGTTTTGCCATACTGCGAAGTTCTGAAATATTTTTTAAGTGTCAATAAGATAAAATTTTAAATTTGTTTAAAAATTTAACCATGAAAATTTCAAAAAGCGCAATTTTTTTTGCCGGTATGTTCGTCGGGCATTTTATCATTTCTCCTATAAAAGATGGTCGGGCTAAAAGATTATATGATAAACTGACTGATTCTGAAGTGAATTTTAAAAATTATCATCAGACGTCAAATAAATTTAATTATAATTCAGACACGTATCGTGATGACAAAGATTATAGTTTTGATAATCAAGTTTCGGGATATTCCAAAGCTAATATCAACAATCGTTCTAATCAAATGAATTCAAACAACAATGCCTATTGGAGAAGTAGAGGGTATAATGAAAGACCTGATAATTGGCAAAATACGGGAGGAAACAGTGGATATTCAAAGGCTGAGCTAGATAATCATGCTAACCAAATGAATCCTAATAATGAAGCTTATCACTCCAGTAGAGGAAATAAGTAATTTTAACAAAATCGGAAAACTAATCAGGGCTTGTTTTACGTTATAATAGATTACTTTTACTTTAGAATTAATTCAAAATATTATACAATGAAAAAATTACTTTTAACCTTTGTATTTACATTACTAAGTGTTTTCAGTTTTGCGCAGACAGACTGGGCGGTAGATCCGATGCATTCTTCTGTTAATTTCAACATCAAACATATGGGAATCAGCTTTGTGCAGGGAAGATTTGATAAGTTTGACGGGAAGGCTTCCACAAAGGGCAATACTTTAGAAAATGCAGACCTGAATTTTACAGTTGAGGTAAATACCATTAATACAGGGGTTGAAATGAGAGATAAGCATTTGAAAAGCGAAGATTTTTTTAGTGCAGAAAAATATCCGACGATGAGTTTCGTAACGACGTCTATGAAGAAGGATAAAAATAATACCTACACTCTAAAAGGGAAATTAACTATAAAAGACGTAACCAGAGATATCTCTGTTCCGGTAACTTTCGGTGGAATAGCGAAAAATCAACAGGGAAAAGAAGTAATGGGATTTCAGGCAAATTTTACCATAAACCGTTTGGATTATGATATCAAATATGATCCTACAGGAACTGGAGTTGCTAAAGAAGTAGATGTTAATCTGTATTTTGAAATGGTAAAAATATAATTTGTACAATTATAAATATTAATAGAAGGTTTTCAGTTTTGGAAACCTTTTTTATTGGATAATCGCAAAGACGCAAGACTTTATAAACTAAATTGTTTTTAAGGCGCAAGAAAATCAAAGATTTTCAATTAAGACTAATGAAAAATATTGACTGTTAAATTTTATCAACGATAAAATCCTTGCGCCTTGTACATGGTACGCATGTAATAATAAACCTTTGTGGCTTTGCGATTATCCAAAACAAAATTTAAAATTCTAAAATGAAATTGCTTTGTATTTCTTTTTCCCCTAACTTTGCACAAACCTAATCTAATGAGTAAAAAGAATACAAAGTACATCTTTGTGACAGGAGGTGTAACTTCATCTTTGGGAAAGGGAATCGTTTCAGCTTCTCTTGGACTTCTACTAAAATCGCGTGGTTTCAACGTAACTATTCAAAAGCTTGATCCTTATATCAATATCGATCCGGGAACTTTGAATCCTTACGAACACGGAGAATGCTACGTAACCGAAGATGGTGCGGAGACGGATCTGGATTTAGGACACTATGAGCGTTATCTTGATGCGCCGACTTCCCAAAACAACAACGTTACAACAGGAAAAATTTACCAGACGGTAATCGAAAAGGAAAGAAAAGGAGATTTTCTTGGAAAAACGGTTCAGGTAATTCCTCATATTACGAACGAAATCAAACGCAGAATTAAAATCTTATCCAAACAGAACTACGATATCATCATTACAGAAATCGGTGGAACTGTGGGAGATATCGAATCTTTACCTTACATTGAAACGGTTCGTCAGTTGAAATGGGAGTTGGGTGAAAATAATTCTATGGTAATTCACCTTACTTTATTGCCATATCTGGCTTCAAGTGGAGAATTAAAAACAAAACCTTCTCAACATTCTGTTCGTCAGTTAATGGAGAGCGGAATTATGGCGGATGTTTTGGTTTGCCGTACGGAACATAAGATCCCGAAAGATCAGAGAGCTAAACTGGCTCAGTTCTGTAACGTTCCTTTAGATAATGTAATTGAATGTAAAGATTTAGATACAATTTATGAAGTTCCAATGTACCTTCAGAAACAAAACTTTGATGATGTGGTTCTTAAAGAATTGGATCTGAAAAGTGATAAAGAAGCGGATCTTAAAGACTGGAAGTCATTCCTTAAAAAATTCCAGAATCCTAAAAAATCTATCGAAATTGCGTTGGTTGGAAAATATGTTTCTCTTCAGGATTCATATATTTCCATTGCTGAGGCTTTCAAACATGCTGGAGCAGATCTTGAAACGGAAGTGAAGATCAGATGGGTGTACAGTGGAGATTTAACGGCTGAAAATATTAAAGAAACTTTATCCGGAGTGAGTGGGATTTTGGTTGCACCGGGATTCGGAGATAGAGGAATTGAAGGAAAAGTTCTTACGGCTCAATATGCAAGAGAAAATAAAATTCCGATGTTGGGAATTTGTTTGGGAATGCAGATCATGACGATTGAATTCGCTAGAAATGTTTTAGGGTACACTAAAGCAAATTCTATGGAATTCGATACTTCTACGGAGCATCCTGTAATTTCTTTAATGGAAGAACAGAAAAATGTAGTAGACAAAGGGGGAACAATGCGTCTTGGAGCATGGAAGTGTTCCCTGAAAAACGGTTCTAAATTAAACGAAATCTACGGAGCAAAAAATATTACGGAAAGACACCGTCACAGATATGAATTCAACAGCGATTACATTGGAGAATTCGAGAAAAACGGTTTCTTAGCAACGGGAACAAACCCTGAAACAGGATTAGTTGAAGCGTTGGAAATGCCGGATCACCCTTTCTATGTAGGCGTTCAGTATCACCCTGAATACAAAAGTACGGTGGCTACGCCGCATCCTTTATTCAGAGCTTTTATTAAAGCTTGTACTTCAAAATAAAGTAATTTAAAAATTACAAACGTCATAAATAAACTCAGACTGATTATTCTCAGCCTGAGTTTATTATATAGTAATATATTATAGCATAGAGTTTTGATAAAAAAACAGTATTTTTGTCGACTCGAAAATGTATAGCGTTTACTATATATTATTTAATAGGTAAAAATTTTAATTAAAGATAAAATGCAACAGAACAACGGACTCGATAAAAGTCAGATTATTAGTTTTGCGGTTTTATGCTTAGTTCTTTTCGGCTTCATGTTTTATTTCCAAAACAAACAATCGAAAGAAGATGCAGTAAAAGCTCAGCAGCAGAAAACTGAACAGGCTAAAAATGCCGTAAAACAGACTCAGGCAACCAATATCAATCCAAATGTAACTCCCGGTTCAATTCAGACGGTAACTCTGGCGAATAATGAATTGAAAATTGAATTTAACAGTTTAGGAGGGCAGGTTTCTAAAGTGGAACTTGCAAAATACAAAGCATACGATTATAAAACAGATAATGCAGATCTTCCGCTTTACCTGATCACGAAAAATAACTCCAACTACGGTTTTCAGTTTAAAGATAAAACGGGAAAAATTATCAATACTAAAGATTTAGTTTTTGCTCCTGTTGTCAATGGAAATGTTGCGACTTTAACGGCAAATTATAATGGTGCTGTTATTCAGTTTGTATATTCATTAAATAATAATCCAAAAGCAGAACTGAAAGATCAGTATGCTCTGGATTTTAAAGTAAGAACACAGGGACTTGCTAAAATTACTTCCGACAATAAGGCAGATTTCATTTGGGATTACAGCGTACGTAACCTTGAAAAGGGTAGAGCGCAGGAACAGTCTCACTCAGAATTCTCATATGCTTTCAATAATTATAAAGACTATGATTATGATGGAAGAACAACGATGACTGAGGACAAAGAAACGCTTAACTGGATCGGGGTTAAACAGCAGTTCTTCGCTTCTGTAATTGAATCTAAAACAGGATTTACCCAAAGCAAAGGAAATCAGGAAGCGATTGAAGAAGGAGAATATCTGAAAAAATTAAACTATGAAGGTTTTGTTCAGATGACAGGAAGTGAACTGAATCAGGATTTCACATGGTACTTTATGCCTTTGGATTTACCATTATTAAAAACGTATGATAAAAACTTTGATGAAATTCTTCCTTTAGGATGGTCTTTCATCGGATGGATGAACCGTTATTTCTTTATGTGGCTTTACAGTATAATTGCTGGTTGGGGATTATCTGCAGGTTGGGTAATTTTCTTAATGACAATTATTGTGAAGTTAATCTTATCGCCAATTATGTACAAACAGCACAAATTGAGCGCGATGATGAGAGTAATCCGTCCGGAAATTGATGAGGTAAATGCCAAATTTAAGGATGCAGATCCGATGAAAAAGCAGCAGGCAACAATGGAGGTCTATCGAAAAGCCGGAGTTAATCAGATGGCGGGATGTTTGCCGGCGTTGGTGCAGATTCCTATTTTCTATGCGTTATTCCGTTTCTTTCCGAACTTTATTGATCTTAGAGGTAAAGGATTCTGGTTTGCAAAAGATTTAACGGCTTATGATGATTTGATAAAATTGCCTTTTAAAGTTCCTTTCCTTGGAGACCATTTAAGTGTTTTCGCTTTGGCCTGTACCGTGGTGATCTTAATTTACACCGTAATGACTTCAGGAAATATGCAGCAGCCACAACAGGAAGGTATGCCAAATATGAAGGTCTTAATGTATATCTTCCCGGTTACCTTCTTATTCTTCTTAAATACGTCTGCATCCGGTCTTTCCTGGTATTATTTCGTATCGAATGCTATTAACATCTTAATTATATTAGTGATTAAATATGTAATTCTGGATGAGAAGAAAATCCATGCGCAGATTCAGGCAAATAAAGAAAAGCCTAAAACAGAAGGGAAATTCCAGAAGCGTATGAGAGAGATGATGGAGAAAGCTCAGGAGCAGCAAAATGTGCAACAGCAACAGAGAAAGAAAAAATAAAATTTTCTATAATACAAAAAAAGAGAGGTAAATTTAATTTTGCCTCTCTTTTTTACTTCAAATCTTCAATATTAGTCATATTTCAACCTGAAAGACTGTCTGTGATATTTTGTCGATCCGAATTTTATCAGCGCTTCCTGATGTTTTTTAGTAGCATAGCCAAAGTTTGTGTTCCAGCCGTATTCGGGATGTTCTTCATGAAGCTCAATCATTAATTTGTCTCTGTAATTTTTTGCTAAAATAGAAGCCGCAGCAATAGACAATACTTTAGAATCTCCTTTGATAATACATTCATGAGGAATAAAATTATAAGGATGAAATCTATTCCCATCAACTAAAATCAGTTCCGGTCTCATTGTTAATTTATCTAAAGCCTGATGCATAGCATGGATACTTGCATTCAGTATATTGTGCTGGTCTATAAAAGCAGGAGAAAGTTCTGCAATTGCGTAATCTTTTACATTATCTTTGATGTAGCTGTCAAGATCCATTCTCGTCTTAAAATTTAACTTTTTGGAATCGTTAACCAAATTTTGGTTAAAATTTTCATCTAAAATCACTGCAGCAGCTACCACAGGTCCGGATAAACAGCCACGACCTACTTCATCACACCCTGCTTCAACATAAAAAACCGACCATTTTTTTATTAAATCCATAAAAAATTTAGAAACTTAAATATAATTACATGCAATATTAAATATTTTTAACAAAATATTTGGTTACTTTAAGAAAGTTTTACATATTTGCAATTAATAAAAAAATAATCAATTTAAATATGAAGAAATTAACAGCAAGTGTTCTACTGGTAGTTTTATCATCTTCTTTTGCATTTGTAAATGCACAGAAAAGAAAAAATGATACTATCAGGGAGGGTAACATTGGTGAAGTAGTTATTACTGGAGCCTTAGGGCTTAAGAAAAAAGCAGATGCTCAAACTGCTGCTGTACAGGTGGTTAGCAGTGATCAGATTACAGCGGCATCAAATCCAAATGCAGTATTAGCTCTTCAAGGTAAAGTTTCTGGGGTAACTATTACAAATACTAATAGTAGTGTAACAGGTACACCGAAAATTCAGATTAGAGGTATGAGGTCTCTTACGGGAAATAATAATGCATTGGTAGTAATTGATAACGTCATTTCGTCAGCAGCTGCATTAAATCAACTTGCACCAGAACTAATTGAATCTATGAATATTCTTAAAGGTTCTCAAGCTTCGGCACTTTATGGGTCTGATGGTGTAAACGGTGTGGTATTAGTTACGACTAAAAGAGGGAATAAGGGTAAAATGAGAGTTACTTACAATGGCTCTATTGATTTTGAATCTGTATTAAATACACCTGAAAGACAGAGGAATTATGGACAAGGATGGTATGGCGGAAAAATTAACGTTGAAAATGGATCTTGGGGAGCACCATTTAATGGCTCTTTAGGAGGTCAAATGGTAGCTTATGGTATTCCTTTAGCAGATGTTAATGGTGATGGGCAAATTGATGTAAATATTGATGATAATACACCAACTGCGGATGAGCCTTCTTCAATTATGTCAACCTACGCACCGTATGGAAAAAATAATGTAAAAGATTTTTTTCAAACAGGAGTAATTATGCAAAATGGTGTTACTGCTAACGTAGGTGATGAAAATAGTTATTTATTAATGTCTATAGATCATTTGCAAAGGGAGTTCGTAGTTGCTGACGATAAGTTAAAAAGATTGTCAGCTTTTTTGAAAGCTGGGACAAAGTTTGGTAAATGGAGTTTTGATGCAATTGTAAATTATACACGTCAAACAACGAATACTACTGACAGTAGTTTATATGAAGATTTGTTACAATCATCTGTTGATATTCCTATTACTGCTTACAAGAATTATCCTGATAATGGATATGCTTGGAATATTTACTATCAAAATCCTTATTGGGCAATTAAACACCAAAGATTTAATACTACAACTGATAGGTTAAATTTAGTTGGAAGCGTTGGATATAAAATAAACAAAAATATAGATGTTCTTTATAGATCAAATTTCCAATATGTCGGTGCTTTTAGTAATCAATGGAATGATGGATGGTCTAGTGTAATAAATACAGCACCAGCGGCTATTGCTTCATCTTATTTTCAATCGAACTCAAGTCAAAACAGATATTATGGTGATTTACTAGTTAATTTTAACTATGATCTTACAGATGATATCAATATGAAATTAAATATAGGTCATAACTTTCAGAATTTTGCGTATAATACTACAAGTGCAGGTGGTAGTGGTATTATTATTCCAGGTTTATATCAAGTATGGAATTTGGCAAATCCTTCAAATCCTTATGGGTTAGATAATCAGAGAGGGTCTTATAATTCTCAAGCGGTTTTTGCTAATTTAGATTTAGGGTATAAAGATTATTTGTATTTAACAGGTACAGCAAGAAATGAATGGAATTCTGTTCTTTCTAAAGAAGAAAGAAGCTATTTCTTTCCATCTGTAGGTTTAAGTTTTATCCCGACTAAAGCATTTGATTTTGGTGGTAAAATTTTAAGTTATATGAAAGTATATGGAAATATTAGTGGTACTGCAAATTCATCTTCAGTCGGAGTCTACAGCATAAGAAATTATTTTGGTTTAGGTTCTGGTTTCCCATTCACAGCGAGCGGTGGATTAAGTTTTGTTAATCCTACAGGACAGACATCTAATAATATTAGTGCTGAAAAAGTTTCTAAAAAAGAACTTGGTTTATCTTTAGGATTTTGGAATAATAGGGTTTTATTAAACGGATCAGTTTATCAGGATGATACAACAGATATGATTACTGATACAAATACTTCGATAGCATCTGGTATTTCAACGTTAAGAACAAATATTGGTAAACTAAGAAACCGAGGTATTGATGCAGATATTACTGTTACTCCATTAAAAAGTGAAGATTTCAGGTGGGATATAGGGGCAAATCTCACTACTTATTCCATGGAAGTATTAGAAGTAACGCCCGATACAGATAGAGTTGCAATAGGTGGTTCGACATTAGTGGGAGTATATGCTGTCAAAGGTATGAAAGGTCTTCAACTAATGGGGACTGATTTTGTACGTGATGATCAGGGAAGAATTATTGTCGATAGAAATACTGGAAGACCAACTGTTACTTCTGCATTGCAAAATTTAGGATCAACTAATCCAAGGTATCTCTGGGGCTTTAATACTAGTATTAATTATAAAGGATTTAAGCTTACTGCTACTGCAGACTGGAGAGTTGGAGGTAAGATGACGACTGAAATTCTTCAAAATATGGCATTTAATGGTACGTTGCCAGAAAGTGGAAATTTTGTTCGAGAATCAGGATTTATTATGCCAAATTCTTCTTATTTGGTTAATGGTCAATATATTGCTAATAATGATGTATACTATCAATATTCTGGAGTAACAGGAAATGCGTTATATGACGGAGTAGAATATTACTATCAGAGTCAATTTAATACGGTAGGTTCTAACCATGTTTTCTCTGGTTCTTACTTTAAGTTAAGAGAAGTAGCTCTTTCTTACACATTTTCTGCTGAAATGCTTAGAAATACAGGACTTACAGGTATTACATTAGGTGTTCATGCCAGAAATCCTTTTGTAAAGTATTCTGATTCAAACAAAAATTACGCAGATCCTGAAACGTCTACAGGCACGGGTAATGCGCAGGGATATGCAGGAGTGTCACAATATCCATCAATAAAATCTTACGGATTTAGTGTAAATGTTAATTTTTAATAAGAAAAAAATGAAAAAAATATTTTTATATTCATCAATAGTCCTTACTGCTTTTATATCTTCTTGTAGGGAGATAGATGATAATATTTCTCCAAATAACGTAGATCCTTCAGAAATTTCTCCACGGCAAACTTTAACTGCGGCAGAAAATCTTGTTATGGCTGCTCAAGCTGGAACAATGAATTCTTTATCAAATGTATGGACAAATACATGGGCTGGTAACTATTATTATTTTGGAAACCCTTTAACTAGAGAATATTCTCTAGATATAAGTAACACTTTCGGAACAGGAATCTGGACAAGTAGTTATAATGCTGCAAATAATTTACAGGGAATTATTGATAAAGGAGCCTCATTACCTTTACATTCAGCAATTGCAAGAATTCTGAAATCTTATCAGTTACAATATGTTGTAGATTTTTATGGTGACGCACCTTATTCTGAAGCATTTAAAGGTCAAAATAATCTAACTCCAAAATATGATGATGATGCAACAATTTATAGAGCTTTAGTTGAGGAGATTAATAAAGCCATTGCTGATATTGATGCAACTGTTCAAAATGGAGATAATGTTGTTACTTCGCAGGAAGATATTATTTTTGGGGGAGACATGGCAAGCTGGAAAAAATTTGCTAAAAACGTTAAATTAAAGATACTTTTAAGACAATCTAAAGTCACAACAGCTTCCGTAAAGAGTTTTGTTGATGCTCAACTTCAAAGTCTTGGTACGGCTAATCCTAATGATTTTTATTTAGCAGATGTTACAATAAATCCAGGATACAGTAATAAGAATTCTGCTACACCAAATCCCTTATTTAATAATTATGGTTCTGTAAATTTTCAAGGTTCTGCTTTGAATATTAATGGATGGAGATTGTATAAAGCATCTCAATATTACGCGAACTCAGTTAATGGAACTTCGTATGGTATAGCTTCTAGAGACCTTCGTGGTACACAAATGTTCAGAAGGCTTTCTACAAGTAATGCGCAACAGCCTGCCTCTTCTGTTACAGGAATTCGTCAAGGTGGAGCTAAACCAGCGGGAAGTACTGAATGGCAGTATTCTTTTATTGGATGGAAATTTATTGGTAGTCAATGGAATGGGAATTTACCTTCTCCTACACCTCCTACAGCATCTCCAGCAACAGGGCAAAATCCTGATGAAAGTAATAATCTTATATACGGAATGTTAAATGGTGATACTTCTGCTGGAGCGAAAATTGCTGAAATTGGTGCTGCCATGGATGGCTATTTAGCTTTAGGTGCTGAAAATAAGTTATTATTAGCTGAAGCTGCAGTATTATATCCACAATATTTCACCTTTAATGCACAGACACAATACAATGCTGCAATAACAGATTCCTATCAGTTTTACGGCTTAACAGTTGCTCAAGCAACTGCATACATTAATAATATTAATACAACTTCTGTTGGATGGAATTTATCTTCAGATAAAATTGCTGCTATTCAATTTCAAAGATTTGCATCACTTGCAAACTTACGACAAGTTGAGACATATATCAATTTCCTTAAAACTGGTTATCCAGTAATTACTAACGCTGATAATGCAATTTATCCAAATAAACCTTATAGGTTAATTTATCCTGTTTCAGAATATACTGGAAACTCTTCAAATGTTCCAAATATTAATCAAGCACAGGTTTTTGTTAAAAACCAATTTACTCCATTCTGGAATCAAAACTAATCTTTTGGTAAGATTATAATACAAAACCGCCTTCGGGCGGTTTTTTTATTTCCAAGTGTTAAAATTTATTTTTTCTGAAAAATAAATATATGTCACGCATTATATTTATTTTTTATTTTAATAGATATTTTTTTTAATTAGTATTCTAAATAATTCATTATCAGTTATTAAAGATATTTATTCATAAAGTTTTTTAGTTTACTTAATATCACTTCTTTTTTTAATAAATAATAAAATTTGATGTAATTATTGTTAATAATATTTGTTAATTTTATTGGTTTTAACTTTTTTTATTAAATTATTTTGATTTATTAATGAGATTATTTGACTGAATGTTAAATTTAGCTAATTTTATTTTGTACTGAATATAAAATTTCACATATTTGTGATTAGCAAATATAATTTGATATGAAGAAATTAACAGCAGGAATACTAATACTGGTATTATCCTCATCTCTAGCTGTGTCAAATGCTCAGCAAAAGAAGAATGATACGGTAAGAACACAAGAAATTGAAGGTGTGGTCGTAACTGCACTCGGTATTAAAAGAGACAAAAAATCATTAGGTTATTCTACTCAGCAAATCAAAGCTGATGCGATTACCGACGGTGTCAATACAGGTAATATTGCCAATCAGCTAGTTGGTAAAGCAGCAGGTCTGAATGTTTCAACAACAACCAACTTTGGAGGTTCTGCCAATATTGTAATCAGAGGAAATAAATCAATTGTCTCTAATAATCAGGCATTGATCGTTATTGATGGGGTTCCTATTGACAACAGAAATAACTTTAGCGAGAGGTATGACTATGGTAATAACCTTTCCGACATCAATCAGGCAGATATCGAAAGTGTTAACGTTTTGAAAGGTGCTGCAGCTTCGGCACTTTATGGTGAGCGTGCAGGAAATGGAGTTATCTTAATTACAACTAAAAAAGGGCGATCAAGAAACGGAAGAGTAGGAATTACACTTTCTTCTGAAATCCAAGTGGGCGCTATTGATAGAAATACTTTTGCAAAATATCAGGATAAATATGGAGCCGGTTATGGTCAGTATTTTGATGAAGACGCAGCTGGTAATTTATATGCTCCTTTTTATGATGATGCTTCTTTAGGGAACGCATTTAATCCTAATTTGATGGTTTACCAGTGGGATTCCTATGATCCTAATTCTCCTAATTTTGGAAAAGCGTATGCTTGGCAGGCTGCAAAACATACTCCCGCAGATTTTTTTGAAACCGCTACCAATTACGTAAATACAGTAAGTTTAGAATCTGGTAATAATGATTCAAATATCTTGGTGAATTATACAAACTTCCTTTCAAATGGAGTTCTTCCGAATTCCGAGCAAAAGAAAAATACAATTTCGGCAAAATTTAATCATAAGTTCAATGATAAATTTGATGTAACGACCTATGCTTCCCTTACATTGCAGGATACTAAAGGAAGAAACTCTACGGGATATGGGGATAATATTATTACAGGATTCAGACAATGGTGGCAGAATAACGTAGATATTTATTCTTTAAGAGATGCCTATTCTAATTCAGGAGGACAAAATGTTACATGGAACAGAGTAAGTGCTGATGACGGAAGTCCAAAGTACTGGAATAACCCATATTTTGACAGATATCAGAATTATCAGACCGATAAAAGAAACAGATTCTTTGGATATCTGATGCTGAATTATAAAGTGACTCCGGATTTAACCATCACAGGAAGAATGTCATCAGATACCTACGATCAGAAAAATGAAACAAGAAAGCAATTAGGAAGTATGCCTGAATCCTTCGGATTGTCTGGCAAATCTGTTTCTTCGGGATATGAACTTGAAAATATCCGTTCTTCAGAGATTAACTTTGATGTGTATGGTGCTTATAATAAAAAGTTTGATGATTTAAGTGTAACAGGGTTATTAGGGACTAGTTACAGAAGAAACTACATTGAAGCGGTTAGAAACTCTACAGAAGGAGGATTAATTTTACCAAACGTTTGGGCACTTAACAACACGGCAGAAGCTCCGTTACCTGCACAGGAAGATCTGGCTAAAAATGTAACAATGGGAGCTTATGCACAGGCATCATTAGGTTATAAAGATACTTATTTCGTAGAAGGTTCTTATCGTGTGGATAAGTCTTCAAATTTAGCGCAGAACAGTAATGTATATGGTTATCCTTCAGTATCTGCATCGGTAATTCTATCCAATCTTATTAATCAGGATTGGCTTTCATTCTTAAAGCTTAGAGGAAATTATGCTAAAGTAGGTAAGTCTACAGACAATTACAGATTGTTCGACCAATATACCATCTTAGGTATTTTTGGTAAAATTCCTATGGTAAGTGCAAATACTGTGAAAAATAACCCTAATCTAAAGCCTGAATCCTCAAATGAATATGAATTTGGTTTAGAAGGAAGTTTCCTTAAAAACAGAATAGGTTTTGACGTGGCTTATTACGACACCCGTACAATTAACCAGATTGTTAGAGCAGATGTTTCCAACTCGACAGGGTATGCTTCTCAATGGTTGAATGCAGGAGAAATCCAAAATAAAGGGATTGAAGTATCTTTAAATTTAACTCCCTTTAAATCTAAAAATTTCTCTTGGGATATCAACTTGAACTGGTCTAAAAATAAGAGCAGTGTACTTAAGTTAACCGAAGGATTAGATAATTTATTGCTGCAAAGTGTGCAGGGAGAAGTTTCTTATAATGCATTTGTAGGACAGCCTTTCGGAATTATTAAAGGAACAGATTATGTATACCTGAATGGTCAGCCGGTTGTAGAAGACGGAGTATATGCTAGAGCTGAAGATCAGGTTATTGGAAATATTAATCCGGATTGGATTGGCGGTATCAGAAATACAATCAATTATAAAGGAGTAAGTTTAAGCTTCCTGATCGATGGACAGAAAGGGGGAGATATTTTCTCAACCGACCTTTATTATGGTTTAGGAACGGGAATTTATCCGGAAACCGCTTTTCCGGACAGAAACAATGTTATTTTAGCAGGGGTAAATCCTGACGGAACTCCTAATACAACTCCGATTCCTTTAGCAGATACAGGAGAATTGATGGGAGGAATTTCTGTAATGCCGGCAAAAGCATTCATCTATGATGCTTCTTTCATCAAATTAAGAGAAGCTTCTTTAACCTTCAATTTACCAAAAGACTGGTACAGCGGAACATTTATCAACGATATGAAGTTCTCTATCATCGGAAGAAACCTCTGGATTATTCACAAGAACTTACCTTACGCAGATCCGGAATCAGGATTAAGAGCAGGTTTGCTTTCAAGAGGCTATTCAGTAGGGGCAATGCCTACCGTAAGAACTTTCGGATTTAATTTTACAGCTAAATTTTAAAAAAAATTCATGAAAAAAATATTTTTAATTATAGGAAGCGCTTTGTTGATGTTAACATCTTGTGAAGACATAGAATCCTTAAACGTCGATCCTAAAGCACCCGTCGATAATCCGCCAAGTGGATATCTTTTCTCATCAGGCGTAGTTACTGGACTAAACCAGATGAATACTTTGAATGTTAACAGAAGTATATTCAGACACTTAACGCAACAGCTTGCCGATGTTACCTACAGAGAAGGAACAAGATATTCTTTCAGAAGGAGAGATGTTGCAGATGCGCATTGGAATCAGCTATTTTACGCTTTGAATTCTCTTAATAAATCTAAAGAAATTATTGCCACAGAAACTCTGGATGCTAAAGTGAAAGCAAACAGATTGGCAATGATTGATGCGATGCAGGTTTATTTCTTTCAGATTTTGGTAGACAGCTACGGAAATGTTCCTTATTCTCAGGCTCTACAGATTGAGCAGTTTCTTTCTCCAAAATATGATGACGGAAAAACAATTTATCAGGATCTTATTAAAAGAATCAATGCAGATATCAGCGCATTGGATAACAGTGCCGCAGGATTTGGATCTGATGATGTGGTGTATGGAGGAGATTTGGTTAAATGGAGAAAATTCATGAATTCTCTTAAGCTAAAACTGGGAATGAATTTAGCAGATGTAGATGCATCACTTGCAAAAAGTACGGTAGAATCAGCTTACAGTGCGGGAGTTTTTTCTTCCAATACAGACAGCGCAATCATTCAGTACCAGTCAACAGGATTGTTTACCTCTCCTTTATATGAAGATCTTGTACTTTCCGGAAGGGTAGATTTCTGTGCAACAAACCTTATTGTCAACTATCTGAAAACCAATAATGATCCGAGAATTTCCAAGTATTTTACAACTGCTTTAAGCGGATCAAATGCCGGACAATATGTAGGAGGAACTTTTGGATTAAATCCTTCTGCGGCTCAGACTTTATCTTTAATTAATCCGTCAATATCTGTTGCCAACGGATTGGGGTATCTAGCAGATTATGTAGAAATAGAATTTTTATTGGCTGAAGCAGCAGCAAGAGGATATTCTGTAGGTTCAATAGCAACTCACTTTGATGCCGGAATCGGAGCATCTATGGATCACTGGAAAGTTAGCGCTACAGATAAAGCAGCATATTTAGCCACACACAATTATGCAGTACAGTCAACAACAGGTAATCCTTGGAAAAAAATTATCGGGGATGAAGCTTGGATTGCAATGTACAACAGAGGATTTGAAGCGTGGACGTTCAACAGAAGATTAGACAACAGAACTTATACGCCGACTCCGCCTGTAAGAGTTTTATACCCAATCAAAGAATACTCAATCAACAGTTCAAATGTAGCAGCTGCTTCCACAGCAATTGGTGGAGACGAGCAGACGACCAAAATATTTTGGGATGTAAATTAATACTCAAAATAGTTAATCATTCATATTTATTCCGCCTTCGGGCGGTTTTTTTATTTCCGTATATTTGCAGAGCAGAAAAAGACTCATTCGTTTTTAAATAACAGACAATGAATATTAAAAATATAATAGAAGAAAAACTTTCGGAGGTTATTTTAAATGTGTTTCAGTTGAAAGACATTACTCTGGAAGTTCAGGAAAATAAAACAGAATTTGAAGGAGATTTTACGATTGTTACTTTCCCTTTGGTAAAACAATTGAAGAAAAATCCGGAAAGTATCGGCGTAGAACTGGGAGAAGCTTTAACAGAGCAGACCGATTTACTGGAAAGTTTTAATGTCGTAAAAGGTTTCCTGAATATTAAAATAAGAAATCAGTTTTTCGTAGACAATTTTACATCTGTTTATAATGGTTTCGATACTATAGAAAAGAAAAATGCTACGGTTATGGTAGAATATTCTTCTCCAAATACCAATAAGCCGCTTCACTTAGGACACGTAAGAAATAACTTATTAGGTTTTTCCGTTGCTCAGATCTTGAAAGAAGCGGGATATGATGTCATTAAAACGCAGATCATCAACGACAGAGGAATTCATATCTGTAAATCCATGCTGGCTTGGGAAAAGTTCGGGAACAACGAAACTCCTGAATCTACCAGTACAAAAGGAGATCATTTCGTCGGAAAATATTATGTGGAGTTTGATAAGGAATTGAAAAATCAGACCAATGCGATCTTCAATGATTTCAGAGTAAATAAATTTGATCAGTTTGACACTCCTAAAAAAGAGGAAGTTAAAACATTAAATGAAAAAATAAATACGCTTGAAGCTAAGAAAAAAGAATTGCTTCAGAAAGTAGATCTGTCGGAGCTTTCTGCATTGCATGAAGAGTTCGAAAAACAATCCAAAGAAGCTTTAAATAATGATTCTTTAATTTCTGCTGTTCCTAAAAAGGTGGAAGAAATCATTTCCAAAAAGAATAAAGCAGAAAATATTTCAGACGAAAAAGAACTGGAAACCATTAAATCTCAGATCAAAGTTTTTCAGAGTATTTTTAAAGAAGTATTGGAAGCTGAAGGCAAGCTCGAAGCTGAAAAGTCCAATCTGAAAGAGATCTGTAAACCGGTAACTGAAATCATGAAAGAAGCGCAACAGATGCTTCTGGATTGGGAAAACGGAGACGAAAAAGTAAGAAACCTCTGGAGCGAGATGAACTCTTGGGTTTACAAAGGATTCAACGAAACGTACAACAGATTGGGAGTGGATTTCGATCAGGTTCAGTATGAAAGCAATACCTATATTTTAGGAAAAGATTTGATTCAGGAAGGTTTGGATAAAGGGGTGCTGTATCAGAAAGAAGACGGTTCGGTATGGTGCGATCTTACCGATGAAGGTCTGGATCAGAAATTACTGCTTCGTTCGGATGGAACTTCCGTGTATATGACACAGGATTTGGGAACTGCGGTAGAACGTTTTAAGCAGAATGATATTCAGAAACTGATTTATACCGTTGGAAACGAGCAGGATTACCATTTCCAGGTTTTGTTTAAAATTTTAGGAAAATTAGGATATTCTTGGGCAGACCAGTTGTATCATTTGTCTTACGGAATGGTGGAACTTCCAAACGGAAAAATGAAATCGCGTGAGGGAACCGTAGTGGATGCAGATGATCTGATGCAGGAAATGTATAAGGAAGCTAAAGCAATTACTACTGAACTAGGAAAACTGGAAGGTCTTACCGACGAAGAAAAAGAAGCTTCTTATGAAATTATCGGGCAGGCTGCGTTAAAATATTTCATGCTGAAAGTTGATCCTAAGAAAAAAATGCTGTTCAATCCGGATGAAAGTGTAGAATTTGCAGGAAATACAGGACCTTTCGTTTTATATACTTATGCACGTATTCAATCGGTATTATCTAAAGCTAATTTTGAATTTAAAACGACTTCAGATCTGGCTTTGAATGAATATGAAAAAGAACTTATTATGCTTTTGTCCAATTACAAAGGTACGGTAGAAAAAGCAGCAGAATTATTAAGTCCGGCATTCTTAGCCAATTATGTGTATGATTTGGTAAAAGCTTACAATTCATTCTATCAGAGCAATCCGATTATCAGTCAGGAAGACGAAAATCTGAAACAGTTCCGATTGAATTTATCAGATCTCACAGCAAAAACCATAAAAAAATCATTAGGTTTACTCGGAATAAAAACCGTAAACAGAATGTAAAAATAAAACCTTCAGAACGCTCTGAAGGTTTTTTATTTTAAGCTTTTTCAGCATTCATTTTCTCTTTTAAACTGTCTTCATACAATTTCGCATCGCTCCATTTTGCGTGTTTCGATGGTAAAATGGTATATCCTTTTTTATAGGCGTAAACTTTCGTGTATTCTGCGCCAAAGAAAATCAGCATACAGGAATAATTAATCCACATCATGATCAGGATCACGGTTCCTGCAGCTCCGAAAGCGGAAGTAGGTTTCGTAGTTCCGAAATAAAGACTCAGTAAAAATTTACCCAGAGTAAACAATATTGCCGTTAGAAAAGCTCCGTTCCACACCGGTTTCCAACGCATTCTTACATCAGGAAGAATTTTAAACATCAATGCAAAAAGCAACATGACAATGGCAAAACCGATTCCGAAATTCACAAGCTGAACAATAAGATAAGTTTCCAGTCCAAAATAATTCGTAATCCAGTTATTCAGAATGCTGATCATTGAAGAAAGCACCATCGTAATCATCAGTAAAAAACCAATAATCAGAATCATTCCTAAAGAGTTGGCTCTGTCCATTAAAAATTTAACGAATGCTTTCTTAGGAGTTGCCTGAACATCCCACAAATTATTAAGCGAGTGCTGAAGCTGAAAGAACAGGGTAGTGGAACCAAAAACCAACGAACCGACTCCCACAGCTTTCATAAAAATATTTTCTTTGTCAATTAAAGCTCCTGCAATCATATCCTGAATGCTTTTTGCAACATCATTTCCCATGATTCCGCTGATCTGATTGGTAATTTCTCCGCGAATAGCTTCCTCTCCAAAGAAATACCCTGCAATCCAGATGATGATAATTAAAAGCCCGGGAATTGAAAAAATAGCGTAATAGGCAAGACTTGCGGCATCACTTGAAGCCGAAGAGTTATTCCATTGTCTGAATGATTCTTTTAATGTTTCCCAGAAAAATTTTAATTGTTCGATCATTGATGGTTTGGTTTAGAAAGGATATCCGATGGCGATATTCAGGATAAGATTATCTTTTCTCCAGCTCGAATCTCCGAAATTAATTTTATCAAATGTCCATCTTTCGCCCCTTTCATAATAAGGAACGCGCAATGGCATGGCTAGATCCAGTCTCAGGATCAGGATAGAGAAATCAAGTCTCAGACCAAAACCTGCGCCTACAGCTATTTCGCTTAAAAATTCTTTGGAAAATTTAGCTCCCGGTCTTTGGGAATCTTCATTAATCAGCCATACATTTCCGGCATCGGCAAACAAGGCAACATTTAAAAATTTATAGAGATTGGCTCTGTATTCCGCATTCAGTTCCAGTTTTACGTCTCCCGACTGATCAAAATAATAGCCGGGTTTAATGGTTCTCGGATCAAAACTTCCCGGTCCTAAAGTTCTTGCGCGGAAGGCTCTCACACTGTTGCTTCCTCCAGAGAAAAATTGTCTGGAAAAAGGAATATACTCCGAATTTCCATAAGGATAGGCAACTCCCGCAATAGCCCTTGTTGCCAAAGAAGTTTTTTCATTGAATTTATGATAGAACCTGAAATCATTCTCAATTTTGGCAAACTGACTGAACGGAACTCCGAAAATTTTTCTTTCTTTATCTTTTTCAACATTCGCTCCTGTAATCAAACCGGTTAAATTTCCTGCAAGATCCAAAGTTCCTTTATAATAAAAAGTATTTGGTTTCTGGAGCATCGTGTTGGTATACGTATAGGAATAAATCGGTCCGAATATCAACTGAGGTTTTACCACTCTGGCTAAAGCATCGTTATTTTTAGAAACCTCTCGATAAGCATCTGTAATATTTGCCGGAGAAACATACGTGATATCAAAAATCTTCAGATCATGTTCTTTTCGTGCGTTTTCTTTCCAATTGTACCCGAAAGATCCCGTAAAAGTATTGAGGGAATAATCTTCTGTTCTGTTCTGGAATTCGTAGCCTACCGAAATATTGGTTCTCGGAACAAATGCGCTTGAAGAATTAAATCTGAAAGGCGCAACAATCCTCGGAATAGAAAGTTGCGCATTCGCTCCCGTTCTGAAAATATTTTTCGCATTTTCAGGACCTCCGATCTGGAAGTCGAAAGCACCGTAAACAGAAGCTTTAAACTGTTCGGCGCCACGGAAAAAATTATGGTGGGTCCAGTTAAGATTCACTTCACTTCCGGCGTAGTTTGCAGAATTGGTTCTTCCCAAAGCTTCCAGACGAAGCGACTGCAGTTCTCTCGGAGTCAGAAGATAATACGTGTCAAATTTATGTTGTAAAGAATCAGAAACAATGAATTCATTTTTCACAAATTTGAAAACACCAAGACTGATGAGCCTGTTCAGCGTAAGATTATGATTCGTTCTGTTGTACAGATCTCCTTTTTTAAAATATAATGCTCTGTCGAAAATTTTCGGTTTAAATTTATTCTGAGGATCGATAACATAAATGTCGCCGTGTTCATATTTCTGAAGCGAATCTGTGTTCATCGGGATCGAATATTTTCCCTGTTTCACATCCTGAATACTGTAATTCGGGAAAACGATTACTTTATCAATGCTGAATTGTTGCGTAGACAGATCCGGAGTATTATCCTTCAGCTTCACATTCAGTTCCACCTTGTGATTTTTGCTTACTGTACTGTCTGCCTGAACAATGAGATTGTCCGGATGGAAATAATAAAACCCTCTTTCTTTCAGTCGGTTATCTATTCTCTCTCTTTCAGATTTTATTACATCCAGATCGAAAGGATTTCCCTGCTTCAAAAGCGTGTTGTCTTTCAGATTCTGGATTTCCTGATTCACCAGTGAAGAATCTTTCTGGAATTTTACATTGCTGATCAGATATCTTGCTCCCGGTTTTAAAGTGTAAATTACCTTGGCTTTTTTATTTTTGGCAACCGTGTCATAGGTAGCTCTTGCATTGAAATATCCTTTGTTTTCAGAATAATTAACAATGATGTCTTTATTGAATTCGCGGTCTACATCACCCAGTAAAACAGGTTTTTCTCCCACTTTATATTTCAGCCAGTAATTAAAACCTTTTTCTTTTTTCGGCTCTTTGGCAATATTATAAAAATACAGTTTAGGTCTTAATCCTAAAAATGAAGAGTTCGGTTTAGGAGTCAGCTTATCCTGAAGCGCGCTCTGAAGATCTTTCTTTTCCTTTTTCGGCAAAGTGTCGTTTTCAATCTTCACTTCCGCACCCGTGTAAAGCATCTGTCCTTCCTTCAGAAATCTTGTATTGCTGCAGGAAAGGGTTGCAGAAGCCATTCCGCAGGTGATTAAAAATTTAAAATAGGTCTGATAACTTTTTTTCATTTACTTAAATTCTACAACTTGGTTTTGTTGGTTTTTTCTGGATTCCTTCTGCTTTCTGTTTTTAGATTTCTGGAAAATATCGCGGAACTTGTCATAATCCAAAGTGATGATAAATCCTACGCCTGTTTCCACGATCTGCCCCTGAAGCGCAACCTGATATTCGTTCTTGCGGTATGCGCGAAGCATATATCTTCCGTCTCTGGAAAGGCTGTAATCCACCGTTACGTCTCCTGCAATATTCGTCATGTTTTCATTTTGTCGGGCTTCTCCTTCCAGTGCAAAATTACTTCCTACAGAAACTTTCAGACGGTCGTTCAGTAATTTTTTACTTAACCCTACATTCAGGTCTGTTCTCGTATTTTTAGATCCTGTAGAATAATCTTCAGAAGATTCAAGATCAAAATTAAGATCCACTCCTTTAATGAGATCCGAGGCAAGATTATTTAACTGTTGGGAAAGAATTTTACTCACACTCTGTCTTGCCAGCATTTCTCCCGAAAGCCCCGCTCCGGATTCAAAAGGATTTTCCCCGATAAATCTGTTAAGAAGAAGAAGGGCAAAAACCTGTTTATTCATTTCAGATTCCTGAGTTCTCAACTGGACAAGCTTCTGATCTACAATATCTGTAACCGTGGAAGAAACTGCGTTATTTTTTTCGTCTGTCGTAATATCAAAAGTAATTACAGGTTTCAGCAGTTCGCCTTTCATTTTCAGTAACGTGCTGAAAGGAATTCTCTGCTTAAACTGATTGAGTGTAGAAGCCTGTTCTCCGCTGATCTGCTGTTCCACAAGATCAATTGGGGCGGCTTCGGTTTTATAGACGGCGGTGATATCCAGATTTGCCGTTGTCGGTTCTCCAGTCCATGTAATCGTACTTCCTTTCTGAATATCAAATTTACGTTTCAGAACACTTACCGTCATTTCATAACTTCCGGATTCCACTTCATAGACTCCGACAAGGGTAGTTTTCCCCGATGGATCGATTCCGCCCGTTAATTCCGCTTCCCCCTGAAGTTTAACAAAATCTCCGTTGGCTTTGTCAATCAGCAAAGACATTTTTGCTTTCTTACTGATTTCGATGTTCACACTTACGTCCATTCCTTTAATTTTGCTCTGGGAATTTAAAGAATCTGCCTTCACGGTTTTGTTTAAAACAACCTGATCCTGATCGATAAATTCTACAATTCCGTCTCTTTCCTGAAGCGTAGGAGAAGACTGCGGAAGCACAAAAGTAAAGTCGGTGTTGTCTGCAACAGCCAGTCTTCCGTCCACCTTCGGCAAATCTAAATTTCCGCGGATGTGTAATCCTGCATCAATAGAAAGAACACCGTACATAATGGCATCGTTGGATTTTTCAGAATTCACTACTTTGAAATTCTGTGCATCTACATCAAGATTAAAGGCAAAATCTCTGTATGTCTGTGTAAGAATCTGTCCGTCCACTCTAAGCGCATTTCCGTCTTTATCTTTAATTTTAAAATTATCAAACTCAATTCCGCGGTTGGTAAAGCTGATTTCGTCATTCAGTTTTCTGAAATCACTTCCTGTTTTTGCTATTTCCAAACCTACATCATTGAATTTTACTTTACCTAAAATATTCGGTTTGGATGCTGTTCCTGTAATCTTCAGATTTCCTGAAAGATATCCTTCCGTATTGGTAATCGCATTCATCGAGAATCCCTGTACAGATTTCATCTGAAGCTGATTGATCGCCATATTCATATCGAATGTGCTGGAAGAAGTATTGTAATCTCCCAGAATTTTCACATCGTTGTTATTTCCGGAAAGTGCAATATCCGCATTCAGAAGATTCGGAGCATTATTATTGACTTTTACGGCAAGATTTCCGACAGGATTTCCATAGACAATCAGATCAGATACATTAAGATCCGAAGTGAAGGTCATGTTTTTCGTAATATTTTTAAGCTGAGCCGTTCCGTTGATCGTTCCTCTTGCCAAAACTGTATCTTTTTTAATTAATTCGGTGATGGTCTCAATTTTAAAATCCTTCAGAGAAACATTCAGCGGAGCATTCGCAGTCTGGCTTTCGGATTGTAAGGCAATTTCGCTTCCCGCGTTGGAGAGTCTGAAATTGTCTGCGAGAATTCCGTTTTTGCTGATCTGTATTTTATTTCCTTCAGAAACCGTCCAGTCAGAATAATTTAATTTTAAACCATTCGGATTTAGAGAAATTTCTGTGATGTCGTTCAGCGATTTTGCATTTCCGGCAATCAGGAACTGGGTAACCTCTTTCTGGTCTTTTGTGGTGATGTTATAATTGATGATATTATTAGCAACATCTCCTGTAATTCCTACTTTATTCAGCGCGAAGCTGGAACTTTTCAGCCCTGCAACATAAAGATTATATTGCAAAGCATTATTTTCGTTAGTTACTTTTATAGTGGCATCTTCAATAGAATTTTCACCGTAAAGAACCTGCGGAATCTGTCCGTCGATCTCAATTTTCTGAGAATCGGCATCGTAATTTCCGTTTAAATTAATGGTTTCAAAACTTTTCAGTTCCGGAACAAATTTTCTGATCAGATCATCATTTTTAATTTTTGCATTGAAGGTGAAAAACTGTCCTGCCTGAATTTTCTGTGCTTTTCCGGGCTTTTGGAACTGATAATATTGGTTAATTGTGTTTGACAAAGCACCGAAAATCTGTGTCAGTTTATATTTTCCTTTTAATTCGACATCTGCAATCTGGGAATTGAACATAATTTTGGTGGAGTCCGCAGTTGAAGACGCTTTTAAATTCACTTCCTGAATCGGGTATACTTCTTTGGTATCCGAAAAAGCGAAGTCTTTTAAATTCAGATAACCATTCAGATTGTCGGGATCGAGATTAGAAAAATCTCCGTCTATTTTTCCGGCAAGAATCATCGGATCTTTATAGAATCCCAGTTTGTTGAGGTCTAATTTTATGACTTCTCCGTTTACTTTTACCGTCGGATTTTTTTCGTTGTACACTCCGGAAGCGGTTAACATCATGTTCGCATTCGGATCTTTTGAATTTAAAACAACGTTATACACACCGCGGCGGATTTTTCCGGTAAGGTTCATGTTCTGATAACGGTATCCTTTATAAACAGCCGAAGCAACATGACCTTTAAGATCGGCATTGGCATTTTTAAAATCGAAACTTTCTCCTTTCGCGTAAATTTGTGCAGAAATGGCTCCGATTTCTTTATTCTGGATGATTTTTCCCAACTGAAGTCCCTGAAGATTGGCTTTTACATCATACAGTTCCCTGTTTTTTCTGCGCATATCCACATTTGCCTTAACGGAAGCATTTCCAAGCGTAGAGTAGAGGTTAAGGTCTGTTGTAACCACTTTCGTAGTTCCTTTTGCGATTCCTTTGATGCTGAAATTGGAAGGCAGTGAAATATTTTTCGGAATTGTATTTTGGGGAACCAGATTGTAAATGGTTTTTGCGGATGAAGATAATTCTGCAATTTTCAGATCATAATACAACTGATCCGGATTCATTGCATTCTTCACTCTTCCGGATGCGGCAACCCGTAGCTGATCGAGACCTGAAATTTTCAGATTATTAATCAATAAATCATTGACGCTTCCTTTTACATTGGCATTAACATTTAAAACCGTATTGGGATATTTGTTGAAAGGCGTGGTATTTCTTAAGGTCGGAACAATATTCAGAATATCCGAAAATCCGATCTTTGAATCTTTGATGTTGGCTGAAATCTGTACGGCTCCTAAATTTGAGCTTAACTGTTCTATTGAATTGTAATTTAATACGACCTCATCGCGAAGAATGGTTTTCGGGGTCTGCAGATAAAGATCTTTTAAATAAGCCTGTTTATCATTATACACAAAATCTGTATTGAATTTCTGAATATCCAGTCCTCTTGCTTCCTGAATTTCTGCTGAATTTACGTTTCCTGCAAAAGTGTTGTCCTGCATTTTAAAACTTCTGACTTCAAGATTGAGTTTGGAAAAATTCAGGTGATTGAAATCCATTCCCTGTTTGGTAGGAGCAATTGCGGTATTGTTGTAGGCGACTTTTACATCATTTAAAACAAATTTTCCGAGAAGAAGACTGAGTGCTTTTTCTTTTTCCGAAGGTTTTGAAGCTTCAGTTTCCTCCGCTTTCGGATTGGCATTTTTCGCAGGAAGATATAAATTGGCGTTAATATCGGCTCCGGAAAGAAACACATTATCCACATTGTAAGTGTTGTTTTCCAGATCAAGTTTATTCACTTTCGTGCTTAGTTCTTTAAATAAAACTTTAGCGAAAGTTTTGGTATTGTCATCTCCGTAATCGATGTTGAAATTGGTGAGTTTAATTCCTCTTAAGCCAATCTGCATGGGATTTTTGTTATTAAGAGAATCGACTTTTTTCTCTACTTTTTTGGAAACTTCTTCTACAAGATCCTGCTTCAGTTTCAGTTTTAAGCCGTCTAAATTGATGTCGTTGACGGCGTAAGAATTCTTCTGAAGATCAAATGTTTTTACTCTAGTATCAAAAGATTTAAAGTAAAGCTGAATATCATTTCTGGATTGCTGATCGTTGAAGGTAACACCGATGTCTTTCAGATTGATTTTATCTAAAGAAATAATGAACGGTTTGGAGGCACTTTCTTCCTTATCGCTTGTTGCAAAAGCATCCAGAATATAATCGAAGTTAAATTTTCCGTCGGGTTTTCTTACTACATTGGCTCTTGCTCCTTCCAGATCTACGGACGTAATGTCTGCGGTGGAGTTGATGAGTTTAAGCATATTTAAACCTACATCCAGTTTTTTTACCGCCAAAAGGGTGTCGATATCCTGACCTTTCAGATAAAGGTTTTCCATCACAAGACTGTTGGGGAAGCCGACGTAGACTCTTTCGAGACTAACTTTTGTTTTGATTTTTTTCTCCAGATAAACAACCAGTTTGTCTTTGATAAAGTTCTGAACAACAGGAAGTCTTAAGCTAAGTACTAATAACGAAAAAAATACCAGTATGGATATAATGGTAATTGCAAAACGCTTTAAGAGTTTTCTTTTATTGATTTTCAGTTTCAAAAGTGATCGGGTTTATAACAAATATAACAATACTTACCGTACTGTTACTATGTTGTGGTACTCTTTTTCTTAATACAAAAACCCTGCCTCGACTGCCAATTATGGAATTTAGTTTAGTTTATTGTCAAGTGAATAGTTGAAAATGGCAGTCAAGGCTCGGGTTTGAATTGTTTAAAAAGCCCCCTTCTTAATCATTTTTCTGTTGAAAAGGTTTAGCAAAAATGAAAATTCAAAATGTTTAGTTAGTGTATGGATAGGGGGCTTGGCATGGTTTAAGTGTTGAGATAATTATTTTTTATTCGTTTCCGTTCTCCCATTTTACCTGTTCGCCTTGTGGGGCAGCACCGCCCTGAGCCGGAGTGATAGGAGGGGTTTCCTGATTGATATGGTAAATATAGGCAGCAATTTTTTCGGCATCTCTTCCTGTAATGGTTCCTTCTTTAATCAGAGGTCTCATCGTAGGATTATTAGGTGAACCGTTTTCCAGCATCCAGATTACGTTTTTAAACAGGCTTTTCTGTTGTACATTAATCCAGTGTGTGTCTGTAAGGTTAGGACCAATTCCGCCTTTTCCGTTTTCTCCGTGGCAGGTTACGCAGTTTGTTTTAAATAATTCCTGACCTTCCGCGATGTTGTCTGCACTGTATTTTGCAGTTTCCAGTGTTACCTGTGGTGCGGTTTTTTCAAACTCGGCAATAGAAGCAAGCATTGTTTTGGTTTCTGCATTCAGTTCTGCATCCGGATGCGCATAATCTGTGAAGGTAAAAGCAATTAGATATACCGCACAGAAAATACACCCGAAGTAGAATAAACCGATCCACCATTTCGGAAGAGAATTGTCCAGCTCTGTAATTCCGTCGAATCCGTGATCGATAAGAATATCTTTTTCCTCTGTTGCAGACTGCTTTTTGAATGCCGAATTCCAGAGTTTCTGAAAGTAAGGCGTATTTTTATCTTTAATATAGGCTGCTTTTTCTTCGTCAGATAATTTCTTAAAATTTTCACCTTCAATTAAATCTCCGATGGAATTCATGATGAGAAGAAGAATAATGGCAATAAGCATTAATCCCCAGAAAAAAGGTGAAGAAAAATATCCTGAATCGTGCGCGAACATTTCGAACGCCATAATCGTTAAACCTACTGTTACGAGAATGTAGATTGAAATCGGGGTTCTTGTTTTCATGTCAATTTAATTTAAATTATTCTGCACTTGCAGTTTGAATCTGAGTGGTCTTGATGTCTGTTCCCAATCTTTGCAGATAAGCAATCATGGCTACGATTTCTCTTTTTTCCAGCGGAACGAATGAAGCTCCTTTTGCAGCACGGTCTTTTTCCACCTGATCTTTCACATCTTTCGCTTCAGAATAAATTCTTTTTACGATAGCATCAGCCTGATTGTCTGCCCACTGATCGGCGGAATCTATTTCAGCTTTTGAATAAGGAACGTCAAAGTAATTTTTCATTAATTTCATCTTGTCTACCGTCTTTGTTCTGTCTAGTGTATTGCTGATCAGCCAAGGGAAACGTGGCATAATAGAACCTGCTGAGGTAATTCTTGGATTATACATGTGTTTGAAGTGCCATGAATCCGGGTTTCTTCCACCTTCTCTCTGCAGATCCGGTCCTGTTCTTTTAGATCCCCAAAGGAATGGTCTGTCGTAAACAAATTCTCCTGCTTTGGAATACTGTCCGTTTTTGCCTTCAAATCTTACAATCTCATCACGGAAAGGGCGGATCATCTGTGAGTGACAGGCGTTACAGCCTTCGCGGATGTATAAATCTCTTCCTTCCAGTTCCAATGGTGAGTAAGGTTTTACTGCGGTAATGGTAGGAACACTCTGTTTTAAGGTTAATGTCGGGATAATTTCTACCAAACCTCCAATGGCTACGGTTATGAAAGCTAATATTGCCATAATTTTTGGAGTTCTTTCGATCCATAAGTGAATTCCTTCGCCTTCTTTTCTTGCAGATCCGATGTTTGCCAGTGCCGGAGCTTCTGCCGGAACGTTTTTCTGGAAAGATCCTGCTCTGACGGTTTTGATAACATTCACCACCATTAAAATGGCTCCTGAAATATAGAACAGACCTCCTAAGAATCTCATTTTATAGTAAGGAATAATTGCAGTTACGGTATCCAGCCAGTTTTTCCAAACTAAAGTTCCGTCCGGATTGAACTGTTTCCACATTAATCCCTGAGTAAATCCTGAAATATACATCGGAACGGCGTAGAAAATAATTCCTAAAGTTCCCAGCCAGAAATGCAAGTTGGCTAATTTTCTGGACCAAAGCTGTGTTCTCCACATCACCGGAATCAGATAATAAACGATACCGAAAGCCATGAAACCATTCCATCCTAATGCTCCGATGTGTACGTGTCCGATTACCCAGTCTGTATAGTGACCAATTTTATTTAAAGATTTTGTTGCTAAAAGAGGACCTTCAAAGGTTGCCATTCCGTAGCATGTTACCGCAACAACGAAGAATTTTAAGATAGGATTTTCTCTTACTTTATCCCATGCTCCTCTTAAGGTTAATAATCCGTTCAGCATTCCTCCCCAAGACGGAGCGATCAGCATGATGGAGAAACCTGTTCCCACCGCCTGTGCCCAAGCCGGAAGCGCCGTGTATTGTAAATGGTGTGGTCCTGCCCAAAGGTAAACGAAGATCAGAGACCAGAAGTGAATGATTGATAATTTGTATGAAAATACAGGTCGGTCTGCCGCTTTTGGTAAGAAATAATACATTAAACCCAAAACCGGAGTTGTGAGTACGAACGCTACCGCATTATGACCGTACCACCACTGAACCAAAGCGTCTTTAGCTCCTGCGTAGATGGAATAAGATTTCCATGTGGTGAAAGACAACGGAACTTCAAGATTATTGAAGATATGAAGCATTGCTACGGCAAGCCAAGTTCCCATATAAAACCAGATGGCTACATAAAGGTGTCGCACTCTTCTTTTGGCAATGGTTCCGAACATATTGATCCCGAAAATCACCCACGAAATGGTAATTAAAATATCAATCGGCCATTCGTGTTCTGCGTATTCTTTTGAGGTGTTGATTCCCATAAGGAAAGTAATAACCACAGAAACAATCATGATCTGCCATGTCCAGAAATGAATCCATGATAAGGTGTCGCTGTACATTCTTGTTTTAAGAAGTCTCTGCATACTGTAATATGCACCGCAGAAAAAGGAATTACAGACGAAAGCGAAAATTACAGCACTCGTATGCAGCATTCTGATTCTCCCGAAACCTAAAGCTCCCTGAGTATTAATAAGTCCCTGAATATTTCCAGATACTAAACTTTTAATCGTTGTATCATCGGTTCCGAATAAAAATTCCGGAAGCTCAGGATAAAAAAGCATCAGCGCAGCAGTAAGCCCGAGTAAAAAACCCACCAAACCGAATGCGATTGTAGCATAGAGGAATGCTCTGACAATATTATTGTCATAATTAAATTTTTGCGTCTCCATAATTCCTATTGTGTTGTACTGAAGTTGATATTTTTCTATTAAAGCCTAATTCTACAAACAAATTTTAAGGTAATATTTAAATATCATGTAGTGTAATAATGTTTTGACAAAGGTATTTACTAACTTTGTGTAAGTCTAATAGATATACTTCTAAAATATACCGAAAACTACTAAAACCAAGAGAGATGAAAATATGCGGACAAAATATCAGGAAAATAAGACGGAGTAAGGATTTTACTCAGGAATATATGGCTTTTGAGATGGGAATTTCTCAGAAAGCCTATTCTGATATCGAAAATTCCAAAGTGAAGATTAATCTGGAAATCCTTACCAAAATTTCTGATATTTTAGAAATTAAACCTTCTGATATTTGCAGTATTTCAGATAAATGCGGTAATGGTTTTGAGGATAAGTATAATGATCTGGTAGAATATATGAAAAAGAACGGAATTGAAGTTCCTAAAGAATATTTATAAATATTGTTAGATATAAAATCGGAAAGGCTGCTTTTTTTGAGGCAGTCTTTTATTTTTAAAACAAATTAAAAACGGAGAAAATAAAAATTTATTAAAAATAACGGATCAGTCTCAAAAGTTGGGGAGGAATGTTAAGTAGTTTTATCTTTGTATAATGCTAAACGATCAAGAATTACTAAAGTTTTTGCTTCCACCATACTTAGTGGATTATTTTGATATTGTGAAATTTGAAGAAAAAGAAGG
>NZ_MVAG01000177.1 GCF_002177115.1 Chryseobacterium mucoviscidosis | reverse complement strand
CCTCTGATAAATAAATCCAAATCAAACTCACCCACACCACACCAAACATGATCATAAATGCCGATGAACGAATGCCTGTGATATCTACAGCGGCACCAAACATAATCGGTAGAATAAAGCCACCAAGACCCCCTGCCAAGCCCACAACACCTGATACTGCACCCATATTATCCTTGTATTCATCAGACAAATATTTAAATACCGATGCCTTACCAATAGCAAAGGCAATACCTAGCAAGAAAATCAATACAGTAAAGACGGTGGC
>NZ_MVAG01000175.1 GCF_002177115.1 Chryseobacterium mucoviscidosis | reverse complement strand
ACTTACTGTAATGTAACTTTCTCTCCATGAATTATCTCATCTTTAAGGCCAGCTTCTCCAATAAACGTAATTAGCAAGATCTCCAATTGAATTTCCGTTTTCCCAATTACAGAAACTTTCGGTAAAAGTAATAGAAGCATAATTTACAGGAGATGCAATCAATGTTCCCTGAGAATAAGTAAATGTAAGACAGGAAGCAGGTACAGTTGTAGATTTGGTAGTTCCTATAGTAACCGAATCTGTTGTGCCGGTTCCTATTGAAGTTT
>NZ_MVAG01000083.1 GCF_002177115.1 Chryseobacterium mucoviscidosis | reverse complement strand
GACGGATGTCAGTGCAGCTACGCTGATCGTGACGGCGCCGATGCTGATTGGCTTTCTGGTATTCCAGCGGCAGTTCATCAGCAGTTTTATGCATTCGGGCATCAAAGGATAAGGGAGAGATTGAGGATGAGATTGATTGTAATGGGGGATTTACATTATCCTGCTCTGTTAGTTGATGCAGATGACCAGATGATTGAGGCAAGGGATGCTTTTTATACAGCGTATTTGGCAGAATTTCTGGACTTCTCGGCGGACTATCATATATC
>NZ_MVAG01000216.1 GCF_002177115.1 Chryseobacterium mucoviscidosis | reverse complement strand
TGAGTTAAAAAGCCGTATTCTTTTTTACCCTTCATTTCGTTCACCTCTTTGGCTGTGTTGGGTTCATTATATAAAAAGAGCCTCCCCAAAAAAGCGTTTTCAAAATAACTTGCCGGATACGGCCCCTCAATTGCAGAAATGGGAAGCTGAAATGCAAATCACTCTTCCGGCTTTGCAAATTCTTCACAATTATTTAAATTCCAGAATGTGCTAATGAAGCTAAGCTGATCGTATAGTGGTTAATGA
>NZ_MVAG01000171.1 GCF_002177115.1 Chryseobacterium mucoviscidosis | reverse complement strand
ATGTCATTTGAACGTCATTAAGCAGTTTGGCAAGTGCCTGTCCAGCATCATCTGTTCTCATAAACTGCTCACCGATTAAAAAATGATGAATGTTGTTGTTTTGCATCAGATGAATGTCATCTGCATGATTAATGCCACTTTCGCTCACCACCAACGTATCATCACCAAGCTTAGCAAACAGTTCTTGACACAAACGAATGCTGTGTGATAAATCCACTTTAAAAGTGTTTAAATCTCGGTTGTTAATGCCATAGATGTTATGGGGG
>NZ_MVAG01000170.1 GCF_002177115.1 Chryseobacterium mucoviscidosis | reverse complement strand
GTACAATAAATCAATAAAATCTTACATCAAAGCCTACAAAAAAAACATCTTAGAAAACACAAACTTTTTAAAAAATCTAAACTAAATAACAACTAAGTTAAAAAATAAGAATAAAAAGACTAAAAAACAGAAGAAAAATAAAAAAATATCACTAAAAAAAAGTACTATATCAACTATTAAAACCAAAAGAAAAAACTCCATCAAACAACAACCCAATAAAAAAAGAAACAAAAAAATAAAAATAGTTCAATCAACAATACCGTATAA
>NZ_MVAG01000030.1 GCF_002177115.1 Chryseobacterium mucoviscidosis | reverse complement strand
TGATTTCTCTTTCGCTGATCCCTTACTGGAACTCTGCAGTTATCGACCAGGTTGACCTCGGTTCGCTGTCGTTAACTGGTCATGACGGTATCCTGATCACCGTCTGGCTGGGGATTTCCATCATGGTTTTCTCCTTTAACTTCTCGCCAATCGTCTCTTCCTTCGTGGTTTCTAAACGTGAAGAGTACGAGAAAGATTTTGGTCGCGACTTCACCGAGCGTAAATGTTCACAAATCATCTCTCGCGCCAGTATGCTGATGGTTGCAG
>NZ_MVAG01000169.1 GCF_002177115.1 Chryseobacterium mucoviscidosis | reverse complement strand
CGAACAACTCTCGTTGTTCAGTGTTTCAATTTTCAGCTTGATCCAGATTTTTAAAGAGCAAATATCTCAAACATCACCCGAAGATGAGTTTTGAGATATTAAGGCAGGTGACTTTCACTCACAAACCAGCAAGTGGCGTCCCCTAGGGGATTCGAACCCCTGTTACCGCCGTGAAAGGGCGGTGTCCTGGGCCTCTAGACGAAGGGGACGTATCAGTCTGCTTCGCAAGACGCCTTGCTTTTCACTTTC
>NZ_MVAG01000168.1 GCF_002177115.1 Chryseobacterium mucoviscidosis | reverse complement strand
AACGATTTTAGTGACGCACGACCAGGAGGAGGCTTTAAGCTTATCGGACAGGATTGGAATTCTCGGATGCGGGAGGCTTCAGCAGCTCGGCACTCCGTTGGACGTGTACCGCACGCCTGCCAATCAATTTGTGGCCGAATTTATCGGACAGGTCAATTTACTGAAAGCGCGTGCGTCGAAGATACAGCCTTCATCGGGCGGCTATGGATACGAAACGGTCGATTTCGAAGTGTATGAAGGCGTTCCGCTGACATTTGAAATCAACCAG
>NZ_MVAG01000113.1 GCF_002177115.1 Chryseobacterium mucoviscidosis | reverse complement strand
TTCCCGAACTGGATAAATGCATAGATGGCAAGGACAACTAAATATAATTCAATATTTTAGCGTCGAGTTCACGTTAAAAATACAGGCTTTCAGCAATGAGAGCCTTTTTTAATTTCTAATTTTTCCCGAAATTCGTGGCTCCTAAAATGAATTTAGAAACCTCCATAGAATACGTAAAAGGAATCGGTCCGGAAAAAGCCAAACTCATCAAAAGCGTTCTGGGAATTTCCACCGTGGAAGATCTCCTGAATTTCTACCCGCTCCGTTATCTGGATAAGAGCAAAGTTCATAAAATTTCGCAGCTTGGAGACGTTTCCACAGACGTGCAACTGAAAGGGAAAATCACCAACGTTCAGGAAATACAGACCGGAAAAACCAAAAGGCTTTCTGCGAAATTCAATGATGATACAGGATCGATGGATCTGGTTTGGTTTCAGTATTCAAAATGGCTGAAAGAACAGCTTCCTGTGAATAAAGAAGTTTTTATTTTCGGTAAAATCAATGTTTTCAACAACCAGTTTTCTATGCCACATCCCGAAATAGAAATTGAAGAAAAAAAAGATTCCGAAAACAGATTAAGACCCATCTATCCAAGTTCGGAAAAGCTTACCAAAAGAGGACTGAATCAGCGGTTTTTTCAGGTTGTGTTACGAAATGTATGCAAAGAAATCCCGAATCTTATTCATGAGAATTTTCCGGATTATCTGATGAAGGCATTTAAGTTTTTATCAAGGCAGCACACCTATCTCAATATTCATTTTCCGAAGGATATGGAGCATTTTGAGAAAGCCGATTACCGTTTAAAATTTGAAGAATCATTTTTCTTTCAGTTAGGATTCGGGCTGAAAAAACTTCACCACAAAAGTCATACCGCAGGAAACCCTTTCCCCATCGTTGGAGATTATTTTAATGATTTTTATGAAAATCATCTTCCGTTTGATTTAACGGGAGCTCAGAAAAGAGTACTCAAAGAAATCCGGATGGATATGAAACGTCCGATCCAGATGAACCGTCTTTTGCAGGGAGATGTAGGTTCCGGAAAAACAATGGTTGCTCTTTTAACGATGCTTATTGCGAAGGACAACGGTTTCCAGAGCTGTATCATGGCTCCTACGGAAATTCTTGCCCAGCAACATTATAACGGAATTAAAGAACTTTTAGAAAAGACGGAAGTTAAAATAAGACTTTTAACAGGTTCCACAAAAAAGTCCGAACGGAATAAAATTCATGAAGAACTGGAAAGTGGCGAACTTTCTATTCTTGTGGGAACTCATGCTGTTCTGGAAGATAAAGTAAAATTTAAGAATCTCGGGTTGGCCATCATCGACGAGCAGCATCGGTTTGGTGTGGCACAAAGAGCAAAACTTTGGGCAAAAAATAAAATTCCGCCTCATATTCTGGTCATGACAGCAACGCCAATTCCGAGAACTCTTGCGATGAGTTTTTATTCGGACCTTGATGTCTCGGTAATCGATGAACTTCCTGTTGGAAGAAAACCCATCATTACCGCTCACAGAAGGGAAAAAGACCGCGCGTATGTTTATAATTTCTGCCGCGAGGAAATCCAGAAAGGACGGCAGGTTTATTTTGTGTATCCTTTAATTGAAGAATCTGAAACGTTAGATTACAAAAATCTGATGGAAGGTCTGGAAAATGTAATGGATAATTTCACACATTACAATGTGGCAATGCTTCACGGAAAGATGAAACCGGACGAAAAAGATGCTGCCATGAATTATTTTGCCTCCGGAAAAGCAGAAATTATGGTCGCAACAACAGTAATTGAAGTGGGTGTAAATGTCCCGAACGCCTCGGTTATGGTCATTGAAAGTTCTGAGAGATTCGGGCTTTCGCAGCTTCACCAGCTTCGCGGACGTGTCGGTCGTGGTGCGGAACAGAGCTATTGTATTCTGATGACTTCGGATAAATTGTCTAAAGACAGCAGAACCCGCATTAAAACGATGGTGGAAACCAATGACGGCTTCAAAATTTCTGAGGTAGATATGCAGCTTCGCGGTCCGGGAGATATTTTGGGGACGCAACAAAGTGGTGTTGTGGATTTTAAAAGGCTGGATCTTGTGAATGATGCTGCCATTATCAAAGCAACAAAAAAAACGGTAGAAAAAATACTTGAAGCAGATCCGCTATTATCCAGACCGGAAAACCAGATTATTAAAAATGATTATCTGAGAAATTACAAAGGAAAAAATAAATGGAGTAAAATCTCCTGAAAACAAAAAACCGCGAAAAGATCTTGTCTTCACGCGGTTCCCCCTTATAAAACTGTTATTTGAAGAAAAATTACTTTACTTCTTTAAAATTCACATAAGCCTTTCGCTTAATATTTTGTGATGTGGTGTGATGAATATAGTAATTGTAATGATGTTTAAGCTTAAAAAATGATGTAAAAAAACAAAATGAATTAAGTTTCCAATTGCTTATTTATAAAAACTAACTAGGTTTCTGACAAAGGATTTGAAAAATGAAACGATATATTCTCCTTTGGCAGTACTAAGTTTTCATGATTGTACCGTTTTGTTTAAAGATCTTCTGCGCTTTTAATTGGAAATTATTATAATTCATTTTGTTTAGCTAACATTGTGATTTATATAATTTTTTTCAAAAACTGAAACAATTTTCATTCTTCATTTATCGTTTTTTGATATGATAAATCTGTGTTCCAATTTCGGTAATTTCTCAAGAGATAATCAATGTATTTTCTACTTAATTATCACCTTTGTGTGAGTATTACTTTACAAATATAAAAATTTAATTTTAATTCCAAAATAATTTAATCAAATTTTTCACACTTTCATGATAAAATTATTTTTATTGAATCCTGAAGTATGATATTGCCAGTTTATCGCGATAATCTCACTCACTTTTTTCTTCATATCTGTATAATTATCAGGAAGTTTCATAATAACATTAATTCCTTTTACCAAAAAATCTTCTTCTTCGTCATTCTTAAAATTTTCCGAATAAATAACAATCACAGTATCATTAAACTTCATATGTGATTGTATTACTGAAAAAAAATCAAAATCGTCTTTTGCAATAATATCTTTATTAATCCAGAGCATTTCAGGAATCAAAATATCTTCTTCATCCAGCAAATCCATCACACATTTTATCTTGTGAAAAGCATTTGTTTTAAGGGCAATTTTTGAGTCCGAAAATATATTTTCAAAAAAGATTTGTTTTCCTTCGTCCTCTTCTACAAGAATTATATTCAGATAATCTTTGGTCATACAGCCTTCAAATATTGTTCGTTGATATGGGATAATTTTCTCCTCAGCGAAATAATTTTCTGGAACTGAGAAGGCGTCATTCCCGTCGTATTTTTAAACTGGGTGCTGAGATGTGCTACACTGGAATAATTTAAGCGGTAAGCGATCTCCGTAAAACTCAGCTTTTTACTGATAATCAATTCTTTTGCAAATTCTATTTTGCGGATAATGAGAAAATTTTCAATGGAAGTATGGGTAATCTCCGAGAACAAATTCGAAAGATATCCGTAGCTGTGATTGAGTTTTTCGGCAATGTAAATGGAAGCTTTTACAGAGATTCCTTCTTCGGAAGAAATAAGTTCTACAATGGCATCTTTAATTTTTTGTACCAACGCAGCCTTTTGATTTTCAATTATTTCAATTCCATAATCTTCAAGGTTTTTTTTAAAATTCTTGTGCTGTTCCTGAGTAAGAGATTCATAGAACTCTACTTCTCCGAAATTCAGAAGCCTGTATTTAAGACCGTGCTCCCGAAGTTTCTCATCAAGAATCTTTTTACAGAGGGTATTGAAGTCAAATTTTACGTACATTTTCATCTTTTATATATCCTTTAATGTTTCAATGTAAATATAAAAATTTTATTTCAATTAAAAGTGAAATAATAAAAATCTGCTATTTTTTGCATAAATAAAAAACTCCTGCATTATTAAATACAGGAATTTAAACACTAAGGATGAAAAAAAATATACTGATAAAAAGCCAATAAAGCTTAGCACCAAGCATATGAATGTACTTTTGAAGGTGATTTGGTATGACAAAAATGCGAAAAATAAATAAATCACATTTTATAGAATTATGTTTAAGATTTATAAAATTCCAATCTCAGCTCCTTTAAAGTTTGAATTCCATCAGGTAATCATCCATTACAAAACCGTCTCCAATATCCAGAACTACCTCATCATAAACCTTAAATCCCTGAGATTCGTAGAAATGTTTAGCATTATTATCTTTATTCACATTCAGAATAATTCTTTTATCATTACTCTCAGAAATTTTCTGCTTTAAAAAGTTCAGGGCTCCTTTTCCAAAACCTTTTCCCTTACTTTCCGGAACCAGATAGATTCTGTGGAGCTTCGTTGTAACATCTTCGTAACCGTTTTCATATCCCATAAAGCCTTCAAAGGAATTATTATTTTCATCAAAAATTAAAAAATAATGATAATCCGGATTCTTCAAATGGGATGAAATTTCCTCTTCTGAATACATTTTCTCCAACATATAATTAATCTGTTCATTCGAGATAATCCCCTTATATGCACTTTCCCAGGATCTTCTTGCCAAATCCTGAATCATCGGAATATCTTTTTCTGTAGCTTCTATTAATTTCATTTAATTAAATTTTAAAAATTGAAAAAGGTGAAAGAACTGATTCTTTCACCTGATATTTTGGAATGCTTTAAAATGTTACTGTGAATTCACCATTCATTATAAAGCAGATTAATAACTTCCTTTTAAATATTTGCCATTTCAGCTTTAATTTTAGCATGAAGCCCTTCTGAAGCAGCGATCAACGGAAGTCTCAGATAGTTTTTGATGATTCCCATTTCTGCCAGAATCACTTTAATTCCGCAAGGATTTCCCTCAGCAAAAATCAGTCTTGTGATCTCAACCAGCTTGTTATGGATTTCGTAGGCTTCATCCACTTTTTTATCAAAAGCCAACTGAACCATGGTAGAAAATTCTTTAGGATACGCTTGTCCGATTACAGAAATTACCCCTGCTCCACCTGCTAAAGTTACAGCAAGCGTATATTCATCATCCCCAGAAACCAGATTGAAACCTTCCGGCTTCTTTCTTAAAATATCGAAGTACTGAAGAATATTCGGAGCCGCTTCTTTAATCAGGAATAAATTAGGGAACTCTCTTGCCAAGCGCAGCGTTGTTTCTGCCTCAACATTTTGTCCTGTTCTCGAAGGAACGTTGTAGATAATAATATTTTTCCCGGTTGAAGCCAACATTTTATAATGCTGATAAAGCCCTTCCTGATTGGGTTTGTTGTAATAAGGAGAAACAGAAAGTACTGCAGTAAATTCAGAAAGATCTGCTTCTTCAATCTGTTTCTTTACTTCAAGAGTATTATTTCCGCCGATTCCCAAAACCAAAGGAACCCGTTTATTATTAACCTTAATGATATGCTCAATTACCTGTTTCTTTTCCTCGGCAGAAAGCGTTGCAGCCTCCGCTGTAGTTCCCAAAACAACTAAATAACCTGTTCCGTTTTCGATATTGTAGTCTACCAATTTTGTTAAACTATCGAAATCTACGGATAAATCTTCATTAAAGGGCGTTACCAAAGCAACACCTACTCCTTTTAAAATGCTCATCTGTTAGAATTATTTTTGCCAAATTTAATCATTTGTGAGAAGAATTTCTAATAATTAATAATGTTTTATTATACATATAATTATATTTGCATATACTAAAAGATATAATGGAGTTATCAGCTAAATTGTTTATCAATATACAATAGAATGATAATTACCAATACCTTAATAATATAATTGTCGACGTATGAAAAATAAATTCTTGTTATTAGGAATTGCTCTGGCTGCCCTTTCGGCTTGTAAGACGGCTTCATCGGCTTCTTCCATGCAGATTGCAGAGGTAAAAACCCAGAAAAATATTTCTATTAATAATGAGCTAAAAAATGATGAGGAATTTGTAAAAATTATCGAACCTTACAAGCAAAAACTGGATAAAGAGATGAACCAAAAGATCTCTCACACCGATGTAGATCTTACAAAACAAGGCGATAACAGTAACTTAGGTAATCTTTTAGCAGATTATACTTTCGACGGAGCTGATGTATGGGCAAAGAAAAATTTACAGAAAAATGTAGACGCAGCCCTCATTAACATCGGAGGAATCCGTACCACGATCGGGAAAGGAGATATTTTACTGAAAAGTGTTTTTGAAGTAATGCCTTTTGAAAATGAAGTGATTATCGTAAAAATGAAAGGCAGTGATCTTCAGGGACTTTTCGATTATTATGCAGAACATCAGGTAAACAATCCTGTGTCTCATTTGTATATAGAAACCAATAACGGACAGCTAACCAAAACTTTAATTAACGGAAAGACAGTAAATCCGGAACAGGATTATTATATTGCCACTTCAGATTATCTGGCTTTGGGAGGCGACAATATGAAATTCTTCTCGAAAGGAGAAATGATCCCGACAGGAATTAAATTAAGAGATCTTTTCATCGATTATTTTAAGAAAACTCCTGAAGTTGTTCCCAATACAGATGTTCGTCTAAATTTTATCGGTAAAAAGTAATGGATAGAAAAAGTTTTTTAAAAGCAATAGGTAGCGGAACTTTAGCAATGGCTTTAGCTCCCAATATGATGATGGCGGAAGAATTAAACATTCTTGATTTAAAGTCCGCAACGAAACTTACTATTCTTCACACCAACGATCAGCACAGCAGAATAGAGCCTTTTGACGCAAGCTATACCAAAAATCCCAATCAGGGAGGTTTTGCAAGAAGGGCAAGTTTAATACAACAGATCAGAAATCAGGAAAGCAATGTTTTGCTTCTGGATTCCGGAGATATTTTTCAGGGAACTCCCTATTTCAACTTTTTCGGCGGTGAATTGGAGTTTAAATTAATGTCCATGATGAAATATGATGCTTCCACCATGGGAAATCATGATTTTGATAATGGTCTGAACGGATTTTTGAAAGTTTTGCCCAATGCAAAATTCCCTTTCATCTGTTCAAATTACGATTTTAAAAATACCGTTCTGGACGGAAAAACGTCTCCATACAAAATATTCAATAAAAACGGAATCAAGGTAGGAATTTTCGGAGTGGGCATTCAACTCGACGGGCTCGTTGGCAAAAAACAATATGGAGAAACGGTTTACTCCGATCCTGTTGACGTTGCCCAACATTATTCCAACTTCCTGAAAAACGAACAAAAATGTGATCTTGTGATCTGCCTTTCACACATAGGCTACGATTACAAAGACGAACCCAATAAAATAAGTGATAAAATCTTAGCTGCCAAAACAGAAAATATTGATGTTATTCTGGGCGGTCATACCCATACCTTCCTGCCGGAACCCCAGACTTTTACCAACAGAGCGGGTAAAAATATTCTGGTAAATCAGGTAGGATGGGCAGGTCTTCTGCTCGGCAGAATAGATTTCTTTTTTGATACTAATAAAAATGTAAAACATATTTCCTGGAATAATCAGGTTATAGACAGCAGCATAAAAGCATAAGCATGAAAAAACTCTCTTTAATCTCTCTTGGTATTTTAGCATCCCTGCAAGTTGCACATGCACAGACTATTTCTTCAAAAAAATGGGCAGACTTATTCTCCTACAATAATGTTCTTGCCATGAAAGAAGATAACGGAAAAATAGTTGCAGCAGCAGAAAGCGGGGTTTTCTACTATACCATTTCTTCCGGTGAAATTACCAAACTGTCTAAAGCAAACGGTTTGCATGAGGTTAAAGTTTCAGCTTTTGATTACAATCCGCAGAACAAAATCGGTTTGGTAGGTTATCAAAACGGCTCGCTGGACGTCATAACTCCGGATGGAATTACTTATGTTGTTGATATTCCTATTGCGACCGGGTATAACGGAAGCAAAAAAATCAACCATATCTCAATTACCGGAGACCTTGCTGTTATTTCTGTAGGTTACGGTGTTTCAATATTCGATTTGAAGAAGAAAGAATTTAAAGATTCTGCATTCTTTTTATCAGGAGGAGTTTATCAGGCAAGTAATGAAGCCACGATCTTCGGAAATAAAGTGTTTTCTGTAACCAACACCGGTCTTAGAAGCCATGAGATGAATACTACTTTCCCTGTTTTTTCGACTTGGACTACAGAATTGGCAGGTACATTCAAGCATATCGATTCCGAAGGGGTGCTGAGCTTTTCTTCAGCTAATACAGCCTATGTATATAATGGAGGAGCTTTCACTCCGCTTTCACAATCATTTACCAATGTTCATGATGTCGTAGTAACTAATAACAGTATTGTAGTTACGGATCTCAGCAGAGTGTATACATTCGGAACCAACGGAAACTTTAACGCAAACGTAACTTTTGGTGAGGAATGTAACACCGCAACCACTGTAGGAAGCAGTGTGTATGGCGGAACAATTTTTTCAGGAATTAAAAACGAGGGGGGAAATACCTTCAAACCGGATGGTCCTTATCAGAATTATGCCTATAAAATCAGTCTTTACGGAGAAAATCAGATTTTGGTTTCTACCGGAGGAAGAGAAAGCAGATTCAATACCCCTATTTTCAATATAAAAAATCCCGGATTTTATTATTTTGACGGGATGAGCTGGATCTATCCTTCCTATTTTAAAGGAAATTCAACCGTATTCAATGTATTGGATGTTGTTGCAGATCCTGTAAATCCAACTGATGTATTTTTTGCTAACTACATGACGGATGGATCACGCGGAATTTATAAAATGAAATACAATGCAGGAAACAAGGATTTTACTTTTGTCAAAAGGTATGATTTAGGAACTACTAATATCTTCACAAGACGTCCCGTAGGTTTGACTTTTGATGATTCGAACAATCTTTTTGCTTCTATAGCTTTCTCTGGTGACGGTGCTGCACTTGGACCTTATACAGCAATCGGTGCATATGACAGAACAGGAGATGACTTTGTTATAAAAAATACCACTTCTCAATTTGGAGCTTCCCAAAAGGCTCTTTACAGTGAAGGACTTCTTTTTATTCCTACTCCGCGAACTAATAATTTTATAGCTTACGATACAAAGAAAACGCAAAGCACTTCTGACGATACTGCCTATATTTTAACACAACCTAACGGCTTCGCAACAACTTCCGGTGGAACGCTTTCTGTAGCTGTCGATAAATCCGGAGATGCATGGATCGGTACGGATGCCGGACTAAGAGTTTTGCCAAATGCTGTTTCTGCTATAAAAACACCCTCTTCCGCAACCGTTGAGCCAATTATTATAGAACAGAACGGATTGGGCGAAGAACTTTTCAGAGACGGGCAGATTTTACAGATTGAGGTGGATGCAGGAGACCACAAGTGGGTTTCTGTTGATGGTGGTGGAGTTTATTATCTTTCTGCAGACGGACAACAGACCATTAAACATTTTACCAAAGAAAATTCTCCGCTTCCGACGAATACCATTACCGATATAAAGGTTGATAAAAAAACAGGAAAAGTATATTTTGTTTCTTACGACGGAATTGTAACGTATCAGGGTGATGTTGCCGATGTAACATCAAACTTCGGCAATGTACTTGTTTACCCGAATCCTGTAGTGTATTCTAATTTTAAAGGAAAAGTTACTATTAAAGGTTTGGCAGAAGTTACCAACATCCGAATTGCTGATGCTGCCGGAAACGTTGTACATTCCGCAGTGGCAAGAGGTGGATATTATGAGTGGGATCTCAATAACCAGAGAGGAAGCAGAGTTGCTTCCGGAGTTTATTTTGTTTTAATGACGAATGAAGACGGCTCCGATAAAGCTACAGCGAAGATTGCTGTCGTAAATTAATGAATTCACAAAGCGGATTTTTACTATCCTATATAAAATATGGCGAAAATGATGCAGTACTGCACTGTTTCACCGAAGAAGACGGGTTTCAGTCTTATTTTTTGAAAGGAATATACGCTAAGAAAAATAAGAAAAAAGCCCTTCTTCTGCCGTTAAGCAAGCTTAATTTCTCTTTAAATCCTGTAAAAGGAAACGGAATCCAGACAATTTCAAAATTTGAACTGATTAAAAGCAACGATATTTATACGGATATTCGCTGTAATACGGTTGTTTTTTTTATTTCAGATTTTTTAAATCAGAATTTAAGACATGAAAACAAAAATCATCATATTTTTTTCTGTCTTGAAGAATTTACGGATGAGCTGGAAAGCCGCAACTATCAGTCGCATCTTATTTTTTTAATTAAAATTCTAAAAATTCAGGGTGTTGCGCCATTACTGAATTCGGGGAAATTTCTTGATCCGGAAACCGGAACTTTTACGCATGAAATAATGCATCAACTCTTTACCGAAGAAGTTTCAGCCATTTGGAAAACCATCTTATCGGCTGAAAATCCTTACAGTATTAAAATACATTCCAATTTCAGAAAAGAATTTCTCGACAGCTTACTTGTGTATTATCATTACCATATCACCGATTTTAAAATTCCGACTTCTCTGGAAGTTATTCAACAGATATTTGAATGATTAATACCTGAGAATTGGCGTTAAGTAAGATATTATTGATTTAAAATTCCACATTTTTCGGTGTTTCAGTCTCAGATTCTGCAATATTTTTCCGTGAAAATCTTGGCATTAAAATTTTGGCAATAAGTCCTGTCCAACCTGTCTGATGCGATGCTCCTACTCCACGACCGGTATCTCCGTGAAAATATTCGTAGAACAAAATATAATCTTTAAAATCCGGATCGGTCTGAAATCTGGGATATTGGGAATTAAAAGGACGGTTTCCATGTTCATCCTTCAAAAATAATGAAGACAGTCTTCTGCTTAAAGCCTCTGCAATTTCATCAAGATTAGAATAGTTTCCGCTTCCTGTAGGATATTCCACCAAAAAATCGGGACTGTAATAGAAAAAGAAGCGTTGCAGACTTTCAATAATTAAAAAATTAATCGGAAACCAGATGGGACCGCGCCAGTTGCTGTTTCCTCCGAAAAGTCCGCTGTCGCTTTCTGCGGGAGTATATTTTACCTTATAATCTATTCCGTTGAGATTTAGGGTAAACGGATTTTCTTCATATTCTTTTGACAGCGCACGAACGCCGAATTCGCTTAAAAACTGATCCGGATCGAGCATTCTGCTTAATAATCTCTTTAAACGGTGACCTCTTAAAAGAGAAAGTAAATGTTTGGATTCATCACCTTTTACTTCCCAATGAGAAACCAAAGCAGCCAGTTCAGGTTTATTTTCCAGAACCCACTTCATTCTTTTCTTGAAATTCGGCAGTTTTTCGATCATTTCATCATCGATAACCTCAACTGCAAACATAGGAATAAGTCCCACAATTGTTCTTAATTTCAGATACATATGATCTCCATCGCTCGAAGCAATGGCATCATAAAAGAATTCATCTTCTTCATCCCATAAACTGAAACATTCTTCTCCCATGTTGTCCAGAGAATTGGCAATTGCCAGAAAATGCTCAAAAAACTTCATCGCCATTTCTTCATACACATTGTTATACAAAGCAAGTTCAAGAGCAATTCTCATCATGTTTAAAGCAAACATTGCCATCCAGCTCGTTCCGTCGGACTGTTCCAGATGTTCTCCGTTGGGAAGCGGCATATTCCGGTCGAAAACACCAATATTGTCGAGTCCTAAAAATCCTCCTTCGAAAATATTATTTCCGTTGTTATCTTTTTTATTGACCCACCATGTGAAATTCATCAAGAGTTTCTGAAAAGCACTTTCCAGAAATTGCAGATCGGGATTACCTTTCAGATATTCATCTATTTTAAAAACCCTAAAAACTGCCCATGCATGAACAGGTGGATTTACATCACTAAAATCCCATTCATAAGCCGGAAGCTGTCCGTTTGGATGCATATACCACTCAAAAAGAAACAGTTTGAGCTGATGTTTTGCAAAATCCGGATCAATTAATGAAAAACTGATGGTATGAAAAGCAAGATCCCACGTTGCGTACCACGGATATTCCCATTTGTCGGGCATGGAAATAATGTGTTCATTGTTGAGGTGCTTCCATTCAGAATTTCTGATGTGTTCACGGGATTTTGGGGGTGGGATCTGTGAAGGATCTCCTTTCAGCCAACGTTCCACATTGTAATGATAGAACATTTTGTTCCAGAGCATTCCTGCAAAAGCCTGTCGCTGAACCAGTTTTTCGTCTTCTGTTTTTATTCCGCACTGAATGTCTGCATAAAATTCGTCTGCTTCTTTCTGTCTTGAAACAAAAATTTCCTCAAAATCCTGAAAAGGCTGTTTCAGATCCTGATCCGAAAGTCTGAATTCAAACGTTTTTGTTTCTTTTGGCTTAAAATTTTCGTCGATGAGAAAGGATGCTTTTGTTCCGAAATCTTTTGGGTTTACGGACTGGGAATTTCCGTTGATGATAAAATCGTTGATTCCGTCTTTGGTATATTTTGACTGGTTCTGAGACTGATACAGTCTTTCATTATTCGTTTCGTTATCGCAGAATAATACTTTCTGAGCATTTTTTGCGTATACATTTTTGATTTCTAAATCGTGATGATTAATCGTGAGACAATCTGAATTTTCAGCGTTCATCTGAGGTTTGTAATTATTATATCCCCAGTTCCATGTATTTCTGAACCAGACTGTAGGCAGAATGATTAAAGGAGCTTCTTTTTCTGATTTATTAACCACGGTTAATTTCACAAGAATATCATTCTGACTTTCTTTGGCATATTCAATAAAAATATCAAAGTATTCGTTTTGGTCGAAAATTCCGGTATCGATTAATTCGTATTCGGGATCTTCTTTTCCTCTTTCTGCGTTGGTTTTTATGAGATCATCGTAGGGAAATGCATTTTGAGGATACTTATACAGCATTTTCATATAAGAATGCGTAGGCGTAGAGTCGAGATAGTAAAAATATTCTTTTACATCTTCCCCATGGTTTCCCTGACCGTTTGATAAGCCAAAGAAGCGTTCTTTCACCATTTTATCTTTTTTGTTCCAGAATCCGACTGAAAAAACAAGTTTCTGAAGGTCATCACAGATGCCGCAGATTCCTTCTTCGCCCCAACGGTAGGTTTTGGCTTCAGCAATGTCGTGATTGGTGTAGTTCCATGCATCTCCTTCTGCGCTGTAATCTTCGCGCACCAATCCCCATTCGCGGTTGCTGACGTAAGGTCCCCATTTTTTCCAAGTAACGTCGGACAGTCTTTCTTTTTCTTTCATGCTGTTTTGATAAGTGATGGTTGATTATTGATAAATGATTAAAAATTTTATCGCAAAGTCAGACAAAGCTTTTCTATCTTTTTTTTCTTCTAAATTAAGATAAACAAAGGCGTTTTACTTATTTTTGAAACACTATTTCTTTAAATACTTTATTGACAAGTGAAACGAATTTACCATTGACCATTCACTATTTACAATTCATTTTCTTTAATACCGTTCATACATGTTTCGGCTGCAATGCGCTCCGGATTGAACGGTCTGTCTGAGCTCTTTTTGTAAGCATTAGAAAAAGCAAGGCACAAAAAAGCGAGTAGTGAAAGCCGGAAATATGCGCCCAAAGAATTATCCTCCTGTTGAAAAGCTTTCGAACGTTGTCATTCCGCCATCTACAAAAATACTGGCTCCGGTAATGTAATCTGCGAGATCACTTGCCAGAAACGCCGCCATATTTCCAATGTCCTGCGGTTGACCGATTCTGTTATAAGGAATCAGGTCTAATAATGAGTTTAAAGCTTCGGGAGTGTTCCATGCATCTTTGTTGATGGGTGTCTGGATTGCTCCGGGACAGATGGAATTGACACGGATTTTGTCGGCTCCGTATTCCTGCGCCAAAGTCTGCATGAGCATTCTGATTGCGCCTTTGCTTGAAGCATAATTGGCATGACCTGCCCAAGGAATGACTTCGTGAACGGAACTGATGTGAATGATTTTTCCACAGGCAACGGAACGCGAAGGATCGATGCCACGGCGAAGAAATTCTTTGATGGCTTCTCTCGCACATAAGAATTGCCCAGTAAGATTGATTCCGATGACGGTATTCCACTGATCGAGTGTCATTTCCGTGAATTTTGCATCTTTCTGAACGCCTGCGTTGTTGATGAGAATATCGACTGTTCCGAATTGTGAAACCACATCCTGAAACATTGTAACGACCTGATCTTCTTTGGAAACATCGCACTGATAGATTATTCCGTTTCCGCCTGCATCGGTGATTTCTTTTAAAACGGCTTTGGCTTCATCTGACGAATGCTCCGAAGAGTGATTGACAATAACTGTTGCTCCGGCTGAAGCGAGTGATTTTGCAATTCCTGAACCGATTCCGCTAGAAGCTCCGGTAACGACAGCGACCTGATTGTGAAGAGATATTTCCATGTTTTATTATTTGATGTTACTCAAATTTAGGTGAAAGTTTCACGCCAAACATGAAAATTCTGAATTAAAAATTTCTTAAAGTTTGATTTTTAAGGATTATGCTAAAACTATTTTTTATTGAAACGATAATTTTTTCAAAAATTCTGTTTTACAATTTTTTGTACATCAGATATTGTATTCCGCTTCTGCCCATTCTTGTTTTTCCGTCGAATTTGTAGCCGACTTTGAGATATAGTTCGTAAGCGGAACTATTGTTTTGGTTGACTGCAAGAACGATTTCGCTGCAATCTTTGAAGTGTTCCCGAACAAATTCATCAAGGAGGATCATTGCTGCTTTTCCGATTCCTTTTCCCTGCGATTCAGGATTTATGGAAAGGGAGCGCAATAACGTAGAATTCTGATTGTCTGTAAGGTCTAATTTATCATTTCCGAAATCCAGCACAAAAAAACCGGCAGGATGATGATTTTCCAGAATGGTGATGGGAAAAGCAAGGGTGTCGCTCCGCTCTTCAATTTTCTGTAATGCCTGTTCTGCAGTTGCGGTGTATTGTGACTGCAGTTCGTCCAAAGTATAGCTTACTCCGGGAAAATCTTTCGGTTCGTAAAATTTTAATTTTACCATAATTTAATGATGATAAATGTCTTCATACATTACTCCTGCCCGAATTTCAACCGGCAGCTTATTTTCTTCGGGAACAACGGGACAGTTGTAATCGTAAGCGTTATAAGCACAGTAAGGGTGATACGATTTATTAAAATCCAGAATAATGGTTTTGCCTTTTGGGATCGTTAAATCGAGATATTTTCCACCGCCGTAGGTTTCTTTTTCGTTAGTAGCATCACGGAAAGGCAGAAATAAATGGTCTTTGTATTTTTTCTGTTTGATTAAATCTAAGCTTTGATACAGCGTTAATTTATATGATTTTCCGTCTAACTGAAATGTTGCTTTTCCAAATTCTCTGTAAGGTTTTGTTTTGCCTGAAGAGGTAGGAAGATCAAACGGTTCTGCGTTTTCCGTTTTCTCGAATTTTGCAGTAATTCTGTATTTTAAACTGATCGGAAAGAAAGGATGCTGTTTGAAATTTTTAAAATTATCGCCGCGTAAAGGTGTTTCTTTCGGGTTTACATATTCAGCATTCAGTTCTTTCTGAAATTTTTTAATTTCGGATTCTTCTTTTGACAATTTTTGAGAAAATATCAGAAGTGGAAAAAGTAAAAAGATAAGTAGGTATTTTTTCATGAACTTAAAACTATGATTTACGATAAAGATTTTACGGTAAATAAGCCATTCAGCGGATTAATTTTCAGTAAGATTCTGAAATTTTCACGCGGTAAATGTCTGATGAATTTCTTTTGATGGATTCTACAAAAAATCCGCCTTCTTCCGGAATAACTTCTTTTAAATCAAAGCTTTTACAGTCTTTCGGCAACCCTGAAAACACCAGAGTGAACCAAAAATCTCTCATAAAAGGAACCGGGGTCCAGTTGGGATAAATGGTAATATTTTCCGCATGAATTAGTTTGCTCTGATGTTCCGACTGATTATCAAAAAGATAGGTTGACTGCCATATTCTGATGAGGTTTCCAAAAAAGGGTGATGCCGGAAAACAGCAATGGACAATAACCTGCTGTTCCTCCTCGAATTTGGTTTGAAGGGATTCTAATAATTCTTTCACGATCACAGGTTTTATAAGTGTTTCTGACATAATTTCTTTGTGAGAAGTGAATAGTCAATTGTTTGTAATTTAATACTTTAATTTAAAAAACTGACTATTCAGCGCTCACTTTTTTTAATATTCGAGTTGTAATTTTTCTTTTGAATAGTTTCTCACTTTTTCTGTAAGCTCTGGATGATCTGCCAGTTTTTGCCCGTAAGAAGGAACCATTTCCAGCAGTTTTTCTTTCCACTCGCCATGAAGTTTTTCGGGGAAGCATTTTTCAAGCACGTTCAGCATTGCATAGACTGCTGTTGACGCTCCGGGAGAAGCTCCCAACAGAGAAGCAATTGTTCCTTTTTTATTCACTACTACTTCGGTCCCGAATTCCAGTTTTCCGCCATGTTTTTCATCCTTTTTAATGATCTGAACTCTTTGTCCGGCAACTTTCAGTTCCCAGTCTTCTTCTTTGGCATCTTTAATAAATTCTCTCAAATGCTGAATTCTTTGGGATTTCGTCATTGCCACCTGCTGAACCAGATATTTCGTTAAGGGAATATTATGCCACCAAGCTCCGAAAAGCGATCTCAAATTTTTAGTATTCACACTTTCAGGTAAATCCAGATAGCTTCCTTCTTTTAAAAACTTAGTTGAAAATCCAGCAAAAGGTCCGAAAAGAAGGGCTTTCTCTCCATCAATAATTCTTAAATCCAAATGAGGAACAGACATTGGAGGTGCATCCACAGTTGCCTGTGTATATACTTTTGCCTGATGTTTTTCTACCAATTCCTGATTATGACTTACCAGCCATTGTCCGGAAACCGGAAAACCGCCGTAACCTTCGCTTTCTTTGATTTCTGAACTGTCTAACAATGGCAAAGCATATCCTCCTGCACCGATAAATACGAAATTCGCTTCTACTTCCTGTTTGTGATTATGAATTCTGTCTTTCACTTTCATTTCCCAGGTTCCGTCTTCTTTCGGATCAATGTCTTTTACTTCGTGGTAAAGGAAAACTTCAACATTGGAATCTTCCAGCAAATGTCTTCCCATTTTTCTGGTTAACGTTCCGAAATTAACATCAGTTCCCAGATCCATTTTGGTTGCCGCCATTACTTCCGACTGGTTTCTTTTGCTCATTACCAAAGGAATCCATTCTCTCAATTTATCGTGATCCGTTGAGAATTCCATTCCTTTAAAGAGAACAGATTCTGACATTTTCTCATGACGTTTTTTAAGATATTCTGCATCTTTTTCTCCGAAAACGAGACTCATGTGCGGACAGGAATTGATAAAATCCTTCGGTTCGCTGATGTATCCTTTTGTAATTAAATAAGACCAAAACTGTTTTGAAATTTCAAACTGTTCGGCAATACTTTCAGCCTTGGAAATATCTATTGTTCCGTCGGGTTTCTCAGGGGTATAATTGAGCTCACAAAATGCTGAGTGACCTGTTCCTGCATTATTCCAGGCTGCTGTACTTTCTTTGGCAAACCGTCCCAGTCTTTCGAAAATAGCGATCTCCAGATCAGGATCAAATTCGTGTAATAATGTAGCTAAAGTGGCACTCATAATTCCGCCACCTATTAGAACAACGTCGTATTTTGGTTTCGGCGTTCTGCTTGTAAGCGATTGTGACATAATTTAAATTTTATTACTTCAAAGTTCGGGAAAAGTTTCTTAAAATAGGGTTCGGTTAAACGATTTTAATATGGGTTTTATCAAAAAAATTAATTTACAGAATCTGTGGGAGTATTGATCTGTTTTAAATTCTATGATGCCGGAAAGCTAATTATTGTCTGGAATTTTTATGATCCGACTATTTTATAGTCGTGATTGAGCGGCATGTCTGAGCTCTTTTTAGGTTTTCGGCGGCGGCAAAGCCGCCGCCGAAAACCTAAAAAAGCGAGTAGCGAAAGCAGGAAAAAGCTCCAAAAAAAAGAATTCTAAGCATAAAAAAACACCAGAAGGAGACTTCTGATGTTTTGTGTTATTTAAAATTAAAAATTAATCGAGTTTTGCGGTGAGTTTCTTAAACTGTTTTTCTGCATTTTTTCCTTCATACAGAATTCCATAGATCGTATCTACAATCGGAAGTTTCAGTCCTTTTTCCTTTGAGGTTTTGTAAATAGAATTGGCTGCATAATATCCTTCTGCAATCATGTTCATTGACTGGATTGCTGATTTTACTGTATATCCTTTTCCGATAAGATTTCCCAAATTTCTGTTTCTGGAGAATAATGAGTACGCGGTAACCAGTAAATCTCCCAGATAAGCACTTTCGTTAACATCTCTCGGCGCTTCGTAAATGGCTTCCAGGAAAGTTTCCATTTCACGGATCGCATTGGAAACGAAAACCGCGGTAAAGTTGTCTCCATATCCTAAACCACTCGCAATTCCCGCTCCGATAGCGAAAATATTTTTAAGAATCGCACTGTATTCGTTTCCTAAAATATCTTTGCTGGAATGCATTTTAATAAAATCTGAATTGAAAATATCCACCAGTTTCTGTGAAACTTCATCTTCTACGGTTGCAACGGTAAGATAGGACAGTCTTTCCATTGCCACTTCTTCTGCGTGACAAGGCCCTGCAATCACTGCCTGATTCCTGAAGCCTATTTTAAATTCGTCTCTTAAATAATGTGCTACGACATCATTTACCTTCGGAATAATTCCTTTAATGGCAGAAACGAATATTTTATTCTGATAATCACAGGTCATTTTCTCCAGCGTATCGGAAAGATAGATCGACGGCGTTGCCAAGACAATAATATCACACGCAGAAACAAGCTCGTTGATGTCTGTGGTAAGCTTTAAATTTTTAAGATTGAAATTAACTGCTGTAAGATAAGTCGGGTTATGACCTCTCTGTTCGATCGCTCCTTTTACGTACTCATTTCTTACGCACCAGTGCACAACTTTACAGTTTTCTACAAGCATTTTCACAATAGCAGTCGCAAAACTTCCACTTCCGACTACTCCTACCGCAACATCATTTTTGCTTTTCTTCGGGTTCGATTCTATATTTGTTTTCTTTTTTGCCATAATAGAAATGTGAACTGCAAATATATTAAAACAAAGACGGAAAGAAGGATTTTCGGAGCATGATAAAAACCAAATTTAGACAAAATTAACACTTCAACACAATTAAATATCTAATCGACCGTTAATTACAGAAAAAACTAAAGTTTTGTTAAAAATAAGCCTGAAAGTTTATTTTTAATTAAATTTGCAGGCTTAAAACCGTTTTGTAATTATACTAAGAGAAGAAAAATGAAGAAATTTCTAAGCAGTAAAAAGAACATAAATGTGCTTTTAGGAGGACTTTTATTAGTAGTTTTTGCGCAAGGTATTTTCATTGCGAAGTTGTATTCGGAAAAGGACAACAAAAATTATGAAGTAAACCTTGTAAAAATAAACACTGAAAAAGACAGTGTAGATTATCTGAAAATGAAAACTGATCTTACATTGGTGGATCAAACCGTAGCAGAACTGAATTCTTTCCTTAAATCTAAGGATGTTCCCAACGAGAAAGTTACTATTCTGAGTAAAGACAGTATCTCCAACTCTATTTATCTGGCAAAACAGGCAAACCGATACAGCCAATATTTGATGAATCTTCAGAAAAAGTTACTGGAAGTTCCTTTGGGAATGCCTACTGAAGGTTATATTTCGTCTAATTTCGGAGTGAGAAAAAATCCTATTCCTTTTAAAACCGTTTTAGCCTCTGTAAAAAGCAATGCTGCCAAACCCGCTGCTGTTGCAGCCGCAGCTCCGGAAGTAAAAGCTGAACCCGTGGAAAAAATTATAGAAGTAACAGATAGCTACGGAAATAAAAGAGAAGTAAAAGTAATGGTAACACCAAAAACGACTTCTGCTGCTCCCGCTCCTGCTTCGTCAGCAAAATCTGTTGCAGCCGGATCTGAAAAGCCTGCCGAGAAAAACAATGCGCCTGCAGAAGCAGATCAGATGCAGTTTCATAAAGGACTGGATATAGCCGTTGCTTACGGATCGGATGTCGTGGCAACTGCAGCCGGAACGGTTATTTTTTCCGGACAGAAAGGAGGGTACGGAAACTGTGTGATCGTTTCTCACGGAAACGGACTGGCAACTCTTTACGGACATTTGTCGCAGTTGGTCGCTAAAGTGAATGATAAAGTGAAAGTGGGACAGGTTATCGCCAAATCCGGGAATTCCGGTCGTTCTACCGGACCTCACCTTCATTATGAAGTACATAAGAACAATACTCCGGTAAATCCGAAGTTGTTTATGAATCTTTAAAATGAGAGTTAAAATATAGAGTTTCGGCGGCACCAAAGGTGCCGCCGAAACTTTTAAAACATATCTTAAAAAAATTAGTAGGCTGCTGTAAAACGCTCTCTGATGTGGTTATTCTGTTCCAGTTCATCCACCAAAACCACCGCTACATCTTCTACGGAAAGAACACTTCTTCCGTTTTCATCGAAAACAGGATTTTCCAGAGCGGTTCTGTATTTTCCGGTTCTTACGCCTGCCGTTCCCTGATGCATTTCTATTGCGGGACTGAAAAATGTCCAGTCTAAGGTTTCATTTTCTTTAATTTTGTTTAAATAATCTCTTGCCGCAGTTGCCCCAGGTTTTATTTCTGCAGGAAAATCTGATCCGTCTACCAGTTGTTTTCCATCAATGTAAAGACTTCCTGCTCCTCCAACAGTAATAAATCTTTTTACGCCGGATTGTTCAACTGCTTTTTCGATATTAACGGAACCATTCAGAAAGTCATCATAAAGATTAGGATTGGTCCATCCTGCGTTGAAAGCACTGATTACGGCATCATTTCCTTTTAAAGCTTCTGATAACTCATCTACATTGTTTACATCTACACTTTTAGCTATTACTTTTTCGTTTTGCTCCACTTTTGAAGCATCTCTTACAATAGCTTCTACCTGATATCCTCTGTTGGATAATTCATTTACAACCTGAGTTCCTACAAAACCTGTTGCCCCTATTACTGCTACTTTTTTCATACTGTTTATTTTTTATATTTAATTGTAATAATTTTTGTTACATTTTTAAGCGAAAAATTTTATTTAAACTGTTCGCTGAACTGTTTTAAGGATTTATTTCCTAAAAAATCCAAAACCAACTGATCGGTTTCTGAAAACAAATTTTTAAGATGATTATTAATTTCTTTTCCGACCGGGCAAACCGGATTGGGATTATTATGTTTCTTTCCTAAAACTTCGGTGTTCTTCACAGCCAGATAGATTTCAGAAATTCGTATGGAATCTGCACTTTTTGCCAGCTGACTCCCTCCTTCTTTTCCCTGTCTGCTTGTAATTAAACCTGCTTCTCTTAACACACCAAGCTCTTTACGAACAATCACAGGATTGATATTGATGCTTCCTGCAATCCATTCTGAGGTAAGCCAGTCCTGTGGACTTTCCGTCAATAAAATCATGATATGTATTGCCGTGGCAAATCTTGTGTTGTTCATTATAATTACTCAGCAAAGATATACAATTTTTTAATGTAACAAAAAATATTACAATTAAAATTTGTTAAAGAATCAGACGATCCAGATCCAAAAGCAGATAATTGATATTCTGATTGATGGTTCTGGTTGCCGACTGCATCTGGTTAAGCATTGCGGCACGGTTATGAAGATCATCTGAACGGTAAAATCCTCCGTCACTGAAAATAACAGATTCGTCTGCACGCTTTTTATCATCATCAAACTGATAATGAAGCCAGCGTTCTTTCATACTCGAAATAATAGACTGCTGCTCTCTGTTGGAAAATTTTTTCTCGGTGTACATATACCAGATAAACGGCGGAAAGTTAGGTGACTGTAATTTGCCGTTCCATACATCTCTTAGCAGATTTCTCTGATGAATAAATTCTACTTTTTTACCTTTCGGATTTAAAGTTGCCAAACCAAATCCTGCTCCCAAAACTCCTCCTCCGATATCTATGGCATTACTCCATGAATTATCCTTTACAATTCCTCCCGCTACCGAAGCTGCGGCTCCTGTTACAATTGACAGCAGAATAAGTTTATTGTTTCTGGAATCGTTTAGATTATCCACATAATTTCCGATCTGCGCTACTCTTTCCCCCTCACAGTCGAATTCTGCCGCAACCGCATCCAGCTCGGTTAAAGCAATGGTTATTTTGCTGTTGATTTTGGATTTTAGCTGTAAAACTTTTACCTGAGATTCCAGTGAAGTGTCTTTTTTAAGCTCCATGATCTCATGAACTTCATCCAGATTATCTAAAACATTCAGAATCAAAATACTCTGATCCGAAAATTTATCTCTTAATTCTTTGTTGGCATTAATGATGGAATCTGAGTTATAGGAAGGTAATTTATTACCGTAATTGTATTTGAAAGGCGCTTTACAATAGCTATCCCGAAGCGTTAGAATATTTTGTCTGATTGCCTGATTTTTCCTTGATACACAGGAAGTAAGCAACATACTGAATGCTACAAAGTAAATTATCTTCTTCATTGATCGATGTTTTCTGTGATTCGGGATTCTTATACATCTGTAAGCTACAAACCTGTAGAAAATTTTATAAGAATTACATTATTTCAAATTCAAACCAAATATTTGTTTTAAGTTATTTGAAAGGTAAAATTACGCAAATAAAAAAATTTACCCGAATAACAGGTAAATTTTTAAGCTATTTTTAATAAAACTATTTCTTGATATCCAGCAATTCCACTTCAAAAATAAGCGTAGAATTCGGACCGATCTCTTTGCTGATCTGCTGATCTCCATAAGCCAGATGCGGAGGGAGAATTAATCTCCATTTGCTTCCTACCGGCATCAGTTGAAGTGCTTCCGTCCATCCTTTAATAACTTTATTCAATGGAAATGAAGCCGGAGTTCCTCTTTTTACAGAACTGTCGAAAACTTTTCCGGTGATGGTAGTTCCGTGGTAATGGCATTTTACGGTAGATCTAGGACCTGGTTTTTCGCCGTCGCCTTCCGTAATGATTTCATACTGCAATCCGCTCGGCAATTCTACAACGCTTTCTCTCTTGCCATATTCTGCCATATATTCCTGACCGTCTTTCAGGTTTTTTTCTGCCAATTCTTTTTTACGTTTAAATAACATATCTGCTACTCCCATAATTGATAATTTTTGCAAAGATAGTTCTTTGTGCCGGAAGATGATAGCCGGAAGATGGAAGTTTTTTAATCATAGAAAATTTTCAAAACATATAAATCATTAGTTTTCAATTTATTAAATTTCATTTTTTTTGCATCTTTAACTCAGCTTAAAAATTCAAGTATCATTAATATTCTGTTAATAGGATTTCCGAAACTTGGCGTTATAATTGGACTTAAAAACTAAATGCCCAATCCATTACCCTATAAAAAGGAATACGACAGACTGACTGATGAAGAGAAGCAGCTTCTGGAAATCAATAAAAAAAGCATTACGGATTTTGTTGAGCAGTCACCTTCCGTGAGTGATGTTCATTACGCAACGAGAAATGCTCATGCTAAAACATACACTGTTACGAAAGGAACTTTTCTGATTGATAAAAACATTCCCGAAGAACTGAAACCGTATTTTGATAAAGAAAAATATGATCTTATCATCCGTCTCTCCAACGCTCATTTAAAAATAATGAAGGGGAAAAGAGATTTTCCTGCATATGGCTTTGCCGTGAAAATTAATGATGAGAAAGGAAACGTGATTGCCAATTTTCCTTTGGTGAATTTTCCGTTGTTTCCGATCAACTCGGTGAGTACATTTCTAAAATTATTCACTTCCGTTAATCGTTTTTTTGTAAAAAAATGGAGTTCTTTTTCTTTACTGATGCAGATTTTAAAAGTCATTCCTTCAACAGTTACAGCATCATTCGTCAAAAATATATTCAGACTCTGGAGGAAGAGAAATGATTTTTTTCTTTCATTTGATTTTCATTCTGTCGGTGTGTACAGACTGGGAGATTATATGATGAAAATTAAAATCAAACCGCAATCTGTCAACAAACATTTCGGGAAGAAATTAAAGGTAAAAAATGCTGTGGAACATTATCTTAAAGAAGAAAATTTCACGGCAGATGTTCTTATTCAGCTTTGCTATGACCTGAAAGATCAGCCTGTGAATAAACTTAATGTTGAATGGAAAAATTCGCCTTATATTAAAATCGGGGAAGTGAAAATTGAAAAAAACAATCTTCTGAACTCAAATTCCTGCGACAGCGAATTGCTTTCTTTTAATCCTTTTGAAAGTAAGATTTTCTTTCAGCCCGTCGGAAAGATTCAAAAGCTCCGCGATGAAGCGTATAAGGTTTCTGTACAAACGAGACGGAAAATCAATAAGCTATTGAAATATAACAAATAATGAAAAGTAAATGGTGAATTTTTGACCTTCCTGTCATTTCGACGAAGGAGAAATCTATTTTATTTAATTTTTGACGCAAGATTCGCTAAGTTTTGTTTTACATTGTAGTGGGTATTTTTTGTTCGCAAGGGCGTTTCACTCAGCAAATTTTGATTATTCGGCTCTTGATTTTAGGAGAAATTTATTTTTATTGATTTTAACGCAAGGTTCGCTGGGTTTTGTTTTACATTGTAGCGGGTATTTTTTGTTCGCAAGGGCGCTTCACTCAGCAAATGATAGCAACTTTGATTATTCGGCTCTTTGATTTTAGGAGAAATTTATTTTTATTGTTTTCAACGCAAGGTTCGCTGGGTTTTGTTTTACATTGTAGTGGGTATTTTTTGTTCGCAAAGGCGTTTCACTCAGCAAATGATAGCAACTTTGATTATTCGGCGCTTGATTTTAGGAGAAATTTATTTTTATTGATTTTAATGCAAGGTTCACTAAATTTTGTTTTACATTGTAGTGGATATTTTTGTTCGCGAAGGTATTTGACTTCGTCGAATCTTCGATTTCATTCAGTGAATGATAATTATTAAGACTAAAATCGTGTTTGCCACGCATTTTTTTTAATTCTGTTTAGATTTCTAAAGGATGACAAACTGTACTGGGTAATTCAAATATTGAAACACAGACTATTTTCCTAGCCGCGATTGAAGCAATTGTTTGAGCTCATTTTTAAGCTTTTTGGCGGCGCGGCAAAGCCGCGCCGCCAAAAAGCTTAAAAATAGCGAGTGCGGAAAGCGCGAAACAGCTCCCAAAAATAAAATAATAAAAAGGCTCTACAAATTGTGTAAAGCCTTTCTATTTTTAATAAGAACTGATCTTATTCTTCAATTTTCTCTTTGTCTTCGTCATCTTTTTTATCGGGGAAAATCAGGGATAAAATCACTGAAATTACCAAAACTCCTCCAACGATTCCCAAAGAAACCGGAGACGGAATATGAATCCATGGTGCAATCAGCATTTTTACTCCGATAAACGATAAAATAACTGCCAAACCGTAAGGCAATTTGCTGAACATATGAATGAAATTCGCCAACAGGAAATACAATGATCTTAATCCTAAAATTGCGAAAATATTCGATGTGTAAAGGATAAACGGATCATTGGAAATCGCGAAGATTGCCGGAATGGAATCTACTGCAAAAAGTACATCCGTAAACTCAATTACGGCTACAACAACCAAAAGCGGGGTTGCCATTTTTATTCCGTTCTGTACCGTAAAGAATTTGTCGCCCACGTAATTGTCTGAAACTTTCCAGAATCTCTTAATCAGTCGTGCTCCTGCGGTATTGCTGTAATCTTCTTCGTCATCATCGTCTCCGTCGCCCCACGATTTTATTCCTGCATACACAAGGAACAACCCGAATAAAGTCATTACAATATTGATTTTTACCGGATGTCCGAAAATATTCATTTCAGGAAGGTAAGTAAGGTTGATTAATCCTACACCCGCAAAAATGAAAATTGCCCTGAAAATCAATGCTCCGATAATTCCCCAGAAAAGAACTTTGTGGTGGAGGTATTTCGGAACTTTAAAGAACCCGAAAACCAGAATGAATACAAATAAGTTATCCACCGAAAGTGCTTTTTCAATCCAGTAAGCCGCCTGATACTGCGTGAATTTCTCTACTGCCAAAGCATGACTTTCGGGACTTCCGTCTGTATTGAAAACCCAATAAACCACGCCGGAGAATACCATAGACAGCGAGATCCATACGATTGACCAGATTGTAGCTTCCTTGGAAGAAACTTCATGACTTTTTTTGTTGAAAACTCCTAAATCCAGAAGCAACATGATAACTACCGTTACCGCAAATCCCCAAACCAGACCGGGATGAAGATCTAAAATACCTTGATGTTTGTCCACTTTTAAATGTGCTTATTATACGATAAAAGCAATATTTGTACGGGTACAAGTATTGCTAAATTTTATTTTTATTTTAAAATTTCATTCAACAGTTAATAAGTTTTGGCTAAAGCCGGATTGGAAACTTATTTTTAATGCAAACGGGCTAAAGCCCGTTCCTATTGATGATCATTTTAAATACTTATATTTTACAAATATTTCTGTTTTACAGTTTCTATTGTTTCCTGTAATTTTCTGTCTGCTGTAGGATCTCCGATCGCGTTGAACTTCCATTCTCCGTTTCTTTTGTAGAAAACGCCCATTACCATGGCAACATGACCTTTGAAAGATGCATCGTTCGCAATATCATATTTTGCAAAAACTTCTCTTACGTTGGTTGGCGTTCCTTCATAAATTCTGATGGATGCGAAAGGAATAGTACCGAAATCCTGACCTTTATAACTGTTCAGAACCAAAGCAACGTGCTCTACATTAGAATCCAGATTGCTGAAATCCACAGTAATCACCTCATTGTCAAGACCGTCATCTCCATTTACGTCTCCTGTTAAATCGTCTCCGCTGTGTCTTACCGAACCGTTTTTAGACTTCAGATTCCCAAAATAGATTACTTCTGTCGCGTTTTTATTGGAATCGTATAAGATACAGCTTCCGTCTAAATCTACTGCTTCTTTTGTAACTCCTCCGAAGAATCCTTTCTTTTCGATTGCTCCCCAGTTGATTCCTACACAAGCCTGTGTAAGCGTGGTTCCGTTTTCCTTCGTTAGGTTTATTCTCTGACCCTTTTGTAAGTTAATAGCCATTTTTTTTAAGTTTTTGTTTTATTTTGTGATTGTAAATAGGCTCCTTTTTAGCCCATTTACCATTTTAATTATTATTTAAATTTAAATTCAGCATTGCGCGAAGAATATTGGTTTCTTCATTGATGTCGAACATTTTACTCATCACGTCGGTATTTTCGAGATTTTTAATATAATCCTGAAGTACGGCAATGACCTGTTCCGGCAGCGTTTTTTTCCTTTCGTTCATTGTCTCTTCCAATTGTTCGTTTTTTCTTTTTAACTGATAAACAATTGTTCCCTGATTCGATTCATTGGGCATTGTATCTAGTTTTTCCAGTTTTTTAGGATCAATTAAATACATTTTTCTGCCTTCGATATCAAAAATGAAGTGATCGTCGGACTGGAAGATTTTAAATAATTCATATTCGTTTCCCGTGATGACATATCCGCATACAAAACGAACCTTAAAGTTCTGAATATTAAGCCTTCCCAGTAATTTCCTTTCAATCTGATAATCCTGATACTGATAAGCGGGAAAAGAACCGGATTTCAGCAATTCTTCATCAGCATTCGAACGGTAGAATTCTGCCGCGTATTTTTTATAGAAATACAGAACATTATCCCAGTTTGCCCGAAATTTGTCTTGCGTAAGATCATTATACAGACTTTTCAGCTGATTGGAAAAGATACCGCTGTACATTTTACGGTCTGTCTCGAAACCGTCTACCCGCTTTTCTTCAAAACCGGAAATGTATTTGCTGTTAACATCAATTTCATTAAGCACCGCCAACATCTCATTTTCCTTCTGCCTTTTAATTTTGGTTAAAAGTTCAATAAGACTGTCGGTATACTGAAGATGAAAAAGTTCCAGTTTGCTGTAATCGAGTCCGTTATTTTCCTGAAAAAGATTATGGATAATATCGGTCTTAATGTAGATCGAAATTATATCAACATTTTCAAAAAAATTTGCAAGAAGTTTAAGTTTGGTTAATCTTCTTTTGCTTTGCGACAATATGTTTACAGCATCATCATTCACTTTTCATCTCCCGTTATTATCCTCTTACGTTTGCTTTTAATTCGTGTTCCAGAGTCATTAAATCCTGATCCAGCTTTCTTCTTCCTTCCGCACCCTGTTTTTGGATCTGCTTCACTTCGTTTAATGTATTGATTAGTTTTGCTGTTGTTTCTCTCAATACATCAACGGAAACAATCGTCTGTTCGTTGGCTCTTGCAACATTCACAGAGTTCTGCCCCAAACGTTCTGCATTTTTTCTTAAAATTTCTTCCGTCGTAGCCGAAACTTTCTGCTGAATTTCAATACTTTGCTGCTGTCTGTACATCGCTACTGCCAGTGAAAGCTGATTTTTCCAGAGCGGTAAAGTCGTCGTTAAAATCGTCTGCGCTTTTTCTGCAATAGAAACGTTGTTGTTCTGAACGAGTCTGATCTGCGGAAGCGACTGCATCATGATTAATCGAACCACCTTCAGATCGGCTAATCTTCTGTCTAATCTCGCGATAAAATCTCTCTTATCCGCAATCTGATAATCCTGAAATTCCTGCGTATTGGCTTCCATGTGCGCTAATTCGGCTCCGGCTTTTTCCATTCTCAGGTTTCCGACAATCACCAGTTCTTCGATTTGTTTGATCGCGTTGACATTACTTTCGAAAATCGTCTGTAAAACCGCATTATCTTTCGTTGAAGTAATGATTCCTGCATTTACTTTATAAGCAATCTGATCGATATTGTTGATGATTTTATCATATTTGGCAAATAAATTCTCAATCTGCGTCATGACACTTTTCATGAAAGGCAATTTGCTTAAAAAACTTTTGAATTTATTCTGATTTAATTCTTCAACATCTACATAATTCAACTCGACTAATAAATTATTAATCAATTCACCTACTTCACCGGAATTTGATCTCCTTACATTTCCAAGGAAACTGTCACTCTGGTTGGATAATGTTCTCTGAAGGTCTGCCCCGAAATTAACGATGGATCCAGGATTCGTTTCGTCAATAGAATCTGCAAGGGCTTCATATTTCTGGCGTTCTTCTGCCTGTAACTGCGTAAGATTTACATTTCCGTCTCTGTCCACTAAAGGTGCAGGAGGCGTACTTGGCGTTGCCATACTCGGCGGCGGCTCCATCGGAGTAGGTTCGAATGTCTTTAAAGGTTCGATGGATCCAAGCGGATCTATAGGTTGGTTTTCCTGATTGTCCATAATAGATTATTGATAGATTGATACAAATTTTTCAAGACCTTCTCTCTGTCCGCTTCCTACCGCTTCAAATTTCCATTCGCCGTTTCTGTTGTAGATTCTTCCAAATTCTACTGCGGTTTCGATAGAGAAATCTTCGTCCAATTCATATTTTAAAATTTCTTCGTTGGTATCTGTATTGAAAATTCTGATGAAAGAATTTCTTACCTGTCCGAAGTTCTGTCTTCTTGAATCCGCATCGTGAATGGTTACCACAACAGTAATTTCTTTCACGGCAGGATCGATTTTAGTAAGATCGATTTTAATCTGCTCATCATCTCCTGCTCCGTCTCCCGTTAAATTGTCACCTGAGTGAATTACCGCTTTGTCCGGAGACTCCAGATTGTTGTAAAAGATGAAGTGATTATCTGAAATTAACTTTTTATTTTCACCTAATAAAAATAAAGAAGCATCCAAATCGAAAGCGGTTCCGGTAGATGTATTGTTAATATCCCATCCAAGACCAACCGTAAATTTCGGTGCGTTTATATTTTCTCTCTGTCCTTTCTGTAAGTTAATAGCCATAATATAATTCGGTTTGTGTTAAAGTGTTTATATTGTTTTCGTATTCTTTTATTAAATGATAATTATTGCTGATTGCCAGTTCCAGCAGATTATCCATTAGTTCCTTTTTTACTTTAGACGAAAGATACTCAAAATTACCTGAATCTAAGCCTAAAATATATTTTACAATTCGTGTATTAAACTGAAAACTAGGCTTCCCCATTACTTCCGCTATATCTTCTACATTTTTCACTGCGTAATAGTTAAAGTAATTTTCAATTTTAGGATCAAGATCAAAATTCATCAGCTCAGCATAATACATGAATAAAAAATCTGCCTCTACATTATATTCATCAAGAATTTTATTCACTGTAAACTCATGGCTTCCTGTTATTTTAATATCATCTATAAAAATACAAAGTTTTCCTCTAAGAAAATCTTTATCCAGATAATACGTATCATTCGCGATGAGATTTTTACGGTCTTCAAAACTTAAATTTCCATAATCTGTCGTGTAAGTATGATTTCTGTTAATTTTCGATAAAATGCTTGATTTTTTTCCTTTCTGAAACAAATAAAAATCCAGATGCTTTTTAAAGTAAAAACATAAAAAATTAGACGCTGTAGGAATTGCCATGTAAGGACTTGGCAGCACTACAATTTCTTTATCTGTGTTTAAAATATCTTCATGTCCGGAAATAAATCCTTCGAACAGTTCTTTTGCAAATTTTTCAGCATACGACTTATCGCCATATTTGAAATAGCTGTATTCCTCGGGTGAAAATGTAAATTCATCCGCCGAATGAATGTGGTGTAAGCTGTACCTCTTGTTCATAGTTATATTTTGGGTGTAAGTAAGTGTGCATTGAAACCAAAATCCTTTGCGCCTTTATAATCCGCGACAGGATTATCCCCGATATGTAAAACCTGTTTTACATCTAAATCCTGATTGGGCAGTAAATTTTTCACTTCCTGAAATATTTTCGGATCGGGTTTTGAGCAGTTCATTTCATCAGAATAAATGTGGAAATCAATATACTGATCGAGGTTTTCACTGATCAGGAATTTTCTCATGGTTTTTCCTTTAATAAAACCTGTATTGCTTAGAATATTGATTGTTTTTCCCTGATTTTTAATTTCATCAAAAAACTGATGCAAATTTTCAAAAATCACAACAGGTTTATATTCCAGAAACAGATCTTCGCTTTTCTGGTAGAATTGATTTAACTGATCTTTATTCAATTGTTTTGCATCTACTTCCAGTGCATTTAAAATTAATAAATAAATTTCAAAAGTGTCAACATTTCCTCCAATCACCTCATTGATAGAATTGCAAAGATCATCATAATATTTTACGACTTTCGCAACTTCATCAATTGTTTTTTTTACGTCAAAAAATGAGGAGAACAGCTCAACTCTTTTTGCTTTAAATTCAGGATGAGATTTTATTAAAGTAAGCCACAAATCAAAGGAAAAATGGGAGTGATTGTGGATGTCTATATCTGTTTTCAAAATGGTTTAGTTAAAATTTTTATTTAGCTTTTTCCTGAAAAAGATGTTTTAAATGGTTATTATTTTCTTTCATCTGTTCGTGTTCAAAATACAATTCCTTTCAAAGATAGAATTTTTAAATTAATGTGTAAATGTAGTTTGATGTTTTAAGAAATTTTTATGATTTTCCGTAATATTTGATATTGGAAAATTCTTTTTTAAACGCAAAGTCCTCAAAGATTTTTTTAAAATTATTGTGGGTATTTTTTGTTCGCAAGGGCGTTTCACTCAGCCAAGACTTGATGCTATCATTTGCTGAACGAAGTGCCTTGGCGAACGAAAATGTCTTCAAAGGATTGAACAAAACCTGGCGATCCTCGCGTTAAAAATAATTTAGCAAATAATGTCTTTAAATTTTCAATTTTTCAGTCGTTTAAAAAAAATTAAAAAAAGTTTTTGCTGTTAAAATATTTTTTTTAGTTTTGCAACCGGTTAACAATCAACAATGTCAACAAAAATGATAAATATAATCACTTTAAGCAATCCTATCAGAGCTGTGTACTTTGGTAGCACTAAATATTTATCTGAATAACGACCGACCTTATAAAACTAAAATATAAAGAAGGCCTGTCTGTTTCAGATAGGTCTTTTTTGCTACCCTACTTTTCAGCTTTTACATTCAGAAAGGTTGTCTAATTTTAACGCAAAGAAAAATTTTCTTACTGAATAAGAAAGTGAGCAAAGATTTTAATCAATAAATTGATTTTAAGAAGCTGGCTTCATCAGCGACTTTGTCGCAACTCTTTGCTCTCTTAAATAAAAAACAGTTTTCAAAGAACTTTGCGTTTTAAAACATTTTACAACCTTAAAATCAACAATTTAAATTTAACAAAATGAAATACAACACACGAAATATAGGGATTATAGCACACGTTGATGCAGGAAAAACAACACTCACGGAAAGACTTCTTTATTACACGGGAATGATTCATAAAATCGGAAATGTGGACGAAGGAAATACCACAATGGATAAAGACATCCAGGAGAAAAACAGGGGAATTACGATTTCTTCGGCTGCAATTTCTACCCAATGGAAAAAAGATGAAAATATCTTCAATATCAACATAATTGATACTCCGGGACACATTGATTTTGCGGTGGAAGTTGAACGTTCTTTACGCGTTCTGGACAGCGTTGTAGCAGTTTTCTGTGCTTCTTCGGGAGTTCAGCCACAAACGGAAAATGTCTGGTTTCAGGCTGAGAAACATGGAATTTCAAAGATTTGTTTCATCAATAAAATGGATAGAATAGGGGCAGATTTTTTTGCTGTTTTAAATGAAATTAAAACAAAACTGAATGCAGTTCCTTTAGCTTTACAAATTCCGATGGGTTCAGAAGACAGTTTCGAAGGTGTTATCGATTTAATTAAGCAAAAAGCACTGTGCTGGATGGATGAAAACGGAGAAACCATTACTGAAAAGGAAATTCCGGAACTTTACAACGCTGAAGCTCATGAATAGAGAATGAAACTAATGGAAACTTTAGCGGAATCTGACGAACAGTTTTTTGAATATTTTCTGGATTCTGAAACAAAAATTTCTGAGGAAATGATTACTGAAGCCATAAAAAGAGCTTGTCTTTCAGGAAATTCAGTTCCTGTTTTATGTGGTTCTGCATTCAAAAACAAGGGAGTACAGCCTTTGCTTGATGCGATTGTAAGTTATCTTCCTGCGCCGGATCAGTTGCCTTCCGTGAAAGGAAAAGATGCGAAAACGGAAGAAACGGTGGAACTGGAAAGAAATGAAGAGGAAATGTTTTCAGGATTGGTTTTCAAAGTGGTGATTGATAAACATATGGGTAAACTTTCGATGTTGAGAATTTATTCGGGAAGTATACAATCCGGTGATACGGTTCAGAACGTAAGAACGGGTGAAAGTTTCAGAATTTCAAGGATTTTGCAGATGCAGTCGGACAAAACGATAACGGTTGAAGAAGGAAAAGCGGGAGATATTGTGGCTTTAACCGGAATAAAAGATGCGAGAACCGGAGATTCTTTATCTTCTGTTGAACGGGCTGTTTTGCTTGAATCCATTACGATTCCGGCTCCGGTAATCAGGGTTTCTATTGAACCGAAAACAAATGCGGATGAAAAATCTTTCGGACTGGTTTTAGCGAAAATTCAGGAAGAAGATCCATCGTTGGTTGTTGAAAGAGACCGACAAACAGGAGAAACTTTACTGAGCGGTTTGGGAGAGTTGCATCTTGAAGTTACTTTAGAAAAGATCAGGTTGAATCATGGAATTGAAATCAATCAGGGAAAACCTAAAGTTTCGTATAAAGAAATTTTAACGGAAACCAGAACGCACCGTGAAAAACTCGTGAAACAGAATGGCGGAAGCGGACAGTTTGCAGACATCATGTTTGAAATCGGACCGAGAAATGATGGTGGTATCGGTTTGGAATTCATCAATCAGATCAAAGGCGGAGTGATTCCGAATGAATTTGTTCCGTCTGTTGAAAAAGGATTCAGAGAGGCGATGGAAAACGGAGCGTTGCAGGGTTATCCTCTGGAAAGCATGAAAGTTACGCTTCTGGACGGATCGACTCACAGTAATGACTCTCATGCACAGGATTTTGAAATGGCTGCGAGAGACGGTTTCCGGGAAATAGGAAAATCCTGTAAGCCTAAATTAATGGAACCGATCATGAAAGTTGAGATTCAGACGATTGAGGATTATACCGGAGTGGTGACTGCGGATATCAACAAACGAAGAGGAATCATCATCTCAATTGATGAAAAATCGGGAAGAAAAATCTTCACGGCAGAAGTTCCTTTAGCTTCTACTTTCGGATATATTTCTGATCTGAGAACGTTGACAAGCGGAAGAGCTTCGATCAGCATGAAGTTGTCGCACTATGCTTTGGTGCCCGATTTCATCGCGAATACATTAGTAACCTAAAAGACAAGGGCTGTAAATTTATTTTTGCAGTCCTTGTTTGGGTTATTGAGATGAATTGTCAATGATGAATTGTTTTTTTTCTCCTGCTGATTTTGCAGATTATGCAGATTTTTATTCTCCACAGATGTTTGCATGAATTTTAAATTTCCATCATCGCGCTTCCAGCTTATTCAAAATTTTATTTCCCACAGATTACACAGATTTTTTCAGGTGTTTGCGGAGTATTTCTAAACTTCCATCATCGCTCTTCCATCTTCCATCTTCCCGCCAAACAATCTTCTCAACCACTCAAACTCTCCCACACTTCAACTCAAAAACCCTCCTACTTCTCCGGCATCACTTTATACGTAGGATCATCCTGAATATTCACTTCAATTACAGCTTCTGCGTTTTTCAGCATTTTGCGGCAGTCTTCACTTAGGTGTCTTAAATGCAGTTTTTTATTTTGTTGCGTATATTTTTTGGAGAGTTTATCTAGAGCGTCAATTGCACTCATATCTACAATGCGGCTTTCTTTAAAATCGATGACTACCTGATCCGGATCATTTACAGGATCAAACTTATCAATAAATGTTGTAACCGAGCCAAAGAACAGCGGTCCTAAAATCTGATAATATTTAACCCCATTTTCGTCTGTATATTTTCTGGCACGGATTCTTTTCGCATTGTCCCACGCAAAAACGAGAGCAGAAATGATCACCCCCACTAAAACCGCCAAAGCCAGATTGTGAAGAATAATGGTAATTAAAGCCACCGTAATACCCACAAAAATATCGGATTTCGGCATCTTGTTAATGATACTTATGGAAACCCACTGAAAAGTACTGATCGCAACCATCATCATGACACCAACCAAAGCCGCCATCGGGATTTTTTCAATAAACGGGGCTCCTACTAAAATAATAACCAAAATTGTGAGGGAAGCAATAATTCCGGAAAGTCTGGCTTTGGAACCTGCATTCAGATTCACTAAAGTCTGCGCAACCATTGCACAGCCTCCCATTCCGCCGAAAAAACCGTTGGTAACGTTGGCTAAACCTTGGGCTACCGCTTCTTTATTGGTGTTTCCTTTTGAATTGGTGATTTCATCCACCATAGATAAAGTCAGTAAAGATTCAATTAAACCGACTCCTGCCATAATTAAAGCATAAGGAAAAATAATCTGTAAGGTTTCTAATGAAAAAGGTATTTCCGGAATATGGAAACTGGGTAAATTTCCGCTGATGCGGGCAATATCTGCAACGGTTTTTGTATGAATTCCGAAACCAACAACCACTCCGAAAACAATTAAAATTGCGATTAAAGAACTTGGAAGGGCTTTAGTAATTTTCGGGAAAAAGTAAACGATAGCAATCGTTAAAGCAGTTAAACCTAACATAATATATAAGGAAGAACCCTGCAGCCAAGTCACAACACCGTTTGCATCGGTAATCTTGAACTGTTCTACCTGTGCCATAAAAATAATGACAGCAAGACCATTCAGGAAACCGTACATTACGGGCTGCGGAATTAATCTTACGAATTTTCCGAGTCTGAAAACGCCGACCAGCATCTGAAAAACTCCGGCTAAAGCTACAGTTGCAAATAAATATTCTACTCCGTGGGTTTTTATCAATGCAATTAAAACAACGATGGTTGCTCCTGCTCCACCGGAAACCATTCCGGGACGTCCTCCGAAAATAGCAGTTACCAATCCCATCATAAAGGCGGCGTATAATCCTGTTAAAGGAGAAAGCCCGGCAAGAATGGCAAAGGAAAGAGATTCGGGAATCATCGTCATTGCCACCGTGAATCCGGCAAGAAGTTCGTTTTTGAAATTTATTTTTTGAGAAAAATCGAAAAGTTTAAGAGAATTTTCCATTGGAAAAGTAATGTTTAAGGATTTAATGATATTTTAAAAACAGAAATTGCTGTTTTCTTTTTTAGAAAACAGTTTTATTAAATTTATCAAATCCTTAAGGCGGTGTAACTTCGGAGGAAGTTTTTGTTTTTATTTGCATATTATCTGCAAAGATATTGACTAAAAATTTCTCAGACAATTTTTACCTTCCTTACTTTAAATATTTCACAATATGTTTCCTGTAAAATTATGTTCTCTACAATTATTTCAGAGTGTAATATTTCACAACACATACCACATATTTCATTAAACTTTAACTAAAAACTCTATTTCATGAAATTTTATCCCTCATTCTTTTGGACTGAATCCAATTTTTTCTATATTTGATTTCAGAGAAGTTAGTATTTTTTCTAAATATTTAATTCAATTATTGATGATTAATTAATTACAGAAAGAAAATTATCTTAAATTATAAAAAAAGGCGTTTACATGATGATAAAGTAGATGATAAAGTAATGGAAATTAGTATTGGTGCTTACAAAAAGTCGGGATAGTTAAAGTTTACTGAACAAAGTAATGAGGATCTGAAATACATGAGGGTACTGCAAAATAAAGCATAAATTCTTGGTTTTACATTTCTATATCTTCTGTTTACAAGTAAATTCTATCCAAATTTTTGTGTGTAAATAAGTATTGCGCCAATTATTAAACGGGCATAACGTAATAAATTGTGCTAAAGTTTTCATATTTTTTCTATATTTTATAATTTCGGACTGCAAATTGCTTATTAATCACTAAGGCTTAAAAAAACCTATGCTATACAAAGACATACATATAGGACAATTTATTAAAGAAAGAGCTAACGAACTGGAAGTTAGTAAAGAAAGAATGTGCAGTTTTCTTAAAAAAGATGAGGAAGCTATCGATAAAATTTTCGAAAGTGCATCAGTAGAAACAGATCTTTTATTAAGATGCTCTAAACTTCTGGAATATGATTTTTTCAGAATTTACAGTTCACACCTTATTTTATACGCTCCTCCTTCTGCTGTTGATAAGGTGAAGAATCCGAAATCGGATAAGATTCCTTATTTCCGAAAAAATATTTATACTCAGGAGATCAAAGAATTCATCATCGGAAAAATACAATCCGGAGAGATGACTCATAATGAAATCATCCAGGAGTATTCAATCCCTAAAAGTACGCTTCACCGATGGCTGCAAAAAATTTAAAAAAACATCCCATGCGTCCAAATTATACGAAGATCTATCAGGATATGCTTAAAGAAAAAGATCCTGATAAACTGAACGATCCCAAAGTTCAGCGTCTGATAAAAAATTTAAAAACCACTGAAGATGTTTTGAATTTTAATGAATTGGTTTTCAAGCAATCAAAAGAAAGCCTTGAGAAAAATCAGAAACTGAAGACTTACGATAAGAAAACGATGCTAAAACTTTTACAATACCAAAACAAGCATAATTTTTCTACGAATTATATGTCGAAAAAGTATAAAATCAGCAGAACTACCATTGCAAAATGGAAAAAAACGTTTGAAGAAGAATACGAAAAAATTACTTCAAAGAACTGATTTCAAAATAAAAAAATCCGAAAAGCATACTGTTTTTCGGATTTTTAATATAAAGATTAGCAACGGGAAAAGAAAAGCGGGGCATCGTTCTGCCGGAGTCGAACCGGATAATCTTGCAGGTATGATCTGCTTCATTATTCCTCCCCTTCGATTGGTGACGAAGTATCTTTTCTCTACGACACTTTATATTTTAAAACAAGGCAACAACCAGAAAGTGCAATGTCGTGCTCTAACCAACTGAGCTACTTTTCCTATTTGAATTTTGTGTTTTTTAAACTGTGGAAAAGGCGGGGCTCGAACCCGCGACCCCGTCGTAATGAGCGAAGTAACACTATTCTACGGCACTTGTGTATTATAAAAACAGATAAGGTAAAAGACGAAAAAGGTATTTTTGCTCTTATGAGCGCCGCTCTTACCCGATTTGGGCAGGGAGCCGGCAATTCTACATCTGCGAGAGACTTGCGCTTTCTTTCGAAAACTTTTGCCCAGTTGGTTTTCAACCCAACCTCACCAGTTCGGTCGCCCGAATTACGCTACCTTAGGACCGTTATAGTTACGAAGTAACCTTTCTCTACGACACTTATCTGTAAGTTTTTAAAATTAAAAAAGAGGCAAAAGACGAGAAAACTCTTTATTATAAATCATTTTCAGATTTATTCTGGAGTCGAACCAACATCATTAAGATTAACCGAAGTAAGTTTTCTCTAACGGCACTCTTTATTTTATCAAGGTAAATTTCGTACAGATATTTCTCCGGCGTCTTTACTCAAATTAGACGACAGTTTTTTAGTTACTGACAGGCATCGAACCTGCATTTCCAGTTTGGAACGAAGTATTTCTGTACTACGACACCCGATATTTTTAAATTTTCAATAAAAAAAGGCAAAAGGCGAAAAGACAGACATGCACCTGATCCCTACTGTTATTCAGGAAATTGCACTTGTTTTTTAGATTTTTTTGGTCTAAATAATTGCTGTTCGAAGTAAGCCTTTTCTACGGCACTCTTTTGTTTTTTAAATCAAGGTAATAATGTGAGAATCTTTCAGTGCTTTTGCTCTACCGTCTGAGCTACATCTCGTTTACAACAGAGAAGGCAGGAATCGAACCTGCGACCCAAAGATTAAATATCGAAGTATGATTCTGAAACGACACTTGATTTTTTATGTTTTTTAAATAGTTTTCTTAAAAATTACAAGGCAAACAGTGATAAAAGCTGTCTTAAAAACCGTTTAACCACTCGACCACACCTTTCGGCGAAAGGATTGACTCCGTCGAATCTTCGATTTCGAACCTCTGTACAAATCGAAGTAACTTTTATCTACGGCACTTGTAAGTAATTTTAAAATCGAGCAAAATTTTGAAAGAGACTTTTTCAGTTTGGATTCGAAGGAACTCTTTCTTACGGCATCGATTATTTTTTTAAGTTTTTATGGTTATTGTTTTTTGTTACTGCAAAATTATTGCATTGGTACGCAATCTTTTTACGCAGTTAAAATTATTTTTAAAAAAAACCAAGTAACATGGTATAAGAGTTTTTGATATCAATTCAAATTTTAAGTAAGACGATGGAACTCTTATGATGACGACATTGGTTGTTTAAAACCGGGCAATGTAACGAAAAGACTCTTGTTCAAGTGGAAATCGAAGGATTTCTTTTCTTACGGCACCGGTAATTCTTTTAAAGTAAGGTAAAAAATCAAACAGAGACTTACTGATAGAGTGATACCATTACACCATTCCGAATACTTGGAAACAGGATTCGAACCTGTATTGCTGTCCCTAAACGAAGAAATTCTGTTTTACGGCACTTACTTTTTGGTTTTCCATTGGGTTTTTCTATATTTTTTCCAGTTTCTCTGAAACTTAATTTCTTTTGAATTAATGGTTTCATAACCATGTGGAAAACAATAAGAACACCCCATTTCATTTCCATATAAAATTCTGGAAATCTGCACATTCGAAATTTTCTTCGGAAAATCAATTAATCCAAATTCATTGCTTCCGAAAGACTTCTTTAATGTTTTAATTTTTTTCATAAGTATTGAGTATTTAACCTCAATACAGTGTTCCTTTAAGCCATTTTTTATAGTAATTCATGGTTATCTGTTTTTGTTGATGCAAAGTTATTGTCTTAGTGCGCATTCTTTTTACGCAGTTAAAATTTATTTTGAAAATATTGACCCGATAATCTCTCCCAGCTTAACAAGTCCTAAAAATGGAAGTAAAATAATTCCTCCAATGAGCAAATAAAATCCTACATTACTAAAAAAGCTATCTTTAGATTCCGTATAATTTCCTTTTTCTCTTTGCTTTCTTTTAAAATCAGGAATATGTTTTGTTTTCTTAAAGCTGTCTGTTTCCAATTGTTTCAGAATATTTTTTGCGTAATCTGAAAGCTGAGTTTTATCTCCCCGAAAAACGATATCTTTTAAAATAGCATTTCCTGAATTGCTTAATGAATTTCTGTAGATTTCAATTGCTTCTTTCATTTCGAAATTCTGAGGTTCAGATAAAATCCAAAACTTTCCGGCTTCATCTTTAAACCCTGAATCATAGTAAATCTGCGCCAGTTTGTCTCTCAAAGAAAGATCGTCGGGAAATTCATTAATCAGATTTCGAAGTCTGTCGCAGGCTTTTTTCTTTCTTCCCGCTTTAAGATCCTGTTCAATTCTGTAAAAAATAGTTCCCATTATTTATAATTATTCATTTGTTCGTTTTGAATTTGTTCCTATTTCAAACAGTAGAATCTTCTTAACGTTCGTACAGCTTAATTTTCTTAACACCTTCATTTCATACGTCGGTTTTTAAATTTATATTTCTGTCAAAAGCTTAATAACTCTATCATTGAAATGTATTTGCCGTTCTTTTATTTTATTAATTTCAATTTGCAAATCTAATTCATCGACTTCAAAAACAGATTGTCTATTTTCCCATTCATTTAACAAGTCCTCGGTATAATCGGAAAATTGAATTTTACCATTTTCTTTTTTGTAGAAAATCCACGGATGCCCAATCCATAACTGTGACCAATCTGATGAACTATTTTCGAAAATATATTCCCAATTTTTGATATCCTCAAGATCTGCACAACATTGTGGCTCAAGGAGAAGTTCATTGTCTTTCTTTAAAAGAATTCCTCCATCAAAAAGCATCAAGTAATTTTCTTCTTCAATATCTATATCTTTATCATCGAAAATTATTTTTAAAATAATCTTCAGATTTTCATCGTCAATTGTTTCAATATCTACGAAATAAGAATCTTCCTCGATTAATTTTAGATTAAGATCTAAAGTAGATATAGCTTTTCGCCATCTATCATCCCGTTCTTCAGAACTTGAAGAGTCTGATAATTCAGGAATCTCATAGTCTTCCTGAGAATATTTAAAGGGATTGATTTCAATAACGTTAAAAAGTTGTATCATTTTTAGCATTTTTTAGCCCCGATCGCAGCATTTGTCTGAGCTCATTTTTAGGATTTCGGCTGTGGCGGCTTTGCCGCCACAGCCGAAATCCTAAAAATAGCGAGTGCGGAGAGCGGGATTAAGCTCCTGAAAATAATGGTTATCAGTTTTATTTTAAAAGCAGTGCCTTTTACAGCACTACTTTTTTAATCATTTCTACGGCAGATTTTTTGTCTTCCAAAGCATTCAGTACGTCGAAAATTTTATCGGACCAACCTGCGATAAGGTATACATCGTTTTGTCTGATATCCAAAGGCTGTCTTCCGTAACCCGCCAAGTCAAAAATATACAATTTTGCACTTGGGTGAAAACTTTTGTATTGATTCCAAGAATCTTCGAAAGAATTTCGGGTTCCGTTGCTGTTCCACAATTGGGTATCGGTGAAAATCATCACTTTATCCACTTTTTCGCGTCTATTCAGCAAATCTTCGATGACCAGATAACCGTTGGTAGAGTAACCTACTTCACCTTCTCTTTTGTAGAATGCATCCACGTTTCTCAAAATACCGTTTTTAGGCATCGGAACTCTTTTCCAAGTGTCACCAAACATACCTGAAATTACATTTTTGCACTGCGACTGCAACATCATCGACATCAAAAGACCAATATCGTACAGCAAAACTTTAGATCTTGGAGAAACCGACTTTTGCATTGAACCTGATACGTCTGCCGCAATTACGACCGAAGTATCAAAACCAAAACCTTTGATATTTTTGGCACTCACCAAAACCGCATCTTCCAATGCTTCGAGAATTGATGACAGATAAGGTGATTTCATACTTTTCAGTTCTCTGTACGCCGACAAGAATCTGAAAGGCAGTTGTTTTGAATTTCTCACCGCTTTTTCATCCGAAAGATAGCTGCAAACTTTCTGCATCGCATCCGAAGAAACGTTGGCTTCCAGAATATTTCTAAGGTTTCGCAAAGTTGCCATATAACCCAGTTTGTTGCTGAAAATCAGTTCTTCCCATTTGTTTTTGAAGGCTGCTTTTCTTTCTGCATCATCGGCAAATTTTGTCTGTCCCAAAACGGAAAGTTCTACTTCCCAAGTGTAAGGTGTTTCCAACGAATCGTTGACGATTTTGTTGAAAATAGCCTGTTGGTTTTCATCTTTTGCTTTCGGGTGAACCAGGAACAAGGCATCTTTCAGGGTAACTTCCGCTTTTCTGTTGTATTTTGCGAACTGGTATTCATCAAATTTATTGAATGATTTTACCAGACCTTTCTGAATTTGCTTTGACAGTTTGTTGAGTTTTTTAAGATCTGTTCTTTCGTTTGCCAATTGGTAATATGCCAAAAGTTCAGTAATTTCATCCGCTCTCTGGATCACGCCATCGATGGTTCTGCTTACCAGGTCTGTACCTGAAGTCTGCTTTGCCAATTCGGTCGTCAAAACCAACGGAATGGAACGCAGATACATGTCTTTTCTTGCGTAAACCGCCAGTTTTGCTACGAATTCTGGATCATTTTTCTGAATCAGGGACTGAATTCTTGTGAGTCTTTCATTTCCTTTTTCATAGGTGGTATTGGATAATCCTGTTGTAACAACAGCACTGTATAGTTCTTCTGCAGGTGTCATGGTATAAGCTTTTGCACCTTCGTAGTTCGTTACTACTTTATTCTCTTTTCTTAAAAAATTAAATTTCATGGTTACTGTTTTTTTGTTAAACATTTCAGAGGATTATCACTTTCTCCCTGATTTCTGATGCAAAGTAAGGATGCTTTTGCGCAATGTTTTTGCGTAGTATAATTTTTTTAAAAAAAATTTTATTTAAACACTAATTGTACGGATTCTTGCACTAATAACACAGATTTTTTATTCTGAAATTTTAGGACTCGTTTTAAAATAGATTCTTCATTCCGCCTTGCTTCATTCAGAATGACAAACATAACGCTGAACCAACAACAATCGACAATTACATTTAACAGACAACCAACAACCAGTAACAATCAGCCAAAAGAAAAAATCTATCATTCATTTTATATAAAGGAATCAAGAGTTTGAAGTTTTTGGAAATACGTTTTCTAGCTTTGTTTCATTAAAATTTTAAACTCATGATTAAAGGACTGTACGAAACTCATGTTCAGGTGAGTGATCTGGAAAATGCAATAAAATTCTATACTGAAATTTTAGGATTGGAATTTGCCCATAAAGAAGAAAACCGAAGAATTGCTTTTTTATGGATCGGAAAAAACAAAGAATCCATGTTGGGATTATGGGAGCAGAAGGAACATCTGCAAACGAGACATTTTGCTTTTACCGCTGATAAAGAAGATATTCTGAATTATTCTGTCGAATTTCTGAAAAATAAAAATCTGAAACCTTATAATTTTCTGAAAGACGGCATTGAAAAGCCAATGGTTTTTGCATGGATGCCTGCTTTGGCGATTTATTTTAATGATCCGGATGGAAATCAACTGGAATTTATCTCGGTTTTGGATGGTGACGGAAAACCTGAATTGGGTGTGCTTTCTTATGAGGAGTGGATGGAAAGGAAATAAAAAAACTCCCTTTTTGAAAGGAAGTTTAATAATTATTCTGTAGAACATCAAAAATATCTTTTAATTCATCTTCTTTATCAGAAAAATATGATTGTAGTTCCAGATAAACGAATTCTTTAATTTCGAGTTGAACCTTTGAAGTTCCTAATTTAGCTCTTGTTGCACCTAAATAATTTAATTCGCCAGTTACCGAAGCAAAAAGAATAAGATGATTCTTTAACTTAGCATTTGTTATACTCATATTCAAATTCTTCTTGCGAGATTGTTGTTTAAAAAACAATTTCATTCCCTGAAGTATGCCATCCAAAAGTGATCCTCCCAAAGAACTTTCTTTGTAATTTGAATATACCTTTAATTTTGGATCCATCCAGAAACCTCTTACAAAAGCAAGAGTTAACGAATATGAATATTCTGTTTCTTTATCAAAATTTAGCCTAAAAATCAAATCATTATTCAACATTTTTTCTCTAAGTTCAAAATCAATTTTTTCCGATAAGCCTTTAGAAAAATGAAAGATGTTTGTTTGCTTTTCGATTCCCGATTCATCAATACTTTTAATTCTCAATTTCGAATTTAAATAAGAAAATCTTTTAAGCAAATGATTAATACTGATATAATCTATGACTAAATTTTTAAAAATATCTTTGTCAATTGTAAAATCAAATTTTATTTTGCTTGTATCATTAATAATTTCATTTTGAATTTTAATTATTCCTTTATGAGAGTTTAAAACAAGAAGATCATCAATTTTAACTGTTAAAGAATCAGATAAAGCAACAAGGCTGATTATTGAAAATTAAAAATGCTCATTTTTATAATCATTAATGTTTTTAATGGCATTCGAAATAAAGGTTGAAGTTTTACGACATACAGCCTCTATAATTAACCTATTATTTTCCTTTAGCAAAAAATTAATTTCATAAAACTCTGTTTCTATAAAGTCCTGAATTAAATAATGAATTAATTCATTAAATCCTGAGTGGTCTAAAGAACCAATATACATTCCAGGTCGCTTTCGAACATGTTCTAAAACATTGTAATTCTCAATCATAATTAAAATATAAATCCCCTTAAATATACGAATTTAAAGGGATTTTTCTAAATTTAGATTAAGCTTTCTGCAGACACCAATGTAAGATTTTCGCAATATTTTTGGCATCATCTACTCCTCTGTGATGTGTTCCTTCAAGTGCAAGATTTAATTCGCCTAAAGCTCTTGCCATACCTACGCTTTTACGAATCGTGGGATGCAGTTCTCCGAATAATGTTTTCACATTGATGTGGTCATCGCTCAAAGGATAATCTACATTGAATCTTCTTGCCTGATTTTGAAGCATATTAAGATCGTAGTTTCCGTAACTTGCCCAGGTCAGATCTTCAGAATCGTATTCCACTCTCAGAATATCTAAAGCATCTTCTAACAAAACACCTTCATCATCAAGCATTTGTTGTGTAATGGAAGTCAGTTCTGTACAAAACGGACTTACTTTCGAATATTGAGGTTTTACCAAAATCCCCTCATTTTTGGAAATCTTACCGGTTTTTGCATTCATGATACACACTCCGATTTCTATGATTTCGCTTTCCTGTCCTCTCGGCGGTCGGTCTTCCCAACATGTGGCTTCAAGGTCTATAATTAATATGTTGTCTGTTGTTTTCATTGTTTAAAAATTTATTGTTTGGGCTGGAAGTTTGAAGCTGGAGGCTAGAAGTGAATTACATACTGTAAAACTTCCCGCTTCCATCATCCATCTTCCTTACCAAATTATTTCCCCAAAATTTCTCTTAAAATTCTGGCGGCGTTGTAAGCATCGTCTGCTCCGCTGTGATGATTTCCTTCAAAATCCATGTTCATAAAATGTAAGGCTCTTTTTAAACCCATCATTTTAAACAGTCCATTGTATTTTTTGAACTGATACATAATATTGATGTAGTTTTCGGAAAAAGGATTTTCGATACCGAGATAATCGCACTGTTCCATGATCTGCTCTTTGTCAAAGTTTCCAAAACCTGCCCAAGTAAGCTGAGCTGAGTGATATTTATCTTTGATTTTTTCGCAGGCTTCTTCGAAATAGATTCCTTTTTCTTCGATGAGCTGCGGTGTAATTCCTGTAAGATTTGTACAAAATTTATTGATTTCAGATCTTTCGGGAATTACATAAATGCTTTGTTTTTTGGAAATTTCCTGCGTTGTTCTGTTTAATTCGCAAATTCCTATTTCTATAATATCGGTTTTTTGGCCGGCGGGAATTCTGTCATTTTCCCAACAAGTAGCTTCCAAATCGATAATTACGATTTCGTTTGTTGTTTTCATGATTTTGATTTTAGGTTGGAAGATGGGAGCATGAAGATGGAAGTTTCACACTATGAAAATACTTCCAGCCTCCAGCTTCAGACTCCCAACTTTTTAATTTCTCGGTGCAAACGGAGGTGTCCATTTTTTCTTTTTCATGATTTCCTTTACTTCCTCGTAAGAAACCGGATAAAAATTATGGCAATCTACTCCTACATCGAAGCTCAGAGCCATTTCATCGTCGGGTAATGTTCCGTGCGAATGACCGTAAAGCTGCCAAACTCCGCGGTGTGAGCCGTTCCATGTTCTCATGGCGTAATGAAAGAGGATGATCTTCTGTTTGCCGTTGCTGTTTTCAGGCTCATCAATTTTCAGTTCGTGATAATCTCTGATGGAAGCAAATCGTTTTGGATAAGTCAATGCTGCACCTTCATGATTACCTTTTATCAAATGAATGTTTCCGTTTAACCGATCCAGGATTTCTTTCGTGAAATCCGGTTTGCCTAAACTGATGTCTCCTAAATGATAAACGGTGTCATCTTTACCTATTTTCTCATTCCATCTTTTGATGAGTTCTTCGTTCATGTGTTCCAAAGACTCAAAAGGTCTTTCGGAGAATTTTATAATGTTTTCATGACCAAAATGATGGTCTGCTGTAAAAAATATGTTTGGTTTCATTTTTTTTAATTGTTTGTTTTTAACTATAATATTTCACTATTTCCTCTGTCATTCTGAACGGAACGAAGTGAAGTGAAGAATCTCTAAAATCTTTATGTGAGGTTCTCTGAACTTCGTTCGCATCTCTTCAGGCTGTGTCAGAATGACAACTTAATGCATAAATTTTGAAATTTTAGTTCAATAAATATTAATTCGTTAAGGTTTCATCACCATCCACAGGTCTTTGAAATCCGGAATATGAGTTGTAATCAATGATGAGTTGTGTCCGGAGTTTTCTTTTACTTCACGGGAGCCCCACTCACCACGTTCTCTGTAAGGAATTACTTCTGCCCAGACTGCTTTTGACGGGTCTATCGCCAATAAAGCTGCCACAGTATCATGAAGTGCCTTTTCTTTGAGTTCCACTGCTTTAAGAAACAGCTTCAATCCTTTGTTTTCATTTCGAAACGGGATCAGGATTTCGGCATCTTTCATTGTAAAAACAGCAGCATGACAAACATTTTTACTGATCATCCGTCTCTCAGTCATTGGGATTGAAAGCAGCTTTTCAGCAGCCAATGGATTTCCATTCAGATTGAATGTCGCACAGGTAAGTTTTCCGTCAAATTTTTCCAGTCGATGTTCTTTTTGGACAATATTATCGCCTGCAAAACCACCCTGACAAAACCAACGATCGAAGAAAACTCCGGTTTCCCACAATGAATGCGGATTTGTAAGTGCTGCTCCCGTCAATAAAGTACAATCTGGAAATTGATGAAGTGTTTCATTCATAACGTTTGCTGCGGTATCATCCGCTTCTGATTCCTCAAATTTTCCGATCCAGTCTTGGTAAAAACCCGAAATACGGCTCGCCGAAGATTTTGGAGTTCCTGCGCCGACGCGGACATCTTCCCTATCCAGAATTTGCAGAACACGTTTTACAAATCCTATCTGATCTTTTCCTCCCGGATGTACGGATACGCTTGCGAGATGAACCTTGGGATGCGTCGCCAAAACAGACAACGTCATCGAATCATCAGGATCAGCCGTTTCCATATCGAAATGAAAAGGTAATTTATTTTGCATGATTATTTTTAGTTTTTTTAATTTTAACTGAATAAATAATTTTAATTAATTGATTTATAAAATCATATTAATTTATCGCAAAGAAAAACAAAAGATTTTTTTTACTTATTGAGAGTTGGTAAGCTAAACAAAGGCACTTCGTTTATTTAAAAAAGACAAAAATGGTATTACTTTGATAAGTTTTACGCCTTTGTATATCTTAAAAACTGAATTCTTAATAATTGAAACTCTTTGTTTTACCTTGCGTTTAAGAAGACTTATCACGAACTCAGGTCAATTAATTTCCCTGAAATGCTTTATAAAAAGCGGTTTCAATTTCCAGTTGATCGCTTTCGACATATCGTCTCGAAAAGTGAATAGGAACTACTTCTTTTACTTCACATTCTTTCATGATTTTACCGGATGCAGAAGCAAAACTGTGATAGTTGATCTTTGCAAATTCCTGATCTTCATCTTTGTAGAATGTTTCGATATACACCATATCCGCTTCTCTGAAAACCGTTTTAATTTTTTCATAATTATCTTCGCAGACTGCGTGATCCATGATTACGCCTAATTTATATCCTTTGTTTCGAGTCAGAAAGTGAAATAAATCGGAGGCTTTATAAACCGTTCCTTCGATTTCAATTTCTTTTTCGGAATCGTTGTTTTCAAAGGCTTTCTTCAGTTCGCTGATCCATTTTCCTTTTTTGAATTCTAACCCGTTTTCATTAAAAGTCACCGAATCTTTTTCCCTGAATAAATACGCGATGGAATCTGTTTTGTGATCCAAAATTGCAAAATCAACATTTACATATTCGTCTTCAAAAAGGAAATTCTGAGTTTCTATCAATTCCAGATTCCAATGTGGAGGACGAATTTTATAGACATTAATTTCTTCTTTAGAAACGATTTCTCTAATCTCATATTCAATCGCATTTTCATCAATTAAATTCCAAGTGTAAGATTTTAATCTTGCTTCAATTTGCTGATGAATATTTTTCGGTCCGCAAATCACGATTTTTTCTCCGCTTCCAATCTGATGTCTGAAAATGCCGTCGAAATTGAAAAAGTGATCAATGTGAGTATGACTTATGAATATCGCTGAAACCGACTGTACTTCTTTTACCGTCAGTAAACTCGCTTCACCGCAATCGCATAAATAATGTTTTGCTGAATTGGGTACTTTTATTAATATACTGATGTCTTCTTTTAATAGACTTTTTATTTCTGCCTGTAACATTTTTTTCTAATTTTTTTTGATTATCCGTTATCAATCATAATACTTGATTTTAACGCTAAGCACGCAAAGATTCTTTATAAACAAACTGTTTTTAAGGTTCGCAGAGGCGTTAAAACTTAACCAAGATCGCAGAGGTTTTTATTATGACAAATTACAGACAATCAGATTTTTTTAACAATAATTAATTATTTCTGCTGTCATTCTGAATGTAACAAAGTGGAGTGAAGAATCTCTAAAAAATATTACATAGATTCTCTGAACTTCATTCGCATCCCTTCAGGCTGTGTCAGAATGACAAACTTTCTGCATAATGGATAGATAAATTTATGATTCAATTTTACACATAAAAAGTTCCGATAAAATAAATTACCGAAACTTCATCTTTATTTAAACAATAAGTTCTTTTACTGATATTCTTCGTACACCAAAGTCAGATTTTCTGATCTTGCACATACGGTTGTCAGCAGTATGATGGAAAACGATACCCTCCATATCATTTTCGGGATTGCTCAAAAAGCTCTTGATAAATTCAAAATCCAGACTTTCTAAACTAAGAATATTTTTGCCATGTTTTACCAATAAATGACCTTTAATATTCTCAGGATTTCCTTGTATCTTTTCACCAATGAGTTCGTAGGTTCCATCTTCCACCCTGCCCAATTCAGCCAAAGCAGTGAAACCTTCCCAGAAGTATTGATCTTCTTTTTTACCAATGTCACACGCTATCCAATGCGGATGATGACCTGTAATAAGATCCGCTTCCTGACACGGAATTGCGCCTTCAGGAGCTGTTTTTCTTTTTTTGGCATCGTATCTTTTGTATAATTTACCGTTGATTACTGCACATGCAGAACCATCAAACTTTTGTGTAGCAATAGCTTTCCCATCAAAAACCCAGTTGTTTTCAGGATTAATTTCGTTAATGACTCTTCCTAAATTATGTATATCTTTTTTGAATAATGTACTTATCTTTTTCATTTTTAATAGTTTTAATCACAAAAGTTTTTATTCATCGGCATAACTCTCAAAACTATACTTTTGCGGAAATTAATTCTTCTTTTACGATGTCAATTACTAAAGAATTCAGTTTTTTATTGATTCTTTTCTGTTCTTCTTTCTCAATGGTTTCGAAAACTTTCGGGAAATCTTTTTCAAAATCTTCTAAAATATCCTGCGCAAAAAGACCAATGACTTTACCAACCATTTTGGGTTCGAATTCACCAATTTTGCTGACCACGTTGTTTAGCCTGTTTGCAGTTGCATATTTTTGGATTTCTTCCCAGATATTCTGAGCTTTTTCGCTAAAGCTGATTTGCTTTTGAGCGGTTTTTTCCTGTTTTCTTATCACTTTAGATTTTTCAATCCATTTTTCATTTTTATTTTTCAAAATGACTCTTGAGCCGTTTCCAAAATATCTGGTTTTTAAAGTTTTCACAATGGTTCCTTCACACCTATTGTTCTCAATTTCAGGAAGTCCAAGCCAGCCCGGAATTTTAGAATCGAAAACATTCGGAAACTTCAAAGCATCTTCCAAAGTTCCCTGAAAAAGAATTTTTGCATAGAAAAATCCGGTTTCTTCGAAAATTTCATTCACCACATCAGTATCCAGATAAGTAGTTCCGTTCAGCTTAATGTCGAATGCGTAAAATTCGTTGTGCGGAGCATATTCAATACCTTTCTGCACTTTTACCGCATCTTTTACAGGCTCCACTTCTTTGTGTTTGTAACCTCCGCCGAACAATTCACCGTAGATCACAACCGTTTCAACATCGGGATGAATATTTTTCACTTTTTCGAATACTTCGATGACGTTTTTTCTGTAGCGTTCTAAAATCTGATCTGCGTTGAAGAATTTTTCATCCTTTTCGATGAAAGCAGTTCTTTTGCCGATTTTAATTTCCTTTCCGTCGGTAAAGAAAGAGAAATTAGCTCCGTGAACCTTCTCCTGCACGATGAAAATCTCATCCCAAAAACCCTGAATCCTGATCTGATCGATCACACGGTTTTGGTAAGCATTTTCTATAGAGTTATATGTTTTGAAAATCATTTTTTTAAGTTTTTAATTTATTTTAACCACAAAAGAGACAAAAGATTTAACACTTTAGGACACTTAAGTTTTTAAAGCTTAACACTTTGAAAATATTAAGTACACATAAGAGAAAATCATAGATTTTCATTTGTAGTTTAACTTATTTCTAATTCGTTATTCCTCATCTGGATAACGTGTCTTTGGGCGTGAAGCGACAGGAAATAAATGTATTCATACACATTGATTTTCCCGAGTTCGTTCACCGTCATTGTTGTTTTGCAGAGGAGACCTTCGCCATTTTTCATCAAGTTTAAATAACTTGAACATTGATGATATTGCTGAGCAATTAAATTTCTTATTTCAGTTAAATTTAATTCTCCTTTCGGCTCCATATGCTCTGGTCTTATCCATTCAAAAGCTCCATACTTGCCTACTTCTTCAAACTTTTCCTGATTGAAACTGTAATTTTTTATTTCAAGATTCAAGTCAGGATGCAGATAATTCCGCATTGCTTTTTTTGAGCCTTTTTCAATGAGTATCAACAGATAAAAGTTCGTGAGATAAATGTGTTCCAAAATCTGCTGAACTGTCCAACCTCCATTTGATGGCTGAAAATTCAACGTTTCATTGTCTTTATCAAACCATTTGTCAACCTCATCAAAACTGAATTTCAAATGCCTTTTTATGTCTTCTATCAATCTAAAAATATCCATTACCATTTTTTAAAGTTTTTTAAAAGGCTTTCAATATTTTCTTTTCCTACAGGATTCATGGAGTGGCAATAGAATTTTGGCAAATCCAAATAGTTATCCATACAATATTCTACCAGCCATTTTGCACAATCGTAGCCTGTTTTTTCCACAAATTCCTGAGAATCGGGTTTCAAATAATGTTCATCGGCAAGATCGTGGTCAAAAGAGATCATTTCCGGAAGTCCTTTTTCCAAAATCCTGTTGACAAACTGTTCGTAATTCCGAACGATATGCCAGTCTTTTCTGAGGAAAATATCCTGTTTTGTATAGTGATACGCTTCAACAGGATATCGTATATCATCCAGAAACAGTAATCTTTTTGTTAGTTCCATTGCTTATTTTTTTTAATTTGAAAAGTAAATGTTCAAAGCTTTGATAATACTTTTCACATTTGTATTCGGATAAAATCCGGAACTGTTGATGCAGTTGATTTCAACAATTTTCCAGCTTTCATTGGTTAAACAAATATCCATTACAAAAGCTTCTTCCAGATTGAAAAGCTGAATCATTTCATTGGCGAAACTCAGTCCGTCTTCAGAAACTTTTTCTTCAAAAGGAGCATTATCATTGAATTTATAATATCCGGCATCAATAATCTGTCCGCCAACAATCCAAAGTCTTGCTTCTTTGATCGTTCGTTTTGCTTCAGAAATCTGAACCAAAGAATCTTCTGTAATTCTGTTGGTTTGATTTTGCAATGCTTCAAAAGCAAAATCTTTCCATTCCGTTTCGTTGAAGACTTTTCCTGTAAAAATTTTCGCTTCATTGTAAGGTTTGATGAATTTGAGTTCATCTTTTTTCCAAATCAATTCTTCCGAAATTTTGTGAACGGAAACTTTGTGATTCAAAAGGTTTTCACCATAATATTTAGAATACACTTCATACAGGTGATTTCCTCCGTAAAAAGAACCGGGAAACCAATCTGTATTTTGCTTTGCCAATCTTGCAATCGTCACCGAACCGTATACGAAAACATCTTTTCTGTCTGTTTCGAAGTCAATTTTTTGTGCGGTTGGAGGAATATTAATTACGCTGTAATCAATATTTAATTCTTCCAAAGCATCAAAAATTCTGTAATGATCGGGATCTAAATATACATTAGCCTGAACTAAAAAATACATGGTTATTTGTTTTTAGGGTTCTTTTATTTGCTTTTTACAATACCCGCCAATTCCAGTTTTGCATCTTCAGGAAATCCTGAAAGTCCGGGAATATCGTTGTATTCTACAATTATTTTTCCTCCGTTTTCTGTTTCCAGAACATCAATCGCCACAATATCTGCTTTGATGTTTTCCTGTAACAGTTTTACTTTTTCTATCCATTCTTTTTCGGGCTCGATGAGTTGATATTGCTGAGTTAAAGAATTGGCTTTCCAATATTTCCCTTTTCTTTTCATTGCCCAGACTTTATCATTGATAGCCAGATAACGGATGTCATATTGATAATCAATAAATTTCTCTGTCGTCACATAATCCTGATGAATAAAGAGTAAATCTTTCAGTTCTTCCCATTGTTCTTCGGTTGAAACCAGACTTTTTCCATATCCACCATGATGATTTCCAACTTTAACCACGAAAGGAAACTGCATTGCCAGATTTTTCAATTGGGCTGTATTAGTTGCGACATTAAAATCAATCACAGGTAATCCAAGCTTTTTCAATCTGTTTAACATGGATAATCTTTCGTAACCTATTAATAATGTTAAAGCTGAATTCACACAGGGAATTCCTGAATATTCAATCAATTCCAAAATGTTTCTGTATTTTGCTTCAGGATTGATCGCTCCCAATCTCCAAAAAATAACATCCGGTTTGCAGACTCCATTCTCATCAATGGCATACAGTTCAGCATTTTTTACAATAAATTCTGAGGTCTGAACTTTCTTCTGAACCACATCAAATCCTGCAAAGTAATCCTGCCAGTATTTTTCTCCGTTGATGATTAAAATTGTTTTCATTGTTTTATTTTTTTTTGGATGGCGGCTAGAAGCTGGATGAGGAAGGTAATCGAAGCGTTTTAAACTTCCGTCTCCCATCATCCCACTTCCCGCTATTTTATCACACCATCATATCAGCACAATTGGAACTTGCGAAGGCGTAAGGTTTTGCTTTAAACACATATCCCATTCCCAGAATATATCCCATTGCGTCTCTTAAGGCAACATTGGATTTGAAATCCGGATCGGTGTTAATGTCTGCGTGTACCTCCATTTCCACTCCATAAGCATCCAGAACAGCGCAAATAGCGTAAGCAATTTCTACGGATTTGTTCACCTCGTTCAGCATACGTTCTTTGATACTGATAGTCTGTATTTCTCTTTCTTTTCTGATAAAGGTAAACGCTCCTTTTCCCTCACGAATAAATACTACTGCCGTAGCATAATTAATGGCTTCCCCATATACATGGGAATCTGAACCTACACAAACCTTCAGTCGGTGTCCATTTGCCTGTTCGCGGATGATGGCTTCTTCTACCAATTGGGTGATAGAGTTTTGGAAAATTTTTCCTGTCATGTTCTGCCATACTTGTTGTTGCGTTTCCATTTTTTCTACATGTTTTGTATTTGTTTAAATATTTATTTTAACGCAAAGTGCGCTAAGTTTTTTTACCTACTATTTGTTTTTAAGTTCGCAAAGGCGTTTGACTACGTCGAATCTTCGATTTCACTCAGCTAAGAACACAAAGTCTGTTTTAAATTCACTTGTGAAGTAAATTCATCATTGAACATTAACATTCCTGCACTCCGAACCGGATTCGAACCAATACCATCAGTTTTGGAGACTGAGATGCTGCCATTACACTATCGGAGTAGTTTTTGTTGATTCATCAGGACTCGAACCTGAACAACAAGAGTCAAAGTCTTGTGTGCTGACCAATTACACTATGAATCAGTTTTATAAGTAATGAGTAATGAGTAATAGGTAATTAGTAATTTTTTTGCGCATAATTCATTACTTATTGCACACTACTTATTACTTATATCTCGTGGAACAGACAGGAATCGAACCTGTACCTTTAGTTTTTCAGACTAACGTGCAGACCTGCTACACCACTCTTCCAATTTTATAGGTAATGAGTAATTGGTAATCAGTAATATTTTTTGCCTGCAATTTATTACCCATTGCTTATTACCGATTACTCATATTTTGTACGGGAAGAGGGATTCGAACCCCCAAAACCTTGAGCCTAAATCAAGTGTGTCTACCATTTCCACCATTCCCGCGGATTTCATTAGTAATGAGTAATTGATAATCAGTAATAAAAATTATCTTCTATAAATTTATAATTCGTATTAACCTTCAATAATTATTCATTGCTCATTACTTATTACTTATATTTTTAGGTTCGAGAAAAGCCTGTCTATATTTATAAACTATGCCTGTAATGTTTTTTTAAAGATCTTCTGCGCTCGACAGACCTTTCTCTTTCCATTTAACCTATTTCTTTGTGAATTGTCAATCGTCAATTTACTTCGTAGTCAATTATTAAATTCACTTGCGGAGCAAAATTCACCATTCACCTTTTCACTTTCCTGTACTCTATAAGGGAATCGAACCCTTGTTTTCTGCTCGAAAGGCAGGCGTCCTGAACCGTTAGACGAATAGAGCGTTTTTGTTGTGAATTGTTAATAGCCAATTTCTTTGCAGTCATTTTTTTAAATTGACAATTGACTATTTACCATTCACTTTTCTTTGACCATCTGACCAGGAGTCGAACCTGAACAACAAGAGTACATTTCCTGCATGCTGCCATTACATTATCAGCGGTGTGGTGGAAGTAGCAGGATTCGAACCTACTCAGCAATGAAGCAACAGATTTACAGTCTGCCCCGACTCTCCAACTTCGGCGTACTTCCCTTTTTTCATGAGTAATAAGTAATTGGTAATGAGTAATATTTTCCAACTAACTTTTTTAATCTTTAATTTTTGAAGAAAAACAAAGCCTGTCTTAATTTTTAGTTTGATGTAAGAACTTCTGCGCTCGACAAACTTTTTCTTTCTTCGGAACTAATCTCATTTTAGTTATTTGAGATGGCTATGGGATTGTTCATAACCTTTTTATTCTTTTTTATCTGAATTCACGAATGTTTCACATTTCAAACCCACTCAGCTTACGCAACGGTTTTGCAGACCGCCCCGACTCTTCCGCTTCGGCGAACCATCGTTTTTATGAGTAATCAGTAATGGGTAATGAGTAATTTCCCAATATTCTGATTATTTTTTTTGTTTAAATTTTCATTAAAAAATAAAGTCTGTCTTATTTTTTTGTTTGATATAAGAACTTCTGCGCTTTGACAAACTTTATTTTCTCTAAAAATTTATATTATGTCACAACTTTTTTCATCCATTTTCAGTTGAGTTAAGAAAAAGCCTGTCTATATTATATCGTGTTTTTGGCTAAAGATCTTCTGCTCTCGACAAGCCTTTTCTTTTTTCTTTTTGAAACAATTAACTTAGTTTGAATTGTGAATAGTCAATTATCAATTTGCTTTGCTTGTCAATTTTTAAATTCACTTACGAAGTAAAATTCACCATTGACCATTCACTTTTCTGTAATTTCGGAAGGACTCGAACCTTCAATCTTCGGCTTATGAAACCGATACTCTAACCCATTGAGCTACGAAATCGTTTTTAATTTGGTGAATAATCAATTGTCAATTTGCTTTGCTTGTCAATTTTTAAATTCACTTACGAAGGAAAATTCACCATTGACTATTCACTTTTTTGCACTCCATAAGGGAATCGAACCCTTGTCGTTCGGTAGAAAGCCGAATGCACTAACCTCTATGCTAATGGAGCAAACTGTCTGGAAAGCAGGGTTCGAACCTGCGACCTCCCGCGTCCAAGGCGGGTAAACAACCACCGTTATCTTTCCAGTTTTGCAGATTCACTTCCATTTTCTTTTCCGGGAGACAGCCGAAGCAGAAGTTTTCCGTGAATCTTTGCGGTCTATGCGAGAATCGAACTCGCAGTGCCCGAGAGACAGTCGGGAAGGTTAACCATTACCTCAATAGACCTTTTGTGATTCCGAGAGGATTCGAACCTCTATATTTGGTTTAGAAGACCAACATTCTATCCTGTTGAATTACGGAACCTTTTTGTAATCCCAGAAGGACTCGAACCTTCAACCTTTGGTTTCGTAGACCAACGCTCTATCCAATTGAGCCATGAGATTGTTTTTATGTTCTGAATTGTTAATTGTCAATTCGTCTTGCTCGTCAATTTTTAAATTCACTTACGAAGTAAAATTCACTATTAACTATTCACATTTTTGGGGTATCTCCGGGGATCGAACCCTGTTCTCCGGTGCCACAAACCGACGCTTTACCAAATAAGCTAGAGAAACCATATACCATAAAAAAAGCGCCTCTTTTCGGGAGGCGCTTTATATTTCTGGACGTGTCAGTTCATTAGCTGACCCATGTATATAAGCACCTTTTTCCCACAAATTCACTATCAAGAAGAATAACACAAGCATATCTTTGCCCCATCGGTTCTGTACCGCGTTGTCCTGAATATAAATTTGATATGTTATGTAATTGTTTCATTTTATTCTTGTTGTTTTAAAAATGTTTTTTTGAAAGGCTTGAAAACATGTTGCTTTCAATTTTCGGTTGCAAAGTAAATATGATTTTTTTTAACTCGCAAATTTATTTTTCAATTAAAATTTTGAAAATCAATCAGTTACGTGCTAATTTTAGAATATAGAATTTCCGTCCGCAATACTTTGCAGATGTCTTAAATACCTAAATGACTGTCTCTCATCGGGTTACTGATCACGCTCTATTTTCTTATTAATTGTTCATTTGTTATTAAATAATTTTCATTTTTATGGTTATTTTTTTTCATTCTAAATAATTTCTGCTCTAAAAACACAAAAAACGCCTCGGTAGTCGAGGCGTTTTTGCAGTATTTTGATAAAATTTTTACGATTTTACAGTAAATAATTTTCAAAGCAAGCACATTTCGCCTCATAAGATATCATCCATTCATATCCAAACGATCCCTTTAGTACAGGGCGATCGCATAGATTTAAACTGATATGTGCTCTTTGTATTGTCATTATTTTATGGTTGCAAAGATAATTTTTTTTTCTTAAAAGTTTTTTATTTTGTCATTGCGAACTGAAAGTGAAGCAATCTATATTATATCATTTTACTTTGAGATTGCTTCGTCGCCTTGCTCCTCGCAATGACGAATCATCAATTCCTGAATATCTTGTTCCTTCCCGTCTTATACCTGGAAATATCTTTCAAAATCACTTCATCATCCGGATTGAAATACTTCAGTTCATTCACTATTTCTGAGCGGGTTGCTAATTTTTCGGCGATGATTTCATAGGCAATATTTCTTGTTGTCGATTGAAGTTTCGGATCTTTTTTAAATTCATGCTTCATGGCTTCAAGATAAGTAATCTTCTTCTCCGAAGGTGTTTTCTGATAAAGTTCCTGAATCTGCTGATCGAGTTTTTTCACATCAAAAATATTGGCAAAATAATTATTGAGACAATTGAACGCATCACGGTCTTCTTCCCAGCCTTTCAGCAGAATTTTCTGTGCTTCTTCGGGCAATTCCATTTTTTTACGGTAAATTAAAGAACCTTTTACCATCTGACTGTTGTTTACATAATCGTCCACCACCATCTGATAATAGATATTGGCATTTTTGGCATCATTCATTTTCCTGTAGAGATCACCTACTTTTTCTTTCTGCTCGAGTTCTTTGTACAAATCGATTGCTTTTTTATACTGCTTTGCTTTTTCGTAGCAGTTTGCGGCTTCCGATTTATTCTTCAGTTTTTTAAGATAAATTACTGCGGCTTCATTGTATAAACCTCCGTCTTCCAGTGTTTTTGCTCCGCGATAGTAATCTTTCATCAAGTTCATGTATACTTTTGCCGCTCTTTTATAATCTTTTTCGCTGATGTATTTCTGAGCCAGTTCTTCGTATTTATTCCTGATCTTATCGAAAAGGGATGCTTCCAGATAAAAATTTCCCCCTCCGTTTCTGCCTTTTCCCGAAGAGTTGTTTTCTTTTTCCTTTTTTTCCAACTGCATGAGTACCACAAAAATGATGAACGCAACAATGGCAAAAATCACCAAAGTTCCCACCACACTCCAAAAACTCTGATGGAAAAGCTGCGCCAGAATTCCGATTATTTTGATGATGGCGAGAATGAAAAATGCCGCCATAAATTTGTCTGTAAATTTCTGTCTATTCATCCTTATCAGATTTTAAAATGGTTTCATCTTCGCTGAAAAGACGGTAAAGAAGTAATACAATGCCGATAATAAGAATCCATACAAACCAGTTGTACCCGAACATTTCGATCAGCGGATAGAAAATATACGCCAACATGGTAATCAGAATAATCATTAGGAAAATCTTGGTTCCCGCCGGAACATTATCTCCGCCTACATTCAGCGATTTTCTTTTAACGAAGAAAGAATACAGTCCTACCGCTCCTGTCATCGCAACAATCAGCCAGAAAATTTCTGTAAAAGAGGTGCTTTTTTCTTCCGGATTACTTTTTTCAGCGTTCAATGTCGAAATAGCAGGCGGAGACTGTGGAAATTCTTTCGTTCCGTACAGCCTTCCCAATGAATCTTCCACCAAAATGGCTTTCTTTTTCATAATGGTTTTTACAACTCCTTCATCGGCAGGTTTCCCTGAACCTGATTTCTGAATGGAATCTTTAATTTTCTCTCTGATTTTCCCTTCATTCTGAGCTAGATATTTTACAATTTTCTTTCGGTATACTCTTTTTAATGAATCGGTTGCCGCATCTGTTTTGTCATTCAGCTTAAAAATATCATTCTGAATTTTATCAAGCGGTCTTCCACCGTTTTTGAGATATTCCTGATAACTTTTTTCACCCGGTTTGCTCATGCTTAGAGAGGCACTCATATGTTCTTTCATCAGTTCTCTCCGCTTTTTTCCGTACATGGAGTCGATCTTCATATCAATATCGGTAACTCCTGATTTGTACGCCACTACAGGAGCCATCATTGTTTTATCCCGAGTCTGGACTTTACCTGAAGAAATGGATTGAGATTCTTTCGCTCCATCTTTATTAAGATTCATAAAAATCCGGGCTAATCCGATCATTAAAAGGACAACCCAGAATATCCAACGGTAATTTCTACCGGAAGATTTTCCATCCAAATTGTCTTCCTCTTTTTTACCAAAGAGTTTTTCGAGCCATGAATTTTTAAATTTAAAAATCCCGAAACCATCACCTCTCGAAGTTCCCATAATATCCAACGGAACGCCGAGTTCTACTGCTCTGTCGGGATATTTTTCGATATATTCTAAATATTTTTCGATTTCCTTTTTATTTCCCGCCATTACCTTTTTCATGTCAAACGGAAGATTTTTCATCCACTCTTCTTCGGTTTGCGGCTTTTCGAGAGATTCCAGAACTTTTTCATCGTCCATTTCAACGGTAAAACTTTCGATTTTCTGAGGAATCTGTACTCCTTTCGAGGGTTTTCTTACTTTATCTTCCGAGATTTCCGGATTCTGAATAATGGAAATCCAGTCGATTTCTTCATTTAATTTAACCAGACCAAATTCAGGATGCATGATGAGATATTCCGCATCGATATTCTGCCACTCTTCAGGATTTACTTTCGGATAAAAGACCGTATTTTCCGGAATAAAAAATCTATTGTCGACGCATTGAAAGTAAGAATTTCTGCCGATTTCATTGGGAGCCACATTTTTAAATACCAAAAAACATCCGTATAAAATATTCGGTTCTGTGGAAGGAATCGGGAACGACTGAACATCATGTAAATCTATTCCTAATATTTCCATCTCATAAAGCCATACGAGCGGTGAAGAACCTTTGATTAAAAGTCCTTTTTTGGGGTAGTTATTTTTCGGAAAGGGTTTAATTCTAAGTTCCATATTCCCAAATTTGATCTATAAACCGTTCCATATATTCAACATACATTTCTTCCATTGTTCTTACTTTCAACAGTGTATTCTGTGGCAGATAATATTCTGAGCCACCGAATTCCGTGTTGGTTGCCAAAGCCAGATCTCCATATTCTGTGGAAGGAATATAAAATTCGGGGATATTTTTATTGCTGCTTTTAAAAGTCAGTATTCCTCGATTGTCTGTAATAATTTCACTTCCGTCTGAAAAGGTAAATTTGTTTTTATTCTGCTCCGCACAGATTTCCAGCGGATAATGATTTCTGTAAAACGTGATGGAATCTTCATTATACTTATTCAATTCGTTATTTGAAATGACGAGCTTTTTTTCTGTATTAATTCCGATATTGTGGAAATTATTCAGAATTTTTAGTCCACTGTGATTTAGTTTATTTAGTTCTGCATAGACTTTTATACTATTTTTCTCAGCCTGATAAACATCATTTTTACTTTCAATAGATATAGTTCCTTCCAGATTAATTTTGTAAACATTTGGATTTCTTTCCTCCAACAAATAAAAATCTCTGTTAAAATAAACAAGTTTATACCAATGTTGTATATTATGTCCTGTCAAATTCAGCTCAGAATATTCTTTAGTGCTTAAATTTAATTTGGAAATCAGCTTTTTATCGGGTTGATACTGGCATAAAATAAAGTCTCCCTGCTTATTTTTTGCAAACGCAAACTGACCTTTTGGCTTTACAGAAATATCATCAATTAAAACTTCGCACCCATGATGCGTTTTATAAGTGTCATAATAATTCCGGTTGTAATAATTGTCTGAAAGATAGGTTCTCAGCAACTGTTTTTTATTGCTTAAAATAAAAAATTCCCCTTCATAGAGAAAGGTTGCTATTTTGTTGATTGGTGCAGGAAATAAAATCGGATAATTGAAAGGCACATTTGCTTTTTTGCCGTTCCCTGAAAATTTACTTTCCCTTCTCTGTCTTCTTTCCGGCGGGTTTGCCCACAGTTCCTGCAACGGAAGCATAATTTTCTGGATGTGCTTTCTTGTTCCTTTATGATATTTGTAAAAGTTCAGCTCACCGTTTGCAGAAGTCGTCACCAAAAATTTCAGGCGGTCTCTGTTTTCTTGAATGATTTTCTGAAGATTTTGATGGCTTAAGTTTTCCTGATTCGTGATGAAAAAAACTTCCAGATCTTTTTCTTTATGTTCTTCATTAAAAAACTTTTCAAGTGCTCCTGAAACTTCCAGAACCGGACTTACATGATTGAGGTTTTCCACCACTTCATCCACTTTATCCAGAGAAATCGGGATGATATTCTGTCCCAATGCAAAAACTTTGCATTCTGAATGTGCTTTCGGATGTTTGATGACTGCAATTGCCGATGCAAATGCCAAAACTTTCGGCGTTCCCCAGTTTTTCAGGGAAGTATCAATTAAAATAATCCTTTCAAAAATATTTTCTTCGGGCGGAATTTCTCTTTGGATAAACAACGCTTCATTGTTCGCAACACGGTTCATGAAAATATCATCTTCATTCGCAAATTCAGACAAAAGCATTCTGTGAAGTTCGCCTTTATTCGTCATATCCGAGATTCCTCCAATCGGCTGTTCTCCGGGCGAAAGATGACGCATCGGAATTTTCAGACCGCTCCAGATCCTTTTAATCAGACTTCCGACCTGAAACGTTTTCGGCTCTTCAATGAGTTCCTGAATAAAATCTTTATCGGTTTCAACGGTGGTTTCTTCTTCCACCACTTCATCTTCCAATTCCGAAATATCTGTGAAACCTTTCATGGCATTGATGATGGATTCTGTAGTTGGAAATTTATTATTCAAATTAGCTAAAACCCTTACATCTTTGGAAAATTCTCCAACACTAATTTTTATTTTTTTTGCAGAATCGGCAATGCTTTGTGGACGTCTTAAAAATCTATTTATTATATATTCTGATCGACTTACGGAAATTGCATTAAATTCATTTGTAAATATAGTCTGTAAAAGCAGTATTCTATTTCTTCCTTTCTTATAATTTCCTGGTAAAGACTTCAATGTTTCTAAAAATTGAAATGCCGGATTTATCCAATCTCCAACATATTTTTGCATTACCAAGGGATGTTTTTTTATTTCTTTTTTAATTATGTTTAGATCTGTATATCCATCATTTGTAGCATACAGAACCAATAAAAGGGGACTTAAAAGAGGTAACCCTGTAAGACTTAATTCTTTTAAAACATCGATTAAATATGGTCTGTAAACAATTGCTCCGATTTCAGGTATAGAAATAAGGTTATGCTCATTATATCCAGTATCGTCGGGAACATCTTCATCAGTTGTCCACTCCCAAAAATAATTTTCATATGATTGAAAATAATCTTTTATATCCATTCCTGTGATTTTTCAGTCAGTCGGAACGAGCTTACGGATAATTTGCGGAAATCTTCTTTATTTAAGTATAGAACATTTCCGTTTTCGTTCCATAAAAGCCACTGATCGCGACCTGCGTTATATTTTCTCTGTAATAAAGAGCTCATGTTTTTAAATTCAAAATCGTAACCTGTCGGTAAAAGATGACCGTCTTGAGACCAAAATGTTTTTCCCGGAAAACTTAATAAAGGTCTTCCTATAAATAAGGCATTGTCATTAATCACCATCCAATCGATTTTCTCCAGTTTAAATTTCGGCAGCGCAATTATGATTTCCCTGATTTCTTTCATCGAGCATAACAATGCTGTTGCAGGATGCTCTTCTTCGCTCGGTTTCAGTTTAATTTCAATTTTTCCGTCAATTCCGAAAAAATTATTATTGAATGAAGGAAAAGTTAATCGCAAAGCTTTATCAATGGGAGTCCACAGTAAAGCCGTTCTCATTTTTTTGCTGGGAACCAAAGCGTCTTTCCGGAATAAAAGTCCGTCTCTTAATTCGTACAGCAGAAAATTCGGCAACTGTTGAATTTCAGAGGAAACTGCCTGTTCATCGGTAAAACCTTTCAGCCAGACCACATCTTCTTCCAAAGCGATCTGAACATTTTTCCAGTCACGGATCGAGCCCAGAACATCTTCATCTGCGCGCGGAATTTCTGCCCAGAATTCTTTTAAACCGTTTGAAGAATCTTTTGCCATAGATTTTCAATTTCCTGTTGAATGTACTGTTTCTGCTCAGGATTTCGGATCCATTCGCATCGCGTCTGAAGGTATCTCAGTTTATCTTTAATGACATTCTGCTCTTCAAAACTCAAAGATGCCTGATTCCATTTTTCGACTAAGATTTTTACATCTTTCATCACTTCTTCCGGATTCGGGGTTTTGTTTTGCAACGCCTGCGGATGAGATTTCGGATGTTCATCTTTTTCAATCGTTCTGTTGATGATTCCTTCTAAAATTTCGATCTGTTCTTCGGTGTCCCAAATATGTTTCAGCACCCATAAATCTGATAAAATGGCTTCGTTTCTGCCACAAATTAAAGCACTTGCTGCGATAAGGTTCTGCAATTTTACGGCTCTACGGTCGGAGATGGCAATTCCTGTATTTCGGAGACTGATGATCGTGTTTAAATAGACTTCGTAAATGGGTCTTAAATCAACTGTTTTACACAAATTCTGAAGTTCTTTTATTTCGTGGGAAAGAATTTCGGGAGTTTCTGTTTCGGTATTATTTTCCAGTTTTCTTCCTGCTAAAAGCACCTGATGAAGGAGATCAGGATGTACATAATCTACATTAATTCTGATCAGAAAACGGTCGAATAACGCGTTCAATGCTTCGTCTTCGGGAAGAACGTTACTCGCTCCCACGAACATGAGTGCAGGAAGGTGTTTGGTTTCTTTTCCTCTTTTAAAAATCTTTTCATTTAAAGCCATCAAAAGGGAATTCAGAATGGCTGAATTGGCATTGAAAATCTCATCCAGAAAAACCATGGATGCTTCGGGCATCATTCCTTCGGTGTTGGTTAATAATTCTCCTTCTTTTAATTTTCTGATATCAAAAGGACCGAAAATTTCGTTCGGTTCGGTAAAACGGGTTAATAAATATTCGAAGTTTTTTCCGTCTTTCACGGTTTTTGCCAACGTCCTTACAATGGCAGATTTTGCGGTTCCGGGAGGTCCGTACAAAAAGGCGTTTTCTCTTGCCAGAAGACAGATTCCCAATAAATCGACGACATCATTTTTTCCGACAAATGTGTCTTTAACGTGGTTAAGAACGGTGTTTAATTTTTCTATATTTTGAGTCATTTGTTTTTATGTTATAATTTTTCTTGATGGAAATTATTATTTTTTTTGAACTGTTTTTTTAACGCAAAGTCAGCAAAGTTTCTTTTAACTACTAACTGTTTTTAAGTTCGCAAAGGCATTTCATTTAACAAAGCAAGCAAAGGTCTAAATTTATTGTTATTTTTCTTTTTTGACGAAAATTATTGTTTTTTTGAACTGTTTTTTTAACACAAAGTCCACAAAGTTTTTATTTACTTTCTATATATTTTAACCATTAAGATTGATTAAGGGTTTAAGATTAGTTAAGAGAAATAAATTTCTTAAGCTTGCCTTTAATTTGCTTGCGAATTCTTAATTCGTCTTAATTTCTTACCTATTCTTAATTGTTTAATTTTTGCGTGATTTTAGGTTTTGAACGCAAAGACCACAAAGTTTCTTTTAACTATTAACTGTTTTTAAGTTCGCAAAGGTACTTCGACAAGCTCAGCATAAACTTTTCACTTAGCAAAGAAGACAAAGTTTTTATTTACTTTCTATATATTTTAATCATTAAGATTTATTAAGGGTTTAAGATTAGTTAAGAGAAATAAATTTCTTAAGCTTGCCTTTAATTTGCTTGCAAATTCTTAATTCGTCTTAACTTCTTACTTATTCTTAATTGTTTAATTTTTGCGTGATTTTAGGTTTTGAACGCAAAGACCACAAAGTTTCTTTTAACTATTAACTGTTTTTAAGTTCGCAAAGGTACTTCGACAAGCTCAGCATAAACTTTTCACTTAGCAAAGAAGAAAAAGGTTAGTTTTCTGTTGTTTTTAGCTCTTTCCAAAATACATCTTTATGCAGTCCAAATTCAGCAATTAACAACTGATTGAGGTAAGGAATTTCTGCAAGCTGATAGGATTTTTTTTCTACAATTCTTTCCAGATATAATTTTCGGTAAGTTTTGTCTTTTAATTCTTCTTCCCAGTTGGTGTCTTCGAGATCGAGATCAAATCCTACTGCTGAATAGTGAAATTGTTTCAGAATATTTTCCAGCATTTTCACCAATGGATCTTCCGGATCTGAAACCTGTAAAGCAGAAACAATCTGTGGTAAAAACCGGAGTGATAAATCTGCGGACAGAATGCCTGAAACATCTCTTTTCCCTTTGAAAGACGGAATTAGTTTGTTTAAATCTTTAGCCGTATTTTCTCTTATTAAATGAAGCTGCGCACTGTGATAGACAACTTTTGCAGCCCAGACTGCTGTTTCTGTATCGCAGAAAAGTGTATCGGATAAAAATTCAAGCCTTTCTTTTTCAAATTCAGCCTGAAAATAATCTGCAGCATCCTGCTCTTCTTTTTTGGAAATTTCATGAATGTCTGAGAAAATGGTGATGCATTCTTCTTTTCGAAGCAGAAATAAAGTGTCTAAAAAAGCTGATTTTTTTTCCATCATTTAACAAAAATAAAAAATATTCTTTTCGAATTGAAAATTTTGAAGGTAAGTTGATTATAAATCTTTAATTAAAAAACATTGTTCAAGGATTAAGAAATCACAATTTTATATCTTTGCCCTTTCAAATAAAAAATTATGAGTATCCACATCAGTGCAAAAAAAGGAGAAATTGCTAAAGTTGTTTTACAACCCGGAGATCCGCTGCGTGCCAAATACATTGCGGAAAACTTTTTGGAAGATGCTAAACTGGTAAGCCAAACCAGAGGAATTTTATATTACACAGGGTTATATAAAGGGAAAGAAATCTCTGTGGGAGCAAGCGGAATGGGCTTTCCAAGCATCGGAATTTACTCTTTTGAACTTTTTACAGAGTATGATGTAGATACGATCATCAGAATCGGAACCTGCGGTGCGTATACCACAGATCTGAAAGTGTATGATCTTCTGAATGTGGAAAATGCAGCGAGTGAAAGCACCTACGCAAAATTCGCATGGGGAATTGAAGAGGAAAGCATTTCTCATCAGGGAAATATCTTCAATACCATCAACGAAACGGCAAAAGAAATGTCTTTAACGGCAAAAGCGACGAACATCCACAGCAGCGATATTTTTTACAGAAAAGATCCTGCAATTCCAGCAATTGCCACAAAATATAACTGTCCGGCGGTAGAAATGGAAGCTTTCGGATTGTTTGCCAATGCTAAACATTTAGGAAAAAATGCGGCAACCATTCTTACGGTTTCGGATATTATTCCTACCCACGAAAATATTTCAGCAGACCAGAGAGAAAAGGCTTTAAAACCAATGATTGAGCTTGCTTTGGAAGCAGGGATTAAGAGTTTGTAATCATTATCGATCATCCAAAATAAAAAGAGTTTTACATCATCTGTAGAACTCTTTTTTTATATCCTGAAAAAATTCCGGGCAACTTTCGTGGTTTTATCTGCAACTTCTGCTATGTTGATTTTCTTCAGATGGGCAATCGTCTGTGCTACATACGGTAAAAAGGAAGGTTCATTTCTGCGGTTCTGCATTCTCGGCATATTTTTCGGCAGCATAAATGGTGCATCGGTTTCAATCATCATCCGGTCGAGAGGAACGTATTTTATCACTTCTTCCAAATGTTTAAACCTGTTCTGATCGCTGATGGCTCCCGTAAATCCTAAATAAAAGCCTTTATCCACATATATTTTGGCTTCCTGTAAAGTTCCTGTAAAACAATGAACGACGGCTTTTGGAAGTTGAGACAAATATTCATCCGTTATTTCATTAAATCTTTTAAAGGCAGATCTTTCATGAAGAAAAAGCGGTTTATTCACTTCAACCGAAAGTTCAAGCTGGGCGCGATAACATTTTTCCTGAACAGGTCTTGGCGAAAAATCCCTGTCGAAATCCAGTCCGCATTCTCCTACGGAAACAACGTGGTCTTGTTTTAATAATTTTTTTAATGCAGGAATACTTTCGCTGTTGAAAGATTTTGCATCATGAGGATGAATTCCCGCCGTTGAAAACAGAATCTCGGGATAGTCTTCTGCAATTTCCGCAGATTCTTGGCTTCCGCGAACGCTCGTTCCTGTGAGGATCATCTGCTCTACTCCATTGTCGAGTGCGCGGTTGATTATTTCTTCCTGTTCGTCATAAAATTGTTTATTGGTTAAGTTTATACCAATGTCGATTAATGTGTTCATTTCTTTTTGTTTTTATTATTTATTAAAATGTATCTTGTTATATGTGCTCTGCTTATCGAACTTTTAAATGATTTTTCCGTGTAAAAACTTCTGTAATCAGAATCTGTCCTTCCGTTAATTTCTCTTGTTATTTTAACCCAGATTAATTTTCGCCTTTTCTTTCTTTGCTTAAAAAATTTAACGGTCTCATTAAGCTGATTTTCTATCTCCGATTTTTCAGTTCGTCTCCATTTCTTGTTTCCGTATTTTTGTAAATATTGAGGAATTTTACCATATTCTCCTGCCCTGTAAGGACTTTTATTATAAATGTTTCTCATAATATGTAGAAATAATTTTCAGTAAACATTTTATTTAACATGAAATTTTTTTACCACAAAAAATGCAAAAAGATGTAAACACTTTAGTTTTTTAAGTTTAATACTTAACTAGAAAAAAGTGCACATAAGTTAAAAAATCAAAGATTTTTTCTCTTTGCAGACTTTTGAAATACTTTAAATATACTATCATTTCGCTATATGTTCTTTTGCCACTTTTGTGGTTAATTCTGAAGTATAAATCTTTTATTTTAAATCTAAATCTGTTAAAAAACCAGCAAGACAAAAAAAGGAATCAAAAAAAGGAAACAGGCAGAAATTGAACCTGCAACTCATCTTAGAATGATGCGCTTTTCCGTTAAACTACTGCTTCCGTATGAAAATTAAGCGTTTATAATATCTTCAATCATCATTTTTAATTCAGGAAGTGCTTTTGAACTGCTTTCCTGTACCGAAAATAACGTTTTGCTTCCTTTTAAAATATAATCAAAATACGTATCGCTTTCAGGATTGATCAGGACGATCCATTTTGCACGGATTTTTACCGTTTCCACAATATTTACAGGCAAAGCCGTTGATCCCGAAGTTCCGACTACAAATAAAATATCTGTATGGTCTGCAATGTTGTACGCTGTATCGAAATGATAGTATTTTTCATTATAACTTTCATCAAACCATAAAGTGTGAGGACGAAGCCAGTTTCCACACTTTTTACATTTCAGATCGTCGATATCATCTGCCGTTAAATCTTCGGTATACTCTTTAAATTTAACATTTTCAGGGAAATCGAAAGGTTCGCTGCATTCTTTTGAACAGCGGACTTTCTGTTTGCTTCCATGAATTTCGTATACTTTTTGCGTTCCCGATCTTTGGTGAAGTCCGTCAACATTTTGAGTAATTAGCTTAAATCTTTCACCCAAAAGTTTTTCAATTTCGGTGATCGCCAAATGTCCCGGATTAGGTTTTGCTTCGGCAATCATTTTTTTCCAGAACAGATTGTACTGCCATACTTCTTCCTGATTCTGGCTGAAATATTTATACGTCCCGAATTCTTCCGGACGGTGATATTTTGTTCCTTTAATCCAGATTCCGTCGATCGAGCGGTAAGTCGGAAGTCCGCTTTCCGCAGAAATTCCGGCTCCGGTAAGGAAAGTAATGTATCCTTGTTTTTCTTTAAGGATTGTATTTAATATGGTTTGTAATTCTTTCATGATTTTAATTTTAATTTTCTTTTGCCTTGAAGCAAAAGAAACAAAAGTTCAAGACTTGGAATCTTACGCTAAAAATTAATAATGTTCTCTAAAAATTCTAAAACTCGTGCGAATTTGGTATTTGTTTTTTGATTTAATATTTTCCCCGCGCTCAAACAGTAGAATTTTCTTAACGTTCGCATGATTAATTTTCTTAACGCTTCAGCTTCCTATGTCGGCTTAATGAAAAAAAATCTGCGAGAGAAAAAGATTAATCCTAAAATGCTTTTTAAATTTTAAAAAAACAGAAACAGGCAGGATTCGAACCTGCAACCCTCCTGTGCTCGGAGTGCTTTTCCAGATTAAACTACTGTTTCTTATTTCTTAGGTTTCAGCTTCCAAAAGACCGAAATATTCTGAAGCGGTTAAAGCTCTTACAGCACCACGCGGCGGAATTTTTTTATTCAGTTCGCAAATCAGCAGATCTCCCTGTCTTTTTAAACATCTGATGTGCGGGATGATGTTTTCATGAATTCTGAAAGTGGATGCAATTGCCGTTAACGCATTGTCTTTGTACGCTTCTTCAATCCACAGCCAATGTTCTTTTTCCGTAGAGGGACACCAGCATTTTACAGCATAAGAATAACGGTTTGCAGAACCCCAGACGAATATTCCGAGTTTTTCATTTTCAACCTGATGAACTTCATACTGATTGATTTTTTTCGTTATATATTCATTTCCATTATCATCATATCCAAAATAATTAACCTCAATTTCTGCCTGATTGATCTTTTCAGCTTTCAGGTTTTTCATTAAATTCCCGACTCCGAAATAACTGAAACAGAAAAGCTTAAAGTTTCGGTCTTTGTCATTGAAAAATTCATCAAAACCAATTGGCTCTAGCTTATCCCATAATTTTTCAATTCTATTTAAAACATCATTAAAAACCGGAGTATTGTAATGAGTCCACTCTCTTTCAAATTCCCGTGTTTTAAAATTCTGAAAGCTGCTGTGTCTCAGTTTTAAAATAGAAATCAGCTTTTTAAAATAATGACGTTGCAAATTCAAAACAAAAGTAAAATTTGACCTTCCGACAATAAACTGATCTTTTGTAATGCAAAGACTGTCCGTAACTCTAAAATAAATATTTTTTGCCACATTCTCCAGTCCGGTATGCGTTCCGTAAAAATAATGCGTAACCTCCTTCAAAGAAGAAAATTCGGAGCCTGCTAAACTTGCATTATCTAAAATTCCTACATATTCCAGAGATTTAAGCTGAACTTTTGAAGAACCCAATATTCTTCCGTTGACTTTCTTTAAATGATCAAATCTGTTATGAGTATAGGCATGAATGTCTAAATCTCCGCCAATTTCAACAATATTCGGGGCCGAAATCTGATAGGTACAAAATGTACTTTTTATCTTTTCCAGTGCATTTAAGTAACAGGTTCCCGAACCATGATTTTTCAATGCTCCGTTTATTTCTTTCAATACGGGAAAAGAAGCTCCGGATCGATGATTGATCATAATTCCGCCAGAGATTTCCAAAGCAGAAAAGTTAACATACGAACCATTTTCAAGATGAATGGTGCCCGTCATTTCCTGAAGTTCAGGAAAGGAAAGTTTTGCCCGCACAAAGCGAAGATTACCTGTCATTTTTTTCAGCACAGGGAAATCATGGGTACATTCATCGGCTAAAGAATCGGTGATTTCTATTTTAAGCCCTCCATGAACGAATTCCAGATTCGGAAAGGAAATATCTTTACCAAAAATGTTGATTCTTCCACGGATTTCCTGATGCGGTATGATAATATGATCTCCGAAAATATCAATATTAAAGATTCCGTCTTTCGGAAGGTTTTTAACTTCATACTGATGGTTTATCGGGATAACGACTCTTCCCTGTACCAACTTTTTACTTTTTGCATACACGGCAGCGTTTTTCAGTTCAATGCTTCCTCCTATTGCTGCTAAGTTTTTAAAGCTGAAATCAACAATACATTTAAAATTACCTCTTACTTTTTCCAGCCGCTCCAACATTGCAGGGCAATGCATCGTAAAATTTTCTTCTACCATTTTCAGCTCCGGAAAAGAACAGTTAGGAGCATCTATGGAGAGATTCCCTTTTAAAGTCTCAAGATTCGGAAAATTACAGCCTTCCCCTCTCAACACGAGATTTCCTTTAATTTCAGTACAATCAAAGGCTGTGTTTTTAGCATAAATTTCTATGGATGCATTCTCATCAAAAACAGCTTCCGTGAAGTCTTTTACGGAAAATATTTTATATCGTTGTATGGGTTTAGTCGTATGCATTTTCTATCATTTTTGTTATGGGGTTATATTCCTGCTGGATATATTTTACAAAACATTCGCTTTGGATGCGGAGCGTTTTGTGTTCGTTATGCGTGATAAAAGAATCCTCTGAAGTAATGAATGTTTCCGTTACTCCGTTTTTATCATAAATACTGTAATTTTTAGCTTTCAGCATATGCTGGTTGCTTGTTTTTTCAAGACAGTAAGTTTTAAAATCTTTGGTGAATTCTGAGAAGTTTTCAATTGGATCCTGATTATTAACCGGTCTTTTTCTTTCAGTTCTGGTTAATTTTTTTTCTTTTTTTTCAGGCTTTTCCAACGTTTTTTCTACAGATCGGGGAACAGGTTTTGGCAAAGTTTCCAAAATAACTTCTTCTGTTTTATGTACCAAAGGTTTAGATGTTTCAGGAAGCTTTTCAACAACCGGTCTTTCTTTCCACTGCATCGGAACCGGGGTATACACTTCATCAATAATTCCGAAAAAAACTAATACTTTTTTTAACATGGCTTTTATTTTTAAGATAAAGCAAAAGAAGGCCGGGATCGAACCGACAACTTATTCGGTCGGAATATATTTTTCCGGATTAAACTACAACTTTTGTCTTATGTATTCATTGTGAAATGGGCAGGATTCGAACCTGCAGCCTCTGACTTGGAAGGTCAGCGCTCTTCCCTTGAGCTACCATTTCCTTTTTTGGGAGACAAGCAGGACTCGAACCCGCAACTCATTTTAGAAGAATGTATTTTTCCATTTTTATTACTATTGTCTCCATTTTGGGAGCGCAGCAGGACTTGAACCTGAATTTCCGGCACGATAAGCCGGTGTCCTTCCATTTAGACGATGCGCTCTTAGAAACGAGCGGGACTCGAACCCGCAACCCTTAGTGAGGAAGACTAATGCTCTTCCATTGAGCTACCGTTTCTGTTTAGGGAGATAAGCAGGATTTGAACCTGCATCTATTCCGTGCAGGGAATACATTTTTCCGATTAAACTATTATCTCCGTTTTGGAAAGCGTGTGGGACTCGAATCCACGACCTCCGCCGCGACATGGCGGTATTCTTCCTGCTGAACTCACGCTTTCTATATTTTACCATTCATTAATTTTATAATTTTTCAATAAAACTCCGCTGAAATAATTTCCGTTGATCCCTTCTACAATCGGATGCAGAATTCTCGCAGCTCCGTCCACAGAATCCAATGGCGGAATGTATCCCTGCTCAAACTGTTTCTTTCTTAAACTTTCCTTCGCACCTGTGGAAATCCATCCTACATCTACTGCCGTCATATAAATCTGATCTTTTTCAAATTCCTTGGCGGAAGTAAGCGTCATCATATTCAAAGCTGCTTTCGTCATATTGGTATGCGGATGAAACATCGTTTTGTTGTTATAGCTGAAAATACCTTCTGAGGATGTTACATTAACGATGAATTTTTCTTTGAAAGAAGAAGCCTTCATTAAAGGTTTTAATTCTTTGATCAGAAAATACGGCGCAATGTGATTGATTAAATTCACCTCAACCAATTCGTACATCGAAATTTCTTCCAGTGTGGAATTCCAGCTTGTTTTATCACGATTATCCACCGGTTGTCCGAAACGCGTTAAAGCGATATTTGTTTCTTCATTTTCGGCATATTCCAGTTTTCCGACCTCTGCGGAAATGGGTGTTGCGTTCGGAATCAATTTCTGATTGTTTTTAAATTCAACGAGCATTTCGTTTTCACGTCTGATGATCGGAATGTAATACTGATCGGGATATTTAATCGTCTGTGCCGCATTATTGATGAGAATATCAAGCATTTGAAATTTCGACTGATAAAAATCTATAAATTCCTGAATTGCCTTCAGATTTCTGAGATCGAGACCATAGATCCAAAGTCTGTCTTTCCATTCTTCATAATCTGCTTCCTGCTGCAAAGTTTCCAGTGCCAAAGCCGGAAAACGGGTCGTCAAAACCAAATTGGCACCATTTCTCAGGAGCTTTAAAGCGGTTGCGAAACCTACCTTTACACGTCCTCCGGTTAAAATGACATTCCGTCCCGTTAAATCTGCCGAAAGAAAACGTTTTTCATAATTTTCATCCGCACATTTCGGGCATAATCTGGTGTAAAAGGAATGGGCATACTGATAACTCTGGTTACAGCAGTAGCAGTTTTTGGGAATCTGTAATCTGGTGAGTCGGGTATCATTTTTTTCATCATCATAAAAAGCAGAAACTCCCGCCAAAGCTTTTTTCATCAGTACCGATTCTGAATTAATTTCAAGATCGTGCGTTTTCATCTGAGAATAACTTTCCAGACGGTTTTGTTTTTTGGCGTTCTTATGAATTTTTGTGATCAACCCGGAAAAAGTTTGATTATCCGGATTAAGAAATGGCTCATCTTTCAGGGCTTTTAATACCTTGAGACATGATTCCCATTCGTTTTGCGTAAAGTTTTGGTTAGAAAAATCCATTGCTTTTTATTTTACGCTTACAAAATTATCTGCGTAATGCGCAATGTTTTTACGTAGAGATAAAAATTTTTAAATCATTAAGTTTTTTTAAATTCTGATTATCCGCAATATGCTATAACTAAATGTTGTTTGCTGTAATCATTATTTTTTTACCACAACGTACACTAAGGTTTCCACAAAGCTCACAACTATTGTGTTCCCTGTGAAAGCCTTTGTTGTTATTCGTGGTTAAAATTCTAGTATGATAAATAACGGATATTCAATTTTAAATAGATAAGTTCAGTTAAGATTAAATCATTCTGATTTTGTTGTTTGCTGTAATCATTATTTTTTTACCACAACGTACACTAAGGTTATCCACAAAGCTCACAGCTATTGTGTTCCCTGTGAAACCTTTGGTGTTCTTCGTGGTTAAAATTCAAGTATGCTAAATAACGGATATTCAATTCTAAATAGATATGTTCAGTTAAGATTAAATCATTTTGATTTTAAGGTTTATAGTAAAAGACTTAATGACATATTAAATGATTCAAAAACTTATTGTAAAGAATTTTCGTCATTAATAAAAAACTCCAGAAAGCCGATCAAATGTTTTCCGCCGTGGCTCCATCGGATTCCGTGACCTTCTTTTTCCCTGACCTCAAAAACCAGTTCGTGTTTATAATGAAAGAAAACATTCCACCATGTAGTGTGGTCGAGAATGTAATTGATTTTCTCCATCACTTTTTGCTGTTTCTGCTGATTATTTCCTTTTACTTCACCCCAGAAATCGTCATTCAGCCGACCGACGTGTTTTTCCCAAGCTCTCTGCGCAATGGTAATTTCGCTGTTAAAAGGCTTTTCGCAGGCTTCGATCAATACACTTTTTAAAGGCGGAACGGCGTTTTCATCACGAAGACTTGCCGAAGTGAGGCGTTGTCCTAAAATATTCAGCCAATGTTCGAAAGGAATTTCTTCCAATTGTTTTGCTTTGTTTTGATCTGAATTTTCAGATTCTAAAACAGAGATTAATAATTTAAAACTTTCATCACGGTCGATTTTAATTTCTTCATTAAAATACGGCAGATCCCAATCTAAATTTTGATCTTTAAATCTCTTAATATTTTCTTCTAAATTTTCAAGATGTTCTTCGGCTAGAATGGCGTGATATTTTTCTTTCCATTCCACAGAAAATAATGATGTATATTTTTGAAATAATTGCATGGTTTTTATTTTTAAAACACGAATAACGCTAATGTTTTTCACAAATATCACAATAAATTATTTGTGTTTTTTAGTGTTTTTATTTGTGCAATTTGTGTTTTATATATGGAGTTTGTGTTTAAATCAACACATTTTGATAACATTAGCCGATAGGTTTTCTTCCTGAATTAAATATCCGATGAGATTGAACCAGCTTTTGCAGTGATCCAGAATCCATGCATCAGAAGTGACGAGGATTTCGGCATTTTCTGCTAAAAATTTATCGGGATTAAATTCCAGTTCAACGTTCCAGTTGAGGTTATTTTCAATGGCAAAATCCATGATCATCTGTTTAATTCTTCCGCTGTTTGACACTGGTTTATCGAAAATCCAGATCAGCTTTTCTGCATGAGATTTATGCAAAAAAGAAGCAACGAGTTCAATGGCCTTCTGCGTCTGATTTACTCTTTTGTATGTTCCGAAAACACCGGAAAGATCTCGGAAACAGCCATCCGTTCCTTCGAAAATATAAGCTCCGGAAAGAAGGCTTTCCAGTAAAATCAGGACATTGAAGCCATCAAGATATATTGTTTTGGTTTTCAATTCAGAAATTCCGAGCTGTTTAGATTTTCTGTTCTGAAGCTGAGTTTCTGAAGTGGAAGCTCCACGAACTGCCTGAATCTGTCTTGTTTTGAGGCGGTAATGATTTCCCACCAGTTCCGACGAAGCTTTTTCAGCATAATTCCGGCTTAATAAATACTGCATATCCTGAACTGCCAATTTCATTTTCTCAAGCTGTTTTGCGGAACCGAATAAGGTATCATCTCCTGTATTTTTTCCCCGATTTCTGTTGCTCATGCCCAAATGAATTATTTTTCAGCGTAAGTATAATAATTTGCATTGGAATCGAAAATAATTAAGCTATTTTCTTTTATGCCGTAAGTTGCATTTTCGCTTATATAATCAAAATTTTCAGGCAAAGTTTCGCCGTCCGTTTTTAGCAGATTGTATTTGTTGTCTTTTTTAAATGCGCCAATAACATTATTTTGATAAGCTGGAGTAACACACTCAAATGGTGTTGAAAGAATTAAATTGAGTTTATTATTTTCATAGGTATAATAATTCCACTTACTGTTTTCGTATAGCATAACGTAATTCCCTATAAATTTTGCGTTTTCAAATTTTATTTTAAGAATCTCAGTTCCGTCTGGCAGATAAAGACCATATTTATTTTTCTTTTTTAAAATCAGTAAGTCTGTATTTTCTTTATAAATTAAACGGTGCTGCGAAATAATAGAATCCATTTCTGTTTTAAAAACCGGTCCTTTGTCCATCTCAATTAAATTATATTTCCCGTTTGGGCTTTTCGATATAAAATAATCGGGCGTTGCGGGCTCTCCGCAGTAAATAGAAGATTCCCGGAAAATTCCATTTCTCACATCATATTTAACGACATTATCGAATACTGCATATTTTTCGTAAGAAGTTAATTTAATCGGATAGGAAGATAAAGAGTAAAAAATAAATCTACCACTTCGATCAATCAATCCCCATCGGTTTTTATACTTTACAACAGCCGTTTTTCCAACAAAAGGATAAGCCATTTCAAATCCGTAAGGAAATATTTTTTGCCTTGTTTTACTATTATAAAAATAAAATTCATGGGAACCGTCACCAGAATAATCATATAAATTACTGACAAAAACCGTGTCATTATCAGTCATCCTAACGAAATTATCCAGCAAGTAAAAATCTATTTTATCTTTAAATTCAGAAAGTGGATTCTGAGAGAAAAGACTTCCGGAAAAGAATAGTAAAATGAGAACAGTATATGATATTTTCCTCTGCAAATTCATGGTTATAAAAATATTTTTACAAATTACAAAACTATCTCAATTAACAATACAAAACTGAAATTATTTATACTTACTGTTGTTACAGAAAAATCTTAAGAAAACTAAATCTAACAATAGCGGAAATACGTTTTATTTTATGCAAATCTACTCTTTTCAACTTAAGCGCACTGCTTTTTAATGCAAATAAAATCAGCAATTTAAGCATACCTTTTTTTTTATAATAACAGTTCTCTGTTATAATATCATTTCAATTGCTTTTTAATCTCCATAATTTGATTAAATTTACCTCAATAACGTATTTCCTTTTGAAGTACATCATCATCCTGAAAAAAGTTTTTATGAATAAAAAAAGTGCCACGATATACGATATTTCGAAAAAGCTAAATGTAAGTGTGGCAACGGTTTCCAGAGCATTGAACGATCATCCGAGAATAAGTGAGGCAACGAAGGAACTGGTAAGAAAAACTGCCAAAGAAATGAACTATAAGCAGAACAATCTTGCCAAAGCCTTAAAAAGCGGTGAAACTAAGAATGTGGGAATTATTGTTCCGTATATCAATACCAACTTTTTTTCTTCTGTTATACGCGGCATTGAAGAGGAACTTTCGCCTTTCGGTTATCATGTGATTATCTGCCAGAGCCATGAAGATGTGACCATTGAAAAAAAACATCTGAATACGCTTCTTAATGCGCAGGTTGACGGTATTTTCATGTCAGTTTCCAGAACAACTGTTGAAACGGAGCATATCCAGAATATTTTAGATACTTCAAATACGCCGATCATATTTTTCGACCGTAAAAAGGATATTCCGGGAATAAGTACGGTTACGATTGATGATTACCGGGGTGGTTATATTGCTACGGAGCACCTCATCAGTGAAGGTTATAAAAACATCTGTCATTTTTCGGGAGATCTGAATCTTGAGATTTACCGCAACCGTCTTAATGGCTATAAACAGGCACTCATCGATCATCATTTTTCTGTAAAAGAGGAAAATATTATTTCTACAGGAAGTTCTATTGATGCCGGAATCGATGCTATTAAAAAGTTGTGGGAAAGAAAATCTGTTCCCGATGCCATTTTTTCGTCCAGTGATTTTGCTGCTTTGGGAGCCTGTCAGGAACTTAAGAAAAGAAAGATTAAAATTCCTCAGGAAGTTGCCGTGATCGGTTTTTCCAATGAACCTTTCACCCAGTTTATGGAGCTTCCGATGAGTTCTGTAGACCAGACTCCGGTAACGATGGGGAAAATGGCAGGACAGGTTTTTATCGAAAGTGTAAAGGAAAACAGCTTCGGTGTTTCCATAGAGAAAAAAGTGGTACTGGCTCCTCAGCTTCATATCCGAAAGTCTTCGAAGAGGAAGTAAGTTTTTTATTTTTTTAAATATTCTTCTATTCCTTTCATCAGAAAACATTTACAAAATGATTTTCAATATGATGGAAATGCTTTATATTGCGTAAAAACAGCCCTTATTTAATTGAAAAATATGAATGATTCTAAAACTATAATCAGCCAACTCGAAAATACTCTCAATATTAAATTTGAAAAAGAAAATCCCAAAGAGGAAAACCTTTGTTATATTTCAGAAAGATTAAGTGAGTAATTTTTTCTAAAAATTGATTTTATATTTTTAATAACTAAACTATTTTATCCTTAAATCGTAAAGAGTAGCTTAGTATCTCTGAGACCTTCAGTATTTTAATTGATCACATCTTCTTTGTCATCTATCTCAAAATTGATTACAAAAAAGACTGTCCTTTTGGAACAGTCTTCTTAGTTTATCTCAAATCCGTTATATGAGTTACTTTTTGCGTCTTTTTATCAATACTTATCATCACATCAGACCACGTCCAATACTCGCTATACTCAGAAACATCTATGCTTCTTGGCTTATTAAATCCTTCTTCCAGCATAGCTTTTGTCATGCCAATAATAATTTTACTGTTGAAAACAGCTTCTCCGAAAGTTTTTCCATATTTTTTAATTAGTGCTGCCTTTCTCTGCTCTGTCTGTTGTGTTTCTTCTTCTTTGGTTTTAAATTTTTCGTCATCCAAAAGATAATTTACATTGATCGTAGGAAAGTATTGATTTTTAACTTTCTTAGGCATGTTATAGAAAAAATCAACTTTAAAATAATTGTTGAAAAAATCTCCCATCGTAAAATAATAATCAGATAAACCTTTATTAATGGTAGAATTATTCTCATAATCAATAAAATGAACTTTACGGGGCTTGTCATACTCAGTCAGTATTTTTTTAATTTCCTGCCTTGCTTTAAATGCCTGCTCTTCAGAAAAATTTAAAGAACTCACATCAAAATTTCGTATAATCTGTTCCATTTTATGAGTTTCTATCTGATTGAAATAATACCTGTCGATAACACTCTTTACCATTTTAATGTACTCAGGATTAATATCATTTTCTTTCTTAAACTTATCCAGTCTTTCCAAAGATTCTTTGTAAGCTAATGCTGCATTCTGATAATCATTTTTCCACAAATAATAATTTGTTTTTATCAGATAGCAATTGGCAACATCATAAGAACCTCTTTCCTGATTATCCATACCTTTGAAACAATTATTTACATAGTTAATAATAATATCGTACTTATTATCATCAAAATTAGGATCAAAGCAGAATGTAGCTAATTGTTGTGCATCTTTGGTAAACCAATAATTAGAATTGTTTACACCGCCTCTTTCTTTTAGGTAGGCTAATGCTTCAGAATATTTTTCTCCTTTAATAAATTTATTGTACTTACTCTCATTCAACTTCATCTGTGCATTAAGACTAAGACCAAAAGTTATTAATAATGATACAAATAGTTTGCGTTTTATCATGGTAATTAATTTTTATTGGGGGCAAAAGTAAGTAAAATTTTCAGAAATATATTTAGAAATGGGTTTTTGATAAGTTGTTTAATAAATAGTAAATGATGGTTTACAAAACGCTATATGTATTCTAAACTTGTAGGGATAAATGTACACCTCATCTTTTGATTAAAATTATAAAACAAAAAAAGCGGTTGAAAAAACCGCTTTACTTTTACCAAAGATTTGCTAGTAAACACATCCGCAACCTGTTTCCCATTCCTGACAAAGACGAATAGGCTCATTACACCATCCGCCGCCACCTCCACCGCCTCCGGTTACTCTGTAGCATATACCATCATTACAGTAATAAGATCCTACAGTGGGTGGACAGTTTCCATCCAAATCGCACACTGCATACGCAACGTCGCCGCCGCTGATGAGTACGAGCTGGCTTCTTTTTAATTTTTTTAGATTTTTCATAATGAATATTTTTAATTTACTGATTACTAAGGTATAAAATTTTTAAATCACTTACAAGTGTTTTATATAAAACCAAAATTTTAAAGATTATGAACGAAAAGAAAATGCTCTCCTCGGAAGCAGGAAGACTTTTCAAATAATTATTATAAACAAATTTAGTGTCTGAATAAAAATTTTTACTACATTCGTTTTAATTAAAAAAACACACGATTTTATATAAACAGTATTAACCTTTAAAATCAAAAATGATGGGATTAACGAATCTGAACTCCGTTCATTTGAGCAGTGCAAAGATCACTGCGGCACAGGATGCCATCACGGCATTGGAAACAGCGCTTGCTGAAATTAATTTTAATCTTTCCGCGGAAGACCGTAAACGTTACGGAAGCATCAACGAGCAAAACAAACTCTTTGTGAACAAAGTTTACGACTACAACAGCAGTCAGCCCAACCTGAGTTCTCCCGAAGTCGACTGGGACGAATTCAACAGAGATCATGCCTCCCGAAACAATATGGAAATGATGATCAGCAGGCTTGAAAGTATTATTACGAGACTTAAAAATTCCAAAACGCTGCATGATTACGACAATTATCAGTCGGCTTTGGTGGATTATTCGTACACCACCTACAAAGCGGGAACTTCAGCACCGGGATTTGAAGACAAGTACAAAGATCTGAAACAGTTCTTCGTGAAAAATTCAACTTCTACTGCTCCATCCGAAGAGAAAAAGTAAACAGTAACACACACATTACCCCTCCCAATTCTAAGGAGGGGTATCTTTATGCTTCGCCTTAATCTTTTACCTATCTTGAAACGTTCTTTAATGGTCGGGAGGTGTTGTTTACCAGTTCCCATACGTTCTCTAAAGATTCAGAGCGGTCATTTAATCACCTCGATACGTCATTGAATGATTTGCCGATATCATCTACCCTCTCAGATACTTTCACGAAAGATTCGGAGGGGTCTTTTATCTATCCAAATCTATCTTTTACCTGTCCGGATAGGTTGCATGACCTATCTTAAGACTTACACTACCCCGCTGAAAATATCAATAACCCCAATGGATGTTTGAGGAACGTGTTTGGATAGGTTGGGTAACGTATCGAAACCTTTGAAAAATGTGTCGGAACTTTGGTGGGACGTGTCGGGATGTATATTTTACGTATCGGGAGAGGCTAAGAACGGCAAATTTGAGTTTGGGAACGTGAACGATGTCGCGGATTTGCAATCCGTGAACAAAACTATAAGTGTTTTAAGCACGGATTATAAATCCGCGCTATCAAATCCATGTTATCAAACCCCCACTATTAAATTACAAATCCACACTATCGAATCTGTGTTATCGAAAAAAATATTTTGTACATTTAAACAAAAAACACAAATGTCTACAAAATACAAAGCCTTAGATATTGATCAGGCTTACTTTATCACAATTACTACCGTCGGATGGGTTGATGTATTTACCAGATTATCACAAAAAATGGTAATTATAGACTCATTAAAATATTGTCAGATCCAAAAAGGACTTTCTATTTTTGCCTATTGTCTGATGTCAAATCACCTGCATATTTTCTGCAGAGCAGATGGCAAGTATACATTATCTGAAATCATGCGTGATTTTAAAAAATTTACTTCAAAAAAAATCATTGAAACCATACAGTCTGAAACTGAAAGCAGAAAAGAATGGATGCTGGATTATTTAAAAAAATCCTGCGAACATTTATCTCGTGAACAAAAATTCAAAGTTTGGCAAGATGGATATCATGCCGAGGAAGTTTTTTCTAACAAATGGATTAAAGAAAAAATAAATTATATTCACCAAAATCCTGTGAAACAGAAAATTGTGACAGAACCTGAGCATTATTACTTCAGTAGTGCACGGAATTATGCAGACTTCGATAATCCGTTGGATGTTCTTGTGGTTTTTATGGGGTGAATTGTTGCGAGTTGTAGTCACGGATTGCAAATCCGCGACATCGGGAAAGCTTTATCTCACGATGCAGAATTCCGACGGAGCAGGTTCTTATGCTGCAATTTTTGTATTTCAAAACGGAAAATTTTTAGAAAAACAAGTTGTTGTTACTTTTTAAGAATTGTAAGACAATCAATATGAATATATTTAATTTTTTTCTTGTCATTATTTCGCTTTTATATCATTGCAAAGAAAATGTAGGAAATGAAATGTAATAAGTATAAGAATGATGATGAAGAATAAATACAATTTTTATGAAATACTCTGAAAAAGATTTTGACATTAAAAGGCTCATACGAAAATTAGATGCCGAATTTATTCTCCAGTTGTTGTTGCTAGAAAAATTGCCACCTTCAATGCAAACTATTTTGGATGCAGAGATAAAAGCGGGAAACAGAATTGTAGATGTTATGGAAGATTATCCAGATCCCCATTCGGTCTGCGTTACATTAGGTGAAAAATTTATAGTAAAACATAAAAACTTAGATGAAGATGAAGTAGAATTTTCCCTTTGCAACGATCCGCATTATTGGTTTGCAGACTATACATCAAAAACATATCCTAAACATCTCATTATTTGTTGAAGCTATGGGAATATTTTTTTACATATTATCACTTATACCTTTCTTTTTTGTCCGATGTCGCGGATCCGATGTCGCGGATTTGCAATCCGTGACTACACTATCGGTTCAAAGCTATTAAAATATTATAGTTCCTTATTGTAAATATGAAATCAGCACGGATTGCAAATCCGCGCTACCAACAAACATGCTATCACAAAAAAAGAAAATGCTCCCCACACAAAGCAGGAAGCATTTTCAACCCTAATATTTAATATAAGTAAATCATTACAAAGAGACCCCTCGTCTCCAGATGTCGCGGATTTGCAATTCGTGACTTGATTAAAAAAAAGCACGGATTGCAAATCCGCGCTATCAACAAACATGCTATCACAAAAAAAGAAAATGCTCCCCACATAAGCAGGAAGCATTTTCAACCCTAATATTTAATATAAGTAAATCATTACAAAGAGATCCGATGTCGCGGATTTGCAATCCGTGACTACACTATCGATTCAAAGCTATTAAAATATTATAGTTCTTTATTGTAAATAGAAATCAGCACGGATTGCAAATCCGCGCTATCAACAAACATGCTATCACAAAAAAGAAAATGCTCCCCACATAAGCAGGAAGCATTTTCAACCCTAATATTTAATATAAGTAAATCATTACAGAGAGACTCCTCGTCTCCATGGAATGAAATCATTCTGATTCAGTAGATCGGCTTTGGTTTTCACTTCACCGCTTGCCACTTTAATGATGTATTCGAGCAGTTCGTCTGCTGCTTCCGAAATGGTTTTATCTCCGCTGATGACCGTTCCTGCATTGAAATCGATAATATCCGACATTTTTTCAGCTAAAATAGTATTTGAAGAAATTTTAATTACCGGAGCAATCGGATTTCCCATCGGTGTTCCGAGGCCTGTGGTGAAAAGGACAACGGTTGCTCCGGAACCAACCAAAGCTGTTGTACATTCGGCGTCATTTCCGGGGGTACAAAGCAAATTCAGTCCCGGTTTTGTCGCGTATTCTGTAAAATCAAGAACCTCAACAATCGGAGCAGAACCACCCTTTTTAGCCGCTCCCGCGGATTTCATGGCATCAGTAATCAAACCGTCTTTGATATTTCCGGGAGACGGATTCATGTCAAAACCTGAACCTGCCGCCACAACAGATTTTTCAAAATCTTTCATGAGCTGAAGGAATTTCACACCGTCTTCATCATTGATGCAACGGTTCACCAACTCCTGCTCTACTCCGCATAATTCAGGGAATTCGGCAAGCATCGTTGTTCCGCCAACTGCCGCCATAATATCTGAAACCTCACCCAAAACTGGGTTTGCAGAAATTCCGGAGAAACCGTCTGAACCGCCACATTCCAAACCGATATTCAGCTTTGTGATGGAGGCAGGTTTTCTTTCGATATTATTAGCCTGTTTAATTCCTTCGTAAGAATCTTTGATCACGCCAGTCAGCATTTCATCAATCGTTCCCGATTTTTGCTGTTCGTAAACAACAATCGGTTTCTTATTATCGGGAGCCAAAGCGTGAATCGAATCCATAAAAATCTGCACCTGAAGATTCTGACACCCTAAGCTGAGAACCGTAGCACCGGCAACATTAGGGTTGTTCACATATCCTGCAAACAGCCTTCCTAATGCTTCCGCGTCCTGACGAATTCCGCCACAACCGCCTTGATGCGTGATGAATCTTACATCGATATTTTTAAATACTCTGGTGTCTTCTTCCTCTTCCACTGCTGTATAAGAGGTTTCGCCACCATTTAATAATGATCTTAATAAAAGCTGATGCTTACTCGCTTTTTCGTGCAACAGCTCTTTTTCAAAAATATCTTTCAGCGTTTCGATATTTTTGTTTTCGCAGAATACCAAAGGAAAAAACAGCCAGATGTTTTCCGTTCCCACCTGTCCGTCTTCACGGTGGTATCCCATGAAAGTACGGTCTTTCCATTTGTCCACATTCGGGGGAGTCCAGCCTAAAGATTCAGTTTTGCCTTCTACTTTTGCGCTTTGGTGTTTTACATTTTCGGTTGTAATTACCTCACCTTTTCTGATGGATTGATTAGCTTTTCCGACAATGACACCATACATGATGATCTGATCTCCTTCTTGAAAATCTACGGCAGCAAATTTATGTTTAGCCTTAATGTCTTTTGCCAACGTATATTCTGCACCGTCAAGATGTACCGATTCTCCGGCAGATAAATCCAGCAGCGCTACAATAACGTTGTCTTTGGGATTTACTTTCAGGACTTTCTTTTTCATGATTTTTTAAGAATTGAATTCTACAAAATTGTTATAGGCAGTTTCCATGTCATTATGATCGATTTCATACAATGCTTTTGCCACCGCTGTTTTCAAACCTTCAACCTGAGTAAGGTCTGTATCCCAGAAAGAAGTTTCAGAAAGTGCCAGTTCAGCTACTTTTTCATATTCTTCATTTAACCAGATTTCTTTGAATTTAGCAACGATTCCTTCTTCATCATTTAAAGGAAGCGCTTTTTCGCCGAAACTTCCCTGATAGAATCTGATGAGACCTGCCAACGAAAAGGTAAGGTTTACCGGCAATTTTCCGTTGTTTTCAACATAGGTAAGTAAACTTGGCAATACTCTTACTTTAAATTTAGATACAAAATATAAAGCAATACTTGCCAAATGGTGCTTAATGAAAGGATTTCTGAAACGGTCGAAAACTTCTTCCGCGAATTCTTTCAGTTCAGTTTCATCTAAACCCAAGGTGGGATTTACTTCATTAAAAATGGCATTCTTTAGGAACTTTCCGATAAATTGGTCATCCACAGATTCTTTAATTGTTTCTTTTCCCGACAAAATTGCCGGAGCCAACATTAAAGTATGACCGCCATTCAGAATTCTGACTTTTCTTAAACGGTATGGCTGAATATCATCCACCACCAAAATCTGCTCGTTGATTTTGTTGAACGGAATTCTATCATTTAAATTTCCGGCTTCCTGAATGACAAAAAGTAAGAACGTTTCTGAAACCACCATCATCTGATCTTCATAATCCAACCGATCTTCATAAGATTCTGCATCATCTTTCGGATAACCCGGAACAATTCTGTCTACCAGTGTATTATGGAAATAATTGTTTTGATGAATCCACTCTACAAATGCATCTTCTAAATTCCAGAGTTGAGCATATTTGATGATAATATCTCTTAAAACAAATGCATTGTCTTCGATTAATTCGCAGGGAATAATTCTCAATCCTTTATCTGACGCTCCATTGAAGTATTTAAATCTTTCGTAAAGTAAAACTGCTACTTTCGCAGGGAAATTTTTGTGCGGGCCTTGGTAAGAGGTTTCCGTTTCGTCAAAAGCAATTCCTGTTTCCGTGGTATTGGAAAATACAAATTCCAGCTCTTCTTCTTTCGCCAAAGCTAAAAAATCTTCGTAATCAGAATATGGATTAACTGATTTCTGAATGGCAGATATAACGTGCTTTTCATCAATGATTTCTCCTTTTTTAATTCCTCTCGTGAAAAGAGTATATAAATTATCCTGCTCTTCCATTTTCTGAATAGAGCCGTTTGGTGTTGCCTGTAAGTTGACAATACCCCCTTTCCAGTTGGTTTCTTTATTTAATTTATCAATTACATAATCTGTGAATCCTCTCATGAAATTTCCGCCACCAAACTGAACGATTTTAATGGGAAGTTTTTCCTGAGTATTGTTTAATCCACGATTTAATTTTTGTTTTATCTGATTTTCCATCTTCTATAATATTTTTTGCGGTGATTTTTGGTTTTGAACGCAAAGTCCGCAAAGTTTTTTTTTGAATACTAACTGTTTTTAAGCTCGCAAAGGCGTTTCACTTCAATAAGATCACTAAGAGTTTTTATTTACTTTCTATATATTTTAACCATTAAGATTGATTAAGGATTTAAGAAAAGTTAAGGGAAATAAATTTCGTAAGATTGAATTTAATTTGCTTGTTAATTCTTAATTCTTCTTAACTTCTTATCTATTCTTAATGGTTTAATTATTTGCGGTGATTTTAGATTTTGAACGCAAAGACCGCAAAGTTTTTTTGACTACTAACTGTTTTTAAGTTCACAAAGGCGTTCTACTTAGCAAAGAACTCAAAGTTTTTATTTACTTTCTATATATTTTAATCATTAAGATTGATTAAGGGTTTAAGAAAAGTTAAGGGAAATAAATTTCGTAAGATTGAATTTAATTTGCTTGTAAATTCTTAATTCTTCTTAACTTCTTATCTATTTCTTAACGGTTCAATTTTTTACGATGACTTGGAGTTTTGAACACAAAGTCTGCAAAGATTTTTTTAATATCTCACGTATATTTTTAAGTTCGCAAAGGCGCTTCACTCAGCTAAGATCTCAAAGTTTTTATTTGAACGTAAGAGTACTTTTGCCAAACCTATAAGGTTTTTGAAACCTTATAGGTTTAGTTTTATTTACTAATGACTTTATATTTCGGAACCAGTATTTTCATTACTGTCCAGGCAATAAGGTACGCTACGGCACAGATTGAGAAAATAATCATGTAGCCTTTATCAATTCCGTCTTTAACGATTGCGCCGGATTTTTCCAACTGCTCAAAAAATCCATCCGGTAATCTTTCGTTGATGTATTGAGGATATTTTTCCAGTAAAGGAACTCCGTCTACGGTTGTCCATGCTTTGTGAGCGTGATCGAACAAAACTCCTGAAGATTTATTAATTAAAAAAGAACCGATTCCGCCTGCCATTCCGCCAATTCCGGTAATGGTAGCAATGGCTTTTTTAGGGAACATATCGCCGACCGTCGAGAAAATATTTGCCGACCAAGCCTGATGTGCAGCTCCGGCAACTCCGATAATCAAAACAGGAATCCAATACGTTGCCGAACCTAAAGGCTGTGCCAAAAGTGCCAAAAGCGGAAAAAATGCGAAGATCAACATGGCTTTCATTCTTCCTGAATAGGCGTTCATTCCTTTCTTTTCCACAAAATATTTTGGAAGCCATCCTCCGATAATGGAGAGTAAAGTGATTATATACAATACAAATAACGGGAATGCACTTTGCGTAGAATCCATTTTGTAAACGGAACTTAAATACGCCGGAGTCCAGAATAAAAAGAACCACCAAACACCATCCGTCATGAACTTTCCAAAAGCAAATGCCCAGGTCTGTTTATAACTGAAACATTCTTTGAATGTGAATTTTCGCTCTTCTGTTGTTACCGTATTTTCCTCAACAGCAGCATCTTCCTGATCCTGATTAATATACGTAAGCTCATGTTCATTCACTTTATGATGCTGATGGGGTTTTTTGTAGTAAAATACCCAAAGTCCCATCCATACAAATCCTAAAGCTCCAATGATGATGAACGCCCATTCCCAACCCATCGATTTGGCAATGAAAGGAATTGTAACGGGCGCTGCTAAAGCTCCGACCGTTGCTCCTGCATTCCAGATACTTGTAGAAAAAGCTCTGTCTTTTTTAGGAAAATATTCTGCTGTCGTTTTAATAGCTGCCGGAAAATTTCCCGCTTCACCAATCGCCAAAACGAAACGTGCAAAAATGAACAAAGTTACACTGGTACTGATGATTGCTCCGGTATTAGAAACCGTTTTAATCAGTTCTTTAGAACCATGGAAACCTGCAAACCAATCTCCGGTAAGAATTCCCGCAGTGGCGATTCCGCAGAATGCGTGTAAAACTGCACCTACTGACCAAACTCCGATTGCCCAGAGGAAGCCTTTTTTGGTGTCCATCCAGTCAACAAATTTCCCTGCGAAAAGCATTCCTACGGCATAGAAAATGGAAAACAGTGCAGTGATATTTCCGTAATCGTTATTGTTCCAGTGAAATTCCGGAGCAATGAAATCTTTCCATGTTAATGATAAAACCTGCCGATCCAGATAATTAATGGTCGTCGCAATAAACAGTAGCGAGCATATCGTCCATCTGAATGCACTTGGTTTAAGAGATTTAACCGAACTCATACTTGTTTAGAATTTAGTTATTTTTTGTTTTAATTTTTAATGATGCGCTTTTTGAACGCAGAGAGCGCAAAGATTTTCTTTTTAAACTTCATGTATATTTTAAGTTCACAAAGGTGCTTCGACAAGCTCAGCATAAACTATTCACTCAGCGAAGCTATGTATTGCGTTATTTTTCATTATTACTTTAAAGTCTGGATGATTTCCAATACTTTTTTCGTTTCATTTTCAATGGTTACGTAATCTTTTGCAGCCATGAGATCTTTGCTGATGAGTTTACTTCCCATTCCTACCGCAGAAACTCCGGCTTTAAACCAGCTTTCAATGCTTTCTTTCGTGGTATCTACTCCACCGGTCGGCATGAATTTCAGATTCGGGAAAACATCTTTGATGGCACTCATAAATCCTGCTCCCAAAGCATTTCCGGGGAATAGTTTTACAAATGTTACTCCTGCCGCTTCTGCGGTGATAATTTCAGTCGGCGTCATGCAACCCGGACTGTACAATACGTCTTTCGGAATTAAAAATGCGGCTACTTCCGCTACAAAACCCGGACTAATAAAGAAATCTGCTCCAACTTTGTAATATTCTTCAGCCTGTTGTAAATTTTTAATTGTTCCGATTCCCAGAAGCATTTCCGGCATCTCCGCTTTGCGGATTTCTATCATTTTTTTAAAATTGCTTAATGCAGATTCTCCGCGGCTTGTATATTCTACTGCCCGAATTCCTGCTTTGTAAAGCGATTTCAGTATGTCTATGGTTACCGTTTCATCATCATTATAATACAGCGGTAAAATCCCCTGATTAACGATGGCGTTGGTAACGTTTTGAATTTTTGTCATTTTGTTCTAATTATTTTATTTGAAAATAATCTTATCTTGCTATTTTGTTTTAAACGCAAAGTGCGCAAAGATTTTCTTTTAAAACTTCATGCATATTTTTAAGTTCGCAAAGGCGTTTCACTTAAATAAGATCACTAAGTTTTTTGATTTAATTTTAAAAAGAATCGCTATAAACTACAAACCAGCAACTAAAAACTATTATCTCTTGATCCTTCCTCCGGAATTTCCTGCCATTACTTCCAAAATGTCTTCTGCGCTGCAATAGTTAATGTCTCCTAAAATCGTGTGTTTGATGGCACAGGCTGCGTTTGCAAAATTCAAAGCCTTTTCATCATCGAAGTTTTTTAAGCCATAAATTAAACCTGCTGCAAAGGCGTCACCCGTTCCGATTCTATCGACTACATTGTCTATTTCTAAAAATTGGGTTTCAAAATAATTTCCGTTGACCAAAGCTCTTCCCTGCGTTTGCTGAGAACTTGCCGTAACTCCGATTCTTATTTTGTCGAAAATCTTATGAATGGATGGACATCGTCTTTTTAATTCTTTACAGGCTTGTAAAAAACCTTCTTTATCGGATGAAAACTGAGTTCCTAAGATTTCGTTGATTTCATTTACGCCACCAATGAAAATGGTTGATAAAGAAACCAGTTCTTTCAATATTTCATTTCCGTTTTTCCCGTATTTCCAAAGGTTAGAACGGTAAGCCGGATCGGTTGTTACTTCAATTCCCAATTCAAGGGCGGTTTTCAAACCTTCTTTCAAACTTAAATAAGCTGATTCCGAAATTCCGGGACTGATTCCTGTCCAGTGAAAATAATCGCAGTCTTCCAAAGCTTTTTTCCAGTCGATTTTCTCTGGTTCAATATTTGCAAATGAGCCGTTTAATCTGTTATACGCAATTCTGCTTGCCCGAACCGATGATCCTACTTCTAAGAAATATAAACCTAAAGGATGTTCATTTTTAGAAATAAAATTGGTGTCAATTCCGAAACTTTTGACAAAAGAAAGCGCCGATTCTCCCACAAAATCGTCTGAAACAGCACTTACATGCTTCACTTCGCAACCCATGGTTGCCAATGAAGAAGCGACATTGAGTTCTGTTCCGCCGAAGAAAAATTCCATTTCATGGCTTTGCTTCATGGTTCTGTTTCCGGGAGGGGAAAGCCGCATAATGATTTCACCGAAAGTAAGTATTTTGCTAGCCATATTTTAATAAATACTCTTTTTAATATCTGCTGTTATTTTAACGCAAAGTGCACTAAGATTTTCTTTTTAAAACTCGATGTATATTTTTAAATTCGCAAAGGCGTTCTACTCAGCCAAGCTCACAAAAATTTTTCAAGTTTAGAAAAAATGCGGATATGTAATTATTGTTTATTTAAACCATCAAGATTTACTAAGGAATTGAGAATAGTTAAGTTTTAGCATCGCTTTAAGCAATCTGCTTAATAAAATCTAAGATTTTAAGCTTAAAAAACCTTAACTACTTAATTGTCCTTAATGGTTTAAAATATTTTTTATTTCTCGCTGATTTTACAAATCTGGCAGATAATTATGTTATAAAAATCCGCGTAATCTGCAAGGTTTTTAATTTCAACCATTAAGATGTTATTTAGGAGTTTAGAAAAATTAAGCTGAGCTTCGCTTTAAGTGCTTTTGCTGAATTAAAATCTTTGATTTTATCTTAATCAAAACTTAACTTCTTAATTCTCCTTAATGGTTTAAAATATTTTAAATCTCCCGCAGATTTAGCTGATGACGCAGATCATTTTAAATCTGCAAAATTTGCTCAATCTGCGAGAGATTTAATCTTATTTAAATTTAAAAATCAAAATAATTTTTAGCATTATGATAACAGATATCGGAAATAATTTTCCCAACGTGTTCCATATCCTGTGGCAATTCTCCGTTTTTCATTTCTTCCCCGAAAAGATTACAAAGCACTCTTCTGAAATATTCGTGTCTCGGGAATGATAAGAAGCTTCTTGAATCGGTTAACATCCCTACAAAACAGCTTATTAATCCCATGTTTGAAAGCGCATTCATCTGTTTGATCATACCGTCTTTCTGGTCTAAAAACCACCAACCCGAACCGAACTGTACTTTTCCTTTGATGCTTCCGTCGTTGAAATTTCCGATCATCGTTGCGAAAATTTCGTTGTCGGCAGGATTTAAATTGTATAAAATAGTCTTCGTTAATTTATCTTTTCCGTCTAAAGCGTTTAATAATTTAGACAAAGTTTCTGCCTGCACGAAGTCACCGATAGAATCCCATCCTGTATCGGGACCGAGAATTCTGTGCATTCTTTCGTTATTGTTTCTCAAAGCTCCTAAATGGAACTGCTGAACCCATCCAAATTTGTGATACGCTTCTCCTAAGAACAGTAAAATGGCTGTTTTAAACTGATTCACCTGCTTTTCGGCAATCACTTTTCCTGAAAGTTTATCATTGAAAATGGCACTTACTTCCGCTTCTGTAGCTTCTTCAAATGAAATATTGTTCAGTCCGTGGTCACATAATCTGCATCCGTTTTCGTGGAAATATTCAATTCTTTTTAATAATGCGTCGCACAAAGTCTGGTAAGAATTGATTTCAATTCCTGCCGATTCGCCTAATTTGGCAATATAATCTGCGAAGTTGTGATTTTCAATTAAAATCGCTTTATCCGGACGAAAAGCCGTGCTTACTTTTACTTTCCAGCCGCTTTTTGCCAGATCCTGATGATAATTTAAAATATCAGTCGGATCTTCTGTTGTACACAGAGATTCCACATTCATCATCTCCAATAAACCTCTTGTTGATTTTTCGGGAGTCTGCAACTGAGCGTTGATGTTATCGTAAATTTCTGAAGCGTTGTTTTCATTCAGCAATTCATTAATTCCGAAATATCTTTTCAGTTCTAAATGCGTCCAGTGATACAGAGGATTTCTCAAAGTATACGGAACGGTTTTAGCCCAGGCTTCAAATTTTTCTTTATCTGAAGAATCTCCGGTAATGAATTTTTCGTTCACTCCCATGGTACGCATTGCTCTCCATTTGTAGTGATCGCCTGCAATCCAGACTTTAGAAATATTGTCAAAAACCGTGTTTTCTGCAATATCTTTAGGAATCAAATGATTATGATAATCAATGATCGGCTGCTTTTCTGCGTAGTTGAAGTATAATTCTTCAGCGTATTTATTCTGTAATAAAAAAGTATCTGTAATAAAAGATTTCATTCTTAAAGTTCTAGTGTTATTCATTAGCAGGCTTTCCGATGGTTGCTAAAATTCCGCCATCAACGTAAATAATCTGTCCGTTGATGAATTTACTTGCATCTGAGGCTAAAAATATAGCCGTTCCTGCAAGATCTTCAGGATTTCCCCATCTTCCTTCCGGAGTTCTGCTGATGATAAATTCGTTGAACGGATTTCCGTCCACTCTTATGGGTTCTGTCTGCGACGTTGCAAAATATCCGGGACCGATTCCGTTTACCTGAATATTATGTTTCGCCCATTCTGTTGCTAAATTTTTGGTGAGCATTTTAAGTCCGCCTTTTGCCGAAGCATACGCAACAACGTTATCGCGTCCCAGCTCACTCATCATTGAGCAAATGTTGATGATTTTTCCGGATTTTCTTTTAATCATGTATTTCCCCACTAATTTGGACATGATGAAAGGTCCGGTAAGGTCTACATCGATTACTTTTCTAAAGTCTTCCACTTCCATATCAATTGCCGGAATGCGTTTGATGATTCCTGCATTGTTGACAAGGATGTCTATTTTTCCATGAGCAGCTTCCATTAAGGCTACTTTCTGAGCGGCTTCCCGTTCGTCGGTTACATCGAAAATATATCCGGTTGCTTTATATCCTTTGGAATGATAATATTCCAGCGCTTCGTCTAATTTTTTCGGTGTTGTACTTGTAATCGCCAATTCGGCTCCCGCTGCGGCAAGACCTTCTGCCATTGCCATTCCCAATCCGTGAGTTCCGCCTGTAACAACGGCAACTTTACCGGATAAATCGAATAATTTCATGTGGAAAATATTACTTTAGTTCGTTAGTTTTTACAGCATCCATATCGCCATAATCCATGTTTTCTCCCGCCATTCCCCAAATGAAGGTGTAATTGGAAGTTCCGACTCCTGAGTGAATGGACCATTCCGGAGACAGAACAGCTTCGTTGTTTTTCATAAAGATATGACGCGTTTCATGAGGCTGCCCCAGAAAATGACTTACCGCCTGTCCTTCTTCCAGATCAAAATAGAAGTATGCTTCCATTCTTCTGGTGTGTGTATGAGATGGCATGGTGTTCCAGACACTTCCTTCGTGCAGTTCCGTCATTCCCATCTGTAATTGGCAGGTTTCCAGTACGCTATTGACAATCAGTTTATTAATTGTTCTTTTATTTGCGTATTTTGTTTCGCCCAATTCCACAATTTCGGCTTCGTTCTTTGTAATTTTCTTTGTAGGATATGAATGATGAGCGGGCGCAGAATTGAAATAGAATAAAGTCTGTCCTTCGTTTCCGTTTTCAAAAACCACATCTTTGGCTCCTTTTCCGATGTACAGAGCTTCTTTGTTTGCCAGTTCGAAAACCTCGCCGTCAACAGTCACCTTTCCGGCTGCTCCTACGTTGATGATTCCCAGTTCTCTTCTGTCAAGGAAATTTTCAGCTTTCAAATCGTCTGTCGGTTCCAGCTTCAATGGGCTTTTCACAGGCATTGCACCTCCGACAATCATTCTGTCGTACATAGAATATACTACATTGATCTGATCTTCATTGAATAGGTTATTCATCAAAAATTCCCTTCTTAAATCCTCTGTTGTATATTTTTTAACATCTTCGGGATGATGGGCGTAACGAAACTCAGATTTTGTCATCTTCTTTTATATTCATTTTTGCGGTTTTGATAAAACCGGTTAAACATTGTGTAATCGATTGCATAAATCACACTAAAAACTTGTAGAAATACTTTCGGGATAAATATATAATTAATATTCAAATGATCAATAAAAATTTAATAAAATATTATAAAATACTATTTTTCAATACTTTAAATAATAAATTAAATCTATAATTTACTAAATTACGATCAAAAATTTAATGATTATTTAACCAAATATATACATCAGGAATTATCTAAAATTAAATTTGAAGATAAAAGTTGTTAGATTTTAACAATATTGATTTTGTAATAATAATTCAAAATAAATTTATTCTATACATATAATGCAGATAAAAATTATCACTGAAAAATTATAGATAAATTCAGGCTCAAAAAACTGATAAAAATCAGTAAAATGTCAAATTTTGTAGTTCTTGGTGATGAATTTGGGGAAATTTGAAGCTTGAAAATCGCTCATATTTTAAGTTTTTTTTAATTTATGTCATCATCAGAACAGAAAAATATGAACCCAAACCAAAAGACTATTAAACGAAATAATACACTGATTAACAATTATTTAATATTTAAAAATTAATTATAAATTACAGTAATTCTTTTCAAATTAATGAAAAAATAATATTTTTTTCTTTGCATATTCAAAAATAATATTAGTTTAGGAGCGATAATATTTTGAATTGAAAAATTACGCAATCGATTGCACTAAGGAAAGTGTATTTTTTCTGAAAATATAAACCACAAAAAACAGTAGAATACTTCCAAGATCCACCAATGAAGACAAAGATTGAAAAAAGACTTTCAACCAAAATTAAAACTATAAGGATACAAAATGGATAAAAAAGTACAATCAGTAAAGTGGTTATATCTAACTGTCTTTCTACTTCCTGTCCTTGCAATGGCTCAAGAAAAAGAAACGAAGGAAAAAGAAACCAAAATCGACGAAGTGGTTCTGGTGGGATACACAAAAGTTTCTAAAAAAGACGTTACCAATGCTGTTTCTTCTGTAAAAGCAGAAGCTATAAAAGATATGCCTTCTACTAATGCTGCTGAAGCAATACAGGGAAGAATGGCGGGAGTACAGGTTTCTCTGAGTGAAGGTTCACCGGGAGCCGATGTAGATATCGTAGTAAGAGGAGGAAACTCCATTACAGGGAGCAACGCTCCGCTATACATTGTAGACGGCGTACAGATGGATAATGCGCTTTCTATTCTTTCTCCGAAGGAAATCCAGTCGATCGAAGTTTTAAAAGATGCTTCATCCACGAGTATTTACGGAGCAAGAGGAGCCAACGGTGTTGTCCTTATTACGACGAAAGGCGGTCGTAAGAGAGCAAAAACATCAATTAATTACAACGGATTTTTAGGGGTAAGAAAAATTCAGAATACGATAGATGTTCTGGATCCTTATCAATACGTTCTCTATCAGTACGAAATATACAACAAAGGCGGTGTACAGACTGATATTGATGCATTCAAAGCGAGATACGGAACTTTTGCAGATCTGGAAAAGTACAAATCTGTAAAAAAGAGAGACTGGCAGGATGAAGTTTTCGGAAGAGAGGCATTCAATTTTACGCATAATCTTTCCGTAACAGGAGGATCTGATAATTCTTCTTTCTCCTTATCCTTAAATAATGTACAGGAAGACGGAATTATGATCGGTTCCGGATTCAAAAGAAATATGGCAAACTTTAAGTATGATTATGATGTTTCGAAAAAAATCAGCATCACATTAAATGCCAGATACAGCCGTCAGATGATCTACGGAGCAGGAACTTCTTCCACGGGTTCGCAAAGTACCAACAGACTGAGAAACGCCGTAAGATATCAGCCGTTTGAAGGTGGTTCCAATGTAAATGTAGATGAGTTCGATCCTTTATTTGCCAACGAAACAAACCTTGTAAACCCTATCCTTTTAGCGAACAGCGAGGTGAAAGAAAACGGAAGAAACGACCTCCTTTTAAATGGGATCATCGAATACAGAATCAATAAAGATTTCACTTTCAGAAGTGTGATCGGATATGTACAGAGAGATGAAATGGTGAATCAGTTTTCCGGACCGGTTACTTCTCTTGCAAGACAAAACAATGATCAGCCTGTTGTTTTTCTGAGCAAATCGCAATCCAGAAGAATCACGAATACCAATACGCTGAATTTCAGAAAAACTTTCGGAAATCATAAGCTGGATTTACTGGCAGGACAGGAAACCGTAAAAACAGATGCAGAATCCTTAACGATGAACATCAAATGGTTCCCGAAATCCATCAGTGCAGAAGAGGCATTTGCCAATATTCAGGCGGCTTCTCCTCCATCGGGACAGGTTCAGGATATTCCAAAAACAAACGTTTTACCAGATCGTCTGGTTTCATTTTTTGCAAGAGCCAACTATATTTTTAACAACAAATATATCTTTACTGCTTCCATGAGGGCGGATGGTTCCAGTGTATTCGGACCCGGAAACAGATGGGGCTATTTTCCGGCGGCTTCAGTTGCATGGAAAGTAAATGAAGAAAATTTCCTGAAAGACAGTAAAGTAGTGAGCGAATTAAAACTTCGTGCAGGATACGGTTTATCCGGAAACAACAGAATACCGGCATTTTTATACAGTACGTTTTTCACGACATCATCAGATTACGGGTATGCTTTTGGAAACAATGTAACACCGGGAGCTACAACAGGAGCGATTATGTCTAATCTTAATGTAAAGTGGGAATCGGCGGCTTCTAAAAATATCGGGGTAGATTTTGGATTATTCAACGGAAGAGTTTACGGAACGGTAGATGTTTATCAGACCGATACAAAAAACCTTTTATTGCTGGCTAAAATTCCTCAGACTTCAGGATATGAATATCAGTATCAAAACTCGGGAAGCACTTCCAATAAAGGAATTGAATTTTCTGTAGGCGCTGCGATCATCAACAAAGAAAACTTTAACTGGAAAATTGATGCGAATTTATCTTCCAATAAAAATGTGATCAAAAGTTTAGGAAACAGTGCTTCCGCAAGTGCAAATTCTTATCTATATCCTTCAGGATGGCAAAACAACCTGAACGATTTCCTTGTACAGGTCGGAAAACCGGTAGGAACATATTGGGGATACATTACCGCAGGAAGATATGAAGTAAGCGATTTCGATTATAATCCTACGACTCAGGTTTATACTTTAAAAGCAGGAATCCCGAGTTCTGCAGCAGCAGCAAACGGAGCGAAAGCTGTACAGCCGGGAGATCTTAAACTTGCAGACCTTAACGGTGACGGAATTATTGATAATAAAGATATGACGGATCTGGGAAGCGCACAACCGAAGTTTTACGGAGGTTTCAACCAGACCTTCCGTTACAAAAACTGGGATATGAGCCTAATGTTCAATTTCTCTGTAGGAAATAAAGTATATAACGCAAACAAAATAGAATACTCTACACAGTATCTTTACCGAGACAACAATATGCTGGCTGAAGTTGCCAACCGATGGAGATGGTTTGATGATGCAGGAAATAAAGTGAATGATCCTACCGCTCTTGCCGCCTTAAACGCCAATACAACAGGATTTACACCTCCTGCAGGAGCTTACTTCCTTCATTCGTATGCTATTGAAGACGGTTCTTTCCTGAGACTGAACAACGTTACAATAGGATATTCTTTAGGAAAAGATTTCACCAAACAATTGGGATTATCCAATTTCAGATTGTATTTTACGATGAACAACCTGTTCACGATTACAGGATATTCCGGGTATGATCCGGAAGCCAACACAAGAAGAAATCCTTTAACACCGGGAGTAGATTATGCAGCGTATCCGCGAAGCAGATTTATTTTATCAGGAGTTGATATCACTTTTTAAACCTAATATTATGAAGAAAAATAAATTTTTAGCCATTCTTTTTTCTGTCATCGGAATATTTTCTCTGAATTCTCTTAATTCCTGCGAAGAATATTTAGATGTAGAAAGCTTATCCAATACTTCAGAAAAACAGCAGTTTGATTCCGCAGCAGACACCTTTTCTGCTTTAGTCGGAGTCTATAATGCAACCATGGGAGACAATACCTACGGACAGAGAATGAACCTGATTCTTTCTCAATCCGGAGACGACATGAGAACTTCGGGAGATTATAACGCAAACGACCGAAGAGGGGTAAGCTGTTTCGGAGCCATTCCAACAAATACAGAACTTTTAAGACCGTTTTTAGATACGTACGCAGGAATTGAAAGAGCCAATCTGGTGATTAAAAACATTCCGCTTTCTCCGGTGTATCAGACGGGTTCAGCAGCAGATAAAAAATTAATGGACAGATATTTGGGAGAAGCTTTAACTTTAAGAGCACACTTCTATCATGATCTGATCAAAAACTGGGGCGACGTTCCTTTTCAGGATGTTCCTTCTGCCGATCTTCCGAGCGTGTATCTGCCAAAAACAGACAGAGACGTTATTTATGATAAGATTCTGGAAGATCTTTTAAAAGCGGAAAGTTTAGTTCCTTGGAGATCCGAAGGCGGAACCACCGCTCAGAGAATTTCGAAAGCAGCCGTAAAAGGATTAAGAGCGAGAATCGCACTGGCAAGAGCCGGATATTCATTAAGAAGAAGCCCGCAACAGATGATGCAGGGTTCCAATCCTCAGAAATATTATCAGATTGCTTATGACGAATGTAAAGACATCATCAATTCCGGGCAGCATCAGTTGAATCCGAGTTATGAAGGATTATTCAGATCACTGCATACCAACAGCGCAGATACATCCAACGAAGTAATTTATGCTATCGGAGCTTTCGGAGGAAACTCCAGAACAGACAGTAAAATAGGATATTACAACGGTTTAAGACATGATGATACCGACTGGAAATCTTCCGGAGGAATCAGCGCAATCCCTGTTTATTTTTATGAATTTACAAAGTATGACCTGAGAAGAGATGTAAATATTGCCATCTTCAGGGTAAATACTTCAAAGCAGGAAGAACTTCAGACTTCCATCAACTGGAACGACGGAAAATTCAGAAAATCATGGACTTTCATCACCGGAACTTCACAAAACCTTGGAATCGACTGGCCTTTGCTGAGATATGCAGATATTCTATTAATGTTTGCCGAAGCAGATAATGAGCTTAATAACGGACCTTCTGCACAGGCAGTGAATGCCGTTCTTTCGGTAAGACAGAGAGCGTATGCAGGAAATTTAAGTCAGGTGGGAACTATTCCGACCGACAAAACAGGATTCTTTAATTATATCGTTAAAGAAAGACAACTGGAATTCGGAGGTGAAGGTCTTAGAAAATACGATCTGATCCGCTGGAATCTTTTAGAAACGAAAATCAACGAAACAAGAGCTAAACTTACCCAGTTTATGAACGGTACAGGAGCTTATGCCAACGTTCCGGAATACATCTTCTACAAAAAAGTAGCCTATAACAAAGACAGAACAGCACAGCAAAACGTTTCGGATATCGATTTCTACACCGCAACAGGAGTTGCCAAAGCAGATATTTTCTACAGTCCGAACCAAAGTGTTGCAACGCCTTCCGGATATACAAAAGTAAACTGGAGACTGGCGATGACGCAGCCTTACATCAGTGGAGATCCTGTGAAAAGTTATGCCTATTATTTCCAGGCTAACAGAAAAGAATTACTGCCGATTGCTTTAGATGTAATCAACTCCAATTATAATCTTACGCAGGATTATGGGTATTAGAAAATAGTTCACATTCATATCAGAAAAATACAGGCTTCATCTCCAAAGTGGAGTCTGTATTTTAATCAAAAAAATTTCAATGAAAGCTTTCTTTTTTCTTAAAAATTTAAATTCTTTTTTTGCTTTTCTGATCGTATTGCTCAGTTTTCTTTCTTTTAAATCCATCGATAAAACCATCGTGGTTTCAAAAGACGGAAAAGGAAATTTCTCCACCATTCAGCAAGCCATCAATGAAGCAGAAAACGGATCTTCCGTAAGAACGAGAATTGTAGTAAAAGAAGGAATTTACAAAGAAAAAATTACCATTCCGGAAACAAAAGGCGCTATTTTGCTTGAAGGTGAAAATCCTGAAAAAACCATCATCACCTATGATGATTTTGCATCAAAAAAGAATCCGGAAGGAAAAGAATTCGGAACTACAGGTTCTTCAACGGTTTTTATTTATGCTAATGATTTTACAGCAAAAAATATTTCATTCGAAAACAGTTCAGGAAAAGTAGGACAGGCAGTTTCTGTTTTAACGACGGGCGACCGAATAGCTTTTGAAAACTGCAGATTCTTAGGAAATCAGGATACGCTGTATTTAAAAGGCGTTCAGGATTCATCAGACAAGACAAAACCCTCCAGAAATTATTTTAAAAACTGTTACATCGAAGGAACAACCGACTATATTTTCGGAGCCGGAACCGCTGTTTTTGAGGAGTGTATCATTTATTCGAAAGAATCGGCAAGCTATGTTACCGCAGCTTCTACTCCACAGGAAAACGAATTCGGATTTGTTTTTATCAATTCAAAAATAGAAGGAAACGCAAAAGAAAGTTCAGTCTATTTAGGAAGACCGTGGAGACCTTTTGCCAAGACCGTTTACCTCAATTGTGAAATGAATTCCACCATACAACCGGAAGGATGGCACAACTGGAACAAGCCCGATGCAGAAAAGACCACGTTTTATGCAGAATTTAACTCCAAAGGAAGCGGTTCAGATCACTCCAAAAGAGTATCATGGTCGCATCAGCTAACCAAAACCGAAGCCAAAAAATATACAAGAGAACAGGTTTTAAAAGGAAAAGACAACTGGAATCCGCTACTAAATTTTAAGTAAATATTCTAAACACCACAATTTTTATAATGACGGAATGCCCGATGAATGGGAAATTAAAAACATACTGAATCCTGAAGTTGCCAATGCCAAAGGAAAAGATCTGGATAAAAACTATGACAATATTGAAGTTTACTTTAATGATCTCGTGAAAAATATAACCGGACAACAATAAAAGCAAATAACCATGAAAACTTTTATTGAAAACAGTGATCTAATAAAATGTATATGAAATTGAATGTATTTAAAATAATAGCTGCAGCAGTATTCGTGTCCTCAAATTTTCAGGCTCAGACTTCTGTTATTCAAAAGATCAGAAACAATCCTAAATCTCCGTTCTCTTATGCAGAACTTGCAGTGAAAGAAGGCGGAAAATGGGAAGGCGACAAATACATCGGAGGAACTTTCAAAAACGTTCAGGAACTCACCATTCCGGAATCACATACCGATCATTCCACCTACATCAGATACGAAGGCATCGGTCTGGAAAACAACCAGATCGGATACCGCTTATATCTCGACTGGAGAAATGCCACGGATATTTTTGGTAAAAAAGTCAATACTTTGGTGTTGCCGGAAGTCGGACAGGATGGTTTTGAATCGTATCATCACGATGCAGCTTGGGGACAGGATATTCTGAAATCCGGACGCACCATCGGAATTGGTTCCTACGGAAGATATGATGAGCAGAATGATTTTGTTGAAACATTTAAAATCGTAAAAAGTACCGACGCGAAAGTGGTGAATGAAAAAGAACAGTCTTACGCAACCATCGAATACACAGGCTGGAAAACATGGGGCGATGCCATTGATCTTGCTTCAAAACTTACCATTTTCAATAAAGACCGTTTTGTAAAAGTGGATTTAAATCTCAGTAATTCTATTTCAGGGTTATGCACCGGAATTGTTGCCATAAAAAATATTCCGCTGAAACAGGGAATCAGCAAAAATAAAAAATGGGCTTACATCGCAACTTACGGTAACCAGACCGAAACCAAAAAAGACGACAATCTCGGAATGGCAGTCTTCTACTCTCTTGAAAGCTTTGATAAATATATAAAGACAAAATCTACGCATACCGTTGTTTTCAAGAAGACAAAAAACGTTTCCTATTACTTTTTAGGAGCATGGTCTCTGGAACCGAACGGTTTAAAAACAGAAGAAGCTTTCTATCAGGATTTAGATCAAAAACTGGAAATTTTAGATAAAAATAATCAACTTTAACGTTTACAATCATGAATTTCATTAATCAACATATCAAACTATTCACACTGGTCGCTTTAAGTTCAGGCATCTTTTCAGCCTGTGCGCAGACAAAAACTCCGGTTAATACTTCAATTCAGAAGCAATCTTCAAATTCCGAAAAAAAAGTTCCCCTCAATCTGAAATGGTCCGAAAGAATGATGCTGTCCGAAATCCACCGCTTTCCTGAGGCATGGATGCTGGATTTCAGCAAAGCCCCGAAATGGACGTATCCTACTGCCATTGTCCTTGATGGTGCAGAAAAACTGTATGCCAAAACTGGCAAAAAAGAATACTACAACTACATCAGCGAATTTGGAGAAAAGCTCATTCAGGAAGACGGAACCATCATTACCTATGAGCTTGATAAGTATAATATCGATATGCTGAACAGCGGAAACGTTCTCCTTTATCTTTACGAAAAAGAAAAAAAAGAAAAATACCTGAAAGCACTTCAAACCCTTCGTCTTCAGATAGACGGACAGCCAAGAACGAAAGAAGGCTCTTTCTGGCACAAAAAAATTTATCCTTATCAGGTTTGGCTGGATGGTTTATACATGGGAATGCCTTTCTACACGCATTATACACACGACTTCGTGAAAGGAGCCGATGCGGCAAAAGCGTATGATGACATCCTTTTACAGTTCGATTCTGTTCAGGAGCATCTTCTTGATAAAAAAACAGGTCTTCTCTATCACGCATGGGACGAAAGCAAAAAAGAAGCTTGGGCAGACAAAGAAACCGGACTATCGCAGAATTTCTGGGGAAGAGCAATGGGATGGTACGGAATGGCGATGGTAGATGTTCTGGATTATCTGCCAAAAGATCATCCCGGAAGAGCAAGGTTAATTTCTTACATCAAATCCTACACTGATGCCATCATTAAAGTTCAGGATAAAAACAGCGGACTGTGGTATCAGGTTTTGAATAAGGCAGGAGAAAAAGGGAATTACACCGAAGCAACCGCCTCATCCATGTTTGTTTACACCATCATCAAATCTGTGAACAACGGTTATTTGCCGAAATCCTATAAAACGTATGCTAAAAAAGGCTACGACGGAATTATTAAAAATTTAATCACTGTTGATGAAAACGGAGTGGTAAATTTAAATAAATGCTGTGCTGTTGCAGGTTTGGGCGGAAAACCTTATCGTGACGGTTCTTACGAATATTACATTAATGAAGAAATCCGTTCCAATGATGCCAAAGGAACAGGGCCATTCATTCTGGCAAGTCTGGAGTTTGAAAAATAATACTTAAAACCATTAAGTCATTAAGGTTAAATCTATCATTTTAAAACAGAAAACTTAAAGTATAGCTAATCTTAACTACACTAAACTCCTTAATAAATCTTAATGGTTAAAAAATGTTCTTATATAATTTCAAAAACTATCATTTGCTGAGTGAATAGTTTATGCTGAGCTTGTCGAAGAACCTTTGCGATCGAAAAATATGAAGTAAGCCATTAAAAAAAATCTTTCCGCTCATGGCGTTAAAATTTAAACCAGATTAAAAATCTGATTTATGAAAACAAAAAACATTTTAAATATATTTTCAATAGCCATTTTTTCCCTTGCATCAAATTATTTGAGCGCACAGGAAAAAAACTACGTTTCCGAAGTATGGACTGCCGATCAGGGAAAAAACTACAGAAACCCTGTTCTGTACGCAGATTATTCCGATCCGGACGTGATTCGTGTGGGAGATGATTATTACATGACGGCTTCAAGCTTCAATGAAACTCCCGGTTTGCCGATTCTTCATTCAAAAGATATGGTGAACTGGAAACTGGTGAATTATGCCATTCAGGATATTCTGCCGAAAGAACATTTTTCAACCCCAAAACGAGGCGACGGAATCTGGGCTCCGAGTATGAGATTTCACAATGGCGAATTTTATATTTACTGGGGCGATCCCGATTTCGGAATCTATATGGTAAAAACCAAAGATCCTCTGAGAAAATGGGACGAACCTGTTTTAGTAATGCAAGGAAAAGGACTGATAGATTCCTGTCCGTTCTGGGATGAAGATGGAAACGCTTATCTGGTTCACGGCTGGGCGGGAAGCCGTGCCGGAGTAAAAAGTATTTTAACATTAAATAAGATGAATCCGGAAGGAACAAAAGTGCTGGATAAAGGCATTCACGTTTTCGACGGTCACGATGCTCATCCCACCGTTGAAGGTCCTAAAATGTATAAAAGAAACGGCTATTACTATATTTTTGCTCCGGCAGGCGGCGTTGCTACAGGTTGGCAATTGGCATTGAGATCAAAAAATATATACGGACCTTACGAAGAAAAAATTGTGCTGGAACAGGGCTCCACAAAAATAAACGGACCGCATCAGGGAGCGTGGGTAGATACACCTTCCGGAGAAGACTGGTTTTATCACTTTCAGGATGTGGATGCGGGAGGAAGAATTGTTCACCTGCAACCCATGAAGTGGGAAAAAGACTGGCCTTTTATAGGAATTGACCATAATAAAAACGGAATCGGTGAACCTGTTTTAACGTATAAAAAACCAAACGTAGGACAATCCTATCCTATCGTTACCCCGCCCGAAACCGATGAATTTGATGGTGAAAAATTAGGACTACAATGGCAGTGGAGTGCAAATGAAAATATCGTATGGTCTTCCAAACTTCCCGGACAGAAGTTTTTAAGATTATTCTCCATAAAAGTTCCCGAAAGTGAAAACAACCTTTGGAACGTCCCGAATCTGTTAACTCAGAAATTTCCGGCTCCCAATTTCGCAGCTTCCACAAAAGTTAAATTAACGCCCGAAGATGCCAAAGAAGGTAAAACCGCAGGACTTTTAGTAATGGGACTGGATCATCAGTCCATCGTGATTACCAACAAACCGGATGGATTTTATGTACAGTTAAGAAGAGCCGAAAAAGCAGATAAAGGCGGCGAAGAAAAGATTTTATTTGAAACAAAATTAAAAAGCAACGAAGTCTATCTAAAAGTAAATGTAAACGAACCGAATGGTTTATGCCAGTTCAGCTACAGCGAAAACGGAAAAAATTTCATCAAAACAGGTGATCTTTTTCAGGCAAAACCCGGAAAATGGATCGGAGCCAAAGTTGGACTGTACAGCATTAGTACATCAAAGGCACCTCGAGGCGGATATGCCGATTTTGACTGGTTCAGAATCACCAAGAATTAATTTTCATTTGATTTAAAAAATCTGCGCCATCTGCAAGATCTGTTACCGAAAAATAATAATCAGATTCTTCACTACATTTCATTTCGTTCATAATGACAGTGTACATAAAAATTTAGTTAGAATCAATGAATAGAAAAATGTATAATATAGTTTCATTTTTAATCGTCGTTTTGCTGTTGTCGGGATGCAAATCTCAGAACACTACAGCAGCAAAACACGTTAAAAAGATTACCCATATTTATCTCATCGGAGATTCTACCGTGGCAGATTACACCGGAAACTACGAACCCGGAAAAGATTATATGAAAGTAAGATATCCCATTACAGGATGGGGACAGGTTTTTCAGCCGTTTTTTGCGAAAGACAGTTTGGCTTTTTTAAAACCTGCCATTTCAACGGACTCTGTGGAGATTATTGACAAAGCGCATGGTGGAAGAAGTACACGAACGTTTTTTCAGGAAGGAAGATGGAGAGAGGTGTACGAACATTTGCAGCCGGGTGATTATGTCATCATCCAGTTTGGACATAACGACAGTTCTGAAAAACATCCGGAACGGTACGTAAACATTCAGGGATACAAAGAATTTTTAAGATTATTTGTAACGCAGACGAAGCAGAAAGGAGCAAATCCTGTTATTTTAACTCCCGTTGCCAGAAATTACCCATGGAAAGACGGAAAACTGGAAAATGTACACGGCGAATACAGCAAAGCGCCCATTGAAATTGCTAAAGAAATGAACGTTCCGTATATTGATCTGAATACATTATCTATGGAATATTTTACCGGAAAAGGACAGGATTTTACCACAACTCATTACTTTATGAATCTTCCGGAAAATGTATACGAAGCCTATCCCAAAGGTCAGAAAGACAACACTCATTTTCAGCCAGAAGGAGCAAAAGTAGTAGCATCCATTGTTTATCAGGAATTTAAAAAAATAATTAAAACTCAAAAATAATAAAATGAAGAAGACTTTTAAAGTGATCGGTTTAGCAGCAGCAATGCTATTTTCAGGGCAAATCTGTGCTCAGAATTCTGATATTTATAAAAATATTGAGTTTAAAATGCCGCAGGTTGCAGAAACTTCTTTTGCAGCCAACACCGTTTCCATCACACAATACGGCGGAATTGCGGGCGGAAATGTAAAAAATACGGAAGCTTTTAAAAAAGCAATCGAAGATCTGAGCAAAAAAGGAGGCGGAAAATTAGTCGTTCCCCGCGGAATGTGGCTTACAGGTCCCATCGTCTTGAAAAGCAATATCAATCTTCATGTAGAGGAAGGTGCGATGATTATTTTCAGTAAAGATAAAAATGATTATCCGTTGGTAGATGTAAGTTTCGAAGGATTGAATACAACGCGTTGCCAGTCTCCGATTTCGGCAAAAAATGCAACAAATATTGCCATTACAGGAAAAGGAATAATCGACGGAAGCGGTGATGCATGGAGAGCCATCAAAAAAAGCAAAGTGTCTGAATCTGAATGGAAAGAAATTGTAAAATCCGGCGGAATTGTATCTTCGGACGGCAAAAACTGGTATCCTTCGGAAAGCTATAAAAAAGGATTGGAAAGCAGCTCCAACTTCAATGTTCCCGACAAGATTTCCAAAGACGAACTGATTACGGTGAAAGATTTTCTCCGTCCGGTAATGGTAAGTCTGGTGGAATGCGACAAAGTTTTGCTGGACGGACCGACATTCCAGAATTCTCCGGCATGGAATCTTCATCCTTTGATGTGTTCCAATGTTATTTTAAGGAATCTTACCATCCGAAATCCATGGTTTTCACAAAATGGAGACGGCGTGGATCTGGAATCCTGCAAAAACGTTCTGATCTATGACAATACGTTTGATGTAGGAGACGATGCCATCTGTATAAAATCCGGAAAAGACAAAGACGGAAGAAAAAGAGGAATGCCGACTGAAAATGTTATCATTAAAAACAATATTGTGTACCACGGTCATGGAGGTTTCGTTATTGGCAGTGAAATGTCGGGCGGAGCAAGAAATATCCACGTTTCAGATTGTACTTTCATCGGAACAGATATCGGGCTCCGTTTCAAAACCACTCGCGGAAGAGGAGGAATTGTGGAAAATATTTACATTAAAAATATTGATATGATTAATATTCCGACTCAGGTGATCGGTTTCAATATGTTCTACGAAGGCGCATCTCCGGTTCTGGAAGACGGACAGAAACAGGAAGGCAACAAAGCTCCGGAAAAAGTATATCCCGTAACGGAAGAAACGCCGGTTTTCAGAAATATTTTCTTTAAAAACATTACAGCAACCAATTCCGATGAAGCGATTACCTTATTCGGTTTAGCTGAAATGAATCTTAAAAATATTGTGATTGAAGATTCTCAGTTTGATACCCGAAAAGCTTTAACCATAGTAGATGCAGACGGAATTCAGTTAAAAAATGTAAAGCTGAAATATTCCGAAGGAACGGGAGCAACGATCTACAACAGCAAAAACATCAATCTTTCAACCGTGAAGTTTGATTCTGCAAATAAACCTGTTGTAAAAGTGTTAGGAAATAAAACAGGTGCAGTCTTATTACCAAAAGAAATTACGTCCGATAAAAATGCACTTTCTATCGGAACGGATGTATCGAAAAATGCAGTTAAATAGTGTATCAATAATTTAAACCATTAAAATCAATTAAGCTGTTAAGACAGGTAATATCGCTTTATTTTAAGATAAAATCATACTGATTTTCTTAATAAAACTTAACCTCTTCAATCTCCTTAATGGTTTAAAATTTAAAATTTGACAACATGATTTTTAACCGAAAACATACTTATATTTCTATTTTTTTTATGGGGACAATGGCATTCGGACAGGTAAATCGACCGAATGCTACTCCCTATACCAACGAAGGAACATTCGAAAAATTCAAAAAAAAATATCCGTTCGTAACTCCGATTGACCGTCCGGTTCCTCAAAATATCGGGATTGATAAAGACGCAGAATATAAAAACATCAACGGAATTTCTTTGAAAGCAGATGTGTATTATCCTTTAGATCAGAACAAAAAATATCCGGGAATTGCGATGGTTCACGGTGGCGGATGGATTTCAGGAAGTAAGGAAAACGAAAAATTCATGGCAATTGAACTGGCTTCAAAAGGTTATGTGGTGATTGCTATCGGTTATCGTCTCGCTGATGTTGCAAAATTTCCTGCCGGAGTGGAAGACATCGAAACCGGAATTCAATGGCTGAAGAAAAACAGTAAAAAATATTCTTTAGACCGAAAGAAAATAGCGGTTCTGGGAGAATCTGCCGGAGCGCAGATCGCCACTTTGGTCGGTGTAAAATCAAAAAATAAAATTCAGGCAATTGTAAATGTAGACGGCATTGTTTCCTTTATTCATCCCGAAGCGGAAGAAAGTACCTATGCTTCCTATTGGCTGAACGGAGACAGAGAAAGCAATTTAAAAAACTGGACAGCCGCTTCTCCCTTAGAATTTGTGGATAAAAATACCCCTCCTACTCTTTTCATCAACAGTTCGCAGACAAGATTTCATGCCGGAAGAGATGATATGATGAAAAAACTGAAGAGTTATAACATTCCGACAGAGTTTCATGAGATTAAAGATACACCACACTCCTTTTGGTCGGCAGAACCATGGTTCACGGAAACACTGAATTTGACATTGGATTTTTTAGATAAAGTTTTGAAATAGTGATCTTAAACGCAAAGTTTTTATTAATAGATATGTTAAATTTTAAGGAGCAAAGATGAATCAACAAGTTGATTTTATGACACTATCTTCATGGCTTCGCGAAACAAATTTTATTTGACTTTACTCCCTAAAAATTATGAGGCTTTATAAAAATCTTTGCGTCAAAAAAATAATTCAAACTATGAAAAAATTATTTTTAACCCTTCTCATTTCGATGGCAAATTTGCTGTTTGCAGGAAATGATCCGTACATCAAAATTACCGTTTCAAAAGACGGAAGCGGAGATTTCACCTCCATTCAGAAAGCTATTAATTCCATCAGAGATTTAGGACCGGAAGAAGCTTTGATCTTGATAAAATCCGGAACGTATCATGAAAAAGTGGTGATTCCTTCTTCAAAACATAAAATTACGCTGGAAGGCGAAAATAAAGACAATACCATAATTACCAACAATGATTTTTCAGGAAAACCGGATTCTTTCAATGAAAAGATGACCACGTTTAATTCTTATACGTTATTGGTGATGGGAGATGACATAAAAATCAGCAATATAACGATTCAGAATACTTCCTGTAATGAAGGACAGGCGGTTTCCCTTCATGTGGAAGGTGACCGTTTTATCATTAAAAATTCGATTATTTCAGGTTGTCAGGACACCGTTTATGCCGCAACCAATCACAGCAGACAGTATTTTGAAAACTGTTTGATCGAAGGAACCACTGATTTTATTTTCGGACAGGCAACCGTTGTTTTTAAGAACTGTACAATTAAAAGTTTAGCCGATTCGTTCATCACTGCAGCCGCAACGGAAGCAGACAGAAAGTATGGTTTCGTGTTTTTCGACTGTACATTAACTGCGAAAGAAGACATTACAAAAGTGTATTTAGGCAGACCTTGGAGACCTTATGCAAAAACGGTTTTCATCAATACTGAAATGGGAAAACATATTCTTCCCGAAGGCTGGAATCCGTGGAAAGGCGACAAAATGTTTCCTGATAAAGAAAAAACAGCCTATTACGCGGAATTCGGGAGTAAAGGAGAAGGCGGAAACACTTCGAAGCGCGTAAACTGGTCGCACCAGCTCACAAAAAAAGATCTGAAAAATTATACGCCGGAAAAAATTTTTGATGGCTGGAATCCTCAACATAAGTAATGAGTAATTAATAATGAGTAATGATTACCATTCGCTAAATCGACATAGGAAAATGGAGCGTTAAGAAAATTAATTCTGTGAACGTTAAGAAAATTCTATTGTTTGAGCGCGACCAAAATACTGAATAAAAAGACAAACATCAAATTCGCGCGAGTTCTAGGATTTTTAGTGAATAGAAATAATTTTTAGCGGAAGTTTCCAGGTCTTGAACTTTTGATTCTTTTGTTTCCAAGACAAAAGAATATAAATTAAAAAATTTATTTAAAATGAAAAAAATACTTTTAATCTTTAGCATAGCCGTTTCAACTTTAATTATGGCTCAGCAAAAGCCAATCCTTTTCTTAATTGGAGATTCTACCATGGCTAATAAAGAAAATCCGGACAAAAATCCGGAACACGGATGGGGACAGGTTTTGCCTCAGTTTTTAACCAACGGAATTGAAATTCAGAATCATGCGGTGAACGGAAGAAGCTCCAAAAGTTTCAGAACGGAAGGACGATGGGATCAGGTGGAAAAACAACTGAAAAAAGGAGATTTCGTCATTATACAGTTTGGTCATAATGATCAGAAAATCAAAGATTCTACAAAGTTTACCAATCCTTACACACAGTACAGAGCGAATCTTGAACGATATGTGAATGAAGCCAGAGCGAAAGGGGCGATTCCTGTTCTGATGACTTCTATTGTAAGAAGAAACTTCAACGAAAACGGAGTTTTGATCGATACGCACAAGGAATATCCTCTGGTTGTAAGAATGGTCGCAAATGATCTGAAAGTTCCTTTTGTGGATATGCAGTTGTTAACAGAACAGATGGAAATTTCTTACGGCTCCGAAAATTCAAAAAAACTTCATCTGTATTATAAAGAAGGCGAAGATCCGTATTATCCCAAAGGAAAAGAAGATGACACGCATTTATCGAAATTGGGAGCGGAAACGGTTGCAAAATTAGCCGCGAAAAATTTAAAGATGTTAAAAATAGGATTGGAAAGATATATTAAATAAAGTTTCCCACTTAATTAAGAGAATCTTTACGGACAAAAACCTTTTAAAGATCTGCTCAATCAGCAAAATCTGCGCGAGAACAACATAAAATCAATCAATACATTAGATTTCTTCTTCGTCGAAATGACATGATGTAAAAATTAGTTATAATAATTAAAAAGTAATAAGATGAAATTCAAAAAAGAGGCTTTCTTCGATGGGAATTCTGAATGGGAAAATTTGGGAGACGGCGTTTCCAGACAGTTTGTCGGATATAACTCTCAGGTCATGATGGTGATTGTACAATTTGAGAAAAATGCTATCGGTGCATTACATAATCATTTTCATTCTCAGATCACCTATGTTGCTGAAGGAAAATTTGAAGTCACAGTTGATGGTGAAATGAAAATTTTACAGAAAGGCGACGGATTTTTTGCCCAGCCCAATATTTTTCACGGCGTGAAATGTCTCGAAGCGGGAAAACTGATTGATTCGTTTGCTCCTTTCAGAGAAGATTTCATCAAAGATAAGTTTTAAGGCTCCATTTTATTTTTTAAATCCCATTTTTAAAAATAACACAACCAACTGTTTATCAGTTAAATAATACATATACCAAACAGCTAATATTTTTTCCCGAAGATTTTCCGGTTCAGGAGATTTAAATTTCTTACACCGGATCATCTTTGGGATTTTTAATTTACAATTCAGCATCAAGTAAATTTTAAACATTAAATAAAATGCAACCGATTAACCAAATAAAATAAATAACATTATAATTATATAAATATAGATATGTTAAAATATAAATTATTTGTTTACCGTATTTGTAATTTTACAATCTAATCATAATTAAAACCATACTTACTATGAAAAAAACATTTAAAGCTGCTTTTGCGACAGTAGCTCTCTGTTCTGTTTTTGCCTTCATCGGATGCGGACAGGAAGACATTAAATCAGACCTATCTGAAAACAACAGTGACCTTAATATGAGAAGTGCACTGGCTTCTAAAGCCGTAGTTCCGTTAGCAAATTGTACTGCACCGGGATGGGCTTCACAAAACGGAGGAACTACAGGAGGCGGAACTGCCGCTGAAACTACCGTTACCACTTACGCACAGCTAAAATCTGCTATTGAAAATACTTCTGTAAAAGTGATTAAAGTAACCGGAACGATTACCGTTTCAGCACGCCTTTCACTACAGGATCAGACAGGGAAAACAATTTACGGAACAAGCGGCGCGAAGCTGGTTTCTACAGATCAGACGAAAGACGGTTCCGGAATTCTTAATGTTAAAAGATGTAATAATATCGTCATCCGAAATCTGATTTTTGAAGGTCCCGGAGCATACGATACAGACGGTTGGGACAATGCTATTCTGGACGACTGCCGAAATGTATGGATCGATCATTGCGAATTCAGAGACGGAGTAGACGGAAATTTTGATATTAAAAATAAATCTGATTTTGTAACGGTATCCTACACGAAATTTCATTATCTGAAACCTCCGAAAGCAGGAGGATCGGGAGGAACAGACGATCACAGATTCTCCAACCTGATCGGTTCCAGCGATGGTGCAACAGCAGATGCAGGAAAACTGAATGTAACTTTTGTTCGTTGCTGGTGGGCTCCGGGATGCAGAGAGCGTATGCCGAGAGTTCGTTACGGAAAAATCCATATCCTGAACAGCTATTTTAACAGCTCTGTAAGCAACAAATGTATTGCAGCAGGAGTTCAGGCTAATATCCGTGTGGACGGAAATGTTTTTGAAAATGTAAACGAGCCGATTAACTTAATGAGCGGTTATACAGGAGTAACGGTTACTTCTAACAATACTTTCACCAACGTTACCGGTAATAAGCAGGGAGGCGGTTCAACAGCTTTCACGCCACCTTACACTATTTCTACGCTTTCTCTTTCATCCGTAAAATCTGATGTTACGGCAAATGCAGGAGCAACGTTATCCGGAAATATCTGTAATACTTTTTAATACTATTCATATAAATGAGCGGCTGTCCCGATCGGGACAGCCGCTTTTTTCTGCAGAACATGGAATAAAAACTGATCTAACTTTCCATGATCCACACCTAACTATAAATCAGAAATACTGTTTTTTTCAAGCCACTTCGGATATTCTTTCCCAAGCAGTTTTTCGGCATAATCTCCGTACCAGCTATAGCCGTTTCTTCTTTCTTCGGAAACTTCGTAATAATTGTATTTTACGCTTCCGTCGCGGTCGCCGAAAAGAGGTTTATTGTTGTTGATATCATAAAATCTTGCCCAGATCACAGAATTTTTATCTTCGGCTAAAGTTCGTACCGCCTTTCCGTTTACTTTTGCCACTTCATAGCTGTAGCCTTCAATTTTATTTTGCCTGAACCATTTTATGGCAGATTTTACAGATTTTTCGATTTCCGGAGTTACAGGCTGCATCATTAAAAACCTTACGATTCCCACAGATTCTGCGGTAGCTAAAGAAACAGGTTCAAAAGCTCTCGCTTTATCCGGCTGTAACGTTTCTTCGTTGTACTGATCGCCCCAGATGGCAGGAATATTTTTTTGCAGTACCTGCGTTTTTAAAATACATTCTATTCCTTTCTGAACTGCGATTTTTGATTTTTCTTTCAGCTTTGCATCCACTACATCGAAGCCATTTTTTCCTTCGGTAACATTATATAAAACTGTAAGTGCATTAATCATTGCATTGTCGTTATACGTAATCTGCTTTCTGTACAGTCCTTTGTTGGGATAATACTGTGGAAAACCTCCATTGTTTTTATACTGCATCAGTAAAAGATAGCTGATTCCTTTTTCTGCCGATTTTAAATATTCGGGATTTTTAGTGACAGAATATGCTTTGATGAGTGCATTAATCTCTCTTGAAGTTGCATTGTTATCGATCGTGGCATGATCGTCTCCTGTTGCTTTTATCTTTCGTAAAAGTTCTTTGCTGAGAGGAAGATTGTAGTTCACGACAGATTTATCTTCGAGCTGTTTTCCCCAACCTCCGATCGGAAGCTGATAGATCATTATTTTTTCAGCTAAGGTGTCTTTTGTCTGAGCGGAAAAATTGACGGCAGCTAAACCTAAAGTCAGTAAATAGAGTTTTGTTTTCATCCTTATAATGTTTATTTAATGGTTACCTGTAAAGGATTTGCGATGATCTGCGCCTGTTTTTTCAACATATCTTCCCAGTCCTTCAGAGTATGAATCTGTCCGCTTTTCTGCCATGCAAATCCTGCGTAGTAGGTAAGTTTTCTCTGAGGTTTTGTGATGACCAGTAAATTGCTCTGATCCGGAGTTTCAGATTTAAAAGCTATTGATTTTTCTGTAATTTCAGGATTTACTACAATCCCCTCTCCTACAAAAGCATCATCAATCTTTTCCCAATGAAGATAATAACCTTCTTTGTCATTAAGCTTTGCTTCTCCTTCGTTTTTGTGAAGGGTAATTCCGATGGTATAATTCGGAACCTTTTTTTCCGCTTCAAAAGTGGATTCGAATTTTGAAAAGTTTGAACCTAAATCTAAAGAAATTATTTTGGTTTCTTTCACGCCAAAATCGCTCCAGGGATTGTATGTAAGCTCAAAAACTGTTCTTAAAGGTCCTTCAGTAATGGTTTTAGAGGTAACAAAATTCTGCGAAACCTGTAGTTTTCCGTCTTTCCAGATTCCGATTCCTCCTGTTCCTCGGCTGTCTCCGACGTGATAGGGATCGTAGCCTTCTCCTCTGGAATCTCTGTGGTAATACATCGGATCGGTTAAATAGCCTTTATACCATTTATTGATAACCGGCTGTTCTGTTCTTTTCAGCCAGATATCCACTCCGCTGGAAAGGGTACTTCCTTTTACTCCGGCTAAAGCTTCTTTCTGCCCTTTCGGACCGTACATTCTGAATGCAATTTTTTCATTTTCCCATGCATAATCGTCTACTCTTTCCGGAACCAGTCTGGAATAAGTGGTTACTTTACTTTCAGGAACCGGAGATTTTCCATCGGCTGTAATGGTATATTTTTCAGAGGATTTTCCGGCAATGTGCGCCATGAAAAGCAACTCATCATTGTTTCCGTCTCCATCGTTGTCGATCCACTGAATGGTTATTAATTGTCCTTTGCTGTTTTTTATCCTTATCTCTTCTTCTTTATTTTTATTTAAAAAAGATCTTAGCTGTGAAACGGGAACTGCAACCACTTCATTTCTTTCAAAATTCAGATTATTTTTCACCTGAACAGAAGTCTGGGCATTGCACAAAGATGAACTAATGCAACCGATTGCATAAACGAATCCAAGAATAGAATTTTTAACTTTAAACATATATTGTACTGTTGAGTTAATTTTCCAAAAGTAAAAATAATTTTTGTTCAGGAAGAGAAAATTTTAATGATTTAACAAAAAATTGTGACTTTTAGTTTCATATTCTGACTGGTTTGTGAAAGTAGTTGATTTTTTAATTTCCAATTTTAAAGTTAAATAAAAAAGCGTCCGCATTTCTGCAGACGCTCCAAACTCAATCTTCTTCATCATACATCGACCACTACTTTAACTTCTCCACATACTATTTTATTGTGCTTTACCCTTTTTTTTTTCTAAAATTCCGCAGACTGACAGTTTATTATTCTATCCAATTAATTGATCAAAATCTCAGATCATTCGTTTTATAAGGCTTAATTAAATATACCGATCTGCTTCGCCTGCGGAAAAAACCTGAACAAATTCTTAAAAACCACAATCACATGAATTTGTTGGTTGCCTAATTTAATTTTATCGGTATATCCGAAATATTTTTATCATGTCTATTTATATAGATGCAGAAAAGAGGAAAAGCGTTGGAAAAGTTTTTGTAAAAAGTATTAAATTTTGTAAAATAAATTATAAACAATTGATTTTAAGATCAATAAAATTTCAAAAATTATTACAAGAAAGTAAGCTCTGAGTGATATTCAGAAGATAATTTAATAATTGACAGAATTTAGGTAAGCAGATTTTTAGAAATCTATTCAAAATTATTCAGAAAATCAAACAGATCATCTTCCGGTTTCAGCCCGAGTTTTTTTCTCAGTCTGGATCGGCTTACATTGATACTGGAAGGCAATACCTGAAAAATATCTGCCATTTCTTTAGAATTCAGCCCAATTTTAAGGTATGCGCATAAACGCAGATCGTATATGGAAAGATTGGGAAATTTCTTCCTCATTGCCTTGAAAAACTCCTGATGAAGTTCATCCATCTGGATTTCGAATGTATGATCGTCTGTTTCCAGATAGGTTTTCAGGGTTCTGCGGATTTCACCGAGTCTTATTTTAGAAATATTCGGGTTATTTTCTATTTCAAGTATTTTTTCATTAATGGTAGAAAGAAGGCGGTTTTTATCTTCATCTTCTTTGGCTTTGGTGGCAAGTTCTATGGTTTTGTTTTTGATCTCTTCTTTGAGGTTATTTTTCTCATTTTCAAGCTGTCGCTGTTTTTCAAAAAACATTTCCTGTCTGTGCTTTTCTGCCTGTTCGCGAAGTGCATTCTGCTCTTTTTTCAGAAGTTCCAGTTTTTGTTTTTTCAGTTTATTTTCCTGATATTTTTTAAGGAAGTAAAAAAAGCCCGCTATCATAAGAAGATAAGCTGCATAACTATACAGGCTTCTGTACCAAGGCGGATTGATTCTAAAGGTAAATGTTTTTACGTCAGATATCTGGTTTCCGATTTTAGCTTTTACCAAAAAGCTGTATGTTCCTTCTTTGAGACCAAGAAACTCTATTTTATTTTCAGAATTCCAGACAGACCAGTCTTTTGAAAATCCATCCAGAAAGTACTGATATTCTACTCCTTCTTCGTTGGGAAGCGAAAATACAAAACGGAGATTATTGAACCGGTAAGGAAGCTTTTGATTTTCTTCCAGATCAAAATTTCCCATATTGTTAAACATCTGTGCCTTCGTGAAAATAAGCCGGGAACTGAACCTGTTCTTATCTTGAAAATTCAGTTTTTCCAACGCAAAACCGTTGTATATAGGGAAAAAGTTATATTCCGCAGATAATTTTTGGGGAATATAAAATCCGGAAAGCTTACCGTTAATAAGCGGGAGCTGTAATTTTTCAGAAGCAGGAGAAAATGTATTGTTTGAATAACTGAAATCATACTGTTCTGAAGAAGTAACAATTTTTATCTTCCCATTATTATTGTAAATATGCGGCAGATTTCCTTTAAAATTACTATCGGGAAAAATCTGACGATTAACCGCGTTAAAACTGGCATCAACGGTTGTCCGCAAGATCCCGTAATTAGGAATATTGATCCAGATTGTATGATCATTTTCCACTTCAATCTGACTTACCGCTCCTACAATTAAATTCAGCTTTTTTATGAATTTGAGTGTATTGTTTTCTTTTTTGTAAACGAAAATTCCAGAATAGTTTCCTGTTAAAACATAATCTTTCCTGAAAGGGGTAATTGCAGAAACGCCATATTCATTATTAACTTTTTTTAAACTGTTTTTCTCCAGAATAAAAAGTCCTTTATCGTGACCGCAATACAGATTTCCGTCAATATTTTTAAGCGTCCAAACCTGTCCTTCCGATCCTTCTACCATTCGTAAAAAATTGCCGGATCCCGAATTTCCCATTTCATTCCAGTCTGTAAAATACAATCCTTGATTAGAACCTAAAAAGAAAGTATCGTCTTTAAAAGCTGCTGTGTAACCCGTCCCGAAATCATCATCCTGACTGTAAAAATAGGTAATATGATTTTGAATATCTACAGAAGAGATTCCATAATCCAGACCGAGCCACAGTTTACCGCTTTTTTGGTAATTCATGCACAAAACGGTATTATTAGGCAAGCCTTTGCTTTTGTTAATGTGCTGAATGATTTTTCCGTTCAGATCCGTAATGTATATTCCGTCCAGTATAGTTCCGAAAGCGTAATACTGTGTCCCCAAAGTAATGAAACTGAAAACTTTGTTTTTGATAAGCACTGAAGAAACTTCAAGCTGAATAGGGATAAGTCTGCCGTTATTCCATTCAAAAATTCCTTTATCTTTAGTAATGATGCGTAGAGAATTTCCGTTAAAAAAAACACCGCTTACATCCAAAGAGCTCTTATCGGGATAAGAAAACAGGAGTTTCAACTGTATTCCGTCGTACTCAAAGAGTCCTTTTTTTTCATCGGCAAGAAACAATCTTCCGTTGACGAAGAAACTATTGGAAAATCTGGATTTTGCAGAAAATTTGGTGAGTTTTTTTTCCGAACGTATATAAATGTTTTGATGAGATACAAAAACCATCTGATTTTTAATCTGATATGTTCCCCAAAACTCCTCATTAACGCCACCTATTTTCTTTTTGAAAGGATACAGCGAAGTAAAAGTGAATTTTCTGAATTTATTTCTTTTCCAGATCCCAAAATCCATATCCGCTCCAGCGTAAATGGTAGAATCATTGGCAACATATAAAGATCTTGTATAGCCACGGTAACTTTTAAAATGTCCCCATGTTTTACCATCAAACTCCAGAAGCCCGTCTTCGGAAGCCATGTAGATCATGCCGTTTTTTGCCGATTTAATATCCCAGATTTTACCGTGATTTCCATAGCTTTCGGGCAGATAATTCTGCACAAAGGGCATTCCTTTTTCTAAAATGCTCTGTGCATTAGAAAAAAAACTCAGGAACAGTAAAAAGTAAACAAAAAAGTATTTCAGCATTCTACTCAAATATAGATAAAATTTAAGAAAAAAACGTCCGTTTTTTTCAACGGACGTCTAATTATTTATTGTTAATTTTAATTATTTCACAATAACTTTTGAAGACTGAACTTCCCCTTTATCTGTCGTGGTTTTCAAAATATACATTCCTTTAGCAAATCCTTGTGTGGATATGGTATTTGAGTTCTCACTCTTTACTTTTTGTCCCGATAAAGTATACACTTCGATGGTTTTCACTTTACTTTCTGCCGTAATTGTTTCACCTACATTCGCAGGATTAGGATAAACTCTCAAGCTTTTGGAAACGGTAGCTTCGTTGGTTCCCAATACTGTAGCTTTATGAAAATAGAGATTATCAAAATAAACCGTTCCGATATTGGAAGTAATCACAAACTGGGCGATATCATTTCTTGCAGCATTATTCGTCCAGCTACTTAGCGGAACATCAATTGAAAGCCATTGCCCTTTTACCAAAGCAGGTGTAGTTCCTGTATTAAGCGGAAGCTCCAGTGCAGAAACCTCTCCCGAAGTTCCTCCCCATTGTGAAAGTTTAAGATTGAATACTTTCCCTACCAGATCCACACTATTGTCGATCCAGATATCCATATGGAAATGGGTGAAATTAGTTGCATTGATATGATGTCCGGCTCCGCTGAAATCCACTCCTAGGAAATTGGTGAAAATAATTTTTTTAGTATCATTTCCTGCTACCTGAATATCAGAAATACTAGAATCGTCCCAAACCGCAGACCATGCATCAATCGGAATATTGGCATAAGCATTACTGAACATGGAAATAACATCCGTCGCTGCTCTCGCAGGAGGAGTTGGCGCAGCAACATTAGGTCCTGAAACTACATAATTTACCGTGTATGTTTTGGTTACCAATCCGTTTTGTGAGGTTACCAAAACAGTTGCCGTACCCGGAATTGCCGATGACTGAGTAATGACTTTTGTTGCGCTTGCATTGGTGGTTGTAGCCGCAGTAATTTGCGGAACAGCCGTTGTACCTTGCGGATATTCCAAAGTATAGGAAAGAATCGCAGAACTGAACCCTGAAACAGTGGTTCCGTTTACTTTTAAATCGCTTAAAGTAGCATCTGCAGTAGGATTCACGGGATTTTTCCAGAAATAGATATTATCCAGGTAAATTGTCGAAGGATTTGCTCCGGACTGTCCGTCAAATTTTATCTGAAAAACAGAATTCCAGGTCATTCCCGTAAACGCAGATTTTGGAAGATCTACACTGCTCCATCCCGCATTCGTGAGAGGAACATTCACCAAAAATTCACTGGATCCTGTTCCGTTATTGATGGGTGAAACTTTAAGAACAGCACCTGCAGTATTTGTCCAGACGTCAATGTGAAGATATTCCATCGCAGCAGCATTCTGAGTGGTAAGATCTGTTCCCTGATAATTGAAATTAGAATATACCAAAATATTATTTCCAGATCCAGAAACCGCCTGAAAAGAAGTATTCACACTTCCGGACTGTCCCCAGTTCGGATTATAGTTCGTAGCAACATTCGTATAAGCATCACTGAATATAGAAATTACATCTGCCGCTGCCTGAGTAGGAGTCGGTGCGTTAGTTGTTGGCTGAGAAAAGCCAAAACTAAATGCCAAAAGCATTAAAAAAAGAGATAAATTTTTCATCTTTATAAAGTTTAAAAATTAGTATTATGGCTGACCGTTAATTTTCAGAAATAATGTTATTAAAAATCACGAATCGTTTTTTGTTTTATTTTTTTATGATTTTATATGTATTGGTTCCTTTCTGATTTTCAATTTTGATTAAATAAGTACCCGATAAAAAAGAACTAAAATCTAAATCCAAAGTCGTCCCCACATTTTTTCCAAAAAGTTTCTTCCCTGAAAAATCATAAAGTGTAACCGTATTTTTGTTCTCAGGTAATTTCAGACTCAGAACATTTTCAACAGGATTGGGATAAAACAGTTCTTTGGCTTTAAAGGAATCTGCAACTCCTAGAGACATACACGCATCGCCAACTACGTAAGAATAATATTTAGTCACCGACATTCCTCCTGCGTAGGCAAATTTCACTGCATAATTAATTGTAGAACCCGCGGTTTGTCCTGTAATGGTACCCGAAAATTTCTTTCCGGAAACATTGGTCATTGGTGTTTCTGTAAAAGGGGTTTGTTTCCATAAATAAGCTACAACACCTGTTTTATCGGTATCTAAAAGTTCAAACGTAATTTTCACATCGGCTCCAGTGGTTTGAAAGTCGTATTTGTATCCCGTAGAAAAAGCACCTTGTGAAGCCAGTGTAGATGCGCCGTTGCAAGCCGTGTTGATATTGGAAAGTGTGGTTGCATTCAGTATGATGGGATTATTGGCTGCGGTATTTCCTGCTCCATCGCTTGCGGAAATATTAAAGTTATAATTGGTAGATGGACTTAACCCTGAAATAATTACAGATTTTTGAACTCCAGAAGTTCCGTAAACCGTTTGCGTCGCACCACCCGAAATCTGATAAGTAATCGCTCCAAAATTATCCGTCGCATTCAGTAATAATTCTACGGAATCGCTGGTTACTGCTCCTACTGTTGCGGTAAAATTGGTGGGTGCAACCGTATCCGGAGTGGTATTCTGATAGACTCTCACATAATCAATAATCATCGAGGCATTGGTAAATGTGGAAGGAATGTTTCCTGCAACACCGCCCATTGCAATATTGAGTAACAAATACTGTTCTTTATCAAAAGGCCAAGTCGATGCATTTTTAACGGCAGGATTGTAAGTGTAATACGCCACTCCGTCTAGCAAAAATGTAATTTGATTCGGCGACCAGTTCATCGAATAAATGTGGTAATTATCGGTAATGTCTGATGAAGCCAACATTCCGCCGTGGTTGACAGAATTTCCTGACGATGACGGCGTATGCAACGTACTCTTAATAAAATTTACTGGAGCAGAAGGGAAAATTCCGTATTCCATCATATCAATTTCTCCACAAGCCGGCCAATTGGTATTTCCATAAGTAGAAGCGAAATAGCCACCCGGTTCGTTGATATTTCTTCCTAAAAGCCAGATTGCAGGCCAATTTCCTTGGTTTTTAGGAACTTTTGCCCGTACATCAACTCTGCCATATTTAAAAGCAAATTTTGAATTTAATCTTGCCGAAGTATAATTTTTGGTATACCCCTGATCGGTAAAGGTTTCTTTTTTAGCAACAATATTCAGTTCACCATTGTTCGCGAAAGAATTGGTGATGAGATTGGTGTAATGTTGTTGCTCATTATTGTACCAACCACCTGTTGTAGGCAATTGAGTTTGATGAAACCATTTGGTATTGTCAACAGCGCCGTTGGTGGAAAATTCGTCGGACCAGACCAAATCATTGTACACGACATCGACCTGCGCCAAATAAAGTGTGCTTAAAAAGAATAGAACGATATGGTGTAATTTTTTGATCATAACTTTTTTAAATTTTAGATTTTAGATTTTAAATTATAGATGAAATAAGTCTATATTTTTTAATCTCAAATTTCTCGCAGCCCGACTTGAGTGGAACTTTTTTCTTTTCCGTTGCCTTCGACTTCGCTCAGGCAACGGAAAAGAAAAAAGTGGGATCTCATTGATAAGCTCAGGATAAACTTCTGACAGATGAAACAGCACAAAAAACTTCCTTCTTCCTTCTTCCTTCTCCTCAATACTTCAACTTCTCGTGTTTGTCCCAAATCCCCCAATGTGCGCCGACTTCGCCTTCGGGACCAACTTTCCAACTTTCATCGAAAGAGGAAAAGTAGAAACAGTCGATTTCCTCGTCCATACACCACAATTGGGTGTTGATGAAATAATCCAGCGCATTTTTTTCTGATGGAAAAGCGCCTTTTAGTTCTTCGCCTTTGCTTGGCCAACCGGTTTCGGAAATGATAACAGGTTTTCCGTTGGCTGCCTGTTTTGCCTGATAATACATCTGCTTCATATAATTGAGCGAGTTTTCAGCAGGACAGCTTTCCCAAAACGGATAACAGTTTGCCAAAATAACGTCGCAAGCCTCGGTAATTCTTGGTTTTATGGTGAATTCGTAATAGGCATCTACGTAACCTACCGGAATTTCGGGGATTTCTTTTTTTACTCGGTTGATAAAATCCAGCAACTCGTCTTCGGATAAATCTTTTCGGTACATTACCTCATTTCCGACTGCTGCAATGTCTACAAAACCTTCTTTGGCAAGTTTTATCAATCCTTCCACTTCTCTTTCGTTGATTTCGGGATCGTCGCCCAACCAAGCTCCGACCAAGGTTTTCATTCCGAATTCTTTGGCAATTTTCGGGATGTGTTCGTTGCCTTCGGTGCAGGAAAACGAGCGAACCCACAAAGTGTGCGGTTTCAGGATTTCCATTCTTCGGCGAACCTGCTCCTCGGAAATGATGTCGCCGGGTTTTTGTCCGTCCTCATACAAACTAAAACAAAAGCCGTGAATGCCGTTGTACAGAATTTCTCTGAACAAATCTCTTTTTTCGGTTTCGGTTTTTCCTTTGATGTAATTATCCTGATTTTGCTTGGGTAAGGATAAATACTGCTCTGCTCTGTACGACATATTCTAAAGATTATTGTGATGATGAATGATAAATGATGATTTAGTCTGATATTTCTTGTCTGTTTTCAAAATTTGAAATTTTCATTGGTATCCCACAATCCCCACGAAGTTCCTGCCCAACCTTCGTAATGGATTTTCCACGATTCATCGAAAGAAGAGAAATAAAACAAGTTGATTTGTTCTTTTGATGCCCATTTTTGCGCTTCGATGAAGTATCTCATCAAGTTTTCGGTGGATGGTTTTGCGTTTTGTACTTCTTCGCCTTTACTTGGCCAACCGGTTTCTGCGATGATGATTTCTTTTCCGCCTGCGATTTTTTTGGTTTGATGATACATTTCCTGCAAATACATTCCGGCATGGTCTATGGATGCGCCTTCCCAGAAAGGATAACAATTAATTAAAATTTTATCACTTGCAGAAACCAATTTCGGGTGATTGATGATTTCGTAATACACATCAATATAAGTTACAGGAGTATTCAGCGTTTGATTTTTAACTTGTTGAATATATCCTAGTAAAGTTTCTTCGTTTTGGTCGCCACGGAAAAGGACTTCGTTTCCAACAGCGGCAATATCTACATTTCCTTCTTTAATTAACTGAATTAAAACCTGAATTTCCTGCTGATTTTCTACCTCATCCTTGCCAATCCACGCTCCCATTAACACTTTGAAGCCCATTTTTTTGGCGATTTTTGGAATATTCTCGTGTCCGTGGGTAGAAGAAAATACCCTGATCCATTGCGTATGAGGTTTTAATATTTCGAGGCGTTTTCTGATTTGCTCTTCGGTGATAAAGTCTCCCGGAAATTGTTTTTCGGTAAAAACGCTGAAACAAATTCCGGTCATTCCTGCTTTGAAAACCGTTGAAAATTCGGTTTTTATGCCTTCAACATTGGTATAATCAAATGTTGGGAAATAATATTGTGGGAATTTTTGTTGCAATTGCGCTCTTGAAAGTCCTGCCAAATTCATTCCTTCTAAAACATTGTTCGCGCCGTATCCGGAAGGTTTGGGGGCTTTTCTTTTTTCTAATAAATCTCTTACTTCTCTGGCTTTGGCTTCATCTACATCATAATCTTTCATTGCCCAAATGGCGGCTAAAGTTCCTAAAATCGGAATGCCGACAAAGAAAATTCGTAACCAAAACATCGTTTCATCGGTTTGTGTAGCGGCATTGGATTGAAAAGCGACCAAAGAAAGAATCATCCCACTTAATAATCCCGCAACAGCGGTTCCGAATTTTACCATCCACCAATAAATAGCGCCTAAACTTCCTTCTCTTCTTTTTCCTGTGTTGAGTTCATCAATATCGATTACATCAGAAGTCATGGACATCATTAAGGTAAACAAACTCCCGATTCCGAAGGAGAAAAACGGCAACGCAAACAGAAACAGATACGGTTTGCCCGGAACGAAAAGTAAATACAGTAAAATATAACCCACGATTGAAATGCCCTGAGAAACCAAAAATGCTTTCTTCTTGCCCATTACTTTCGACATTCTTGCCACGATAGGAATGACTGCAACGGTTGTAATAATTGCACCTACACTTCCGAATAAAGTGGGCCATAATCCAAATCCCTCTTCATTTCCTTTGAACAAATAATATTTGATGATGAAGTAGGAAAATCCGGCTGTAGTCTGAAATGCATTAAATATTAAAAAAGTAGCAATACATATTTTTCTGAACGGTTTAATTTCTACCGAAGCTTTCAATCCTTCTTTTATTTCGCCGAAACTTCCGAGGATTCCTTTCAAATCAATCGGACTGTAATTTTCGTGAAGTGTCGATTTACTTGGAATAAAAAATGCCGGAATTGCCGCTAAAATGGCACAACCAATAGCAACATAAACCGCCAAAGTTCTCACCGCAACATCACTGGATGGAAATAAGGACTGATCTGCCATGATTACCCAAAACCAAGGTGCAACCACCCAAGCTAACTGACCAATCAACTGAGAAGTCGCCATAATATTGGTACGCTCATGGAAATCGTCGCTCATTTCGTAACCCATCGCCACGTAAGGAATACTGAAGATGGTTAATCCTGAATAAAAAATAAGTGAAACCACCAAAAAGTACCAAAAATTGTACGTAACACCATTTTCAGCATACAACTGCCACATCAAAGCAAACGAAATCCCTAAAATAATGGCTCCTGCTAAAACATACTGTCTTCTTCTTCCCCATTTGGATTTGGTATTATCGCTTACATATCCCATAATCAAATCAAACAAAGCGTCATAAAACTTAGGAATAAAGTAGGTTAAGCCTAACAAAAATCCGCTAAAGCCGAGTTTCTCTACCAATACAACGGTGAAAATCCCGATCATTGCAGGAAACATCTGGTTCGCCAACATTCCCAACCCAAAAGCGACCTTCTGACCGATTGGAACTTTATTCGCTGATTTTTTGATTTGATCTGCCATTTTTCTTGTGTGTTTTTTTAATTAAAAAGTTAAATGAACCGTTTGCAATGCTTTTGCACTGATGCGAACCGGAATTTTTTGATTTTCTAAGGATATTTCGATATTTTTTGCCTGTTCCGATGGATTGAAGATCACCACCGCAACCGAACCGTCGGGATTTTTAGCAGCTGTAATTTTTAAATCAGAATCAGGATTTTCAAAACCAATTCTTACGGCTTCGGGACGAATAAATTTGCTGAAATGCGCCATCGTGTAGTATAAAGGCGTTACATACACTTCGTCTTTTTCGGGATCTACCAAAATCGGTGCGCCACACCAGTTTTTAAACCAGTTCGGACCGCCGTTTTTATCCAAAACCATATTCCAATCGATCCAACCATCAACCTGATTGTTCAAGCAACCGATGATGTCTCCTGCGTAACGGAAAACCGGAACGTATTTTGGATGCAGATATTTTTCTTCTTCTTTCGCCCAGTCAAATCCCCAATCTGTCGCTTCTGCGCTCCAATACCACGAATCATCTTTCCATTTCGGAATATCGCCGTCTATACAGGCTTCAGTTTGAATTAAGTGCTTTGACGGATTTTTCTGATGTGCGTATTGCAGCTCGTCTTCAAAAATTTTATAGGTGCTGTCGTACCAATGAATGGCTGTTCCTGCAAAATATTTGGAAGATTTTTCGGAGCGGTACATTTCGTCTACCCAGTTTTTAAGTTCAGAACGGTTTTGGTCGTAGCCGAAAATTTTCACGTTTCCGTAGCCGTCTTTTTCTAATTTCGGACCTAAGAAATTTTCCACGAAATCGGTCATTTCTTTTGGGGTAAACAACATACTTTCCCAGTTTCCGCCGTTTCCGTGGGGTTCGTTCACTACGGTAATTCCCCAAATCGGAATGCCTAATTTTTTATATTCTGTCAAATATTTTGAAAAATAGAGTGCAAACGTTTCGTTGTATTGCGGCAATAATTTTCCGTTGATCCACGCATTGTTATCTTTCATCCAAGGTGGTGAAGTCCACGGTGAAGCCAGTATTTTAAACCCGTTTTTTGAAATTTTCTGCGCTTCTTTAATCATCGGAACCAAATCATCCATATCTTCCTTCACCGAAAAATGTTTCAGTTCTTTATCGTCTGCAACTGGAGCGTAGGTGTAATTTTTCAAAGAAAAATCGCAGGAAGCAATCGTGGTGCGGGTTAAAGAATAATTCGCTCCATCTTCCCCAAAATACAATTGCAACACTTTTTCCCGATTTTTTGGGCTTAATTTGTTGAGTAAATACGCCGAACTTTCGGTAAAAGCGCCACCAAATCCTGTAATTTTTTGGAATCTCTGTGCAGGATTGAGTTTAATTTTAATGGAATTTTCAACAGGTTTTACCGCATCAATTTTAGTTAATTGATTTCCGCTTGCAGAGGTTTCGTAGATGTCTGTTTTCCACGATTTTTGAGATTGACAACTCATCATCAAACTGGTTATTAAGACGATATGTAAGATTTTTGTTTTCATATTTTTGGATTTGTTTTCCAAATGTTTTTTATCTCGCTGATTATACAGATTTTGCAGATTAAAAAAGTTTAAATAAATCTGCCCAATTAGCTAAATCTGCGAGAGCATTACCTTTTTGAATCATCTGAACATCATCATTTCGTTTCCAACAATTGTTTCTTAAATTCCCGATGTGGAGGCATTTCCACAGAATCTAACAATCGTTTCAGATTTCCGTTAAAGGTTTTCTGAATGGTGTTTCCGTCCCGTTTTAGTTTTTTAAAAGCGCCTTCATCCACCAAATTCCAAACCGCATATTTTGCATTTCCGTCTACCGTAAACAATCCAAAATGATTTTCAGAGCCACCTGCATTTCCGGCATCTTTCCAAGGTTCGTCAAACGCTTCAAAATAGAAACAGGAAATTCCCGCATCGTTTGTCCAATCCCGCATTTTGTGATAGAAAATTCCGGCTTTGTATTCGTCAACTGCTTTAGAATCATTGCTTCCGTACAATTCATTAGAAAATGTTGCCCAACCGGTTTCTCCAATGTGAATCGGTTTTTCTACGCCCAAACTTTGCATATATTTTTTCACCGAATTGTACTGCGACTTTGCATAATTTACGGAGCGATTCATCGCCAAATCCAATTGTTTTTCTTTTGAAAACTGAAATTCATCTTCCGAAATTCCCCAAAAAATCGGGTTATAATGCGTGTCGTGCATCGGATACGTGTGCATCGAAATATAATCCACCGCTTTGATCAACTCATTGAGGTCTTTGGTGTGATATTCTTTATCACCACCTCCCCAACTTGCAAAATTGTCGGAACTCGTGATCCACAAATCTTTTGGCAATTCGCCTTTTTTCTTGAGATTTTGAAGGTGATTCACCCATTTCAAAATCACGGAAGGTTGCACGTAATACGCCGTTGCCCATTTTACCATTGCCTCGTTTCCTACTGCAATGACTTTAATGATTTCCGGATATTCGTTTGCCAATTCTACGGCGTGTGCAATTTCAGAGGCGTTTCTTTCGCTTTCTTCGTGGTGATTGGGTTCAAAACCTGTCCACGCATTTTTACAGTCGATCCACGCTCCGAGCATCACGTACATTTCAAATTCGGGATTTTCCTGACGCAATTCTTTGATGGCTTTCAGCACATTGACTGCTTCCGGAAGGTGTACATTATACGTTCTGATGATTTTCACACCCATCGCCGAAAGAATTTTCATATCTTCTTTCAACTGCGAAACGGTAGGCTGCACTCTTCTGGAATTGGTTCGGTAACCGCCGTAAGACATTGCCAAATAGTTAGGATTTCCTAAAATTTCGGATGCACTTTTATGTTTGATTGTGTTTTGCATACTGTTACATGACATTAAATAGGTCAAAATAAGAATTGGTATTACACGGAATAATTTCATTAATCATTGAAATTTTTTCATTGTTGCCCGATAAAAAGAATTTTCACCTCAACCATTTAAATGTTTATGAGATAGATTAACAGGTCGCTCCTACGGAGCTTTGCACTCACGCTTCCATTTTCTATTAACAGTACGATCCTAAAGGAGCTGTATTAAGTCCCATCGGGACTTACTGTTAATAGGAAATTTTTATTCTTCGGTAAAAAGCTCCGTAGGAGCGACCTGTTAATTACATTTTTTTATCAGACAATAATTATTTTTTTCGTTATTTCAACTGTTCTTTTCTAATTCTTACTTTAATCAAAGAGATTTTTCCGTTTCTTTTGAAGATGTTTGCGGAGTCTTCTTGATTAATGGTTAAACTGTTCTCTATTTTTGCTTCGCATTGTTCATTAAAAATTTCTACGCTTTCGGTTTCCGAAATTTCATAGATTACCGGAACTTCACATTTGGTGAAAAACAACGAATTTTCTGGCAATTTTAGTGATGAAGTATTGGATTTTACATCAAAATATTCGATTGTTTTTTCTTCCGTTAAGAACTCTTCTTTTCGTAATAAATCGGGCTTAAACTGCAATTGTCCGTCTTTTACCACGATTCCCAATTCTCCGAAACGGCTCAGCAAGTCTTCTTTTACCTGTCCCGTCATTCCCGGTTGCTGTGCGCCTTTTCCAAATGGCGTGTGCGAATAGGCATCGGTTGGAAATGCGCCATACAATTCTGGAGATTTGTGAACGCCGATTCCTTCGTTGATTTCGTAGAAATGTTCCAATAATCTTCCCACTGTTTCTGGCGAAGCATTTTCGTTGATGGCTTTTTGGCAAACTTCCATTACGGCTAACAATAATTTGGAAACCATATGCCAATAAATAGAGCCTAAACCTTCGTACCCGTAGAATGTGCCGCTTCTTCCGGTAAATTCTTTATGATTGAAAACTTCTTCAAAAATTCCTAAAATCAAGGCTTTTTCCTGATTTTCAACCTTTAAATCATCTAAAGCTGATTCTAGATCTCCTGCATTTTTGAAATTTCCATTGAAATGATAATTTCCTAACACATCTTTTTCGATGATCTGCGTATTTTTTTCGGAAACTAATTGTTGAAGCAATGTTGATTGCTGAACAAAATTTTCCGGAATGGTGTTTCTTTCTAAAAAGCCTTTTAGTTGCTTGTTAGGATACAATAAATAGCTGTATTGATCCTCTCGGAACAACGCTGAATTTTTCAATGCGTCCAAAACTTTTAAGCCTTCTTCGGAAGTCAGAAATTGAGAACTCAACACCGCAACCTGTCCTTCCAACATTTCGCTGAGATAGGAAACCGCAACGGATTTTTCGTTGGAAGTCATCAAATTATACGCGTGATACAAACCGTCTTTTCTTTCGTTAGCTTTAATGGAATGTTCCAAAAACTGCAACGAAAGGTTTGTAAATCGTTGTAAACCTTCCAAAGAAACGGTTCGTTTTTTACCCCAAAATCCTTTCTGATACACGTGATTTCGGTATTCCGAAGCGGCTTCGCCAAATAGATCGAGGATTTTTTTGCGGTCTTCGTTGCTAATATTTCCTTCCAACAAATGAAGATTTTCCTGAAAACCTTCTCGTATTTTTTTGTAAAAATCGACCAGTTCACTGGAGATTTGTACATTTTCCAACGCCGAATTTTCAAAAACAGCCTGGAAAAATTTCATCATTCTTCGCAGATAATACAGCGTGACCATCGAAACGCCGTTTCCTACCAAAGCGTTGTTGGCATCGTTCCATTCCGGACGTTGCGTGTTCATCCAGATCCCGCCTTCCAAAATGAAATTGGATAATTTAGCCAAAACGGTTGCCAATATTTTTTCAGTGAAATTTACCTTCAACACTTCTCCGTTTTCATCGGTAAGCAAAGCACCGTCTGCTCCCATTTCGGCTCTTCTTTGGTGGATTTTTTCATCCAAATCGAAATCAAAATCAATGGTATCTTTAGGATTTTCCAAGATTTCGGTGTAGGATTTTATTTTATACGGAACATTAGCATACACGAAATATTCTTTGTCTAAAAGTGTTTCTAAAGAATTTGGGAAATAATTTTCGGTAAATTCTAAAAACTTCAACAGATAAATAATCTGATGATCGCCCCAATATCCAATGTAGCTCCACGGATCGTCGGCTTCAATCGTTTCCCAATCGAAACCGTCTTTGGTTACCCGATACGGATTGTACCCGTCAAAAGTTGTTGCATTGAGGAATTTGAAAATCATTCCTTCGATAAAATACGGATAGGAATGCGCCAAAGCTTCCCAATTCTGGAAAATATCTCTCCAGTTTCCTTCGTAATCGAGGATTTTAGAACCGTCGGTTTCACTTCTGGTATTGATGGAAAATTTGTTCCAGGGACGGGAAGGATCGCCGTGACGGCGGGAAAATTTGAGCGGTAAATATTCTTTAGCCAATCTTATGAAATCAGCATCTTCTGTATTTTTTAACGATTCATTTAATTCAAAAAGACTAAATTTTTCTGGAAGATTATTTAAAATTTCTTTAGAATGATTGAATATATTTTGATTCGCTTTTTCTAAATATTTGGAAAAATCCCACTTTTCGATGGTGTAATTGTCATCAAAAATTCCGCCACGCATAATGTTAAACAACGTGTTGGAAAAATGACGGCTGTCTCGCAGATCGTCGTTGGTAAACTGCAATCCATCGGCAGACGCGACTAGTTTTTTGAGATTTTCAGTGCCCAAATCAATATCGTTCTGGATTTTTTCAGCAAGATTTTTTTCGTTTTTAATGCGTTCTATCCAACCGATTACATTGGATTGAGATTGATTAACATTGGCGATAAACCACCATTCTTTCTCATCATTTGTGTTTAATTCTAATTCCTGCTGAATAAAATAGGCTCCTTTTTCGCCTTTAATATCGTTTTCCTGTGTAATTTTTTCGCCTTTTCTGAAATTTTTCAACTGAAATGAAGACAGCAAATACGTTGGATTTTCTGTCCCAGTGGAAAAAACGGTGTTTGCTTTCAAGGCTTCACTTGGTTCGGCTTTATCCACAATAATGGCACTTAATGCGAAAATTCCGAGTCCGGATGTTGCGTCGAGTTCGGTGCGTTTGTATGCATCGCCCAAATTGCTGACACGGTTTTGCAAATCGCTTCCGATTCCGTACGGTAAAATATTTTGCAATCCGTCTAAAACGGTTATATATTGATTTCCAGCCGCTAAATTTTTGATTTTTGATTTTTTGATGAACCCAAATTCGCTGCTGTTGTTCCATTCATAAGAAAAAGCGAGTGCTAAATCGTGGTTGATTTCTTCAAAAATAATCTTGTTTCCAAATTCGTTTTTATAGACATTTCTCGAAGTGTGAAATTGCGCTTCATTGCGAACGGAAAAAGGTTCCCAGACAATAATTTCCTCTTTTTTATGAATCTGAACCATCGTTTTGCTTCCGGTAATTTCTGCCGATTCGGTGATTTTATCATCGGTGTAGTACGGAAAAAGGGCAAATTCCGAGTTTTTTCTCCCCGCGGAAAGTCCGCCATTGCTGGAAACGAACATCCAATGATTGGAATCGCTTACGATGGTCATAAAAAACGGACGCAACGATTCTGCATCGGAGATTTTAAAAAAAACTTCGTGGTTGATTTTTACAGTTTCTAAAGAGGATTCGATATGGGAAATCGTGGATTGCATTAATGTAATTTTGATGAATTATTTTTAAAATTGGTTTGTAAAGCCCTTCCGAAGGAAAAATTTCCTTCGTTGAAATGTTTTGAGAGTCTTGTTTTTGGGAAACCTTACAGGTTTTGAAAGCCTGTAAGGTTTGAGTGGTTTAAAATTTTATTTTGCTTTGTAAACTCTTACATAATCGATGTACATACTTTGAGGGAAAGAGGTTCCGTCCGTTGGAAATCCTACAAAGTTTCCTCCGACTGCCACGTTAAGAATCAGGAAAAAAGGATGATTATACACCCACTCTCCTGAAACATCCGAAGATTTTACGCGATGATAAAGGTATCCGTCTACAAAAAAGTCTATCTGGTTTTCCTGCCATTCTACTCCAAAGACATGGAAGTCCTGATCGAATCTGGCATTTTGTAATCCATAGGCTTTTGTTTTTGCATTTCCTCCTGAATATCCGGGACCATGAAGGGTTCCGTATACGACATTCGGGATATGTCCTTTCAGTTCCATAATATCTATTTCGCCACACTGAGGCCATGAAACGGTATTGATATTATCGCCCAGCATCCAGAAAGCAGGCCAGATTCCGGGACCATAAGGTGTTTTGATTCTTGCTTCTATTTTTCCGTAAGCATGAGAAAAAAGTCCCTGTGTTTTTACTCTTGCCGAAGTGAAAGCGTTTCCGTTTTTTCTTGCGGTGATTACTAAATTTCCATTTCCGTCTAAAGAAACATTATTGGTGGAATTGGTATACGACTGCAATTCCTGATTTCCCCATCCGTTATCTCCGGTTCCTAAATCGAATGTCCATTTTTTATTATCCGGAAGGCTTCCTGCGGTACCGTTGAATTCGTCACTCCAGACCATCTCAAAGTTTCTGTCGGGAAGCGTTTGTACCGATTCCTGATCGCATGAACTCATCGAAAACAAAAATGCAGGAACAGCCAGAAGTTTTAAAATTTTATTTTTAGGTAAATATTTCATAATTGTTCTTTTAAAATTTTAGTTATGGAAATAAATATTATCAAAGAAAATATCTCCGTTTCCGTCTACTTTGAATTGAATGATGTTGCTGAGTACAACCGGTGAGAAGGAAGACAGCGGAATGTCTACACTTTTCCAGCCATTGGTATTGATCCCTATTCCCGAAGGTACAGATAAAGTATACGGCGTTTCTACAGGACCGGGACTGATTAAATAGAATTTTAAACTTGTAGAATTAGCAGTATAATAATCTATATGAATGAATCCGTAGGATGAAGCGTTAAGCGGACTTGCAAACTGGGTTCCCTGATAGTTTAGTCCTGCATATTTCAGGGTATTGTTTCCTGCTATCGGAGTTTGGGAAACCTGTGTAGACTGTCCCCAGTTCGGATTAAAATCTGTACCCGCAACGTTTGTATAAGCATCACTGAAAACCGAAAGAACGCTTGCCGCAGCATGAGTTGGTACAGGTGCAGCCGCAGTCGGCGTTGCAGGAATTATGCTTCCGTCGTTGTAGAAGTAAATATTATCTGCATAAAAATTAGAAATATTGGCTCCTTCAAAAATTATCTGACCGATATGCGCTTTCGTTGTTAACCCTGTAATTGCTGTAATGGGAATATTCAGACTGATCCAGCTCTGACTTTGTAATGAAGCAGTATTTACGGTGTACTGCCCTGTTTTATCATCAGTTCCTCCATATACTCCATCTGCTCCGAAGTCTGCTACTTTTATGGTAAAAGATGATCCTGCAGCTACAGCATTCGGTAAGTACATATCCATATGTAAATGTGACATGGAGGATGCGTTTACAGTAGGTGAAGTCATCTGGATTCCCACAAAATTAAAGTTGGTATAGTTAAGCACATGGTCATTATTTACCGTAAAATCTGCTGATTGTGTCGTTTGATAAGGAGCCCAGTATCCGTTGTAATAATCCACCGGAACATTGGTGTATTTATCACTGAAAATAGAGATAACATTATTTGCAGTTTGTGTCGGTACGGGTGCATGAACAAAATTTCCTGAGGAATTAATGGTAAGACTTCCTGTTGCCGTATTGCTTCCTAAGGTTGCGGTAATAACAGAAGAACCGGATCCTACTGTACTTACATTTCCAAGCTGGTCTACCGAAGCTACCGCTGCATTGGAAGTTTTAAAGTTGAAATAATACGGGGTAAGGTTCACCGCCTGTGTTGCTCCGTTTGGCATACTGTAAGCGGCGGTAAGTCCGTCGATTTTATTATTTACGCCTACAAAAGAGGTAATCGTTTTGTTGTTTCCGTTCAGGATGGAAGCTGACTGATAGGAAATGGTTCCGAGCTTTTCGAATTTCACCTCATCAACCCAGAATGTATATCCTTTGTTGTTTTCGGGACCTTCGGAATAGAAAAACATTCCTTTTTCCATTTTTAATTTTGAAGGATCAGGAATCGGGATGATTACTTTTTTCCAGTTGGTATTTACCGGAAGCGCAGAAAGGGAAACCTGATATTTATTTTCACCAAGATCGTTTCCAAAACCGATGATATCTATATTCGCTGCCTGAGTCGCTTTGATCCAGAATGTTAATGCATTGTAATCTGAAAGATCTCTTCCTACAGAGGTGTAAAAAGATCCTCCTGCGTAAGCTCCTTCGGGACTTCCGTAATCCGGAACGGCAAATTTCATGGAAGTGGTTCCAGAATATTTTACCTGTGTGTCTACATCAAATGCTTTTACATCGGATCCTCCGAAGGCGGAATAATTTAACCCTGAACTGAAGGCATCCATAAAAACTTCCGGATTTTTAGGATATTCTGCCGTTTCAAGCTCGCTGATGTCTCTCTGACAGCCAAAAGCCATTAAAAGTGAAGCACTTAATAATACTTTAGTGAATTTATGTCTGAATATATTTTTCATTTTTGTACAAGTTATTTACCGATATTGATTTGAATATAAGTTCTGATCTCCCATTCGTTTCCGTTCGGGAATCCGATTGCGGTAGGATCAGGAACCCAGTTTCCGGCACCGTTGATGGTATAAGTAGGTGCATATCTCGGAGAATACTGATCTAAAGTTCTGTAGGTCCCGCGAACTCCGATTCTTGTTCCCGGAAGGATCCACCACTCCGGTTTTCCTATTTCAAGGGAGAGATCTCCCATGAGCTGCATCGGGAAGGTAAGGTTATAATCTCTGTGGTAATCGTAAGGTCCCCAATCGTTCAGTTTGAATGCGGTCACAAATTTTAATTTTTTGTAAATGGTTCTCAGCTCCAATCCGAATCTTTCGATTTTTCTGGTATCGCTTCCGTTTGCCTGTGCCGTTCCGCCATAAATGTTGGCTATCACTCCGAAATCGGAGCTTACTTTAGAAACAATTCTTGCATTGGCTTCCCAAAGATTGGCTGCCGGTGCAGCTCCCGGAAATGCAAAAGTGGTTCTTCCGTCCGGTAAAATTCCTATTGCAGCATCCTGTGTTGTCGGCAAATGTCTGTACACAAATCCTGTACTGAATGCAAATGGTGCATCTTCTGTTTTATCGCTGTCCCACGCGTACATCCATGTAGCCGGAGTAGGATCATACGTGAAAAGAATTTCTCCTGCGGTCTGCTCGCGGTTTGCTCTTACCACAAAAGGATCCTGCAGTATATTTCTTGGTCTTCCCGGTGCAGGTGCGTCCATTGGAACCGGTCCTTCGATCGGCTTTTGCCAAAGGAAATTAGGCGCAATCTGGAAATTCCCGATGTTGTAGGTAAATCCTGAAAGGACATTATACTGGTTTCCGCTTCCGCTGTCTTTTAGTCTCCATCCTGTAAAGGTCTGTGTGTAATCTGCTCCTCCATTGGCAACCAGACCCATCATGGCTCCCTGTGCGTACCAGTTGAATTTTCCACCTGCGTAGGTGAATTTGGCCTTTCCACCCCAATTGTCTTTGCCGCTGATCTGATCCTGATAAATGTTTCCGTCTCTGTATAACTGGAATGTTCTTCCGTTAAGCGGCTGTCCGCCCCAGATTCCTCCCAGATCAATTCCGAAGTTTCCGAATTTTCTCTGAACTGCTAATGTTACTCTTCTGGTTTTAGGCTGCGGAATGGCAAATGAACTTTGTGTATCTCCTCTCTGATCCAGATCTTCATGATAGATTCCTGTAAGATCGAATTTCCCTGCTTTTCTTGAGTATTTTACCAACAATGCAGGGTTGGCTCCCCACCAAAGTTCCGGTCCGAAAGCGACTTTCAGCCCATTGATTTCTTTTTTTCCTGTGAATTCAAAACCGAAAGGGGCTTCTCCGTTGTAGATGTCCATATTAGGACCGTAATTGGCTTCAGGATAAAGTCCGAAAAGATCGCCTTCGTATCCCCAATGGTAATGCCCTGTTCTGTAGAACCCGTGAAGATCAAAGTATTTCTGATTCCATGTATAACTTGCGTTGTAGACCTGAATTCTGTTGAGATCTCTCATTGTGGTTGTGGTTCCGTCTGCATTCATTACCTGAATTGCTCTTCCTCTGTTTTCATAAAATATCTGGTCGATAGGATTTTCTGCCACATTTCCCAGAATATTAAAGTTAACATTGGCTCTCATATTGGCAGTGGGATTTCCTTCTATTCCCACGTAATAGGATTGCATATGATCAAAGCCCTGTCTATTCGGATAGGATGTATAAGCATCTGTTTTTTCTTTTGGTGTGGTGATAAGACTTCCTCCGGTGTTGAAGGTTGAAAAATCTGCTCTCAGATTGCTGATTCTGATCATATCACTGCTTTCTCCTTTCAGAGCGGCTTTATCGCCTCTTGCTCTAAGATTTGCATCGGTAATATTGATGTCATTAAAATAGTTTTTAACCACGCCGGAAGATTTCATCTGAGTGCTCTCGTAAGGATTGTACTGATGAACCTGCTTCAGGGTGTAATATGCGCTTCTCGGATATAACTGATAGTGTCCTGTAGCATCTGTTTTTCCTTTGGCGCAGATTCCGAACCATTCTTCGTTCATGTTATTTTCGCCTTTCTGGAAATCTCTGATGTATCCTCCGTTGCTCCACGATGCATTGGTATTGTGTACCTCCAGATCTTCGGTCTGTTTGTATTTCCACCAACCGTCGCTAAACTGGAATGTGAATCCTCCCAGTGCATTTCCCGCTTTTCCTAATCCGGCTGCATTTTCATAGATTTCCTGCCAGTTTCCGAGCAGATAATAAGACTGTGCATCCTGATCTTCTTTTTGAGAAAGTTCGTTAAAGGAGTCTGCTCCAAATTCGGTGAAAAGAACCGGCTTTCCGTATTCTGTTTTTACTTTCAGGAAGAGATCGCCAAAAGAAACACCTCGGTATACATTGGTTCCGAAAATATCTACATCTTTACATTCCTGGGCAATGATGTCTAAAAACAGGGTGTCTCCGTTACATAAAGCAACCGGATGGTTCTGATCTAAAGATTTTATTTCTAAAGCTGCCTGATTGAAGAGCTGATACATCGGGATTGCTTTTTGGGTAGATTTTCTGTCCTTCATAGGAATATCTTCCGTTTCTGCGCCTTCCCAGAATAAGCCGTAATTATTTTCGTTCCCTAAAAGGTACAGCAAAAGTCCCGGTGTATTTTTATACTGTTCTGCCAGTTCTCTGGTTTCTTTCAGTAAAAGTTCCTTGGTTGCAGGATTTGCGTAATCTGTGTTTGCCACCCATGAGCCATTTACGGTAAGGCCATATCTTCCGAAAGAATGGTTAAGCATGGTGTAAATTCCATAATTTTCGTAGATATACGTAATCCACTTTGCAGGAATTCCGGTGTAGATTCTTACGGCATTTACGCCCATATTTTTCAGAAGTCCCATTTCATCGTCCAAAGCTTTTTTAATGAAATCATCAGACTGCTTCCAAAGGGAATAGTTGTAATTGGTTCCGACAGGATAGTAATCCCAGTTCATTCCGTTTACAATGAAAGGCTTTCCGTTCACTTCTAATTTTTGTCCGTCTGTGTTATTCACCACCTCAACTTTCTGGGATTGGGCATGGGAAAGATGAGTGCCAATACAGACCAAGAAAAATAATATTCTTTTCATTATGTTATATAATTTCTATTCAGTTTTATAATTCGGACAAGACCTCTTATTTAATGATGAATCGTCTTTGCCTAATTTAAAAATGTTAACAATTAGTTCATAAATAATATGTATATACATTTGATATACATAAATAAACTATTGAATGTCAAATACTTAAACAACAATCAAGAAGCAATAAAATCATTTTCAGATCAAAAAATCAGTTGAATTCTATGAAATTGAATTAAGAATTATTTAACATTTTACAGCTCCTAATACGACATTTTTTAACATTCAGATAAAAATATTGAAATGAGAAATCTGCTTTAAAATTTCACATTTTTGAGAATTTTCAAACAATTTACTTTCAAAATATTTTGTAAAAATTCAATCTTCAGGGTTAAAATTTTCTGAGAATTTCTGAAATTAAAATAATGATTTTGGCGAAAATTATTTATAAGCACACCTGCTTTTTAAGACAAAAAAAACCATCCGAAAATTTCGAATGGTCTGACTGAAATCAATGATTTAAATTTTGCTTTTTCTATGCTGACTCAATAGGATGAGCCTAAAAACTGAAAGATTATTCTCTAAATTTAACGATCATTTTTTTGGTATACGCTTTATTATCTGAATCTGTAACTTTCAGCAGATAATATCCTTTAATCTGTAAAGGCAGATCTATTCTCACTTCTTCTAAGGCACTGAAATTCTTTTCTAAAATAAGAACTCCGTTCACATCAATAACCTCAGCTTTTATTATTTTTTTTCTTGTGTATTCTGAACCTTTTCTGTGCTCCAGTCTTATAAATGCAACATCGTTTACAGGATTTGGATACAGATGAACGACTGTCATTTCCTGTTCCTGTGCTTTAGACTGAATGGTATTGGTTACCGTATTGGTTTTCAGAAGGTTTTCGTCATCAAATGCAATGAATGCACTGTTTTTAATTTTTGTATCTTCTTCTAATCCTTTTTTAGGAAGAATGGAGAAGGTAACATACCCCTGAGATCGGTCTGAATCTTCTGAAGTAGGCGGTAAAAACACATTTTCCAGCTTAAACGTGATCTTATTGTCTATAATTTCCACAGATACATTATCATGACTTGCAGACACCATTTTAAAGGTATTAATGTCCAATTCCTGCGGAATGTTATCTATAATGGATACATTCTGAGTAGCAAAATTTCCTACGTTTTCAAATCTGATGGTATAGGTAAGCAACTGATCGGGTAATATATATCCTTCTGTTCCATAGCCTTTCGGAGAAACCAGAATATCATTAGGATCTATCGCTCCATAAACAGGGTATTTTTGCATCAGCAGGTTATCATCTATATTGCAGTCTGCCGATGAGTTTACAATTTCTCCTTTAAAATCCAATTCATCACCCACTGAAACGGATGCGTCTGTACCGGTCATAAAACTAATGACTTTATTGTTAAAAGGATTTAAAGATCCCATACTCCAGGAATATGTTGTATAGTTTTTTGAATTTTCAACAAAGCTTTCCTGCTGTGCAATCGGTAAGGACGGACTGATAATATTTACAGAGGAAGGTACTGTAAATTTTAAAATGCTTGAATTGGATATATTACGGGACTGATTGCTTACTACAATTTTAAACTGGTTATTGGTATATCCTTTTCGGATAGCCGTTCCTCCCATATTTATTTTCAAATCTGTATCGTTACAGGTTGACGTTGCAGCAATAAATATTTTTTGGGAAGGCTGATAATTGGTCAGATCGAATACTTTGGAACCTACACTTAATCCGTTCTCTTCTAAAATTTTCAGCTCAACATCATTCTGAGTGGTATAAAAGCTGAATGTACCGGCATCACTGGAATATACTTTGGCATTGGTAGGCACCACTTTAATAGCCGCTCTTGAAACGGTAGGTTCGCTGTCCTGTTTCACCCCGTCGTTATTGGTGTCAAAATAAACGATTCCGGAAACTTTTGTCTGTTGTGGTTCTACGATTTCGAGTATTTGATTAGCAGAAATATTCGTCAGTTTCTGAATGATTCCACTTGCCCATTTAACGGTGATGGTATTGATGGTTGCTGCATTTCCTAATCCAAAATGCTGCGTATAGCTGCTTTGTCCTCCAAAACCACTCTGGCTGTTTACTTCTCTCATCTGCGTTCTGCTTCCTGTTTCTACAAATATTTTTGTACCGATGGCAGAACCATTGCTTTCTGTGGCTTTCAGATTAATTTCCAGCCATTTATTGGTATTTCCATTATTGATGAAAATGTGGTTTTTCTGATTGGAATGCGTTGCCACGGCAAGATCCAGATCGCCGTCATGATCGTAATCGCTCCATGCGTGCCCGAAAGAAAGTCCGAAATTATAGGTAATTGCTTCGTCTCTGTTTTCGGTAAAATTTCCGGTTCCGTCGTTAAAATAAAGGAATTTTCTGATTCTGTCATTGGTTACAAACAAGTCTAAATCTCCGTCATTATCAATATCTGCAAAGCTGCATCCGTGAGAACTTCCTCCCTGATTAACAATAGAACTGGTTATTTTCTGGAAATTTCCGTTTCCTAAATTTTTATACAGGAAATTGGTTGTTGTATTGGAATTGGTTACGAATAAATCCAAATCTCCATCATTATCTATATCTCCCCAACAGCTTCCTACAGATTTTCCGCCTTCCTGATTAATGATGTTATTTTTCTTGGAGAAGGTTCCGTTTCCGTCGTTATGGAATAAAGAGTTCTTATTTCCGCTTCCATTAGGGACAAATAAATCCATCAGTCCGTCCTGATCATAATCTGCCCATGTTGGTCCAAGAGAAGAATTGGCTTCCAGCGGAATGGCATCTGTAACTTCTTTTACAAAACTTCCGTTATTTGTATTTCTGTGCAGCTCATTGTATTTTGTAGGGAAATAATTACACATAAACACATCTGCTTTGTTATCATTATCATAATCTGCAAAGGCACCGCCATGATAATAGGAAACATCCTGAGTAAAAGATTTGGTATTGTCTGCGACCAATGTACCGTTGTCATTTCTGTAGAAACGGTTGGGATTTCTGGTATTATTAAGAACCAATAAATCTTCATCTCCGTCATTATCCACATCTGCCCATGTACTGCTCATAGAAACCCCGTCTTCAGGTAAAACCTGTCCTGCTGTAAAGCCTCCGGCTGTATTATTCATAAAGATTCGGTTAGGAGAAGTAAGTCCCATATCTGTAATGTATATATCATCATATCCATCATTGTTGATATCTACCCAACTGATAGTCCATGAGTTGGAGGTAAATGAATCAAACAATGGATTTTCAAGACGTGAAAATATCAGTTTTGAAGTATTGGTGGTCTGTACAGATACCGAATTCGCAATGGTTGACTGTTGTGTTTCTCCGTTCACTTTTCCTGTTATCACGGTTTCAACGGTGGAATTAAGCGTGGTTCCTACCAGTTCTCCGTTATTGGCACCTACGGTTGCCACCACTTTGGTTTCAATCTGATACGTAGAGTTCGGCTGTAATGTCGGTAAGTTATTATATTCTACTTTTGTTTTGTCATTAAGTTCCGTAACAACACCCTGTGTTTGGGATTGATTGGGATTAATAATTTTCGATTCTACTACTTTAAGTCCTTCCTGTACAATAACTTCTACCGAAGGATTCGTTACTTCCCCGCCCGTTTTAACCTGAGAAACTACGGTTGCCTGTTCGGTCGGGATGAGTGCATCGTCGCTTACGTTGCTTGTCTGGGTGAAAGAATGTCCTAAAGAACTTCCGGTATAACACATCCAGTTATCGTTGAAATTACTGTTCATCACCGCAATATCATTATTGCTTTCCACGATCAGATAAGGTCTTTCCGATCCTGAAGCTGTTCCTGTTCCGTTGTAAAATGCTTTCCATTCATTTAGACTTATGGAGCAGTCTGCATATTTCTCGGGAGTAATGGTAAATGTTTTATTAAATTTTGTCCCATTGGTTAAAGCATCTTTTACGGTAACGGTAGCTCCTGTTTTTGAAAATAAATACAGGTGAGAAAAGGAACCGTTATACTTTGATCCTGTTAAGGGGTTGGTTACATTGGTTTCATTTCCCGGAGGAGCAATATAGGTGAGGAACTTTTTTCCTGCCGTTGTTCCGCTTTCGGAAGAAACCATTGTTGCCATATCGGAGGTTCCCGGAGAACCGGTTTCAAACCAGTTTCCTTCAAAAACAGAGACTTTTTTTCCTGCGGAACAGGTAACTCTGAAGACGGTAGGATAAGAAACGTTTCCATTGGTTTTTCCCACCCAGTCTCCCGCGGCTAACCGATTGAGAGAAAAGGTTTGTACAGGTACCCAGTTTCCGTTTACAAAACGATCCAGTTTCACGGTATTGGCATTGTCCCAGCTCACAATTCTTATTTCCTGTTCACCACCCGACTGATAAGGAACCGCGAAATACATCAGTTCTCCGGAAGAGCTTCCATTGGAGGTAGGTACATATCCTCCTCCGTCCCGCTCATTTCCGAATAAGGCTCCGTACTGCATCGTTACGGGCTTATTGGCGACCAGCATATACGTTTCTCCCGAAATCATCGCATCCCTTCCTTCCGGAAAGCTGTAAATTAAATCCTGCCCAACGTTCAGGGTTTTGGAAAAAACTTTTACGGGATTTTCAGCATCAACATCCGTAAAACCTGTATTTGTTTTTGCCTGAGTAGAGATTTTGTAAAAGTCTATTACGGTATTATTCTGATAGGCAAATACATTGATGTCTCTTTTGGAAGAGGTAATCATGGGAGCATACACAATAAATTTCTGCCCGATAGAGCTTTTATCCACACTCGGAACCCAGTCGTGCTGCCAATCGCTGTTTGTACTTTGGGAAGCATACACCAGTTTATTGGATTTTACAATAAAATAGTCTCCGTCCCATTTTAAAACACCACCGGAAGCATAACGGGCATCATCATTAATCCCATTGTCTTTAATATACAGGACGTAGCTCTGCCCTGCTTTTAACACTCCGGTTTTAGAATCATCCGTATCTCCGTCCGCACCGTCATCAATGATATTAAATTCCGTATCATCGTAGATAGCCGTTACCACTAAACAGACGTTTCTTTGTACGGCATCGTTATTCGGTGGAACATAAATTTGAAAATAAGTTGAGGGCTCTCCTGTTGCGTAGAGATTATTTACCCCTAAAAAAAGAATAAATAAAAAGAATAAATTTTTCATACTTGCTGCTATTTTAGGTAGTAGACCGCATTCAACAAATATGCTTGTTTTAAAATGTATTGATTTTCAAAAGCTTACACTTTTTTCTTTGGAAAAAAAATTCCAAAAAAAAGATTTTGTTTCATTTTTTGGAATTTTAAAGAGTTTATTGGCTCAATGCAAATAGTATGCAACGATATCCTTCTGAAAATCAGAATAAAAAAAATCAATTATAACCAATCCAAGACTCAAAACTGTCTGAGCTTCTGTGAAGAATTTTACAGCCATCGCAAGATCTACTGTTAGCAATTAGATGAAACAACAGGAAAAATTAAAGAGAAGATGCTTTCATCCTCTCTTTACTAAAATCTAAAAATCAAACACTTAAACCTCTTTCATTTTCCAGATCATGGAATGGGTGAGTTTTCAGAATTTTTAAAAGAAACTCCTCATCTCCTTGTTATTGCAGGAAACTTTCTACTCTTTCATACATCCAGTAACAAGCCATTACAATCACAAAAACTGAAACGGCAGACCTGTAAAGATCGATATTCTTAAACCTGTTGGAAACATAGAGGATAATGGGAAAACTTATCAGTACAATCAGGATCTGCACCAGTTCTATTCCTATATTGAAGCCTAAAACACTCCATATAAACTGACTGATATCCAGATTAAAGAACGTAATGGTATTGGCAAAAGCAAGTCCGTGCACAAATCCGAAAAGCAGGGCAATAAGAACTTCTTTCCCGAAAAAGATGGGTTTGGAGATATTGATTCCGGACAGTATAATGGTAATCGCAATCCCGATCTCTATATTATTCGGGTTGATGTTTATTAATTGTATGGCTCCCAAAATAAGCATCAGCGAATGTCCTACGGTAAAAGCGGTTACGATCTTTACCACTCTTTTTACCGCAGATTTTTTATTGTGGAAAAGTTTCCATTTTCTGTCTTCTACAAAAAACGGGGCAACCAGAAGCAGGGAAATTAAAAACAAAATATGGTCTTTCCCTTCTAAAATATGACGAAAGCCCATTTCAACCATGCTTTTGAACCCTGTAAAAAAATTTCCTTCCTCTAATGATATATTCAGAGGCTGAATATTTCCGTCCAGATCCCGCGCTGCAACCCCCAGAATCTGATTAGAATTCTGTACTCCTTTTTCCCAGTCGGAAGCCAATCCTATAATCGATTTGTGATTATAGATCTGGTGTACAAAGGCATCGTAATGAAGGGTGAAATTTCGGGTATCTTCTTTTTTTTGTGGTTTTGCCGTAATCCTGAAATCTATTTTATCATACAGCCCGACCACAGAATCCCGTGTTCTGGAGATCTTATAATCAACAAGTTCTATATTCCAGAATCTGTTCTCAGAGGAAATTTTGATATGATCTTTAAAATACTCCTGAATCTTTTTTTTCTGATCCGGTGTTATTTTACCGTTGAAAACGATTTCAAAATCACGAAGCGGCGCAGTAATATCAATGGCCGCACCGCTCGGATACATATGAAACATGACCTTCGTATCCGGCAGCGGATGCGCCGATGCAAAGACTGAAAAAAAGACAAATAAAAGAAACAGTTTCTTCAACCCTTTATTTTTTGATGAGTTTTTGTCCGCTTGTTTTTGTACCATTGTGTTGTATATTGAAGGTATAAACTCCTTTTTCAAGACTGCTTAAGTCGGCAGAGACAGAATTTTGTCCTTTCGGCAGATTGTTCTTTTCTATGCTCTTCACTAATCTTGCGCTTTGGTCATAGATGTTGATTTTTGTATTTCCTTTTTCAGAAGCTGTAAAGTTAAAAGTAGCAAAATCCTTTACCGGATTAGGATAAATCATAGGTTTAGAAATGGAAGTATTGGTTTCATCCGTGGATAATGTATTTCCTGTTCCTCCGTAATCTGTTGTATGATCTCTCCAAATACTGTGAGGATGTTTCGGAGTAAGGATGATTCCGTTCTGTACAGAATATTCTATCCATACCGATGGTCCGTCTATTCTTACATAACCGTTCTGGTTGGTCAGTGTGGCATCGGTAGACCATGCAATGTATGTATTATCCAGTTCATTATTATATTTTGCCATAATGGCTGCAGCATTCGCATCGTCCACATCATTTACGTAGGTTGCAATTGCATTGTAGACAAGCTGTTTCTGAGCTGTTGTTAAATTGCTTACTTTCAGTCCGGATTTGGTGGTCGGGAACAGCCAGTCTTTTCCGGGACCGCAGACCAAATCGGTATACGTTGTGGAAAGCTGTGCCGTAGTAAGCTGTGCGGAAGATAACCCGGACAACATATTCACAAGAGCCGTTTTTTCTTCAATCATTGGTTGGTAGGTTGCCGAATTATAAGTAAAAGAGGCAAAAGGTTCTGCCGCGACAAAAGAAGGAGTTGCCCCCACAAGAATTCCGTTAATATAGGTGTTAGAAACCGTTCTGTGATGTCCTGTCATCTGGATTTCAAAGGTTCCTGATAAAGATGGAGTTCCGAAAAATCCAATATAAAAATTACCTTCTCCGTAAGTGGTTCCGCCTCCGTTGTTAGAAAGATAATTGTCTGCCATCCAAAGTCCGTAGATCTCGTTATAGCCTTCATTTCCCGTTCCGGATAAAGCCTGAATGAGATTTCTGGCAGCAGTTAACTGAGCCGTTGTAAGAGTTCCCATTTTCAGCCCGATTCTTGGGGACATGGCAGCAGGAAGGTTAGACCATGTTTTTGCATTGGCATACGTATAAGCCAGCTCCAGCGTTGCAATCTGTGAACTGGAAAGGGTGGCTTTGAAGGCATTTGCCAGATCAATAATCTGTTGTGTGGTAACCACTGTTTTCGCAGCTTTATTTTTCTTGGCAATATTCGTCATAAACGCTGCTTTTGGGGTTTCCGTATCTTTTTTAAAAAAGCTGAAAAATGAAAGTGCCGCAACAGAAGTGGCTACAGTGATGCTGAATAGTGTTTTCATTGTATAAGTGTTTAAATTATAGGTTGAGTTTGTTTAAACTTTTTTTATTAAAAATATTCTTCTTGGAAAGCGCAAAGATTTCTATGTTAATAAGCTTAAAAAAGTTTGTTTTTAAAAATTATATTTTAAAATCAATCGTGCATTAAAGGGCGTTCCTGCGGTGTAATGTATCTCTTCCACGCTTTCGGTTTCGTTTTGCAGACGGCTTTCGGTGAGGAACTGGGTTTCTTTCCATTTGGTATTGAAAATGTTATCGATATTAATTCCCACAGAAACTTTCCTGAACTGATAATTCACAGAAAAATCAGTGATAAAATACCCTTTTGCTATTACAGAGTTATCCTCATTTGCAGGTCGGTCTCCCAAATATCTTGCGTTTATGCTTCCTGAAAAACGGTTAAGATTTTTCACGGATAATCCACTGACAAAGGTAGTTTTGGGAGCAAGCGGAATGTAATCACTGCCTTTGGCTTCTTGTATGGCTCTTGCGTGGGTGTAGGTAAAATCGGTATTCCAGAAAAGCCAGTTGTTCAACTGATAACGCAATCCGACATCAACACCTTTTCTTGCTGTTTTTCCTGAGGGTTCCACCACCGCTTCATCGCCTACATAAACAAATTCCTGTTCGAGAAAAAGATACCACAATGAAGCGTTTATTAATACGTTGGGAAGAGGTTTCCACGAAAATCCCAAATCGGCATTGTAAGAAGCCGGCAGAATATTTTTCCCTTTTTCGGCAATTACCACTCTTGCATCATTGCTGTGAAACCCTTTTCCTAACTTCAGAAAAGCGTTAAAACCTGTATTAAAAGAGTATAAAAAATTAAGTTTCGGACTAAAAACGGCTTTTGCTTCAGACTGATTCTGATATTTTTCTGCCAATTGATCCACAACATTAAATTTGAAATAATCTACCCTCAATCCTGCATTAATCAGCCACTTTCCGAAAGAGAAATCCCAACTGCCGTACCCGAATAGATTAGTCTGATTAATATCTCCCAAACTCAGATATTGCAAAACGGTTTGTCTGTTCTTGGTATGAGAAAGTTCTATATCCTTATTATTATCATTTCGTAAACCTCCTCCTGTTTTAAAGCTGATATTGTCATTTATTTTCCCGTTGTATTCCGATTGAAATCCTACAATCGTTCTGTTGTCTTTCTGCCTGATCTGATCTCCGTTGATGGGGTCATTCAGGAAAAAGGTAAAATTAGAGTACAGTTCAAAATCATATTTGTTGAAATACACCTGATTTCTGATAAAAGAATCGTCACTCATTTTTCTTTCGTACTGAAGATTGAAATTACTTCGGCTTGTTGTGCCTCCTTCCGTATTGTCTATTGCTCCAAAATGCGAAATAAGTCCGCTGTTTACAGCTCTTTCCGGTATCTGTCCGCTTGCATCCCATTTGCTGTTAAAGTGCGAAACAGAGACAGACAGTCTGTCTTTATCGCTCAGTCTTGAGGTATATTTTCCAAAAAGGTTGATGCGGTTGAAGTTTTGAGGAGCATCAAAATAATTATCCGTCATTAAAAACTCACCTGCAAAATAGGCAGACTGGTTGTTTTTGTTGAGTAGATTAAAAATCCCGTTGGTTCTGAAGGTATTAAATTGTCCGATTTCCAATCCTAAACTGCTTTTGTCGACAAAATCTCTGGTTTTAAAAGCTACAAATCCGGCAGTGGCAAAATCGCCCTTATCCGCAAAATAAGATCCTTTATCAAAATCGATGCTTTCTACCGTTTCCGGAATCACGAAATGCAGATCGGCATATCCCTGTCCGTGAGCGTGAGACACCATATTTACAGGCATTCCGTCCACAGAAATGGCAACATCGGTTCCGTGATCGGCATCAAAACCGCGCAGAAAAATCTGCTCAGCCTTTCCTCCTCCTGCGTGCTGCCCGATAAACAGCCCCGGAACTTTTCTCAGCAGATCCTGAGATGAAGCAACAGGCTGCACCTGCAAATCGATTTTCGAAATGGTATTTAAATTTTTTAAATTTTTCGTAATGGTGATTTCTTTAATCTGAAATGATTTCTTTTCTAAGATAATATTCAGGTTTTCCAGATTTTTCAGAACGATCTTTTGGGGCTCAAAATCCTGATGAACAAATTCCAGACTATCCTGCAGATTTACATTTTCCAACGAAAAATTCCCTGAAATATCGGTATGCGTATGATACAGAGATTTAGAAATATTTTTTACCAAAACATTTTCTACCGGATGACCGTTTTCATCAGAGATAATCCCCCTCATTGTATTCTGGGAGAATATTAAAACCGGAAAAAGAAGGAATAAAAGAAATTTCATTTCATTTTTAATTTTTTGTTGTGGATTTTTAAACCTCACAGGTTTTAAAAACCTGTGAGGTTTGAGTAAGAATCTTTTTATGAATTAGTCGTTGCATAATCGTTCACTCTGTCTCTCCAGATGGAGTGATAGTGCACTCCGCTGAGAACAATCCCGCCCTGTACGGAAAATTCGATCCACACTTTTGGACCTGCAATTCTGAAATAATCATTTTTTACCGTCATCGAAGTATTTCCGCTGTAATAAATGTAGGTATTGTCTAATTCTGAAGTGTAGGTTGCCAGAATAGAAGCTGCATTAGTATCGGAAACATCGTTTACATACGTTTTAATTACATTCAGTACCAGTGCTTTTTGAGTCGCATCCAAGGCAGAACACTGCAGCCCTGAAAAAGCAGTCGGGAAACTCCAGTTGGCATTAGGTCCGCAAACGAGATCCGTAAACGTTGTACTGGCTTTTGCAGTGGCAAGCTGTGTGGAAGAAAGTGCGCCAAGTAAAGCAACAATAGCATTTTTCTCCTGATCCATCGGAGCATACGTTGTAGAGTTAACCGCAAAAGACAACGGTTCTGTAGCGGTAAATAAAGGGGTTGCAGCCACCAAAGCACCATTGTTATAGGTATTGGCAATGGTTTTATGATGCCCTGTAAACATAATTTCGAATTTACCTGTTGCAGAAGGAGTTCCGAAGAAAGCCAGATAGAAGTTCCCTGAGCCATAGGTGCTTCCTCCGCCATTGGCATTGAGATAGTTATCGGCATACAGCAATTGCTGAATTTCATCATAGCCTTCATTAGCAGTAGTTCCGCTCATTTCTTTAATGATGGCTTTGGCGATACCTACCTGTGTTGCATTAAGATTTCCCAAAGGAATTCCTTTTCTTGCAGACATCGCGGCAGGAAGATTAGACCAGGTTTTGATGTTGGCATACGTATAATCCAACTGAAGGGCTGCAAGCTGTGAGGAAGTAAGCGTAGCTTTAAACTGTTCGGTAAGGCAGACGATTTTGGAAACGCCTGTTACGGAACCACAAGCCGTAACATCTGTAGCGGCTACGGATGCTGCTCCAGTTGTGCCCACTGCATTATCGGATGCGCCTCCTCCTGTAGTGCTTGTAGAATTACCAGAATCTGCAGAATCGCTGTCACCCGAACACGAAACGATAACCGTACCCAGTGCAATACCCAGAATACTTACCATCGAAAGGATCTTTTTCATAATATGTTATTTTAAAATTCATTACAAAAAAAATCAATAATCTGATGGGTTTCAGGAAAGTGTGGTCAATGGTAAAATAGTTGTGGTGAAAATGTATATTTTTAATTTTAACCTCAGTTCGGGACAAGAAATAAATTTAAATAATTGATTTATAGTATTATATATTAATTTATCGCAAAGAAAAACAAAAGATTTTTTTACTTATTGAAAGTTGGTAAGCTAAACAAAGGCACTTCGTTTATTTAAAAAAGACAAAAATGGTATTACTTTGAGAAGTTTTACGCCTTTGTATATCTTAAAAGCTGAATTCCTGATAATTGAATCTCTTTGTTTAACCTTGCGGTTAAGAAGACTTATCCCGAACTCACGTTAAATTATATTTTTTTAAGAAAGTCTTCTTCATAGGTATTGCCTACAGGAAGCGCAATATCTTTTATATAGACTGTTTTGTTTCTGAAGGAAGTAATTTTCGATAAAGAAACAATACTGGAACGGTGGATTCTGCAAAAACTGTTCTCAGGAAGTTTTTCCAGCAGTTCTTTTATGGTTATTCTTACCAAAAGTGATTTTTGGTTTTCAAAGTAAAATTTCACATAGTTATCCTGTCCTTCAATGTACAGAATCTCACTGAAAACAACTTTTACCAACCCGTAATCTACCCGAAAATAGATAAAACCTTCATCGTGGGCAGAGAGTAATCTTTTTTGCTCCGCCACTCTGTCGATTGCCATTTTAAAACGCTGAAAGCTAAACGGTTTCAGCAGATAATCGAAGGCGCCGATTTCATAGCTTTCTACGGCATATTCTTTATAAGCTGTTGTGAAGATTACCAAGGTTTCCTGAGGAAGTGTTTTATAAAAATCGATTCCTGAAGTTGCAGGCATATTAATGTCCAGAAAAAGTAAATCGACAGGGTTGTTTTCCAGAAAATATCTTGCCTCGCTGGTTTTAAGGAAGGTCTTTTTTAAATCAACAGTATCAATATTCGCGCAAAATGCTTCTATAATTTCTAAAGATGGCAATTCATCGTCCAGTGCAATTGCTGTAATCATATCAAATTAATTTTCAGGTTTACAACAAATGCTTTTGGATCTTCTTTTATTTCCAGCGTGTGTTTCTGAGGATAATAAAGCATCAGTCTTTCTTTTGTATTTTTAATTCCGATATTGCTGGACTCTATATTTTTAGTGGTTACGATTCTGTTGAAAACCGTAAAATTCAATTCATTTTCCTTTATAGAGATTCCAATTTTTATTTCAGAATTCTCATCAGGATTTACGCCATATTTGAAGGCATTTTCCACAAAAGTAAACAAGATGAGGGGAGCAATTTTTTTATTATAAAAATTCCCTTCTTTTTCAAATTCGATTATAACGGAATTTCTTAGTCTTGATTTCTGTAGTTCGATATAATTGCTGATGTATTGGATTTCTTTTTCCAGCAATACTTCATTTTGATAGGAATCCTGTAACAAATACCGCATAAAATCTGAAAAAACCAAGACCGTATTTGCCGTTTTATCATCTTTTTTTATGGCGGAAGCATAGATGCTGTTGAGCGTATTAAACAAAAAATGGGGATGAACCTGTAACTTGAGATGAGAAAGTTCTGCCTGCAATTTTTCGTTTTTTATTTTTTGATTCTGCATTCTCTCGAACCAGAATGTGGAAAAAAACACGGTTCCTCCAAACAGGAATACCAAATGATCCACATCTGAAAAAAACATCTGGATTTTATGAAAATTTGTCTGATCATGGGATCTCGGATGGATGGGCAGCTCCGGAAAATCAGGAGGAAGGTGGGAGCCGAAAAGCATCCAGGGCGGAAGCAGAACAACCAACAGTCCTCCAAAAACGGAAAACCCGTATTGCAGATACTTCTTCTGAAATAAAAGTCGCGGGATAAGGTAAGTATAATTGATGTAAAAAAAGATGAGGATAAGCAAATTGCCCAATATATTTTCTGATAATTCCTTAAAATAATGCGGCTCTGAGCTCTCCATTGGAAACGCAGGAAATACAACGGGCTGTAACAGAAAAATCAGTACCCCTATAAAAATAAATACTTTTCTTTTGCTCATACTTATTCTGCAAAATTATTGTTTTTGTACTTGCAAAAATAAAAATGTTGTGAAGAGGGATATTTTTGGGGTGAATATTTATTCAACAGGATTTCAAAAAGTGGCTTCGGCTCCGCTCAGCCACCTTAGTTTTACGTTCAGTCATCTGGTTATATGCTCAGCCACCTTCGTTTTACGTTCAGCCATCTGTTTATATGCTCTATCACCTTAGTTTTACGTTCAGTCATCTGGTTATATGCTCAGTCACCTTAGTTTTATATTCAGCCATCTGTTTATTCTCCTTTTAAAAATATTCTTAACTTTTAGTACTAAAAAAATCAAAATACAACAGGTGGCTTCGGCTCCGCTCAGCCATCTTTTGTGTTTCAGAAATAATCTTAGTTAATTATCAAATTCCAAGCTATGTTGTCTCCGGCTTCTCATAATGTCCTAGCCACGGCAGTTTGCGCCTGCAATTGTTCCCACTTTCCCTGAAAATCCTCCAAGGATTCCTTTTGTTATTCGTGCCATTTTGTGCATTTTTATTGGTTAACAGAACGAAGGTATTACAGAATTTTCCAATTTCAGGCACCTGTGAAAAAGATGACCGGTTTTGACTGCTTTTGACCGGTTTTGACCGGTTTTGACCGGTTTGAAAACCCATTTCTTCGGATCATGTTCGGGTCTTCTTCGGATCGGCTTCGGAAAAATGGGATTTTTTCCGAAGAAAGGCCGAACAACAGTCGAAGGATTTCGGGAGAATTCTGAGTGGTTTTTGATTGGGGAATGATAATTTAGGTTAAAAAACATGACTGTTTTTGTGATCAAAAAACTAAATCTTGAAATAAAAAAGAGTCCGTCTAACAACTAGTGAAAACGTACTTTTTATGTTTTTTCTCGACCTTCTGATGGAGAATGGTTTTCGTACAGTGAATCTCAAACCCTATCATAGAGTTATGATACAAACTCTTTTTATGTGGTTTCACCCGGGTTCGAATCAGAGACACTGAGATTATTACCCCCTAACCAACTGATCTAAAAACACTTATGAAATACTATTAATATCACTCATTTATAAAGAAACAGAATAATCTCAATGATATCATGATTTTATATTCCGGTTACTCTTTCAATTACCATTAATTAATAAAAATCTTCCTCCATTTGGCAATTGTATTACGGCTTAGATTGAAATGTTTTGCAAGAGCAACATTGTTGTAATGATTCTTCCTCTGATAATCTAAAATTTTCAGTATGGTCTCTTTATCATAGGATTTATGTTTCTGATTGAGTCTGTTTATGTTGTCATCGCCCTTACCAAATATAATTTTATTAATTCTTATTACATCTAATACCGTTAAGTGATTCTGTAAAAGCGGTAAAAGCTCTTCTTTTCTTTTTATAAATTTTTTCTCTACAATGTCTCTGAAAATTTTGTTATAATCAGGCTGTTCAAATTTTCCCATTTACAATATAGTTAAGATTATATTAATTATTTATATTCTAAATTAATGCAGTTTTTGGTTATTTACTTTCATTGTACATTTCTGTCTGAATATTACATCTGAGAATACTTATTAATCCACTTATAAAGCGTATTTTTAGGAATTCTATATTCGTCAATTATTTCTTTTTTATCCTTCTCTCCTTTTTCAATTAATTCCAGAATAAATTCTATTATTTCTTTCGTATAGATATTCTTACGAAATTGAGGAAGAGTTGAATTTTTACTATTTTTTGAAACACTACTTTGTGGAGGGGAATAAAGAATCAAATGTTGAGTATATATTCTGAAAAAATCAAACTTTAATAATTTACTCCATTTGAGAAGCAAATCGGTTTCCAGATTTTCGGAAGCATACATCATTTGTATTTTTTCCTCATCACAATCAAAAAAATTACAAATTCTGTCCAGCGTTATATCTTCATGCTCCAAAACTTTACTTTTTATTAGATGTCCTATGTGTATATTTTTAAAATTAAATTTCATTTTTAATCATTTTAGTTTTTAATAATCGTTGTTTTATAGATGATATGATGACCATCAAACAATTTTAAAATATATGATCCTGTGCTTAAGTTTTTCAGAAATATACTGTTGTGAAATTTTGATTTCGGAATAATAATCCTTCCTGATAAATCCAATATTTCATATTCTGAAACATTTTTATCGCTTACTACAGTCAGCCAGTCATTTACAGGGTTGGGTGCTACTTTTATATCACTTTCTGTTTTTTTTATATCAGCAGTTGACAGTACTCCGGTAATAGTAAGTTGTCTTTTATTAGAACTTTCCTGAACACAGACACCCATTGCAACAATCTCGTTAAATGTCTTTCCAATAAATGACGAAGGCGAAGCTGTATTGATATATGAAAGTCCTTTCACGGTATAAGAGCCTATTGGTAATACTGTAAAATCCGCTGTCGGATGAATAGCCTCTACTTTATTTGTACTGTTGTTCACGGCAATATAAGTATAGTTGTAACCTGATGGTGTATTTATGGTTTCATAAACCATTCCGGGTCCGTTAAAAGTCAATGTGTAAGTATTGGCATTGGCAGGATTACTAAAATTACATAAATACATAAAATAATTTGTTCCCTCGTTAAGTACTACGGATCTTGTGGAACCGGAAGCATTTACAACTCCATAATATGCCCCTGTAGAGTTTGATGTTAAAAAACCTGACAAATTAGGTGGTGTAGCTGTATACACTGAAGTTATAAGAAAACCGGAATTTTTAGAAATCGTATAATTTCCTGTCTGCGTTACCCGAAACTGCACAAGATGAGTGGGATAATTATCATTGAAGCTGATGGGTGTTACATTATCTGCACTGGAATACCCATGTATTGCTGAATTTGTAGACGGCGCATTAAAAATGATCGATTTTGTACTGAAAGGTTCACTGGCTGCCGCTGCACCTGTCATATTAAGATTCGCAATCGCAGATCCTGCATAAGTTGTTACAGCAAAAGTGGGACTGATGTAACTTCTAAATGCTTCACAAGCTGATGCTATGGTAAAATTATTATCCGAGATATCAAAAAATTCTACATTTGGATTGAGCAATGCACTTACTTTTATTCTTGCCTTAGTTGTAGCTGGAATATTGGGAATTGTTACAACATAACTTCCGTTGTTTAAAATATTGCTCGCTAAAATATAAGGAAAACTCAAACCTCCATCAATAGATAAAAACAGATTAACGGTATTAGCTATTGAGTTTGTATTATTTACATTCCAGCTTATCGTAGCACTGCTATTGGCATTCAGCGTTATTCCTGATGCATTTGGATAGCTTACACTTAAAGGTCCGCAATCAACAACCGTAACATTAAGATCATCCGAATCAATCCCACCGTTTGAAGCATTATTATCACGAACAGTTAATCTAAGATTGATATTTCTTGCAACGTTGGGCAATGCTTCTCCCTCATTCATGGGAGGAACATTCTGGTTATTGAGGATGAAATTCAGTTTTGGAAAATATCTTTCTCCATTTATATTGCTTTTAACCGATCTGAAAAGCGGTGCAGTAGCACTGCTGACCGCAGTATAGCCACCAACACCATTTAATGTGGATCCAAATGCACCTTTATCATTAGCCGTAGCAGCATCATTTTCTTCCCAGGTATAAGAAAGATTGGCATCATTCGCATCCGTTCCTGTTCCCAAGAGCCTGAAAGGTGTATTTTTGGGTATGGTAATATCGGCTCCTGCGTTGGCAGCAGGCGGTGTATTACTGCTTGCAACGACTGTATAGCATGTAGAAAGGGTCTGTATTCTGTTCAGAATCTGATCCAGACTTCTTGCATGAAAGTAGGATTCATAATTATCAGAAGGATATCTTTGGTCTACAGGATAAGAACAGTTTGTTCCGTATGCCATAAGAGTGGCTCCGCTTCCGGGTTCTACTGCTCCGCTACTGCTCCAACTATTGGCGCAAAAAGTATCTCCGGGGGAATCTCCTCCTGTAGCATTGTAGCTATGGCTTGCTCCGAATTGATGTCCCATTTCGTGAGCTATAAGATTTGTAACAAATCCCAGACTGTTTTGTGTTCCCCAGTTAGACCACCCCAAAGCTTTTGAAGAATCATTACAAGGCTGCCCGCCAGCTGTGCCGCTTGCTCCTCCCGAAGTACTTATATTTACCGTATGTCCTATATCATATTTATTATAAGTAAGAAGTCCTGAATTATTCATTATTACAAAACCTGCCTGGCCTGCACTTCCTCCGGTTCCTGTAAACGGATCTGTAGCAGAGTTGGTAAAAAGAATGCTTTTGTTCAGTGTTTCGGATATCAAAGTAAAAGTAACGGAAATTTCAGATTCATAGATAAGATTAACTGCATTAATCTTGGATACAATTTCATTAAGAACTGCATCCGCACTGCCTAATGATTCTACCGATTCGCCTGTGGCTGCAACAGCCATACGATATTTTCTGAGCTGTGATCCGATCGGAAAATTGGTTACTGATTTTGATATTATGGAACCATCATGAGTTTTTGAAAGGAAATCTTCAACATTCGCACTGCAGATAAAAGCCTCTTTTTTCATGGCTTCACTTAAGCTGTATATTCTGTAATGATCTGAAGAACTAATCCCTGATCTTTCCAATACATAATATTTACCCTGATAAGTTTTAATAATTGCACTTAGCCTATTATTGTATAAAGAGAGTTTCATTGAAAACTTCCCATCTTCACTCTTACCGTCAAATGTTATAATCGACGCAATTCTATTCGGTATAAGATCATTCTCATTTAAAATAAATTTTATCAAACCGTTCTCAGGAAGAAGGATTGATATATTTCCCTTCATTTTCTGAGAAGTTTCTTTCTTTTTATAAAACTGAGTCTCAAACTTTTTAAAATCTATCTTGATTTCAGTGTCTGAAGAAGTCTGTTCTAATGAATTTTGTCCCAGAATAGTAATGGAAATAAATGTATAAAATAAAATGACTATTTTTTTCATATTCTACTTTTTAAAGCAATCAATTAAAAACATGTTGTTTAAAGTAAAGAATTTAGAATCTCAAGTATCTGAAGTTTATTTTAAAATCTCTAACCCGATCATTTTGAAAATCCAGATACAGTGTTGCCTGCTTGCCCCACCAGGTTGTATACAGTTCATAGCTCCAATGATCCGACGGATAAAAATTAAATTCCTGTCCCAGAATGGAAATGACTTCCTGCTTGGTTTTTCCTATGAGATATTTATATTTTTCAGACATATAGAGCTGGCAATGTTTGAAATGAACAGCTTAAAAAGTAAAATTTTAAGCTGTTCCCATTTTTATATTTTAATGTTATGGTTTCCAGAATGTCCACTTCTGTCCATTAAAAACCACCAAACGATGTTTGTCTGCAGTTGCCCCTTTCAGAAAAACCATCATTCCGGGTGACGGATTCTTGATGTTGGTATAATTGGTAACTATAGGAAGAACCATGGATTTGTTTCCTGAATCCAAAACCAGAACACCGTCCGTTGTTGTGGCAGAATTTCCGATCACAGCTTTTGCTCCGGCTTTGTCTGCCAGTGGAGCCGCCTGAGGATTTTTCACTACCGTTTCTACCGCTGTGCTGTAGCCTGATTGTACACTGAGATCTGTCCAGCCTGTGTTCTCATTTTTTACTTTAACTTTATATTCCGATGATGCAGACACATCAAAAATAAAAGTACCACCTTTAGCATTATTGGCTCCTGCAGGAACCGTTTCTACATAAGGGAGAACAATTCCTTTGTTATTTGTATCCCCGAATTCCAGTAAAACGGAAGCACTGCTTAAATCGTAATTGGTAGGATTAATTGTTTTCTCCCCGATTCTTACCTGAGAAAATGATAAAACCGAGGTGTATATTCCGATAAGTATGATTATTTTTTTCATTGTTTTATATTTGATAACACAATGGGCATGGTCAATAAACACCATTACCCAATGGTATTAAAATGTTATGGACAAGTCTGTGTATTAAAGCATTTCCAGCCTTCACCGGATCCGGATCCTGTATAGATTTTCAGACATCCTTTGCCCGAATTTTCATCCGTATCAAACACTATCATTCCCACAACAGGAATTGCAATACTTCCTTCAGGATTAGAATTTCTGGTAATCACGAAACCTTTCGTTTTGGATTCTAATACGGTATAAGCCGAATTTCTCAGCATCGGCCAGTTTCCGTTACCTGCTCCTGCTCTTCCTAATAAGGTAATCCCATGTTTTACCGGAACTGAACTGCCTGTATCGGTAGGAGATTCATAGCAAACCGCCAGATTGATTCCGAAATCAATACCATCCAAATCAACATTGGTTACAACTACCGTAGTGATTCCATCTGTAGGAGTGCTGTCTGTAGATGTAACATTAACATAGTTTGGCGGCAATGAAGATGAAACAGGGGCCGTTGCTCCCACTGTCTGCATTGCGTTTGTAAGTATTATGGTATAGGTTCCTGCGATTACATTGCTGAAACTGTATATTCCGGTTGCAGTACTCACCATTTGGGAATTTACAATGATCCCGTTTGGATCTACCAGATTTGCATATACATTACCCGCAGTATAAGGTACTCCGCTTGGTGTTCCTCCATCCGTATCGGTATAAACTTTTCCACGGACAATCTGCTTGGTAAAGTTATTGGTTCCGGAGAAGTCACAGCCAAAGTTAACTGACGCATAACGATTAGCAAGATTTGAACTGATGCTTCCGGTTCCTCCTCCATTAATTACAATCTCATTATCTAATTTAAAGCTAAACTCATTGGCATAACCGTAATTTCCATAAGCAGAATACTGAGGATCTACTCCTATACCCGGTTGTGAAGTTCCATTAGATTTCACAACATTTCCTGTAACAATCTGTGTTGTAGGGGTACTCGTTAAAATCTGAGCCGGAAGCGGAGATAAAAACTCTACACTTTCAATCACATTTATTGTTGAAGACAGCGATCCGTCATTATCCAGTACCTGCACAATAGACGGTACACTGTAAGGTGTATTCGTTCCTGCTTTGTATATTGTAACTTTCCAGGTTGAAGACTGGTGATAAGTTCCATTCGGAATGTTATTTATATTTCCTGTCGTACTTCTTATAAAACCAGGCTGAAAATTATTTTCAATACCTGCAGTAGATTGGGGAACATCAAAAACAAAATTATAATTCGATTGTAATAAAGATGACCCATAATCCAACGCTGTAAGTTCAAACACAACGTCTGCTTGCTGGCTCACTCCCGTTCCTCCAATAGCATTACTGTATTTATATTTTGCGCCTACCGTATTTGCCGTACCGGAAATCAAAACTCCTCCGGATAAATTTAACTTAGTTGCCGTACTTCCCATACATTCATTCTGAACCACAGGTGCTGTCGTTGCCGAAGATGTATTGTTGCCAGAAACAGGATCTGATACATTTCCACTAACAGTAGCTGTATTCAGATACGTTCCTGTAGAATTTGCTAAAGCCGTTATGGTGAGAGTACTTGCTGCTCCGTTGGCTAAATTGCCGATTGCCCAAATCCCTGTTGCCGGAGCATAAGAACCTGAGGTTGCTGTAGAACTCTGATAGGTATAACCGCTAGGTAGGAGATCTGTTACGGAAACCCCGGCAGCATTATCCGGACCGTTATTGGTGACCACCAAACTAAATTGTACAGGGCTGCCTACATTTGGTGTGGCATTATTAACAGTTTTCACAATCGAAAGATCCGCTACAGGATCAATAATCGTATAAATTGCAGATACGATTCTGGTAAAGCACCCTGAAGTCGGCGCAATCAATACATTGCCCGTTGAATTCTGAAGAGAAAATTCTATCGTTTCATTAGATTCTGATATATTATCCTGATTGATCTGAATATAAGGCGCTAAACTAATAGCAGTTGCATCTGTTCCATCATAATTTCCTGCAGGTATTGTTACTGTAATTAATCCTGTTGCAGGTATTGTAGTATAATCTACTCCTCTGGTGGCTGTACCTCCGGTTATATTAATCTGAATGGTCTGTGCTGTGGTAACACTCCCATTGATGGTTAATTTTGGAAGATTAGCACTCGGTATTGTTTCCAGACCACTGCTGGACGCGGTTGATAAATTGGCAATACTGTTGAGAGAAGTTATCGACACATCATCAATAAAGTTACCGCCACCCAATCCACTAGACGCCGTACTTTTTGCATAATATGAAAAAAATACTGTTTTTGCCACCCCTGAAGTATTGTTCCAGGTTCCGGTATATCTTGTCCATCCTCTAACATCGGTTGCACTTTGTGTTAATCCTGTATTAATCGTGCTATTCCCTGTTAAAATAAAAGAATGGGTTCCGCCTTGTCCATTATTGTCTGAAAACTCCGCAACGTTTTGATCATCTATACGCAACCCCATTACATCAACTCCATTTCTTCCCCGGTGCAGAAATGACCACGTAAAACTTTCTCCGGGTAGAACACATATTGGTTCTTGTTCAAGCATTCCATTGGTATAAGCATTTAATTCTGCCCAAAATGATCCCTGAGATGATAAAACCGGAGAACCTCCTTCCAGTTGTCCATCACTCCAGTATTCAATTAAACTGCCTTGCGTAGGAATTACCGGGGTTCTGTTGCCGGGCATTGCTGCCGCTTCCGTAGTGCTCCATCCTCGTACATCGCCTTCTCTTGGCATACCAGCACCATCAAGTTCAAAACCACCGTTTACAAAATTTCTTACTGCTGGTTTAGTAGAGGCAAATACCTGCAATTCTGTAAATTCGAGGTTGTCATCCTGCAAATTAAGAATCAGCACATATCTTGCTTTATGTATACCAACGTGCATATTGATTTGCCCACCAGGGAAAGCCGGTCCTCTCTTAGAATTATCTACAGCGGGAACCGGACCGCCTCCCAACACAGTCTGGGAATCCACAAATCCTGCAGGATCTGTATATACTAATCTGTTGTATAAATAACAGGTATTATTAGCAGCAATATAAGTATTCGGATTAAATCCTAAATTACCTCCCACTGTGCTGGGATAGGTAATCAGCATAAATCTTCTGGAGCGTCCATTATCCGGAACTACCGATCCTAATGTTACGTTATCGATAATATAGTCTGAACCCAGATCCACCAGAAAATATTCTGCATTAGGCGGAACTGCAGCATTACCTGTAATCGCAGCTGTATTAAAATTACCATCTACCAGATTAGACAGTGAACTTCCGCCTGCCGAAGAGGTTACGGTTTTTCCCAGTGCCAAATTCGTCTGGGCATTTGCTCCGCTTGCTAATAAGAAAAGCAGACAAACCAAAAATAGTTTTATGTTGTTCATTTTTGTACTTTATATAAATCTTAATTATTATGTAACCATATTCCATTATCTGTCTGAAAACCTGTAGCTTTAATCTCTTTCAGTAGAGTGAATCCTTAAAACAAAATGCTTGACAAACCCTATGACTATTTTGAAGATGACAGATATTGATCTTTAAATAATACATGGCGGAGGCTTGTTGAAAAACTGATGCCATATTTCTGAATGCTTAAAAAAGAGATAGAAATAGGTGTTTTTTCTGATAAAATGTTCTTTGAATAATCTTATTAAGAAAACATAATTATTAAAGTTCTTTTTGAGATCGGGATTTGTATTCGAAGAAAAAACAGCAGAAATCTTTTTCACCAGTGAAGTTGAAAAAAGCCAATCATCATCTGAACTCTTATATGTTTTTATTTGTGTTTTTTTTTCAGAGCGATTTTTTCTGCTGTCTACTGAAATTAATTTAGTATTTCTCTTTTGAATGTTTTTATGTTGCTTAGTCTGTTTTTTTCTGATAACGAAAAGAGATTTTCTTTCTGTTTTTACTTTATCTGCAATGGTATCTGATTCATCATTCTCAATAATTATTGCGCCTCCCATCTTTATGATTTGGGTATTAACGACATCCTGTGAGTGCATCCAACACCCGCAGAAAAAAAACAGTACAAACCCTAACCAAAATTTCATCATTTTCTGTTGAAGGAAGATTTTATTCTTTCCGTTGTGTCTGCGAAATTATATACCTACGAGTGCAAATGATGAAAATGAGGTATTAAAAAGTATTAATAAAAAGAAGAAATAATTAAAATATTCATTAATTTTAAAAAATTAACAATTTAATAATCAGTAAGTTAAATTTACATTACTGTTAATAATGTTTTACAGCAATTTTTTATCGTATATGTTTGCAACCAACAAGTAATCCAATGAAGAAAAATCTATCTTTTTTTATTTTGTTCTTTTCTATATTTTGCTTTTCACAGGAAGAATATTTTCAGCAGTTGAAAAAGAAAATTGAGAACAATATTGATAATAAAGTGCAACTTCAAAAAATTGCAGATCTTGAAAAAAATAAATTCGGAAAAACAAAAGACAGCCTTTATTTTATCTCTTACAAATACGCACTTCTATTTACTTTTGATCAGGATAAAAAAGACAGAATTTCCCACTTCCTTACTCTTATGGAATTATGGAAAGCAAATAATAATAAATATTCTATTGTTATCACCGATGTTAATTTTTCATTGGCACTACATTTTGAAAATTATTCCAGTAATCTGAGCTTTTACTACCTGAATCAATCAATAGAAAACGAACTCAAAGTTAAAAACTCCAAATCTTTACCTCATCTTTATCACGTTAAAGGCAGGCTGTATTACAATGAGAAAAAATATGACAAAGCCAATGAATATTTCACAAAAGCCCTTAAGCTGTACACTCCCGACCAATATTTATATATCTCATCCATGTACAATAATTTCGGATTGGTTTATATAAAAAAAGATGAAAGCAACAACGCTATTCAGGAATTTAAAAAAGCTTTAGAAATTCTGACTAAGAAAAAAAACATGACCCATCAAGAACATTTGTTTTTTTTACATATTAGTGAGAATCTTGCAGAAGCGTATATAAAAAACGGCAACAGAAATGAAGCTCAGGCTTTATTAGAAAATCTTTTTAACCAAAATAAAAACAGAGAAGATCTTGTGCGGGATCTGGTGATTATCTGCAAAGATTTATATGGAGTTTATAAATCTGATCAGAATACAGGAAAAATGAATGTTATTATTGATTATCTGAAAAATTCAGAAAAAAAATCACCCGATTTTGATACCCGATTACTTATATCTGAAACCCTTACAGATTATTATTTCAACCTCAAAAATTATAATGAAGCCAAAGTCTATCATTTTAAAACACTTCAGATTAAAGATGAAATGATAGCAGACAACAAGGAAATGATGGGATATTTAAATGAAGCTTTAAATAAAACCATCATTAAAAACATTAATCAGAAGTATGATAATGAGATACATTCTCAAAAAGTGCAAAGATCATGGATTATTCTTATCGGCATTATTATTATTTCATTTTTAACCTATTTTTTCATTTCTACATTCAAGAAAAGAAAAATAGAAAAAGAAATGAACGCTCAGCAGAAAACAATTTCAGACCAGAAAGAATTAATCTTACAGCAGAATCTGAAATTGCAGGAAGAGAAAATAAGAAATCTGCATCTTAATCTCAATATAAAGCAGGAAACCGCAAAAGCATTTTTAGAAAAAATTAAGAAGGCCAGAAAGTCTAACCTGAACAATCCGGAAAGTATACTTAAAGAGCTTTATTTCGACTTAAACAATTTAATCAATATTGATAAAAGAAATATTGATTTTACTGAACAAAACTCTGTGGAGAACCAAAACTTTATCAAAAAACTATCCGAACAATACCCTATCCTTTCGGAGCAGGAACTTCAGTTATGTGTTTATTTCAGGCTGAATTTAAGCGCAAAGGAAATTTCAATGTTAGAAAAAATCACCGATGGCAGTGTTCGTGTTTATAAGAGTAAAATTAAATCTAAAATGAACATTCCAAAGGAAAAAAGCATCGAAGAGTCTCTACAAAATATATGATGTAAACCGGTTTATACTTAATCTGTTGTAAAGTTATTCAATTTGATTGTGATTGTCAGAAAACACATTTTTTATCCTCAAATTATTCTTAATTTGATTTTTCAGGAAATCCCGAATAATCTCCGTCCTTTTTTTGGACAAAGACTCAGATTAAATTAAAGTATAAGCCCCAAGATACTTGCTGTTACACGCAAGCGTTTCTTTCGCATTTCTGAAAACCCTCCAAGGATTCCTTTTGTAACTCGTAGCATTTTGTGCTTTTTTTATTGGTTAACTGAACGAAGGTATTACAGAATTTTCCCATTTCAGGCACCTGTGAAAAAGATGACGGGTTTTGACTGCTTTTGACCGGCTTTGACCGTTACCAGTTTGAAAACCCATTTCTTCGGATCATGTTCGAGTCTTCTTCGGATCGGCTTCGGAAAAATGGGATTTTTTCCGAAGAAAGACCGAACAACAGTCGAAGGATTTCGGGAGAATTCTGAGTGGTTTTCTTCTATTCAGGGATCATAGCCAAAACTTGGGGGCTATGCAAAAAGTTTAGTCAACCTGAATAGAAAGAAAGTTCTGTCTTTTACCCCTCGAAGTTGTAGTCTGAAGTTTTTAATTTTCGCATTAAAAGATTC
>NZ_MVAG01000203.1 GCF_002177115.1 Chryseobacterium mucoviscidosis | reverse complement strand
GAATGTGCGACGCGTGAAATGGGCAAAACACTGCCTGAAGCAAAAGGCGAAACAGCGCGGGGAATCGCGATTCTCAGATACTATGCCGGAGAGGGGCTGCGGAAAACAGGTGATGTGATTCCGTCGACCGATTCATCCGCTTTTATGTACACAGACAGGGTGCATTTTTTTTTTTTTGTTTTGTTGTCAACGTTGATTTTCACTGTTTCCATACAGATTTTTATAATTTATCATGTTCTTTTTTTTTGTTTTATTTTTGTGTTTTTTCG
>NZ_MVAG01000031.1 GCF_002177115.1 Chryseobacterium mucoviscidosis | reverse complement strand
ACCAGCGTATCGATTTCGCGCTCATAGTGATAAATCAGCCTTTCCATTCTTTCTACTCGATGCAGGAGCTGTTGAAACGAGCGGCTGGCATCCAGCTCGCCGTGATACCCCTCCTTCGCCGCAGCGATCAGCTCCTGAAAAGGAATAAACAGGTTGCTCCATTCCAGCAGCTCAAACCTTGACGAGAGAATGTTATCCATTAAAGATCTTCGGTTGCGTGTACGCATATCCTTTTCGACAAGACGCAGGTTATGTTCGAATTGATCCAT
>NZ_MVAG01000095.1 GCF_002177115.1 Chryseobacterium mucoviscidosis | reverse complement strand
TGATGACCTTCACCTGGCTGGTGTTGTTTGTGGTTATTGGTCTGAGCGGTGCCTGGTGGTGGCAAGACCACAAAGCTCAGCAGGAAGAGATCACCACTATGGCCGATCAATCTTCTGCGGAACTGAATAATAATCAAAGCCAGAGTGTACCGTTAGATACGTCGACAACCACAGATCAGGCTATGGCGACCACGCCGACATCACCTGTGGATACCACCGCAACCAACACGCAAACACCTGCCGTAACTGCGCCAGCACCAGCTGTTGAT
>NZ_MVAG01000021.1 GCF_002177115.1 Chryseobacterium mucoviscidosis | reverse complement strand
GTGCGTACAAGTCCGATCAGCAATTGTGTCATTTCCGTGCCCCTCCTTTTACCCTTATATAACCCTGGTTGCTTCTTCAAAAACGGGTAGAACAAAATAAGTCCTTTCACCTATGTAAAATATAATTTCTGATCTGGAAATCTATACCTAGTTCTGATAGACTAGATAAAGAAGACAAATTAACCATTGAAATTATTGACATATCGAATTACTATTCCATAACCAGGAGCAATGACATATGAAAAAAGAGGTAGAAATTGCCATTCGGC
>NZ_MVAG01000044.1 GCF_002177115.1 Chryseobacterium mucoviscidosis | reverse complement strand
GAAGGATACATTGAACTTGCCTGTGTCTGCGTTAAAGTCCCTGCGACCCATTGGCGTTACCAGAATTGGCGTAGCTCCCCGCTGCTGCACGCCGTCTATGTAGGTTTTCAGATAGTTCTTGTAATCGGCGGGTGAAGCATAGCGGTCAGGAACACTGATCGTTGCATCATTGTGTCCGAACTGCACGAACAGATAATCTCCCGGACGAATGAGACGAAGAATTTCATCCAATCGGCCTTCAAAAATAAAGGATTTGGAACTGCGTCCACC
>NZ_MVAG01000130.1 GCF_002177115.1 Chryseobacterium mucoviscidosis | reverse complement strand
GGAGAGACACGCCACGTCGCGCCAAAACGCAATCGCGCGCGTGCATCCGCCCTCTGATAGTAGAGATGTACTGGAATTGTCCCAGAGCGGTGGGGTTCCAGAGACTGACGGAGTCGGTTTAAAAGCTGGTCATCAATTTGCCTGTCCGTCAGCGAGATAGCAAGCCCGCGAGCATATTTTTCCCGGGCTTCGTCAATATCCATCACTTCGCGAGCAGTCATTTTAAGCCCACCGCTGAAGTCATCAAAGCTGACCTGTCCGCTGACGATA
>NZ_MVAG01000038.1 GCF_002177115.1 Chryseobacterium mucoviscidosis | reverse complement strand
CCCAGACTTGCGATCCATTTTTCCGGATCAAATTCACCAGCCTTATTGATATGTGCACTTCTTACCGCAACCATCGTCCTCTCCTTTAGGGACCAGACCTGCCGAAATCGGCAAATCGTAACTATTTAACGCGCGAGAAAAGTACCATCGATTCCAGATGTCCCGTGTGTGGGAACATATCCAGCATCGCCAGTCGCGCAATGGTATATCCTGCTTTTAATAACGCTTCGCTATCCCGAGCCAGCGTTGCAGGGTTACAGGATACATAAA
>NZ_MVAG01000254.1 GCF_002177115.1 Chryseobacterium mucoviscidosis | reverse complement strand
GCCGGCTGCAAGAAGGAACGCACCCATGGATGCCGCCATTCCCGTACAAATCGTGGAGACTTGCGGTTTAATAAACTGCATGGTGTCATAAATCGCCATACCGGCTGTGATGGAGCCGCCAGGGCTGTTGATATAGATGCTGATATCTTTTTCTGGATCTTCGGCTTCAAGGAATAGAAGCTGAGATACGATGGAGTTCGCAACATTGTCATCGATTGCTGATCCCAGCATAATGATACGGTCTTTCAACAAGCGTGAGTAAATGTCATAC
>NZ_MVAG01000072.1 GCF_002177115.1 Chryseobacterium mucoviscidosis | reverse complement strand
GACCGGTCCTTTGAAAAAGAGGGCATTGACAGTATTACGTATTTAGAGTTTCAAAGTGCCGAAGCGATTAAACAATGTGCTATTTCGGGAATCGGCATTGCCTTTCTTCCAGAAATCGTAGTGGAAGCCGAAGTTGAACGAGGCGAACTGGTTGCCCTTCCATGGCAAATTCCGGATTTGCACGTGTATACACAGATGTTGTGGCATAAGGACAAGTGGCTTTCACCAATCATGATGTCTTTTATAGAAGCCGCAAGGGAGATTCTTGCTTT